>NZ_QVMK01000058.1 GCF_010500995.1 Bacteroides sp. 224 | reverse complement strand
ATCTCACGAATCCGAAAATGAAAAGCGTGAGCATCGTTGGACTTCTTTTCTTTCATTGGTTGAGTCGTTAAAGAGTCAACCATATCTACAAAAAGACAAGCTGAGTATTGATTGCTTTATTCTTACTCCTTTTCTTTTTCGGTTTCTTTAGGGGGATAAGTTCCATCAATATTTCCCAAAGCTACTTTCAATAATAATTCTTCGGGATCACCAAAAGGTTTCAAAGCCATTTTAATGCTATCAGATTCAACTATTCTATTGTATGATACCGGAGAGATACCATTTGAATAATCTGCTTCATCCTTATTGTATATTTTGTATGTAATAGGGTGCAGAGTTAAATCTACCAAATCATCTGAATAATGAAAAGATTCGGAGGAACCCACATCTTTGCCGGCAGTGGTGTTTCCTACGATAATAATTTTATCCATATAAGGCGACAAGCAATTAGCCACTAATTCCGATTCTCCGGATGTTTTTCTTGTGGTAAGAATGTAGAGTGTCTTTAAGTTTAAGTTGGCATCAGTAATATCAGAGATGAACATAAACTCCTGCTTTTGAGGATTGGTTTTATTATTAAATTCTTTGTATCCTAATGGCTCACCAAGCTTGTCGGATGGTGCCAGGATAGAACTCAATAGCCGTGCGTTGTCAAAATCACCTCCTGTATTATATCGCAGGTCTAAGATAAATTGATTGATGCCTTTGTTTTTAAAATCTCTGGCTAATGTAAGCAGTTGATCGTTATAATCCGAATCGAAACGATTATATACCAAATAGCCTACTTTCGATCCGTTTATATCAAAAACCTGGCTGTAATGTATCGGAGCATCAATAACTGTACGGGCAGCTTCTATATTTATGGCTTCTTTGTAGGGTACTATGCTGTCTACCTTTTTATCGAAAAAACCAATGTTCAGTTCTTTTGGGCTTCCATCTAATAGTTTCTCCTGATTGCTGGATGTAATTCTCTCGCCATTTACTTTAAGAATGATATCTCCGCGTTTTAAGCCAGCATTAGCAGCCGGAGAATTTTTCATAATGTATAGAATACGAGCCACCGAAGATCTGTCTTTTGGGTTTGTTGACATCTCATACTCAAAGCCATAACTTCTTTCTAATTCGCTGAGACTTCTTGTAGCTTCCTTCTTGTTAACTACTATGGTGGAGTAATTTCTATCTTTACTTGATAACAATGATTTGTAGAATGCAGAAGCTTCTGTGAAATAGTTAAAACCTTTATTCGGTGTTTTTATTTCGTCACACCAGTAATAATTTTGCCGCATGGTTTCTTCAATCCATATATCAGCAGCTTTTCGTGCAGCATATTCCGGACGTCGATCTTCTCCGCAAGAAATCAATAACAAACAGGTAATAACGTATAGTAAGCTTTTGGTTTTCATTCTTCTATCTTTGGTAATAACGTTACAAACTTACAAAATAACTGTAAGATAACTTATACCTATGTGGGGTTTTTACTATTTTATAACCAAATAATTTGATGATAAAATTAGTTTGTATTATCTCTTGTTGTTTTTTTGAACCGCAGAGTTACGCAGATTAACACAGAGTTTTTTAGTTACGGTGCCGCAGGAAAACTAAGAACTCTGCGTTAATCTGCGTAACTCTGCGGTTCAATATAATATAAAGAAATGAAAGCAATAGTATGCAAAAAATCCTCTTAGACGTTATGCCTAAGAGGATTTCCCTTTCATCTCATTATTGTAATGAGCAAAATTTTTTCTTTTTATTCAGCAGGAGCTTCTTCTGCAGCAGGAGTTTCTTCCGCTGGTGCTTCTTCTGCCGGAGCGTTAGCAGCTAATTCAGCAGCTTTCTTTTCTGCTATAGCTTTTGCTTTAGCTTCGTTTACTTTCTTTTCAGCTTCTAAACGTGCTTTAGCATCTGCTTTCTTAGCTTCTTCTTCTTTAGCTTTCAGATTTGCAAGACCTGCTTGCTTATCTTTTTTCCAAGCTTCGAATTTAGCTTCTGCTTCTGCTTCGCCAAATGCGCCTTTAGCTACACCACCAAGGAGGTGTTTCTTCATATAAACGCCTTCGCGAGAAAGGATATTGCGAACAGTGTCAGTAGGTTGAGCTCCGTTAAGAACCCATTTCAATGCACGTTCGAAATTCAAATCTACGGTAGCAGGATTGGTGTTAGGGTTGTAAGTACCAATCTTTTCTGTAAATTTACCATCACGTGGTGCTCTGCTGTCTGCAATCACAATTGAATAGAACGCATAGCTTTTGCGTCCGTGTCTTTGCAATCTGATTTTAGTTGCCATTCTTTAAATAATTGTTTTAATTAATGATTTGAATTATGCTACTATCTCGTAATAGCGGCGCAAAGATAAGGATTAATTTTTAATTAGTCACTGTTTGCCTCAGTTTTTGTCATGCTGCTCAGGTCAATTACTATCTCCTTGTTTTCGTACCCTTTCGGTATGTCGTTATCTTCTTCATCGGCATCTCCATACTTTACTACTATTTCTTTGCCCTTTCTGCTTATAACATGATAAAATCCGCGTAGGCTTTTTCCGGGACGAAGGTCATAGTCTTTCTGGAGCTTCTTTGTTTTGGTATTGAAAAAAAAGCGGCTTCCCCACGACAGCGAAATTCCATCCGAGCTGGTGTTCATTCGTACTTCCGCTGCTGTTAAATCCGGAAAAATAAAGGGCAAAGGCAACGTTTGGGTTTCGGAAGTGTTTGTTATCAACATGTATATGTCGTAAGTCTTTCTTTCGCCTCCCATCAATCTGTCGTTTGTTATTTCGCTTAGTCTGTAGGATGCGGAACGATCCGGATCTGTATCCATTTTTTTGACTACAACGCTATCAATAATTATTTGAATTTTTCCGAAATAGGCAGTGTCGATGGCTCTGTATATTCCGTGTCTTTTATTACTTTCTATTTTTTCTTTCATCCATCTTGCTTCCCTCTCGGCATCAAGACTGTCTATGTATTCCTGAGAATATTCCTTTTTCTCAGGATTACATTCGACGGATTTATTTTTGCTTTCTTTATTGCCGCAGGAAAGTAGAACAACGGAAAGTAGAAGAGCATAGAACTTATTCATATATATAATGTTTGCTATTTCGATTTCTTATAACGTTACTCCTGTTTTGAAGATAGCAATTTCGCGATACCCCTTCTTTTCATTGTTTACCAATTCGCCACTTGCCACACGGATAATGTATTCGGTGAACCGTTCGCAGGTTTTATCAATAGATTCTCCATCTACAATCACTCCGGCATTGAAGTCGATCCATCCGGGCTTATTGGTAGCCAAAGCAGTGTTGGTTGATATCTTCATGGTGGGAACGAAAGTACCGAAAGGAGTTCCGCGTCCTGTGGTAAACAATACAATATGACATCCGCATGAGGCAAGTGCGGTAGAAGCCACCAAGTCATTTCCCGGAGCAGAAAGCAAACTTAATCCTTTAACTTTCAGACGCTCTCCGTATGGTAATACTCCAGATACATAGCTTTTACCACATTTCTGTGTACAGCCTAATGCTTTTTCTTCCAGAGTAGAGATACCTCCGGCTTTGTTTCCCGGTGATGGGTTTTCGCCTACAGGTTCCCCATGAGAAAGGAAGTATTCTTTAAAGTCGTTGATAAGGTGTACGGTTTGATCAAATAAACCTTCGTCTTTACAACGGTTCATTAAAATAGTTTCGGCACCGAACATTTCAGGAACTTCGGTTAGTACGCTGGTTCCACCCTGAGCTATAAGGTAGTCGGAGAATACCCCTAATAGCGGATTGGCAGTGATACCGGAGAAACCGTCGGAACCTCCGCATTTCAATCCTACGCGAAGCTCACTAAGAGGCACATCCGTACGTATATCTTTACTTGCTTTGGCATAAAGATCGCGCAAGAGTTTCATTCCTTCTTCGTATTCGTCGCCAACCTTTTGAGTTACCATAAACGATACACGATCTTGGTTGTAATCTCCCAGAAATTCGCGGAATACATCAGGTTGATTATTCTCGCATCCCAATCCTATTACTAAAACAGCTCCGGCGTTGGGGTGAAGCACCATATCACGCAAAATCTTCTTGGTATTCTCGTGGTCGTCTCCCAACTGAGAGCATCCGTAGTTATGAGGATAAGCTACAATGGCATCTACACCTTTGCCGTTGGTTTCTTTGCGTAGTCCTTCGGCTAATTGTTGGCAGATACCGTTTACACAGCCTACGGTTGGGATAATCCATACCTCATTACGAATACCTACCTCTCCATTGCTACGGCGATATCCTTTGAAAGTAAGATTCTCCTGAGGAATGTCCAGAGATACATTGGTGGGTTGATACGTATAATCCAGTAGTCCGGCCAGATTGGTCTTGATGTTATTCTCGTTCATCCAGTCGCCTTTCTTTTTAGCCATTGTGGCATGCCCGATCGGATAACCGTATTTGATAACATCTTCACCTTCTGTAAAGTCTTTCAAGGCAAATTTATGCCCGGCAGGTATGTCTTTGTTTAGCGTGATTTCTATTTCGTTGATAGTGAATTTCTCTCCGGCTGGAAGGTTTACAATAGCTACAGCTACGTTGTCGGCCGGATTAATTTGCAGATACTTAGTTTTCATGATATAATGTTGTTAATGTATTCTTAAATAAAAATCGATATTTTCTTTAGTTAATAAATCAATGGGCATATAATTAATCGTTTCCACCTCTTTCTTAAAAATGAGTTGGTCGCATAACGCTTTAATGCCATTGAATCCTTGAACTTCCGGTTGCTGAGCTATCAGGAAAGATACACTTCCTTTTTTCAGGCAGTTTACATTCCTGTCCAGTAAATCATATCCTATTAAATTAAAGTGCTGAATGTTTCTGTCCAAAAGATATTCGCCAATGGTATATACTTTTGAGTTGAAAGTGATTCCGTTGCATACCGTCGGGTGCGCCCGGAAGAATTCATCCAGTAATTTATAATCCTCGTCCGGTTGCTTAGCCGGTAGATTGAGTTCCATGATCTTGCAGGAAGGATTATGTTTTTGCATAAATTCCTTAAACCCAATTTCTCTGTTTTCCTGCTGGTTTGATCCTACAATACCATCATTGATCTTACGGAAAATTACAATTTCGTCTTTATCTCCGGCTAACATTGTTAGCATACGGGCAGCAAAATAACCGCTTTGGTGAGAGTATTGTCCGAAAAAGGCGAGGGGAGGAGCATCTTTAATATTAGAGTCTATATATATATAAGGTATAGAGCGTTCTGTTAATGAAGCTGCAAATATCTTGGTATATTTAGGAGCAGTGGGGGCCATTAGTACTCCGTCCGGTTCTCCTTCTAATATATGGTTGCTTTCGGTTACGAAAGAATGATAGTCGTAAGGGTCATAATAAGTAATCTGGGCAGAGATATGAAAGTCCGAATAATCGACCAATGCTTCTTTAATACCTTGTTCTATGGCGGTCCAGTATTCTCCTTCAATATGTAAAGGTAACAAGCAGGCAAAATTATATTTTTTATTGGATGCTAAAGCACTGGCATACATGTTTGGGTGGTAATCCAGTTGCTTTAGAATTTCTTCCACTTTCTTTTTGCTGGCTTCGGATACGCCACTTCTGCCATGAATTACACGATCTACTGTACCTACCGATACGTCGGCGAGTCGGGCAATATCTTTAATTCTAATTCTTTCGGGTAGTTTATTCATTTAAATTCGGTAGATAACATTTATACCTCAACAATAATTTTAGTTATTTCCGATACAAATATATCACAATTTTTGTAATATAGAAAATTATTGTATCTTTGTGTGCGCACACGAGAGGTGAATTTGAAACTTAACATTATTAATAACTATAAGACTAAAATTAAAAATTATGGGTAAGAAAGTCGTTACTTTTGGAGAGATTATGCTGCGTTTAGCTACTCCCGGAAATCTGAGATTCTCTCAAGCTAAAGAATTTACTGCAACTTTTGGCGGTGGAGAAGCAAATGTAGCTGTATCATTGGCAAACTATGGTTTAGAGACTGAGTTTGTGACTCGTCTTCCGAAAAATGACATTGCAGAGTCTTGTTTAATGGATCTTCGCTCTCATAGCGTGGGTACCAACGAAATTATCTTTGGTGGTGAACGTGTGGGTATCTATTTCCTTGAAACAGGTGCTGTGGCCCGTGCTTCTAAAGTAGTATATGACCGTGCTCATTCTTCAATCTCAACTATCGAACCGGGAATGATTAACTGGAGAGAAGTATTGAAAGATGCTCAATGGTTCCACTGGACCGGTATTACTCCTGCCTTATCACAAGGTGCTGCTGATGCTTGCTTAGAAGCTATTAAGGTAGCCAACGAAATGGGAGTAACCGTATCATGCGACTTGAATTACCGCAAAAACCTGTGGAAGTATGGCAAAACTGCCGACGAGGTAATGCCTGCTTTAGTAGAAGGTTGTGATATCATTTTGGGTAATGAAGAAGACTGCGAAAAAGTATTCGGAATTAAACCGGAAGGATTTGATGTAACTGCTACAGGTGGTGAAGTAAATTCTGCTGAGTTTGAATCTGTTTGTACTCAAATGATGAAGAAGTTCCCACGTTGCAAGAAAATGATTATCACTTTGCGTGGTGCTATCAATGCTAACCACAACACTTGG
Source organism: Bacteroides sp. 224 (assembly GCF_010500995.1). GTDB lineage: Bacteria > Bacteroidota > Bacteroidia > Bacteroidales > Bacteroidaceae > Bacteroides. The sequence goes on along the minus strand of NZ_QVMK01000058.1, from coordinate 13,697 downwards.
GGTGGTGTTCTTTACTCAGAAGGTTCGTTGAAAATTTCTAAAAGATATGATATCACACACATCGTTGACCGCGTAGGTGGTGGCGACTCTTTCATGGGTGGACTTATCTATGGTTTGATTTCTTATCCAAACGATGATCAGAAAGCACTTGAATTTGCAGTAGCTGCTTCTTGCCTGAAACATACAATCTATGGTGACTTTAACTTGGTTACTGTTGCTGAGGTAGAAAACCTTATGAAAGGTGACGGAAGTGGTCGTGTTTCACGCTAAATAAATTATTATTCACCACAGAGGACGCAGAGAACACAGAGTTTTTAGAAACTGTTTCTATTTTTCAAATTTAACTCTGTGTCCTCCGTGTACTCTGTGGTAAAACTTAAAATATAATGGCAAAATTTAATAAAATACAGGTGCTCAATGCTATGGCAAGCACCGGAATGGTTCCCGTATTCTACCATAAAGATGCAGAAGTAGCAAAGAATGTAGTAAAAGCCTGCTATGATGGTGGTGTACGTGCATTCGAATTCACTAATCGTGGAGACTTTGCACAAGAAGTTTTTGCAGAATTAGTAAAATGGGCTGCAAAAGAATGTCCCGAAATGATTTTGGGTATTGGCTCTGTTGTAGATCCTGCTACAGCGGCTATGTATATTCAGTTGGGAGCGAACTTTATTGTAGGTCCGTTATTTAATCCGGAGATTGCTAAGGTTTGTAACCGTCGTCTGATACCTTATACCCCAGGTTGTGGTTCTGTATCGGAAATCGGATTTGCTCAGGAAGTAGGTTGCGACCTTTGCAAAGTGTTCCCTGCCGGAAATGTAGGAGGACCTTCGTTTGTGAAGAATGTAAAAGCTCCTATGCCATGGTCTATGCTTATGGTGACAGGTGGAGTAGAACCAACCAAAGAAAACCTGACTGCTTGGATCAAAGCCGGAGTAACATGTGTAGGTATGGGATCTAATCTTTTCCCTGCCGATATTGTGGCTGCCAAAGACTGGGCATGGATTGTTGCGAAATGTAAAGAGGCTTTTGGCTATATAGCCGAAGCCAGAAAGTAATAAAAAGGTGCCTTCCGTTTATAAGGGTTAGTTAGTATTAAGGAAGGCATATCTTTTTTGTTTGAAGGTGTTTAAAGGGTGCGAGCCGGCGAAAGGTCTCAGTGATGAGATGTTTCGACGGCTCGCTTATATGTAAAATAGGTTAGATTAGAAATGGTTTCTTAGTTTATGTTCTGTATTTTTCGGACAAAGTGTCCGGCTACCATTCCCAAGATGGCAGCAGCTAATAGTATTATCATAGTGAATCGTTTTTATCTACTTTTTCTTAAAGAGAGAAAGTATCCACAATAGAACAATAGCACCTACCACAGACATAACTAATGAACCCAGGATGCTACTTGTTCCCAAGCCTAAAAGGCCATAGATCCAGCCACCTAACACTCCACCAACTAAGCCGACAACCAGGTTAATTAAAATCCCGAATCCGCTTCCTTTCATAATCCATCCGGCTATGGCTCCTGCCAGTATACCGATGATAATTGACCAAAGAATTCCCATAATTAATAAATTGTTTAAGTTAAATGATAAGTAAGTATTTATAATTAGTTTAAATCAAACATTGAATACATTGATTAAGAAACAAGTATCTACTGTTTTAGTTCATTCTTTTGGCTTTTATTTCTATTAGCACCTGTTTATATGCTTAAATAATGTATTTTTGCGATAAATATGCTAATGAATGAAACGATTATTATCTCTTCCCCCCAATTTGGTAGAGTATTTCTACGATTTAGAGAGTAAGGATTCCCGGGAATGGTTTTGCACCTCCGACCCGATCGGGAAAAAATTAGGTTCGGGAGGTGGCACAACGTGGCTGCTTAAAGATTGCTATGAGCACTCCGGTACAACGGAATCGATGGAATCCTGGCTTGCGAGCGAGAAGCGGATACTGCTACATGCAGGTGGTCAGAGCAGACGGCTTCCGGCTTATGCACCGTCGGGCAAGGTACTTACTCCCATACCGGTATTCCGATGGGAGAGGGGGCAGCATTTAGGGCAGAATTTGCTTTCCTTGCAAATTCCTCTATATGAAAAGATTATGAATCAGGCACCCGCTTCGTTACGTACGTTAATTGTTAGCGGAGATGTGTACATCCGGTCGGAAGCTCCTTTACAGCCTATCCCGGAAGCAGATGTGGTGTGCTACGGTCTTTGGGTAGATCCGTCATTGGCTACCCGGCACGGCATTTATGTGTCGGACAGGAAGCAGCCCGACCAACTTGATTTTATGCTGCAAAAGCCTTCGTTGGAAAAACTGGAATCATTAACAAAGACGCATTTCTTCTTAATGGATATTGGTATTTGGATGCTTAGCGACAAAGCCGTTAACTTACTGATGAAAAGATCTTATAATGAGCAGGGCGAAATCTCTTATTATGATTTGTATTCCGATTTTGGGTTGGCATTAGGTAATAACCCGATTATTAAAGATGAAGAAGTAAATGGGCTTACTGTGACCATACTTCCGCTTCCGGGAGGCGAGTTTTATCATTATGGTACAAGCAAAGAATTGATTTCTTCTACCCTGAATATACAAAATAAGGTATTCGATCAGCAAAAGATTATGCACCGGAAGGTAAAACCTAACCCGGCTATGTTTGTGCAGAATGCCTGTACGGAAATAAGCTTAAAGCCTGAGAACGAAAACCTTTGGATTGAAAACAGCTTTATCGGTAAATCGTGGAAGATAGCTAAGAACCACATCTTTACCGGTATTCCTGCCAATGATTGGAATATCGAAATCCCGGATAGTGTTTGTGTAGATATTGTTCCGTTGGATGAAAAGGGGTGGGTAGTTCGTCCTTATGGCATGGACGATGCTTTCAGAGGGCATTTGCATGCAGAAGATACACTATTCATGGGAATACCTTTCCCAGAGTGGATGAAGCGTCGCAACATAGATAAAACGATGTGGAGTGAAACGGAATCTAAAGATATTCAATCCGCGCCAATCTTCCCGGTTGTTCATTCGGTGGAAGAGATGGGAACTGTTTTACAATGGATGATATCCGGTGACGATTCAACTGCCGGAAAAGAAATATGGCTACAGGCGCGTCGTTTGTCGGCAGATGATATTTCTGCGTATGCCAACCTGGAAAGGCTTTATCAACAACGGGAAGTATTTGGCAAAGAAAACTGGAAGTTGTTAGCCGATAACTATGAAAAGAGTGTTTTTTACCAACTCGATTTGGCAAATGCTGCTTCGGAGTATGTTCGTTTAGGCTTAGAGGCACCGGCTGTTTTGCCGGAAGATGCTTCTTCTATGCTGTGTATCCATAACCGGATGCTTCGTGCGCAAGTACTGAAAAATAAAGGTGCGAACTGCAAACAGGAAGAACAGGCTGCCTTCGACTTATTAAGCGAGAGCTTGATAGAAGAAATCTCCGGTAAGAAAAATATCCCGGTGTTAAGTGTGTACAATGATCAGATAGTATGGGGTAGGAGCCCTGTGCGTATCGACTTTGCCGGAGGGTGGACGGATACACCTCCTTACTCCTTATATACAGGTGGTAATGTGGTGAATCTGGCTATTGAGTTAAATGGTCAACCTCCTTTGCAGGTATATGTTAAACCTTGCAAGGAATATCGAATTGTGCTGCGTTCCATAGATATGGGTGCCGTGGAGGTTATTACGAATTACGAGGAATTGCAGGATTATAAAAAGGTAGGCTCTGCGTTTTCCATTCCTAAAGCAGCATTATCACTTGCCGGGTTTGCCCCTGCTTTTTCGGGCAAGTCATACAGTACTTTGGAAGAACAGTTGAAAGCGTTTGGCTCCGGTCTGGAAATAACATTACTGGCGGCTATTCCTGCCGGTTCCGGGTTGGGCACAAGCTCTATCCTGGCATCTACGGTATTGGGAGCTATCAATGATTTTTGCGGATTATGTTGGAGCAAGGAAGATATTTGCAGATATACCTTAGTCTTGGAGCAATTATTGACTACCGGAGGCGGTTGGCAAGATCAATATGGTGGTACTTTGCATGGCGTAAAGTTGTTGCAGAGTGATTCCGGATTTTCTCAGGATATTCAGGTAAGATGGCTTCCGAACCATCTGTTTGTGAATCCGGAGTTTAAACCGTGCCATTTACTTTACTATACAGGGGTAACCCGCACAGCGAAAGGCATCTTAGCCGAGATTGTGGCAGGCATGTTCCTGAACTCTTCTGCTCATTTAAACATTCTGAACGAAATGAAATTGCATGCTTTGGATATGGCAGAAGCCATACAACGAGGTAGCTTTGCCGATTTCGGTTGTTTAATTGCTAAAACGTGGGAACAGAATAAAGCATTGGATAGTGGTACGAATCCTCCGGCTATTGCAGCTATTATCAATCGTATTAAGGATTATGTATTGGGATGTAAGCTCCCGGGCGCAGGTGGTGGTGGCTATCTTTATATGGTGGCGAAGGATCCGCAGGCGGCGCTTCGCATTCGCGAAGAGTTAACTAATAATCCGCCTAATTCATTGGCGCGTTTTGTGGAGATGGATTTATCGGATAAGGGGTTGCAGATATCGCGGTCTTGATGATGATGGCTAAATTAAAATTAAAGTAAATGAGGATAGATACGCGGAAAACGCGGAATGAGCAGAAACACGCGGAATTATTTTTTTCTTGCGACATAAGGACGAATATATATTCCGCGTTCATCCGTTCATTCCGTTTTTTCCGCGTACCCATTTCAACTTAACTCAGGTTCGGAAATGATTGAATTTGAACCACAGAGTTACGCAGATTAACGCAGAGGATTAAGTTTTAGTTCTATGCAGCATTGTATTAAAAACTCTGCGTTAATCTGCGTAACTCTGCGGTTCAATATAACTCAAAACAAAAAAGAAATGATTGAAACCGGATTATATTTTAGCCACGAATGACGCTGATTGCACGGATCTTAAAAACGGATAAATATCTTAACTTGATATCACAAATTAAAATCCGTACAATCGTATTTAACCTACCCCAGCTCCTCTATCTCCTCTATCGACAGCCCTGTTGCTTGAGCTATAATATCAGCAGCTACTCCAAGCTGCTTGAAGTTTCGTGCATTAGCTATTTTTTCTTCTTCACGACCAATTTTCAGACCTTTCTCCATTCCTGCTTTTAGTCCTTTCCGCTCGGCGCTACTGTATAGTGTTTTCTCCACACTAATAATATCCCAAAACTTTTCATAACCCAGCAGTTGAGCATCGGTAAAGGCAGATTCCTCTAAGGCAGTAACAGCCTTCTTTATTTGAGGGTTATCCATTAACTCTTGCGGAACTTCTCGGGTATGTTGGCTGATTTCTGTAAGATAACGAAGCCACAATACCTGCATCTTCTTGGCAGCGTAGGTATTGGGTGTAAACTTGGGAAGCTCAACAAATATCAGGTGAAGACCGTTGATCACTTTTTCGGTATGTTCAACGTGTACCAGTTTGTAGTAGTGGTAATAACCCTCTAACTCCGATTCGAAGACTTCATTCACCAGATTGAGTGAATATACCGGTTGCAACAGTTCATAATGTTCGCCGGTATCTATCTGCCGAACATAAGCCTTGGAAGCATTGAACAATACACGCTGTTTAAACTCGGGCGACCATATCATTTGCATCTCTACAATAAACTGCCTGCCTTGTTTGTCTTTACAGCGAACGTCTACAATACTGTTCTTGCGCAATGGATTTTTGGGCACCATCTCACAAGAGAGGTACTCTATATCTGTTATCTCTTCTTCTTCGCTTAGAGGGAGAAGGGCGTTCAGAAGGCTCATCACCAAATCGGGGTGTTCGCCAAACACACGTTTGAATGTTAGATCGGCTTTAGGGTCGAGATATCGCATATATGGGTTTATTAAATGTTCTTTTCTATGACAAAAATAACGCTTTTATTTGGAGAGACAATGAGTTTGAGAGGATTAACTCATAATGACTCGGAAAGGAGGGAAACCAGATTCACAAACAATTACCCCAACAGGGGTAAAATGTGAATAACCCCCAGTGAAGCGAAGCGACTGGGGGAGGAAAGAAACTCACCCTCACCACCAACGCCGTAGGTGTTGAATAGTCAATTGAACCCACTACGGGGTTCACGTGTGGGTTGATATTATTATCCCCCAGTCGCTTCGCTTCACTGGGGGTTATTCATATTTAAGCCCATTCGGGCTATCCTTGTTTCCCTCAAAACAAGATAGATACGCGGAAAACGCGGAATGAGCAGAAACACGCGGAATTATTTTTTTTCTTGCGACATAAGGACGAAAATATTTATTCCGCGTTCATCCGCTCATTCCGTTTTTTCCGCGTACCCATTCCCATTTCCCTCAAAACAGTTCGGAAATAATTGAAACCGGATTATTTTTTAGCCACGGATGACACTGATTGCACGGATCTTAAAACACGGATTTTAATTTGTGATATCAAATAATAAGATATTATCCGTGTTCTAAAATCCGTCTAATCTGCGCAATCCGTGTCTAAATTTATTTTTTTCCGCGTACCCATTTCAACTTACCCCACAACAAGTACATAAAAAGCAAATCCCGCCACGCCTGGCGGGATCACTTTAGCAAAAAACCTATTTTACATCATACTGCGCTTCACAGCGGAGACCTTCTGACATCAATCCCGAGTATTTCTGTTTCCCGCTCGGGACGGGAAGTAGGGTATAGTTGTTCTACCCAGAGGTAGTAGAATTATTCTCGAATACAACGAATGGGGAAGGCTTGGCGACGACCTCCATAATTATAGTCACTGGAGCCAGAGCTAAATTGTGTATAACATGCCTTGTCAGTGCTATTTGAACTTCCGCTATAAACATATCCAACTTGTCCAGCTACGCGTGCGTAACCATCTGTATATCTATATCCACTAGCTGGGAAATATACACCAATCGATGGGTTGGTCTGGTTTCCACTTGATGTTGCTCCAATACCAAGCCAACGACCTGATAATGGTTGGTAAAAACCGTGATGATTTTTTGTTGTGTTGGGAGCAACTATTTTATCAGTAAAAGAACCACCGTTGGAAAGACTTGTTTTTTCAGCAAGGAGCTGATCGTATTCGCTCTGTGTAGGTAGGCGCCAGTTGCCATCAACCCAACCTTTGGAGGTGATATACCGACAAATATCACCTTTACCTATACTTGCATTAAATCCTGTATTTCCATTATAGGTAGAGAAGTCATCATCCGTTTTACTGGTATTATTAAACGGAGTAGTGATTTCATTAATATAAGGAATACTTGTATATGCATAAGTGTAAGTACCAGTTGATGAATATACAATATGTCCATTAGGATATTTTTTTGCTGTATATGTTGCAGTTGTTCCTGAAAGGGATGCTGGACTAATAGCCACCAATGATCCCCACTGAAATAGCAGTCCTTGCGAGTTAGCCGGAATAGTTATATTATCAGCCGAAGTTACAGCAAATGTTAGATATCCTCCATCGGGATAACTATTGTCTTCTATCCATACAATATTGCTTCGTGCCCAAGAATAGTTTGCTTTTACAGTTGCAATATGGCGTAAACGTCCTGCCTTCAGATGGATGACTGCATTGTCTGGTACAGAACTGGGAAGTGAAGATACAGAAACTTCAATACCACTTCCATTAGATGCTTTTGAAGCTGTGAGCCAGCCTGTTGTGCTACCTATATATTCTATTCCATTGGTATATTTCTCATCATCAATCTCCCAACCATAAGCATAATTGGTGATAACCGGAATGGATGTTACACTACCACTTTTAACTATCTCCACCGGATCTCCCACCCCCAAATAATGCTGTCCATCAAAAACCAGATCTCCGATTTTGCTATCGTCGATAACGTGTAGTGTTGTTTTTAGGTTTGATGTGATGCTCATTGATTTAAGTGCGTCATCTATATTTTTATATCCGATGCCATCTACTCGTGTAATATTTACTAAGTATTTGTGGTTACGATAGATTGGCATATATTGCACCAATGCCGGGTTGGGAGTAACGTATCCTACTTCGCCGGGTTGCTTGCCTGCGGCATCTCTGGCATCCGTAAAGTCGAAGCGGTAGTAGTACTCTTCGCTGTTGTATGTACCTTTAAATATCAGGCAGGTTGCATTTATGCGGCTGTTGTCGGCTTCGTTTCCTGTGGCTTTTACGGATTCGTAGGTATAAATTTCGCCTTCCATGCCGTTGCCGTTTCCTGTGTCGGCATAGCTGTAGGTCATGGCGTTGGCTGTTCCGGTTTGTGCCGTAGCACTTGTTGGAATCATTGGGGCAATAGGAAGCGTGGTTAACAAGGTTCCATCTACATTCCATGCCGGGGCTATGTATCCTTCGGTATGGTAGTTCACTACATAAATATCCTGAAGTGTAAAGCCTATAGCTGTATTGTTTACATCAATACGAGCCAGCATACGCACCAATTCTATATCTTCAATTTTCATACCTGCGGTTATGCCCGATACGGCTTCTTCGCCATACATGGGGATGGGGGAGTAATTGGTGGCATTTGTGGTATTCCATTTCCAATCGTTGGGCATGCCACTGCTATTGATAGATGCATATTTGAGTGCTGTAAGAATATCATCTTTCTCTGCTGTATTTACACCGCCTGCTGCCGATATTGCTGTAGCCACTTCGTTGTGAGCATTGGCTATAACTACCACACGCACAACATTGCTGTTGGCTACCAATTTGGCTTTGAACTCCACCTTGTAACGATCGCTACTACTGGTGCTTTGGGTTACATTCATTCCTTGAACATGCTGTGTTAGTATATCGGGATCGGTACTATTTGCCCCGGCTTTAAATACCAGAATATCTACTTCGGATACTTTCGCCTCTCCATCCGCTCCGGCTATGGAGCGGGTAGAAGGCGTTTTTTGCCCGGGGATGCTTACTGTAATTGTTACATCACCATCTCCGGGATTGCTTAAATTATCAAATTCAGACACTTTATAGCACCCTGCCATTCCTACTGCAATAAACAGTAGGGATAGGAGAGGGAGGGATTTCTTGAGTATATTTTTCATGTTTATTGTTTTATTCTTTTACACAACGTACAGGTATATAGTGGGTGGGTTGTGAGCCGCCAGTTTTTACTCCTAATGTGGCATGACTAGTGAAGCTCCTATCAGAGTTTGAGGTACTGGTAGTCCACCATATTCCAGTAACGTCCCAGAGCTCCCAGTATTGACTTGTATCATACAAATAATAGTATCCTCCTAATACATAACTTTCGGGTGAAGGACCACCCCAAAACTTAACTTCTGGGAGATTTATATTTGCACTTAAAACAGTTTGAAGGTCTTGTACATCTGCTACTGTAGGTACTCTCCATCCTGAGGGACATGGTCCATCGGAAGTTTTTGTTGCATTCGCAAATGTATAGTAATATCCTCTTGAACCAGCAACCTTTCCGGAATACCTTGTTGCGTCTGCTGTTCCTTCTCGAGAATTTTGTATCATCCAACATTTATTGCCATACATGTGTGTTAAATACGTTTTCTCTCCAATGGAATTAGGGTCGGTAGTACTATTGTCGTAGCCATTCGTTCCTAATGGTACTCCAACAGGAATTCCTCGCATTCCGCAAGTTGCACAAAGGTTTACTGCTACATTAATAGGAGCTTGAATATTATCATTGTTATTGAAGGTCAATATCACTTCAAACTTGTTTTTACCATTTATACCTAAGAAATGAGTGTCAAAATCTACAGGCACTCCTGCAATGCCACTACCATTTGATGTTAACAGATTTACTAACGCTCCATCATTATTAGTCCCTGCTTTTATCTCCACACTCCAATCAAATGTAGAAAAAGCATTGAAACTGTGTGTGTTTCCATCCAATGAATAAAGACTTTCAATATCAGTGGTTAACCACGAATCCTTCTCCTGTGTAATATTCACATAATACGTCATATTTCTTGCATGAATCGGAACTTTAGCCGATCTATTAGCTGCGCTTGGGTCATTATTGGCAGCCGGTTTTATCTTTATCTCTCTTGTCAGATCACCATTTTGTCCGGTTACATCTTCGATTGTAATCCATTCGTTGCCTCCTGATACAGCCGGATTGTATATAATTTTATTCGCATCTATCTGTATGCCGGTATCGAATCCTTCATCTGTTCGGCTGTAATCGGTAGTAATGGTTACCGGCAGTGCACCGCCTTCCTTATAAAAATGATATGCTCTGCGGTCTACGGTCAAATAATACTGTCCATCGCCTATTGCATTCTGTGCAGCCTCATTCCATGCTGTAATCTTTGCAGTCATTCTGCTTCCTCCTTCGAAGGCATCTTTGGCGGTACCGTATCCTCTTCCTGCTACCGATTTTATCTCTACATCGTATAGGTGATTTCTTAGGATATTTCCATTGGTAACGTCAATATCTACCCGGTAATAACTTGGTATTGCATCGTAAGTTGTCCCTCCATCGGTGCTATAATAGCCTCCAATTACCAATGCGGTTTTCTTTAGCCTGTCGCTTTGGGCGGCGTTGTCTACTTCGAAGAGGTATTGTTTGTTGACGATCTTTTCATAGTCCGGTTTTTGGTTATTTGTGCCCACTCCAAAGTATGGCAGGGTTGGTTCGTATACATTGCCTGTGGTGGCAGGTACATGCGGAGCTGTTACCTTAGGATTGGCGGGCGTGCTTGTATCCAGGTCGCTTTCCTTATAGGCTATGTACCCTTCTGTTTTTCGGTTGAACACACATACCGAAGCCAACTTAAAATTGTTCACTAACGCCTGTTGGCTTATATTGAATTTGGCGTGCATCCTTATCAGTCCAAACGGATTTCCGTTATTATCTAACTCGCCATTTTGTATATCTTTTTTTATCTCCACATCTCCAGTGATGCAATACATCGGAAGTGGAGTGGCTGCTCCCGCTGCCGAGTTCCATTCGGCGGTTTGTTCAAACACCAATTTACTCAAGAAATCGTCCAGCTCTATTTGTTTGGTATATCCATAGTTTCCTGCTTTTCGTGCATTGGCCACAATAACCAAGCGTGAGTTTTTGTTTGGTCTGGTTTCCAGGGTTGCATTTACCCAGCTTGGCGGTCCGGGTGTGAATGTACCCTGTATGGGTTCGCTTTTTACGCCCCTGTACTTTCCGCTTCCATCTTCGAGAAAGTGGTATACGTCGATGGTGGCAACGGTTGTTTCTTCTGCCTCGCTCATGCCTCTTGTGGTTGGCCGGTTGCCCGGGTTTGCGGGTAGCTGTACTTCGAATCGCACCTCTACCTCCCCGTTATTGGTAGTATGGCTGTTTATGGCTTCCTCCTTTACACAAGCTTGCATGCACAAGGCCGGTATAAGAGCAAACAGCCATTTATAGTTATATGAAGAAAATCTTTTCATACTGTGTGTCTATATATCGTATATCTCTTTATATGCTAATTAATTTCCGGTTTAGAGGGTTGTGTTACCCATGCCGGCATTTTCACCTCAAATTTTCCGTCGAAGAATTCAAATAGTATGGGTATTACGATTTCCGTTTCCATATCGAACTCCCGGAATGATTTAATAACCTCGTTCAGTGCAACGCTTTTCGCTTTTTCTCCCGTAGTGGGATTGATGATGTGTATTACAATATTGTTGTTCGCTTCTCTGATGCGTGAGGTATAAAACGCTGCGTTTGCCAAGTCTTCTCCGTAGGTTTTTTTGTTCACCGTTTCTTGCCGGAGTGTTATTTTGTTTCCGGGCAGGTGATTCATGTAGAAGTCATACCCTTTGTAGTTTCCTTCTACCTCAATGATGGGTAGTTTCCCATTCACTGCATATCCTTTTACGTAGATGTCGAGTTTTTTGTGTGCGTGTATAAAATGCAATGTTTCTTTAGCCCCGTTCTCTTTCGATACGTTGAAGGAGAATAGTTCCTTGGTGGGGTTTATGTTTCTGGTAAACCCTGTTTCTTTGGGTGCTGCATAATATAGCGGATCTCCTGTTTCGTCGGAATGGCATATTACAAATCCCTCTTCCGGATTTGTTATAGTGTTTATATCGCACATAGTAACCCTTTTTATCAGGTTGCTCCACGCCACTACGGTATAGTTTCCGGGTTCAAGTGCAAGCCTGATACTTCTGTTCTTATCAAGCTTTCCTGTGGGCACTGAAATGCTTGAATGGAAAAGTCCCTTTCCATTAAAAAGAATAAGATCGGTCTTTTCTACTTGTTCTGTAAACACCTGCTTTCCATTTTTATCTACTAAGGAGAAAGTCAGTGTTACATTTTCTTTGGTTGGACACTCCGATAAATCATCGGCTATACAGCCCGCCATCAGGGCTATGCCGAGAATCATCCATAGTATAGCGTGTATCTGTTTCATATTTATTTGTTGAGTTTAAACCCTCTCCCCGTGGGGAGAGGATCTTTTTTTAAGTTTTACTGAATTTCAGGTTTCATCCCTACAGTAGTCCATGTGATGAGCGATACTTTCACTCTTAAGTCAATTTTACCTACGTTTGCATCGTCTTTTACTCCATCTACATCGAATTCAAAGCTTCCTGGGTCGATGGTGTAAATTTTACCTGCTTCGAAGTGGGTAATAGTAGTGCTTGTTGTCGCATCAATCAGTTTACCTACAGTGATATATCGCATGTTGGCGTATGATTGGCTATTGCTTGCTTGTACATTCTCTACTTCCACGATAACTTGTGGAGCCAGTGTTGTTGCAGTAGCCAATACAGCATCTCCTGCAATAACGGGTGCTGCCAATAAGTTATACGCCCATACATCTACATTATTAGTACCATTGGGGTATTTAGTTAATGCAGTGGTTGTGGTATTACCAAAGTAAGTTGTGCTATAATCATAAAGAATACCTTTTAAAGCAGAAGCGTATACTCCTTGGTTGTCTCCATATACAGTTGTTCCTCCTTGTCCTGAGTTAACGATAGCGGCCGGAGTTCTTGCATCAAGACTCAATGTTGGGTAGTATTTGTTGATGTAAATACCCTTTACGTCATATTGAGTAATGCTTACCCCGGTTGTATTTGGCACAGCCGTAACATCAGCAATTTCCAAACGTGCTACATGAGGGCGCAATGTAATTTCTACGTATTTCTTTGCAGGATCGGTAGGCGCTACACTTGGGTCGGGTACCAGTGTACCTTCTCCCCAAAGAGTTACATTGGCTAAATCTTTGTTGGTTGCGTTATACTGCATAACGGGAGTTACTGTATAAGCCTTTACGCTGCTAATGTATTCTCCTTTTTTGGCAACAGCCGAATATCCGATGTTGTCGACAGTTTTGATAGCGCCACTGTTACCCACGATGTATGCGCTACGCACATCTCCGTCTACATTGGTAATGGTTACCCCGTTTGTTGCTATAGCATCGCCAATAGCGATTCTGTTTAAACTCAGGTCTGTAGCTAATGTTGAAGAGAATGCATACACATCCAGAATTTTTCCTGAAGCGTTGCAAAGCAATAATTCTCCATCAGAGAATACTACCGGATTGGCTTTGTTTGCTTCCGGGCCGGCTACTGCTCTGCTCATTTCCGGTTGTGCAATACGGATCGATAAGTTTTGTGTTTCCTCGTTTTGAGTATCCACCACTTCGTTGTCGTTCGAACAACTTGTTAAGCCCATTGTCAGGGCTGCGATAGTCATCATCGCATACTTAAAATTTACTTTCATGTTTTAAAAAAATTAGTTAATA
>NZ_QVMK01000057.1:429-14045 GCF_010500995.1 Bacteroides sp. 224 | reverse complement strand
AGAAGAAAAAGACTAATTTTACATCGCCATCAGTATAAGACAGGAAAGTGAACGGGTATCACCGTTTTTTGTGGGTGGATATCAACCGTTTTCGCCAATCATTATCCATGTAATGTTGGATAGCTGTTTTCAACTGTCAGGCGTAGTTGTTATTTGCCTTGTGTGTTGAGGTATCCAAAATTAGATTCAAAAAATAGCAAACCGGTTATAATCAGAAACCAGACAACAAAATGAAAGAGAAAAACAAAGTTATTTCTACGTTTATGAAGTTGGTGAATGATTATATATACTCATTAGTTTTCTGAGTTATTTTTGTTCTTTGCTTGTTGCGTTTCTTTGTGCTTTTTCAATGTAGGAAATATTATATGTGCGATTAGATATAGAGTAATGTTGAATTTATTTATTGGTGAATATCTCGAAACAGAATGGCAACCTACGTTCTTTGTGGTTTAATATATATGAGAAAGATGAATCTTCTTGTTTAATAATAACAGTATTTGAATTTAAGATACGTCTAAAAATCTTATAGGAATTCAATTTCTTATCACAATCAGAATGTTGAATGAAGAAAACATATTTATTAAGGGGATATTTCTTCATTACCTCACTTATTTGAAGTGCAAGTTGTTCTGTAAATTGAGCATTAACATTTGAAAAAAAGTATGACATATTGAACAGAATCAGCGATGGGAGTTCGGAACATCCATCCCAGTAGATAGAATCAAGAGCATTAAAAGAATCTTTCATCTGATAATGTAAATGTCCATGATGTATGTCTTCAAGAAGTTGCTTGCCCATTTTTTTCATTTCAGTAGAAATGTCAATACCAGTATAAACCATATTAGGAGCATCATGCAAGAATATCTCCGAAAAAGCAATACCGCATGTTGCAGGACCACAACCTATATCAATCATCTGCAATCTTCCTTGTACAAAAGAGATTAGTTCACCTAGCCAATCCTTAAAGCTGGTGTATATGTTTTTGCTACTGCAATAATGCTGACGCATAATGTAATAGCAATATATTTGAACTTGACGTTCGGGGGATATTTGAATATCATCAAACATAGGCATCTGATTGGAGAAATTAATACGTCCATAACCTATAGTATTCAAGTTCGTGGCCATATCATATCCAAAGACTTTCGAAGGCCATTGATCGTCAGATGCGTCTTTTACTGGATGTAGAATGTTTTTTTCGAAAACGTTATTAAATACCTGAGTGGTAGTATAAGTGGCCTTGCTTAAATCCACTGCCTCCGTTTCATATGGTGATACATTAAAACGACCAGCCACATAGTCGTCCTTATTCACATCTAAATAGCCATGTCTGCTACGTATAAATTCAATCAACTTGAAGAAAGTAAAGTTGTTTGATAATAATTCAGGATTGCCAACCAGTAATAGGTGTTCCTCTGCACGGGTTATTGCCACATTGAGTTTGCGGTCAATAATACTACCATCTGTATCTTCAAATACATTATTAGTTAGGAAATGAAGCTGATAGTATTTTTGAATAGTAAATCCATAAATAATATATTTGCGTTGCGAACCTTGATAGCGTTCTACCGTATCAATGGTAATGTTATGTAGATCGTTTATTCCATATTTGTCTATTGTATTGCGAATAGTGGCTATTTGATTACGGTAAGGAACTATGACCCCAACAGTTTTATTGATATCAAAGTTGTCTTTTTCTATCTCATGGATTTTTATCACTGTTGCTGCAATAATATCTGCTTCTGCTTGATTCACTTTGTCAGATGGAGATTCTTCGGAAGACTTGACAGCAATAAAAGCAATACGTCGTGTTTTTAATAAATCAATAATTCCATTAACACCTATGCATTGATGAGGTAATTCGATATTTTGATGAGAAAGTGGAACTTCTTTGAGTTGATTATTATAGAATGTATAGTTAGGGAACATTGCTATATCATGATGCATACGGCCTTGACGTGTTAGCATGAAAACCACATCCTTGTTTTTAGCATACTTTCTATATAGCCTCTCAAATAATGAAAGCCGGCAATCTTTTAATAGAATATTGACTAAGGTGACATCATGCACTATGGATACTTCAGGTTTTTGCTGCACAACCGCTGGCAACTGTTTGTGATCACCTATCATGACAAACTTCTTTATGACAGGAACTCCGTTATTATGAGCACTCAACAGTCCTATCAAATGGGGCTCAAGAATTTGTGATGCTTCATCTATTATAGCTAGGCTAAAAGATTTTAGTTGGAGTAGAGATATGTTGGAATTTAAAGATGCAGTTGTGCCCACAAATACTCTTATCGAAACCAATTCTTCTTTCAGTTGGGCAATGTTATTAAAGGACTTAGCTCTTGAACTCAAAAGTTTGTCTCTATACTCAGTTGCACAATTTGACTTTCCACCTATTCTCACAAAGTCAATTTTTTCTTGATACAATTTACTGCAAATTTCATCTACGGCTCTATTTGTGTATGACATAAGAAGTATCGATGACTCTGTTTCAAGTAGTTCTTCCTTAACGGTATTTAGAAGACCGAATGACGTTTTCCCGGTACCTGGAGGGCCTATTATTAAAAATAAATCTTTTGCCTTTTTTATATGTAAGGACAAATCGTTAAAATCGTTGTAGTCACCCTTTAAAGTAAGAGAATTGTCAATAACAGGCTCTCTTTGTAGCATCAATAAATCGCGGCGTTCTTTAGGTGCTGACAAGAAAGCGTGCATACCACGATAAAGTGGACTATATGAAGATTCCATGAAGTCGTGCTCTATAGCCCATAGTTTACCTGCTTCTTTTATAAATGCACGACCATCAGACTGTGCTGCTCTTAACTTCAAATTAATTGTTTTAGTCTGCAAATCTTCAATAGTGCATCTAAATACCATTGTCGAGCGAATATCAGGTTCTTGGTCATTGGAATAGGGATAGAGAATAACAATGTCTCCGACACGAAAGTTAGACATATCGTTGTTATTTGTTTCTGAAAAACAAAGGGTTACAGTTTTTATCTTGCCTTCTGTTTTGCTGTCGGGTGAGAGAAGCCTCAGGTTGTAGTATATATTACCAGCCTGCAATTTTTCTTCTAGTGAGTCATGCCATTTAGATGCAAAGCCCGAATTTTCTTTTGTCTTATTGCCAAGCTTTGACATTAGATGCTCGTTTGCAATAAATGTCAAGAAACGGAAATAATATGCTCTTTCCAATTCTGACGCTTGCTGTATCGGGGATAATATATTAGCAATTTGCTCTTGTTGGAAATTTAGCCAAAGAGAGTCGTTTGTTTTTTTTGTGTTTATTTTCTCGGGAGTTAAGGAATCTAATATTCTATAGCCATTAGGTTGTGTATACAATATCTCTGTCCATGCTAATCCATTTCGTATTTTTATTGCCCTAAAAATTAGTTCTGGAGCAAATCCCAAGCCAAGCAAACTTTCGCTGTACTTTGAATAAAGGAGGAATGCATATAGCTCTTTTCCATTTTTTTCATATATATCACGATAGTTATATCGAACAAGAGCCATATATAACAACATCTGCACATAGTGTTCCTCTTTGTGTTTTGGTGTTACAAAGTTATTGTAAGGATAATCTCCTTTGCCTGATTTTTGTTCTATTAATACCCTAAAATCTAACTGCAAATAATCCATACGTCCCTGCATACCTAACATTTCTGAAAAGAAAGAAGGTTCTACTATACCATCTTTAGAGTTAAATCTTTTCAATTTTGTAGGCAATATGGTGTTGATCGCTTGCAAAATATTTTGTTTTTGCTTTTTTGCATTATCGTGAAACTGAGAATCAATTTTGACAGTGATCAAGCTAAGAACGTTGTCTTTGAAGAAATCCATAACACTTTGTGCATAAGGGTGGGTATTCGGTAATTGGTGTATGGTTTCATCAAGCAGTTGACTTGCAAGGTTTCCGAGGATGATGGATTCTGTATTTTGAGCTGGGCTTATCTTATTTATAAGATTTACGAATGGAGATTCTGCGTAGTTTGTAAAGCACCTGGAAATTGTTGAAATATCTACCAGATAGTCTGGCTCAAATATAATAAGTTCAGGAAATATAGTGTCGTTGTTCTTGCGAGGACGTATAAGGTTTAATTGGGCACCTTTGTAAAAGATGTTTTTCAGGTATGTCCAGTCGTAGTTGTAAATTAGATTTCCACTCGCATAGCATATTTTTATAAGTTCGCCATCTGTAGATTCTTCAGAATGTCCATAGACAAATTCTTCATCCCATTGCTCAATAATAACTCTCATACATTCGCTGATGAGGGTTGGCGTATATACAACAAGTTTCTCTTTGGGGAAAAGATGCGAAAGAGTATCAGGAATTTTAGATTGATAAATATATGCAATAAATTCGCACAAATTTTTCAGATCATAAAGATAATATTTCTGTAATTTATCATCTGGAATTTCACTACTTTTTCTTAGTCTGACTCGAGTGTCATTTGTTGATTTTGCTAAATTTCTAGGAGCATTGTGTTCTTTCAATAAATAATCCGTTTTAGCAAAAGGTCCACCAAGATTGAGTTTTGTGGAACTTGTCTTTTGATTCAAACATTTTTGAAATGTCCTATTATATGCTTTGTAGATAGCAGTATAGTTAGGGATTTGTTTGAGAGCAGACTCTAGCTCTTCATAAAAGTTAGTTGAGGCCTCAGGTTCATATATTTCATTTGTTGTTGAAATCTGATTATTCTCTATATCAAAATCTTCGATTTTTAACAGAGAAGGTAGTGACACAATATACTCCGAAGTGAAATGTTGATTATTTAAACCCTCTAAAATCATTGCTATATGAGTATTGTCACAAATAGAAAGCCAAGTTTTTACCGTACTTGATAATTGGGTAGTATCTATATTTGAATCTTTCCAAAATATGATTACCGCACTAATGGTTTGTGGCACTATTCCTAAAAGATTTTTTAAACCCTTAGAAACTCGGCTTTTATTTAACCGAATTTGTTCATATGGCGTTTTTTTTCCTGCTCCACCTTCAATAATTAAACCATTAGATGTCCAAGAACCATTCTCTCTCGCAATAATGTTACCACCCCAATTCTTAAACTCAAGAATCCGAAATCCTCCAGAAGTAATTAATAGGGCATCAAGTTCTATTCCTTCAATATTATAGTTCGCAATGAGAATACAATTTTCTGAACTATCTGAATATTGAGATTCTAACATCGTTTGTATTTCGTCAAATTGCTTTTTTTCGGCAACATGATCATATTCTGATATTTTATAAACGTATAATGCCATATCTGTACTTAATTAACGACCTGTTATTGTTTCTGAATATTTATTTGAGCAATGAGCTTCATAATTACGCTTTGCTGATTCTTTACTAGTGTTTGCGTAGCAGTATTCACATAAGTGTACACAAGTATTGTACTCTCCTATATCTTTTGCTGCCATACATTCGCAGAAAACTCTTTGACCAGAACCTTTTTTACAATTGCTGTAAAAATAATGGGTGTTATCAAGTTTTATTGCATCTTTGGGTATTTGTGGAGTGTCATCAAATAGGGTTGGCTGAATTTTAAGAATATTTATCTTCATAAAATCCATTAAGGTTTTATCCTTCCATGCTATTTGGGTAATTAAATCCCCATCTATACATCGGTTGTGAATAATTCCATATTTGTCTATATTAATCTTTTCGCCGCAAGTAGCAAGTTCATAGTGCCAACCTCTATCACGATTCATCTGGGAAAGATTATCTGCGAACTTTTCCATTAGTTCTGTATTCCAAATTTTATAATCTATGTTATTGCGTTTTAAGTTGCATTTTACTTTTTTATATTCTTCTATGTCTGCAAAGCTGAAAACCATTTTTTTTGTCTTTCCTGTTAGTTGGTCACCTATGTTTTGAATTTTAGACAGAAGTTTCTCTACATGAATATTTTCCGTTAAGATGAGAGGGTCAAATCGCCATATCACACAGTCTTTTCCCAAACGGTCAACTAGCTGCTTAAAAGTTTCTATACGATAATCTAAAGACTTAACGCCTTTTTCCAATCCTTCTTCTTCATAGTCATTGAGACTATATTGTATGTAGCATTTGATGTTTCTTTCTTCAAGATAATCCAAGAGTCCTGATTCTATTAAAGGACGAGGATTTTTAGACCAAAACACAATAAATCGTGTATTGGCATAGGAAACATAGCTTTTTACTCCATTAAATGGGTTCGTCCATACTGAGTATTTCTTTTCTTTCATGCGATAAAGAAACCAATCTGCATAAAAAGCAGGAATATCTGTACTTCTGCTTGCTGAAATAATAAATGGAGATTGTGCTAGTGCTTTGTCACCATTATCTAAAATTATTTCCTCTTTATACCATGTACTCATTTCTTCTTAAGTATTTTTTCAAAACTGAATAGATACATCTGATCGGGGCATAATTTACACTTGTAGCATAAAGGTCGAGTACCTGCCGATAGGTATTTTTTCAGATGAATGAATATCGCGAATGTGATCAAACAGCTCTTTCTAGTACCTTCCACCGCCTAATTGTTTCAGGCGTTAATCATCCATAGTAACCTGAGTTCGGGATAAGAAAAGTTTAAAAAGAATGGGTAATCTCCGTTTTATTTATTGTCTTTATGGTTGATAGTCAAATAGTTAACAAATAAATACGATATGGTTACCCAGAACAAATTTATAGAAATTTATTGTATTGCCGACGATTTTTGCAAAGAATTTGATCAAGAGATTCAAAAATATCAATTGCCTTCTACTTCAGCGCATAGAAAGCGTAATCGCCCCTCTCGGCTTTCCGATAGTGAGATGATAATCATTTTAATTGGTTTTCACTTTAGCACCTTTCGTAATTTTAAACATTACTATCTATTCTATGTCCGGTCGCATTTACAGGCTGATTTTCTCGGCTTGCTTTCTTATAACCGATTTGTCGAATTGGAAAGTCGGTTATTTGTTCCATTTGCCCTCTTCCTTAAGTTGGTTTGTTTTGGTGAATGTACAGGTATTACTTATGTGGACTCTACCAAAGTTCCCGTTTGCCATAACAAACGCATAAAGAATAACAAGGTATTCAAAGGACTTGCAAAAGTAGGCAAGAGTACAATGAGGTGGTATTTCGGATTCAAACTCCATTTAATTTGCAATGAGAAAGGGGAATTCTTGAATTATTGTTTGATCAAAGTAAATATAAATGACCGCAATCAAGGCGTTTGGGAATCTTTGAGTAAGGATTTGTTTGGAAAATTATATGATGACAAGGGATCTGTTTCTGCCTCTCTTTTTGAATCATTGTTTTGTGATGGAATACATTTAGTGACGGGTATTCGTAGCAACCTATTTTGTTTTTCGCACTTTTAAGGGGTATTCATTAATTTTTATTTTTAATTATTTACGCATTTGTGTTCAGAAAATATGCGGATTATTCCGCAAAGGCATACCGGTTTAGTGTTTACAGTGCATCTTCTTGATAAGAACTCCCACCTTGTTTTTTATAAATTGAATAATTTACTTTATCTTTTAAATACTTTAGTTGCAATTTGATTATATATCTATCTTTGCTTATAAATTAAAAATACAACAACAAATTGCGTTTTAAACTAATTATCTTTTAGAACATGAAAAAACAACTCTGTTTGCCCGTAATTCTTACAGGTTTACCACTATTATCCTCCTGCTCAATCACCAATCAGAAAGAGGCAAAATCTTTAAAGCCCAATATCATCTTTATATTAACCGATGATATGGGATATGGCGATGTAGGTGTTTACGGTGGAGATTTTGTTCCTACTCCCTGCATTGATAAAATGGCAGCAGAAGGAATACGCTTTGAACAGTATTATAGTGCATCGCCTATCAGTTCTCCTTCGCGAGCCGGACTATTGACAGGTATGCACCCTGCCCGTTGGAATATTAATAGCTATCTGCAAACCCGGAAAGGAAATAGTGAAGCCGAAATGGCCGATTTCCTTGATGTCAATGCTCCCACTTTGCCTCGTGCAATGAAAGATGGCGGCTATAAAACCGGTCATTTTGGTAAATGGCATCTGGGTGGCGGACGAGATGTTGACAATGCACCGGGATTCACAGCCTACGGATATGATGAATACGCAAGCACTTACGAAAGTCCGGATCCCGATCCGTTATTGACTTCTACAAACTGGATATGGGCTAAAACGGATAGCATCAAACGTTGGAACCGGACAGCTTACTTTGTAGATAAAACACTTGACTTTCTGAAAAGAAATAGCGGCGAGCCTTGCTTTGTTAATTTATGGCCGGATGATATGCACACTCCGTGGGTGGGAAATATAGAAGAAGAAACATTGGTTCCCAAAGGCACGGAAAGCGAAAAGAATTTCAAAACAGTACTTAAGGAATACGACAAACAAATAGGTCGTCTGTTGCAAGGAATTAAAGACTTGAACCTGGATAGGAACACCATTGTAATATTTACCAGTGATAACGGACCTGCTCCAAGCTTTCGTGGCAGTCGCGCAGGAAATATGCGAGGTTGCAAGGCTTCATTATTTGAAGGAGGCACACGGATGCCTTTCATTATTCAAGACACGAAAGGGTTGATTCCGACGGGTAAAGTCGATTCCACCAGTGTGGTAAGTGCCTTGGATATGTTTCAGAGTTTATGCGCACTTGCCGGAGTAAAGCTTCCCGTTAATTATAAGAATCAGACAGATGGAACAAATATGAGCAAAGCCTTATTAGGTAAGCCTCAAGAAAGGAAAAAAGAAATTTATTGGGAATACAGAAGAAATAACAAAGGCGCATTTCCTAAGCCGGGAGCGCCGGAGAACGTAAGTCCGAATGTTGCAGTCAGAAAAGGCGACTGGAAACTATTAATAAACAAAGACGAATCGGACTTAATGCTTTATAACTTGCGCGAAAATCCACAGGAGAATGTGGAGGTTAGTGCTAAATACCCTCAAATAACCAAAGAATTGAAAGAAAAAGCACTTACATGGCGTAATTCGTTGCCACAGCTTATCTCTTCATTCAAATAAAAACAGATGAAGCATCTATGAGTCAATCATTCCTTTATAACGAATTTACCCCTTTCTTAAAGAAATACTTTCCTTTTAAGGTACAGAAAATATCTTTGAACGCAGGATTTACTTGTCCCAACCGAGATGGAAGTAAAGGAAAAGGAGGGTGTACTTATTGTAATAATCAGACATTCAACCCGGATTACTGTCGTACGGAAAAAAGCATAACCCGGCAGTTGGAAGAGGGGAAGCAATTCTTTGCCCGTAAGTATCCCGACATGAAGTATTTGGCTTATTTCCAGGCATACACCAATACGTATGGTGAGTTGGAAGAGCTAAAGAAAAAGTATGAAGAGGCTTTGTCGGTGCCTGATGTGGTGGGGCTTGTTATCGGAACCCGTCCGGATTGTATGCCCGATTCTCTTCTCGATTATCTGCAAGAACTGAATAAAAAATACTTCGTACTGGTGGAGTATGGTATTGAAAGCACCAATGACATCACTTTAAAACGCATTAATCGTGGTCACACATATAACGATACGGTAGATGCGGTAAGGCGAACAGCCGAAAGAGGATTGTTGACCGGTGGGCATGTTATTCTGGGCTTACCCGGCGAAACGCATGAATTACTAATAAAACAAGCCGAAGAATTGTCGAAGCTGCCTATTACTACCCTAAAAATTCATCAATTGCAACTGATTCGAGGCACCCGAATGGCTAATGAGTATAATGAATCTCCCGGTGATTTTCATTTGTTCGATCTGGAAACTTATATAGATACTGTCGTAGAATATATTCAACATCTACGTCCTGATATTGTATTGGAACGTTTTGTGTCACAATCTCCCAAAGAACTGTTGATTGCTCCGGATTGGGGATTGAAGAACTATGAGTTTACAGCCAAAGTTCAGAAAAGGATGCGCGAAAGGGAGGCTTATCAAGGGAAAGCCTTATCTTTGTGAGCTTAAAATTTAAAACGATTACAAATGATGGGAAAAGATAAAACACTCATTAAAGGAAAAGTTCATTATGTGGGGGTTAACGATCGTACCAAACACTTGTTTGAGAATATGTGGCCGTTGCCTTATGGCGTATCTTATAATTCGTATTTAATTGATGATGAGAAAGTGGCGCTTGTAGATACGGTTGATGCTTGTTATTTTGATGTGTTTCTGCATAAAATAAAGAAGGTCATTGGCGAGCGTCCAATTGATTATCTGATAATTAACCACATGGAACCCGATCACTCGGGATCTATCAGCCTGATAAAGCAGTATTATCCGAATATAACAATTGTAGGTAATAAAAAAACGTTCGATATGATTGGAGGTTTTTACGGAGTTGCTTCCGAACAAATCTGTGTAGCAGAAGGAAGCACGCTAGACCTCGGCTATCATAAACTGACATTTTATTTAACCCCGATGGTACACTGGCCCGAAACCATGATGACCTACGATGCTACCGAGCAAGTACTCTTTTCCGGAGATGCTTTTGGATGCTTTGGAGCCTTACATGGCGGTTTTATAGATGTCCGTATCAATACCGATATGTATTGGGATGAGATGGTGCGCTATTACTCGAATATTGTAGGTAAGTACGGATCTCCGGTGCAAAAAGCCTTACAGAAACTTGCCGGTATGCCTATTACTGCCATCTGTTCAACGCATGGCCCGGTATGGATGGAGCAAATAGAAAAGGTGGTGGGTATTTATAATCGCCTCAGCTTGTACGAGAGTGAAGAAGGGGTGGTTATTATCTACGGAAGTATGTACGGAAATACCGAACAGATGGCGGAATCTATAGCTGCCGAACTTTCTGCACAGGGGGTAAAGAATATCGTAATGCATAATGTAAGTAAGAGTCATTCTTCTTATATCTTGGCAGATGTCTTTAAATATAAGGGAATCATAGTGGGTTGTCCTACTTATAATAATCAACTTTATCCCGAAGTGGAGGCTATGCTCAATAAAATAGCTGCCCGTGATATTAAAGGACGTATCTTTGGATACTTTGGTGCCTTCTGCTGGGCAGGTGCAGCCGTAAAGCGCATAGCTGAATTCATAGAAAAGAATAAATACGAAGTAGTGGGCGAACCGGTGGAAATGAAACAGTCGATGAAACCGGATACTTACGAGCAATGCGAGAAATTAGCTCAGGCAATGGCCGAAGCAATAAAAAATTAATTTGAACCATTATTAAACTGTACGTAATATGAGACTTATTATTCAACCGGACTACACAACCATTTCTAAGTGGGCAGCCAGTTATGTGGCAGCTAAAATAAAGAAAGCGAATCCTACATCCGAAAAACCTTTCGTATTAGGATTACCTACTGGTTCGTCTCCACTGGGGATGTATAAAGAATTGATTGAACTGAATAAGAAAGGTGTTGTTTCCTTTAAGAATGTGGTAACATTCAATATGGATGAATATGTGGGCTTACCACAAGATCATTCCGAAAGTTATTACTCTTTCATGTGGAATAACTTCTTCAATCATGTGGATATCAAACGTGAAAATGTAAACATCCTGAACGGTAACGCCGGCAACTTGGAAGAGGAATGTACGCGCTATGAGGAATTAATAGCTTCTTATGGAGGCATTGATTTATTCTTGGGAGGTATCGGTCCCGATGGACATATTGCCTTTAATGAACCTGGATCATCTCTGTCATCACGTACACGTGTAAAAACATTAACTACAGATACCATCATTGCAAACTCTCGTTTCTTTGATAATGATGTGAATAAAGTGCCTAAGATTGCTCTTACCGTAGGTGTGGGTACTGTGCTTTCTGCCAAAGAGGTTCTTATTATTGTAAATGGACATAATAAAGCACGTGCTTTGTATCATGCAGTAGAGGGATCTATCAACCAAATGTGGACAATCAGTGCTTTGCAAATGCATGAAAAAGGAATCATCGTTTGTGATGATGCAGCTACACACGAATTGAAAGTAGGTACTTATCGCTACTTTAAGGATATCGAAGCGGCTAATCTAGATCCGGAGTGCTTGCTGAAGTAAAGAGGTTGCGATTTATTCGTTAATATATTAGTGAGGGCTATTTTCAAAAAGCATTTGAATTTTGAAGATAGCCCTTCATTTCTTTTCCTTATTCCCCCTTCTCATACTTCTTCACGAACTCATACACCTTATCCCTCTCCCCCTGAAAAGTCAACGTCTCAATCGCTATAAAGAAATTCTGCGGATCGACAACGCGGGGATAAAGAGTCTCTAATGTTTTTACTCTCTCGCTGTCGAAAGCATAGATAGCAACAATCCTTTGAAAAGAGCCATGTTTAACACATCCGCTTCGCTGGCATACACGATTGATATTTGTTGAGCGGTAAGTTCCTCCGGAATAAGATTATGCTTTACTGCATCTGTATGAATATGATAGTTGATCTTCGACAGTTCCCGTTTGGCTGACCAGCCCAATACTTTTTGTTCTTCAATTTTCAGTCGCTTAAATTCGGTTACAAGATACAATTCAAATTCTGCTGAAATCCATGCTGCAAATTTGAAAGCAATATCCGAATGAGCATATGTTCCACCACCGTATCGACCCGATTTTGAGGTTATTCCTATTGCGTTTGTTTCGGTAATCCATTTTTTAGATGACATCCAAAAGTGCGGTTTGGCAGATTCACTTTTAAACCCCTCATAAATGTGGGGGTTAAAATCAGGATTGTTAAGCATCTCCCATAAACCAAGATATTCAATCGTGCTATAAGTCCTTAACCACAAGCTGATTATTTGTGACGGATTTTCTGTGTCCCGAATTTTGGCAATATCCGTCAGTGAGATATAATCTTCTTGTGCTTTCTTATAAAATACAATATCTGTTCCTTTAACTGTTATTTTAGCCATTTTTATTTCTGTTTATCATTGTGTTAAATTAGTCACAATCTGGTTCTGCAAATTTAGTTTAAATTGTTGATATCCATTATATATAATGGAAGTATAAACCTTGTTGTATCCTCATTCCTGATGGATTTTTCAACTATATATTTCCGAAATGCCTTCGCATTCCTTGATTGAATACGAAACGAAAGATCTATTATCATTTCCAGATTATATTGTTCTATGAAATTGCCATTCATGTAATGATAAGTCCGGTAAACTTTGCTTTCGTCCAATACTCAGGTTTTTAGGATAACTCTTAACTTTGCAAAATAGGCTATATTTCATAGTTTTATATGGGATGTAGTGCTTGTTTGATGGATAAATAGTATTTTTGGGGGCGGTGCAGAAGACAAAAAAATAAAAATTATGTGGATATATTTTTCAAAAAGCAGTTTCGGAACTTATGGAGGAGGATTGAAAGAGCCTTTTCAATATTTCGGTAGGATAATTTCTGACAAATTTAAGAAGGAGAATATTGAACTTCCTTTTGAAGAAATAGAAATACAACTCGCATTCTTTTCGCCCAAAGCAAAAAAAGATAAAACTTATACTGAATGGTATAAAAAGTTGCCTTATTATTACAGAGGCAAGAAAATGACGCGAGTAATTCTTCCCGTGGAAAAACAAGAAGATAATTTAGAGGATGTTTTTCTCGTAATCAATAAAGCATTTGAGATTATTACCTCAAAGAAAAAGAAAGATGATAATTATAGT
>NZ_QVMK01000057.1:0-312 GCF_010500995.1 Bacteroides sp. 224 | reverse complement strand
AATTTATTACGACAAGAAATAATAGAAAGAAATCGGCAAGAAAGAATCATTCGAGAACAGTCCAATGGCGAAAAAAAGAAATTAATATACGATTTACGTTTTTATAATCAACTTCCGAACTCTGACGAACGTTATTTTTCTCCTTATGACAATCAAATTTGCAAAACAATTTACGAAGAACTTCGCAAAAGAAAATTTAGGCTCCCAGATTATACACATATACTAATTAATGTATCTGACACTTTTGAAAATGCGTTATCCCACGCCATGAAAGTCTATAATTGGCAAGGGTTTGGACTTGCAGTTTATAAA
>NZ_QVMK01000056.1 GCF_010500995.1 Bacteroides sp. 224 | reverse complement strand
CAACTTAAATGTTTCACTGTAGAAACGATGTACTTTTTTTTGCATAAATAATAAAATATTATGCAGCAAAAGGGTGTCAACCTAATCCCGTATAAGACACGTTTTATATAGATATAAAAAAAGGCTACTTATCCCAAGCAGCCAATCTTTTGTTAACCTTAAATCTAATACTATGAAAAACACAGTACAAATGTAGGGGAGTTTATGTAATCCTCCAAATTCTCTAACGTTATACCATCTTTTATAACAACGATTAATATTTCTGAACCGTTCTGTTAATAGTTCTCACTTCTTCATTAACATTTCTACCTTTATATGCTTCTTGTGTTTTATCAGAGTTCTTTCTGACCGGGTTATATCCCCGTCTTTTCTCTTGTTTTGGGGATTCAGTTTTACTGCCATACTCTTTCACGTTTTTAGGTGAATGAGTACTATGATTAACCACACTCAGTTTTTTTCCTGTCAGCTTCTGAATATCTTTCAACATTCCTTTTTCGTCTTCAGTGCAGAAAGTCAATGCAATTCCGCTATTACCGGCTCTCCCTGTACGTCCAATTCGATGCACGTATGTTTCCGCTACATCCGGAAGATCGTAGTTGATTACCATTTCCAAATGAGCAACGTCTATTCCTCTTGCTGCAATGTCTGTGGCAATAATTACCCGTGTTTTGCCTGACCGGAAGTTGGTTAACGCACGTTGTCTGGCATTTTGTGTTTTATTTCCATGAATAGCTTCACAGTCAATGCCTTGTTTCTTTAATATACGTGCAATCTTATCTGCACCGTGTTTGGTACGAGAAAAAACCAATACTGACTTATTTTCTTCTTTCCCTAATACCTCAATTAGAAGTTTACTTTTATCGGGTTTCTCTACAAAATATAATTTCTGCTCAATAATATCTACTACTGATGATACGGGAGCAACCTCTACTTTTATAGGTTTATTCAAGATCGATTTAGACAGGTTCGCTATGGTCTGTGGCATGGTAGCCGAGAAAAAGAGCGTCTGCTTCTGTTTAGGCAAAAGAGGCAATATTTTTTTGATGTCGTGAATAAACCCCATATCCAACATACGATCGGCTTCATCCAATACAAAGTGGCGGATATGGCTAAGAACAATATGTTTTTGGCTGATCAGATCTAACAAACGTCCCGGTGTAGCGATCAGAATATCTATGCCTCGTTTCAGAATATCGACCTGAGGACCCTGCCCTACTCCTCCGAAGATGGCAGTGTGTCTTAATTGTGTATATTCTGCATAATCGTTGAAACATTCGTCAATCTGAATAGCCAATTCACGTGTTGGTGTTAGGATTAACGCCTTTATATTCCGGTGTTTACTTCTGTTCTCTGTTTGATTAAGTTGTTGAATAATTGGTATGGCAAATGCGGCCGTTTTACCTGTACCTGTTTGTGCTATACCCAGCAAATCATGTCCTTTCAGGGCTACAGGTATAGCTTGTTCCTGAATGGGTGTGGGAGATAAGTATTTCTTTTGAGCCAATGCTTTTATAATTGGCGCTGAAATATTTAATTCGTTAAATGTCATAAATTCCTTACTGCCCGCAAGCAGTTCTTTTTTAATTAATAATGTATCACGAAAACGGTGTCACACACTTTTCGTAATCTAGTAGCAATAAACAAGTAAGTTGATTTTGATGTCGATTTTGACGAAAGAATACAATATAAACTTGATTGTTCAAGGTGCAAAGGTAATGAAATTATTGAAATAATCCCCTAAACTCCTCTAAAAACGACCTAATATTAAATACAAAACACCTCCTATTACTAACATTCCTATCATTATATTCATCGCTCTCTGTGTAATTTCTATCCCTCCTTTTTCTTTTCTAAGTAGATGTTCATAATTAGTTTATATCATTACCCCCCTCCGCCCTTTGGGCACCTCCCCCTTGCAGGGGAGGAATTCCTGCGGCATCGACTCCTCCCCTGCAAGGGGGAGGTGCCCAAAGGGCGGAGGGGGACTTTCTCATACTATGAATTAATTTTGAATACCTACTTATCTAAATATTCCATCGTCTTCTTTTTACCAAAAGGAGTAATTCAATAACAACTTCCATAAATCGTGTTTTTGCAAAGGAAAGAATAAAATCCGGGAAAATGAAATCTGAATGAATTCCCATATCTTTGTTTTCCGATATTTTTTCTTACTTTTGGAATTCATTAATAAAAGATCTTAGAAACACACAATGAAGAAAACATCCAAAATTATCTTACTCATATTTTGTATTGCCATATTAATTGGCGGCGCTTCGGCAGGTTTTGCTTACTATTATTTACTGGCTCCCCAGTTTCATCCTTCTCAAACCGTTTATATCTATATTGATAAAGACGACACCATCGACTCTATTTATACCAAAGTAAAAGAATCGGGTAATCCTCATAAATTCGAAGGCTTTCATTGGATTGCCGAATATAAAAAATACAAGGATAATATACGTACCGGACGCTATGCCATTAAACCCGGTGATGATGTTTACCATCTTTATCAACGATTAGCCGGAGGAGCCCAAACTCCTACCCGACTCACCATTGGAAGCGTGAGAACACTTGACAAGTTGGCTCGCAATGTAAGCAACCAACTAATGATTGATTCTACAGAAGTAGCCAATAAACTATTCAACAGAACCTTTATTGAATCTATTGGATATGACAAAGAAACCTTACCATCTCTTTTTATACCTAACACCTACGAAGTGTACTGGAATATAAGCGTTGACGATTTCTTTAACCGAATGATTCAGGAACACGACCGATTTTGGAACAAAGACCGACTGGCAAAAGCAGAAGCTATTGGTTTAACTCCTCAGCAAGTCAGTACATTGGCTTCTATTGTAGACGAAGAAACCAATGCGAATGACGAAAAGAAAACGGTAGCAGGTCTATATATGAATCGCTTACTTCGAGGAATGTTATTACAGGCAGACCCTACCGTAAAATTTGCATGGCAGGATTTTGAGCTTCGGCGCATTCTATTCAAACACCTTGAAATAGATTCTCCGTACAATACATATAAGTATACCGGGTTACCTCCGGGTCCTATCCGCATTCCTACCATTGCAGGAATTGATGCCGTACTGAATTACGAGAAACACTCTTATCTCTACATGACTGCCAAAGAAGACTTTTCGGGGAAGCATAACTTTGCTGTTACCCTCAGTCAGCATAATGAAAATGCGCGGAAATATCACGAAGCGCTGAATAAAAGAAAGATTTTTGAATAACCTTGTGATAAATAGAAAGCAAAGAAGTATATTTGCGCGTCGTTTATCACTATAACAACTATAGAAGAACATTAAATTGACATCAACATGAAGAAAGAACTCCTTTTAGGTGATGAAGCGATTGCACAAGCAGCAGTCGATGCAGGGTTGAGTGGGGTGTATGCCTATCCGGGCACTCCCTCTACTGAAATTACAGAGTATATACAACACAGTAAACAAGCTGCGGAAGCCAATATCCACAGCCGGTGGTGCACCAATGAAAAAACAGCTATGGAAGCAGCATTAGGTATGTCGTTTGTTGGAAAGCGTGCACTTGTATGTATGAAGCATGTAGGCATGAATGTAGCTGCCGACTGCTTTATCAATTCCGGAGTAACCGGTGTTAATGGCGGACTTATTGTACTGGCAGCCGACGACCCAAGTATGCACTCTTCTCAAAACGAACAAGACAGCCGTTTCTATGGCGATTTTGCATTGATTCCGATGTACGAACCCAGCAACCAACAGGAAGCTTATGACATGGTTTACAATGGTTTTGAATATTCCGAGAAAGTAGGAGAACCCATTTTAATGCGTATTGTAACTCGTTTAGCTCATTCTCGTTCGGGAGTAGAACGCAAAGAACAAAAGCCACAAAATGAATTATCTTTCAGTGATGATCCCAAACAATTTATTTTGCTACCGGGTATTGCTCGCAAAAGATACAAAGCCCTATTAAAGAAACAGGAGGAGTTTATAAAAGCTTCGGAAGAATCGCCTTACAATAAATATATAGATGGACCCAACAAAAAGCTTGGAATTATAGCTTGTGGCATTGGTTACAACTATTTAATGGAAAACTATCCCGAAGGTTGCGAATATCCGGTATTAAAGATTGGTCAATATCCATTGCCTAAGAAACAATTATCTCAATTGGTAGACTCTTGCGAAGAAATCCTGGTTCTGGAAGACGGTCAACCTTTTGTAGAAAGATTAATTAAAGGATATCTGGGCAAAGGTATTAAAGTGAAAGGTCGCTTAGACGGTACTCTTTCTCAAGATGGAGAATTAACTCCCGACAATGTAGCCCGGGCTATAGGTAAAGAGAATATTTCTACTTTCAGCATACCAAGTTTGGTAGAAGCACGTCCACCTGCATTATGCGACGGATGTGGACACCGCGATGTATATACTGTATTAACCCAAATACTTAAAGAAGAATATCCTACTCATAAAGTATTCAGTGATATTGGTTGCTATACCTTAGGGGCCAACGCTCCTTTCAATGCTATTAACTCGTGTGTAGACATGGGAGCCTCTATTACTATGGCCAAAGGGGCAGCAGATGGCGGTCTTTATCCGTCTGTAGCTGTTATTGGAGATTCAACTTTCACTCACTCCGGCATGACAGGGTTGCTTGATTGCGTGAATGCCAATTCGAACGTTTTAATTGTAATATCCGATAATGAAACCACTGCCATGACAGGCGGACAGGATTCTGCCGGAACAGGAAAGCTGGAAGCTATTTGCACCGGTATCGGAGTAGATCCTGCTCATATTCGTGTGATGATTCCGTTGAAAAAGAATCACGAAGAAATGGCAGCCATCATTAGGGAAGAATTAAACTACAATGGAGTTTCTGTTCTTATCCCACGTAGAGAGTGTATCCAAACGTTGAAACGCAAAAAAAGAAAGTAATGAAAAAAGATATTATTTTAGCAGGTGTAGGCGGACAAGGTATTCTGTCTATTGCAACAGTCATTGGTCAAGCAGCTTTGAAAGACGGTTTGTATATGAAACAAGCGGAAGTACACGGAATGAGTCAACGTGGTGGGGATGTACAATCTAACCTCCGAATCAGCGACCGCCCCATTGCATCCGATTTAATTCCTGCCGGAAAATGTGATCTGATCATTTCTCTGGAGCCAATGGAAGGATTGCGCTATCTGCCTTATCTGAGTACAGACGGATGGTTAGTTACAAACGATACTCCTTTTATTAATATAACTACTTATCCAAACGAAGCTGATTTGATGAATGAAATTAACAAGCTTCCTAACAAAGTTATATTGAATGTAGATAAAGTTGCCAAAGAAATCGGAAGTGCCCGTGTAGCCAATATGGTTTTATTGGGTGCCACTACTCCGTTTTTAGGCATCGATTATGAAAAGATTCAAGACAGCATCAGCGATATTTTCGCACGCAAAGGGGAAGAAATAATTGAAATGAACCTGAAAGCTTTGGAGGCCGGAAGGGCAATAGCAGAGAAACTAATATAGTTACGAATTACAAGTTACGAGTTACTCTCTGTATTAGCTCGTAACTTGTAACCCGTAACTTGTAACTAAAACTTAAAACCATGAATGCAAATTACTGGGAAGAAGAGATAGAAGTCATAAGCCGTGAGAAATTGCAAGAGCTGCAACTACAACGATTTAGAAAAACAATTGAAAGAGCATCCAATTCCCCTTACTATAAACAACTTTTCAAAGAACATGGAATTACCTCAGATTCCATTCAAACACTGGATGACATTCGCAAATTGCCTTTTACCACAAAAGCGCAAATGCGCGAAACCTATCCTTTCGGATTGGTAGCAGGAGATATGAAAGATGCCGTGCGTCTTCACTCTTCCAGTGGAACCACCGGAAACCCTACCGTAATAGTTCATTCACAACATGATTTGGATTCGTGGGCTAACCTCGTGGCCCGTTGCTTGTATATGGTAGGGTTGCGATCTACAGATGTATTCCAAAACAGCTCCGGTTACGGAATGTTTACGGGTGGACTTGGCTTTCAATATGGTGCCGAACGCTTGGGAGCCCTTACCGTTCCTGCTGCTGCCGGAAACAGTAAACGACAAATCAAATTTATTACCGATTTTGGTACCACTGCTTTACACGCTATCCCCAGTTATGCCATTCGTTTAGCCGAAGTATTTCAGGAAGAAGGTATTGATCCCAGAGATACTAAATTAACCACATTAGTTGTTGGTGCGGAGCCACATACCGATGAACAACGCAAAAAAATAGAGCAAATGTTAGGCGTAAAAGCCTATAATAGCTTTGGAATGTCCGAAATGAACGGCCCCGGTGTAGCATTTGAGTGTAAAGAACAAAATGGTATGCATTTCTGGGAAGACTGTTTCTATGTAGAAATTATAGATCCGGATACCGAAAAGCCGGTTCCTGTAGGCGAAATCGGTGAGCTGGTATTAACTACGCTTGATCGCGAAATGATGCCGCTGATTCGTTACCGCACTCGCGACCTGACTCGCATCATACCCGGTGAATGCCCTTGCGGACGTACCCATGTTCGTATCGATCGCATTAAAGGACGCAGTGACGATATGTTCATCATTAAAGGAGTCAATATCTTCCCTATGCAAGTAGAGAAAATATTGGTTCAATTTCCCGAACTTGGAAGTAATTACCTTATCACATTAACTACTCACGATTATCAGGATGAAATGATCGTTGAAGTAGAACTTAGTGACTTATCTTCCGATAATTATATCCAACTTGAAAATCTCCGAAAAGAGATTACCCGTCAACTGAGAGATGAAATCCTTATCACTCCCAAAGTGAAATTAGTAAAGAAAGGATCTTTACCACAAAGCGAAGGAAAAGCGGTAAGGGTGAAGGATCTTAGGCAGCAATAACACCCAATAGTAGTAGAAGAAGATGATGATAAATTTCCACGGCCGTAACAACATTTGTTCACGGCCGTGGAAACATCTTGGAACGGCCGCAAGAATAAATTGAAACGGCCGTGGGAATTTCTTCCGACGGCCGCAACAAAACAATGATATTTGCTTTATATTTTTATGAATCTAAACGCTCACTAAAAGGGGAATATCAGCGGCAACACAAAGATCATAGCTACCCCAATAATTACCTGTAATGGAAGACCCACCTTTACATAATCCATAAACGTATAGTGTCCGGGGCCCATAACCAAAGCATTGGGGGGAGTTGAAAATGGAGACGCAAAGCACATACTGGCAGCCACAGCCACAGCAAACAAGAATGGAGTAGGATTTACCCCCATTTGCATACCTGCATTCAAAGCGATAGGGCATAAAAGTACCGCTGTTGCCGTATTACTGATAAACATCGTCATTACGGATGTAGTAAAATAGATACCTGCCAACAGGACATAAGGTCCATATCCACCCAAACTATTCACCAGTGTATTAGATACCAATTCTGATGCGCCTGTTTTATTTAAAGCCAATGACATGGGAAGCATAGCAGCAATCAGCACAATACTCTCCCAATTAATCGTTTTATAAGCTTCCTCCACATTTCTGAAACAGCCGGTAAGTACCATTAAGATTCCGGCCAATATCACAGCCGTTACCGGAGCAATGGGAATAAAATCGAATACCATACATACAATCATAGCCAACATGATAACTGCTGCTATAGGAGCTTTATGGTTTAAGGTTACTTTAGCAGCCTCTGCAAGTGGCTGCCCAAGCACTACCCATTCGGATTGATCTTCACTTAAACGGGCAATATTAGTCCAGTTACCTTGCACCAACAATACATCACTTGCGTGTATCTTTTCATCTTTCAAATTCTGAAGGATATATTGATGCTTCCGTTGGATACCCAGTATGTTTACACCGTAATTTTCACGGAATCCGGAGTCTTTCACCTCTTTATTAATAAGCTTGGAGTTAGGCATTAACACAATTTCTGCAATTCCTATTTCCGTAAATTCCATTTCTCCGCTTTGGTTTACTACCTTCCCTTCTGCTTTGTGAGTATCTATCAGTTCAACTTTTGTTGCTTCTACAAAGTTCTGAACATTCTCAAACTCACCTAATATATATAATATATCTCCGGATTGGATTAAGGTATTTGCTTCGGCTATCTCCTGGCTCATTGTCTTGAAAAAGTTTCTCGAAGAGCTTGAAACCCGGCGTACCTCAAGGATACTAACATTATAGTTTTGAGTGATACCCAGTTCTACTATTGTTTTACCGGCTAATAAAGAGAGTGGTTTTACCTCTACCCGATATAAGTTATGAGATAATTGATATTCTCCGGCCAGCTCTTTCAGCGATTTGGTCTTCTTCTTTTTCTTGTCTTTATCCTCTTTCTTGGTTAGAAACATTTTGCTTAGTGGAATCAAAACCAATACTCCTATTGTCAGGCAAACAATGCCTACCGGAGTGAAAGAAAAGAAAGTCAGTCTTCCATAGCCGGCAGACTCCAATGCTTCTGCAATCACCAAGTTCGGAGGGGTACCAATCAGCGTCATCATACCTCCCAAGCTGCTGGCAAATGCAAGAGGCATCAATAAGCGTCGACTGTTTATTTGTCCACTGGCAGCCATACTCACTACTATAGGAAGCATCAAAGCCACCGTTCCGGTATTGCTGACAAAAGCACCAATGCCCGCTGTAGCCAAAATAACAAGAATAAATAATTTAGACTCGTTGGTTCCGGCCATTGCAAGAATCTTACTACTAATCATCTTAGCCAATCCGGTTTTAAAGATGGCACCACCTACCACAAACAGGCCAACCATCATAATAACCACTGTACTGGAAAAACCGGTCAAAGCTTCTTCCGGGGTTAGAATACCAAAAACAATCAGGAGTGCAAGCGCACATAGTGCCACAATATCAGAACGTATCTTGCCATGTACAAAAAAGATTACTGACAAGATAAGAATTGCAAAAGTTATATACATTATAGTTAGAATTAGAACACAAAATTAACAAAAGAGAAACAAAAGAGAAATAGAACAGAAGGGAAATGTGTTCACTTGCATCCTAAAAGAAGTTAAGAAAAAAGGAGTTAAAATTAACTCCTTCCTTTTATTTACCCATTAATTGATTTATAGTCTTCCAGAAACTTCTGCAATCCGGAGTCTGTAAGTGGGTGTTTTAATAATCCTTTGATAGCACTTAACGGACAAGTGGCTACGTCTGCCCCCACTTCTACACATTGAATTATATGCCGAGTACTTCTGATAGATGCCGCCAATACCTGCGTAGTATATCCATAATAACGATACATATCTACAATCTGACCTACCAGTGCAATTCCGTCTTCACTGATATCATCAAGCCTGCCTACAAAAGGAGACACATACGTGGCCCCTGCCTTAGCTGCCAGTAATGCTTGCCCGGTAGAGAATACTAATGTGCAATTAGTTCTGATTCCTTTTTGCGTAAAATACTTTATTGCTCTAATTCCATCGGCAATGCAAGGTACTTTTACTACAATATGAGGATTGAGGGCCGCCAACTCCTCTCCTTCCCGAATCATGCCTTCATAATCTGTAGAAATAACTTCGGCACTGACATCCGCCTGTACAATATTACAGATATCAATATAATGTTTCCGTTGATTCTCCAAACCTTTAATACCTTCTTTGGCCATTAAAGACGGATTAGTAGTTACTCCGTCAAGTACTCCCATTTCATAAGCTTCGCGTATCTGCTCCAGATTAGCTGTGTCAATAAAAAATTTCATAAAAGATTCAATTTGGTTATTTAGGTAAAACAAAGTAGATTAAGTCGTCCAAGATAGACGTTTTTATTTGCAAAAACAAACTCTACTCCATTCTTTTCACAGTTTCTTTTGCAAGTTCTTGTCGGGGTTCTACTCTAAAAAACAAAACAATAAAAGCAGCTAATGTACAAAGTAAGAAAGCAATTCCTACCGCAACCACAGAACCATCGCTCATTACACTTGAAATGATGGAGCATATAAAAGCTACCAACAATTGAATAGAACCGAATAATGCGGAAGCCGTACCACTGTTATCACTAAATGGAGTGATAGCCAAATCGGTAGTGGTTGGGAATAAAATTCCAATGGGGAATACAAAGAAGAAGAGGCAAACCAAGATAAAATAGATATTGGCATTCATATACATCAACAGCAATAATATGATACTGACAACAAACATAAAGCTGACGGCCAGTTTCACCAGTTTATTTACCGGAATATGCTTTTGCAGATAAGTAGTGAGATACGAAGCCAACATTAAACCAAAGGCATTCACTGCAAAAATTACACTAAATGCATTATTAGACAATCCTCCTTTTTCCATAATTAAAAAAGGTCCGTTAGCTACATATACCATCAAAGCTCCATTGGCTATACCTGCAATCAGCGAATAAATAAAGAATTTCTTAACACGCAAAACACTCCAATAATCTTGAAGTATATTGGTTTTATTTACGCTCGAAGTAATCACAGGGCGATGTGTTTCCGGCAGCCCGAATAAAGTAAAGATGAACATACCGATTCCTAATATCAATATAACACCAAATAAAGCTTTCCAACTAAAAAGAGTGAGAATACCATTCCCCATAACCGGTGCAATAATAGGTGCTATTCCCATAATCAATGCCAGAATAGAATAAATCTTTAAGGTTTCCGACTTCTTAAAGTAATCCGTTACCACTGCACGGGAGATAACTACTCCCCCACAACCGCCAATAGCTTGAATAAAACGAGCAATCCAGAGTTGTTCGATATTACGCACATATATACAAGCCACGGTAGCTATTATAAAGATAGCTAATGATAGTAGAATAGGTTTTTTACGACCAAATTTATCGGCTAACGGTCCCCATAAAAGCTGTCCGATAGCAAAGCCGCCAAGGAAAGTAGATAATGAAATCTGGACATTGGCCGTTGTTGTATTCAAAGTTTCGGCTATCTGTATAAAACCGGGTAAATACAAATCAATACTTAAAGGTTCTAAGGCGGTTAAAAGGGCAAGAATGATGATAACAACCCATTGTGTAATAGTAAAAGTCTTCATATTTTCTTTTTAGGCGCAAAAGTACACAGGATGAACCGGAGAATAGTTGCATCATTCCACCTATTTCTTGGACAAATGGGCTATTTGTCGCGAAACTCACTTGGAGTCATACCT
The DNA here is from genome assembly GCF_010500995.1 of Bacteroides sp. 224. Lineage (GTDB taxonomy): Bacteria > Bacteroidota > Bacteroidia > Bacteroidales > Bacteroidaceae > Bacteroides. Next base: position 5,040 of record NZ_QVMK01000056.1, on the reverse strand, counting down.
GTTTGTTGCTTAAAGAAGCGGGTAAAATAGGCAGGTTCGCTAAAACCCAGATCAAAAGCTATTTCTTTTAAGCTTTTAGTTTTCAGTCGAATTTCTTTCTTTATTTCAAGTATAAGCCTTTCCTGCAAATGCTGTTTTATTGTTTTTCCGGTGCCTTTGATGGATAGTTCATTGAGTTTCCGGTTAGAAACGCCTAATTTGTCAGCATAGAAATCGGTTTCACGCTCTGAAATAAAATAAGTATCAATATAACGCATCAGTTCTGCAACTGCTTCGTCAGACTTATTTTTAATCTTCTCATTACTTTCAAAAAGCGAAGATACATGAAACAAGAAAGCTTCCATATAGCTCTCCATAAGAGTTATTCTATTCGAATCGTTATATTCTTGCAGAATCAACTCCATCAATTTATGCAGGATTTCCTTTGTTTGGTTATCCACTGAAATAAAAACATTCGAAGAATAACCATTGAGGTAATCAGACTGTAAGTGTTGGTTGATATTAAAAAAGTTCTCGTTGTGAATGGCAAACAGATAACCTTCTTTCCCTTGCACATCCAGCATATCTATTTGTCCCGGAAAAACAATAACAATCTGATTATCTTCTATCTTATACTCCCGAAAGTCTATAAAATAGGTATTATCACCTGTTACTTTAGTAAACCAAACCACCTGATAGAAATCATAGCGTTGATAGTTTTCAAAGATACTATCATCGGCCTCCTGAAGATTAAAGATCTCTATAAATTGATCTCCTTCAAGCTTATTCAATGGTATGTTCAAACGGTTCTTCAATTCCTCTTCAATTCTAAATGGTTTGTTACAGGAAGTTCATTTATCTTTCTTATACTGCAAAAGTAGTAGAAATAATACCAAAAAATACAAGATTTGTACCAAATATTAAACGATCATCAGAACGTATTTCTATATTTTTGTACCGGAGTTCCTCCTTTTTAAAATCGTATTATATTTAAAAATCAAAAGTTAAACCATGAAATTACAACGCATTCTCTTGTTTATCTGTAGTTTTACTTTCTTGTTTAGTGCATGTAAACAAAAAGAGTCTTATCCTTATGAGTATTTATACAAGAATCTTCCTTTTGAAATGCCTCGGGTGAAAGCTCCTGTATTTCCCGAAAATAAAGTCAACCTAAAAGATTTTGGTGCCATCAGTAATGGTATGGAATTATGTACCAATGCCTTTGCTCAAGCCATTGCTAGTTTAGAGGAAAAAGGAGGAGGAAAACTAATAGTTCCTACAGGTGTGTGGCTCACAGGTCCCATTTTTTTGAAGAGCAATATCAATCTTCATTTAGAAAAGGGAGCACTTATCTTATTCTCTCCGGATGTAGATCTTTACCCCTTAGTAGAAACCATATTCGAAGGTTTGGATACCCGCCGTTGCCAGTCGCCCATTTCGGGACGCAACCTGGTTAATGTAGCCATCACCGGAGAAGGAGCCATTGATGGGAACGGACATTTCTGGCGTCCTTTAAAGCGCGAAAAAGTAACAGACAGCGAATGGAAACAAACTATCGCACGCGGAGGAGTATTTAAACGCCCTACTTACTGGTTCCCTTATCCGGAAACTTTAAAAGGAGATTCTATCAGCGATATGAATGTTCCCCGCAATCTGAAAACAGAAGAAGAATGGCAGAGTGTACGCCACTTCCTTCGTCCGGTTATGGTGAGCCTCATCGAATGTAAGAATGTATGGCTGGAAGGAGTTATCTTTCAGAACTCTCCTGCTTGGAATGTGCATCCACTAATGTGCGAAAATGTATTGATAGAAAATGTACAGGTACGCAACCCAAGTTATTCGCAAAATGGCGACGGATTAGACTTGGAATCCTGCGTAAACTCATTAATCGTAAATTCAACATTCGATGTAGGAGATGACGGCATTTGTATAAAGAGTGGCAAGGATGAAGATGGTCGTAAAAGAGCACGCCCTTGCGAAAACGTGATAATTGATGGCTGTACTGTATTTAAAGGTCATGGAGGATTTGTAGTAGGAAGTGAAATGAGTGGCGGAGTGCGTAATATATCTGTCAGCAATTGCAACTTCCTGGGAACGGATGTAGGACTTCGTTTCAAAAGTAAACGAGGTCGCGGAGGAGTTGTGGAGAATATCTGGATTCGCAATATCAGCATGATGGATATACCTACGGAACCTGTTACATTCAATCTTTATTATGGAGGAAAATCGGCAGTTGAAGTATTGGAAAGTGGAGAAAAAATTCCGGCAGTTGTAGAGCCGATGCCGGTAGATGAAACAACTCCTGCATTCAGGAATATTCATATTGAGAATTTGGTTTGTGCGGGTGCGCGTCGTGCATTGTTCTTTAATGGAATTCCGGAAATGCCTATTGATGGAATTAAGCTAAAGAATATAGATATTACGTCTCAACTTGGAGCCGAATTTATTTATAGTAAAGACATTACTATGGAGAATGTAAATATCCGGAATAAGGAAGGTGAGAAAATGCAGATTCACCATTGCGAAAATGTAACAGTGAACTAAATCACGAACTACATATCTAAGAAGAGGGTGTCCGGATAGTAATTCCAGGCACCCTCTTTTTTACACACGTTTTTAACCAGAGATCTAACCTAATTGTAGGTTAGTTTTGCGTTCGGATCCGGATGCTTGTACCAATCCAGGAAATCTTTGCATCCACTATCTACCCACTTCGTAAAGTTGGGGTAAGTATATTCTATTATTTTCCGTTCAGCAGGTATAACAAATGTTTCATTAGTACCGCTCATATCAAAATGTAGGGCAAACGGGTGACTATTGTTGGCTCCACTTACATACCAATATCCTGTCCAGGAGTCAGAATCAAGATCCCAGGATCTATCTGCGTGCGTACCAAACAGTTGCATTCCGTGAGATAACATGTTCTCATCTTTAGCCGGAGGATAGTTAGGCAAATGCACCTGTATATGCGGAGATGGAGATATATAAGTATTATAAGGAGCTTTCGACATCGAATTTGCCGGAGTATTAAAGTACTTTTCGGTAACTGCACCTTCAATAAACTCCATCACAATATCATAATGTGCATATTCCTCCGGAGATAGCTTTTTATAAGGAGGAATAGCCCCTCCGCCAATAGAACTGCCTTGAGCTACCAACGGGCATACTTCTATGATAAAGCCTCCGTCATTAGCAATAGGAATATATGGCTGACCATTCAAAGTGAGTGACTTTAATTTATTGAGAGTGATTCCTTCTATCTTTATCTTAAAGCTGTTATGATAATTAGCTCCGGAATGAATTAAGGAGAATCTATCTTCTATTTTAGATACGAAAGAAGCACCATCCGGAGTTGAATTACGATATCTCTGGGTATAGGTTATTTTGGAGGTGTATGCAGCCACCACATCATTCATATCATAATCTCCTCTTCTCGGCCAGTTATCTTCAAAGGAAAGAATACCTTTCTTTTCTTCTACCGTATGCCGTTCTCCATCTATAGGATTAATAAGTGGAGGAGGATCTATAGTAGCACCGGGCACTGTTCTTACATGAAAGATCACATCATTACAATCGCCATCACCCGGAGGTTCGTTGCCTATTCCATCCCTATTAGTATCTTCAAAGCCAAAACAGATATATTCCTTATTATTATAGGAATCCATAAAAAAGATGGTATACTCTTTTTTCTTAGTCCAGTTCCATTCAGGAATTGAATAAAAACACTGTGCTAATAAATCTAACTGATTGACCTGATAAACAGTTCCGTGGATTGGTCTGCTGGTCGGTGCTTTAAAGCCATTTGAATATAGAATCCAGCCAATTGTTACTCCGGTAGGAAACTTATCTTCATAAGTTTGTGTTTCCGGATTGTAATATTTCAATTTAATATAATCTCCGGCTCTTAAAGATGCACTCGATTTACTCTTTTTCACCTTTGCAAACTGAAAGATATTAATAAGTTTGAGCTTATTCTTTTCTTCGTCCGATAAAGTCCTAAGTTGCTCTTTTGTTCCTTTAAAAGTAAAATAGCATAATGCATTATTAAAGAGTGCTCTTGAATAAACCAACGACACCCACACTTCCACCAAATTATCGGTACTTGAATTAGGCTTAAGATACATAGATGCATCTATGTAGTACTTAGGATTCACCCTAAACCCTTCCGGGAAAGAGCCGCTGATATTATTCTGAACTGTTACAGGAAACTCTTCTACCAAATCAATCGGTTCGGGCTTATATCCGGAATAAGTTGTATTTCCTTCTCTGAAATTATAATATCTGAGATTTTCCTTCAAGAATCTATCAATTTGTTTGTTCTGTATATTTCGTGTACTTATCGGTCCCCGGTCTACAGACAGGTCGACTTCACCAAATTCAGCCATTCCATTCTTTATAGTTGCATGCATAAGAAGCGGCATAAACAGACTACCGGAATATAGATAGACCTCTTTTACATAGGCAGGAATAGTTCTTTCAATAACCTCGCCCGATACATTAAACCCTGCAGCAAGGGGAATAAGATCTGCACGTTTTACCCAGTTCCTGTTTCCGCTCAATTCCAATGGGTTATCGGCATAGATTTCAAAGGTAAAAACAAGTCCTTCGGGGATAGCGTTATCAAAAGTTAGTTTCACATCTTGTGTGGTAGAGAAATTAAGTGCCATCGGTTTGTCACTTATCACCGGATCGGTGTAATTCGGATCAAAATAATCTTTATCACGACAAAAAGCCAGAATAAAGACCAGTAAGGCTAAACAAGCTGTTACTGTAAGAAGCTGATAAAGAATTTTTTTTCTCATAAGGCTATTACATTAAGGAATTAGGTTCAGTTGGCGGAGAAGTAATATGAGATCTACTTCAAAGTTAATTATTATCCAACAAAGTAGTATACAAAAAACCAGGCTTTTAAAGTCTGGTTTTCGGGATTGTTCTTCCTTATTTCTTAATACAAAGCCTTTATTAAGTAGGTATTCATAATTAATTTATAAAATACCCCCTCCGCCCTTTGGGCACCTCCCCCTTGCAGGGGAGGAGTCGATGCCGCAGGAATTCCTCCCC
>NZ_QVMK01000055.1 GCF_010500995.1 Bacteroides sp. 224 | reverse complement strand
ATGAAAAAGGTCAACCTAGTTTATAACTAAGTATAAACCGAGGCAACCAATTCTATTAATAAGACTGAAAGTAGTCAACTAAAAACGTTAACATACATACCTTGGATTATTCATACTCGATTGTCATTTTTCTCAGCAGCTTGAGAATATTTTCTCAACGGCTTAAGAACAAATACTTAAGGGCTTGAGAATAAATACTCAAAGGCTTAAGAATAAATGCTCAAGCCGGTAAGAGTTAGCTTCAGCTTGCCCTAAACTTCTTCATGAAGCTGAGTATGAATAATTCTGGCTACACACCCCCTGATTACACCACTCTTCAATGACAGAACGAACTTTCCGGTAAGGAAAAAAGCCGATTACAGATAATTTATGTAATTTTGCAACATTACGAAACTTAATCCCGGCGTTTTAGCCGCAAAACATTATGGAACATCAACTGACGATTTACAACACGTTAAGCAGAAAAAAAGAATTATTTGTGCCCTTGCACGCTCCACATGTTGGAATGTATGTGTGTGGGCCTACTGTATATGGTGACGCGCATTTAGGACATGCACGCCCGGCTATTACTTTCGATATCCTCTTCCGCTATCTTACTCATCTGGGATATAAAGTACGTTATGTACGCAACATCACCGATGTTGGTCACCTGGAACACGATGCCGACGAAGGCGAAGACAAAATAGCCAAGAAAGCCCGGCTGGAACAACTCGAACCGATGGAAGTGGTTCAGTACTACCTCAACCGCTACCGCCATGCTATGGAAGCATTGAACGTACTGCCACCAAGCATTGAGCCACACGCTTCGGGCCATATCATCGAACAAATCGATCTGGTAAAGAAGATACTGGAACATGGATACGCCTACGAAAGCGAAGGTTCCGTTTACTTCGATGTGCCTAAATACAACAAAGAATACCGTTACGGAAAACTTTCGGGACGCAATATAGACGACCTGCTCAGCACCACCCGCGAACTGGATGGCCAAACAGAAAAGCGCAACTCTGCCGACTTCGCGCTGTGGAAGAAAGCGCAGCCTGAGCACATCATGCGTTGGCCTTCGCCCTGGGGCGACGGTTTCCCCGGCTGGCATTGCGAATGTACAGCCATGGGACGCAAATATTTAGGCGAACATTTCGACATTCACGGCGGTGGAATGGACCTTATCTTCCCTCACCACGAATGTGAGATAGCCCAATCCGTAGCCTCGCAAGGCGATGATATGGTGCATTACTGGATGCATAACAACATGATTACGGTAAATGGCACCAAGATGGGAAAATCATTGGGCAACTTTATTACGCTGGATGAATTCTTCACCGGCAGTCACTCTATGCTTACACAAGTTTATACGCCGATGACGATTCGTTTCTTTATTCTGCAAGCGCATTACCGCAGTACTGTCGACTTCAGCAACGAAGCTCTGCAAGCATCCGAAAAAGGTCTGCAAAGATTATTGGAAGCTGCCGGCAACTTAGATAAGATTACTCCATCGGCTACCTCCGATGTAGACATCAACACCCTGCGCGAGAAGTGTTACGAGGCCATGAATGATGATTTAAACACTCCTATTGTTATCTCCTACCTGTTCGAAGGAGCCAAAATAATCAATAACATTCTGGCAGGAAACAGCCAAATCTCCGCAGACGATCTGAAAGTACTTAAAGAACTCTTCCACCTCTTTATGTTCGACCTTTTAGGCATAAAAGAAGAAATAGGTTCATCCGACGGTCGCGAAGCTGTATATGGCAAAGTAGTAGATATGCTGTTAGAGCAACGCATTAAAGCCAAAGCCGATAAAGATTGGGCCACTGCCGATAAGATTCGGAATGAACTCACCGCCTTAGGATTCGAAGTTAAGGATACGAAAGACGGTTTTGAATGGAAGTTGAATAAGTAGCTGTTACTAAATCATGACTCCACAAGAATTCTTCAAAAAAGACCGATTTGCCTTTGAGAACGGTATCGAACTCATTGAAATCAATAAAGGATATGCAAAAGCTCGCCTCATAGTAGGCGAGCAGCATCTCAATGCAGGAAATACTACACAGGGAGGTGCTATCTTCACTCTGGCAGATCTGGCACTGGCAGCCGCAGCCAATTCTCATGGAAAATTAGCGCTGTCTACCACCTCCAATATCACTTTTTTACGGGGAAGCGGTCCGGGCGATACACTCTATGCAGAAGCCAAAGAGCGTTACACCGGCAGAAGCACAGGTCACTACCAGGTGGATGTTACTAACCAAAAGGGCGATTTGATCGCGACTTTTGAGGCTACGGTATTCAGGAAAGACACTCCACTACCCTTTACTATTTCTTTATCGAAGTAAGCGGATAACGGTTTCCTTTCACCTCTTTCAGAAAAGCTTTAGCAGAGCCAAAGTTCAGGAAAAGGTCCAGCCGAACGGGAAGGTGATTCTTATCATCGGTAATATAGAAAGTAATTACCTCAACATCTTTACCGTCTTTCCTCTCCACGAAAGAGAAGAGCAGGCACTTATAAATGTTCTTATCTTCTGCTCTAAACTCTTCTTTCCCACGATAAACCAGATATTGCTCTTCTACCCTCTTTCCAGTTGTCATAGGAAAAGAAATTCGATGACCAACTTTGAATGTCGTCGGATCGAAAGAGCGGGCACGGGCAAGGATGCTTAACATATCGTGTATGCAACGGCTATCATTATGCTCAAAATAGTGAGTATTTCCCCGATGATCTAATCTTTTCTGCGTAACATAAGATACGCCGTCTTTATGGGTAAAGAAAGCCTCATCCACCCAATACCGTTTGCCTTCTATGGCTCCTTTACGGAAATAGATGGGTTCCAGCTTATGAGAAACAACCGAAGTCAGTGTGTCACGCAATTTAAAAAAGAAATCAGCCGTTTTATTACCGGCGGCTATCAGATCAATTTTATAAGCCGGTTTTCCTTTGTATATGGTTTCATCGAATGAAAGAGTGGCCAACCCGGCCTTTGTCCAGACAAATCTCCAGTTAAAGAATAAGTCGTAAGACACCTCTTCTCCCGGTAGAAAGGCCTCATTTTTAGCTTCGCATTGTGCATAAGCAGACGAAGCAAAGCCTCCCAACAGACAGAGAAGACAGATTAGTTTTAGTTTTTGTTTTAGATTATTCATAACAACTTTACCTGCTTCTATTAGAATTTCTTTGATTCTGGTTACTATTTGGCCTTTTCTTTCGTTCGTCGGGCTTTTGTTTCTTCATTTCGTCCGGTTTTTGTTTATCTAAAGAACGAGCTGTTACATCCCATTTCAGCACAATATCCATCAAAACCCTCAATTCAAATATCTCGGGATAATAATAGACTTCTTCCGGTTGAATATCTTTCTCAAAATCACCCGTATCCCATACACCGTTGCCGTTTCTATCGTTTATTAAGCGTGCAGCATATTTTCCGGGCAGCAAGAAATAGAAGCTCGCCAATCCATTCTCAACAGGTACCCTTCTTACTACATTATCCTGAACATCGAGCAACTCTACAAATGCATTCGGTCCGGCTCCTTGAATGCTATAACCCAATTGTCCATAATCATCCATAGTGCGCACTTTAAGGGTCTGCTTCACTTTATCTGTATGAAGCCCATACAAACCAATAAAAGCCATGGAGTCGAGACTGAATTCATATTCTTTTTCGGGTTCCCATTCGGTATACACATACATTTTTTTAATGTCGAGCGGATCTTTTTCTATTTCAAACTTCACATCATACCATAGTGTATCTACTTTTTGCTTCAGATGAATGGCTTCTGTATCAAAGTTATCCAGAGGTTCGTCAAACTCTAAAGTGATTTCTCCAAACACATCCATTGGAGATGGTATCTTTGTGTTTAGCTTCAAGAATTCGGTTGGTGGAGGTGCATCTTCCTCATCATCGTCTTTTTTCTTTCTCTTCTTTTCTTTTTCCTTTTCTTTCTCTCTATTGGCGGCAGCCTCTTTACCTCGCAATTTCCTCATGGCCAGTTTAAGCGTATCGGTACGGGGAACAAGCTGATTAAGTGTATCAGTATATAAATAGTCCAAACTCATAATCAACGTGTCATTCTTATAAATCAAAGAATCTTTAATCCAATAATGAATGGTATCGTTTCTCAGGTTCTTCTCTATAACAAAAGCATCCTTTTCATCGAAATTCAATCCTTTCAATGTAGGAAGAGTATCTGCTTTATTGGAGAAATAGAAAGAGAATTTACGCGGGTCGAGACGTTCGTTTTTCACCAGATATTGTAATGTGGGCTCTTCTTTAAAAGCACGCAACATCATAGCATCCGGCAAATAGTGGGTGTACTCGCGCTCTATTATTGTATCAATAGTCAACGAATCAATCCAGGTGGTATCCTGTCTCATTCTTCTTTCGAAATGGGGAATAACCAAAGAATCGTAGTAAGCTATCATCTCACTTTTTTGCGAGAAACTGTAGTTTTGATCCGCATCCATCAACGCAAACATACGATAAGTATCCGGTGTAATACCACGAATAACAAAACGCCCCCGGCTATCTGTGCGCGATACGCGTTCGAAGGGCAACTTAGTAAACGCCGAGTCTTCCAGATTAGAGTGCAAACCAACCAGTATTCCTTTAATGGGTTCGAGGTTAGAGGCATCAAGCACTACCCCAGACACCTCCATGGTATCTATAACTTCGCCCGTAGAAAACGAAAAAGAGAACTCTCCCATCGGATTCCCTTCATTATTATCGACAATTGCATCTGCAAAGTCGAGCGTATAAGTTATGTCGTCAATAAGTGTATCCAGCAGATTAACCGAAAGCCGTCGCCCATTCGTTTTAATCTCCGGCTGCTTTAACTGCGGAGGAGAGATAACCAATTTTTCGCTGGCTTTTTCGAGCTTAATGATCTCGTCAAACTCCAATACAATCTTTGTTTTTTTATTCTTTGTTGCACCAAGTGATGGGGTACTCCTAACAAACTTGGGGGGAGTAAAATCTTCCGGACCACCGGTAGGGCGGCCTATACTGGCACAAGAATAAACAACTCCCAACGAGACAGCAAGTGCTAATCCATTGCGAATCAATCGCTTTACTTTATTGTTCTTCCTAATTAACATGGCACAAAAATAAGTGTTATCCGCTAAATAACACTCATTTTTACACTAATTAAATTAGTTGAGAGCTTTAATTTAGTTGAGAGTTGAGAGTTACGATGCCGCATGGTAACTCTCAACTCTCAACTTTCAACTCTCAACTAAAAATACGCTCTCAACTAAATAAGAGTGTTCCGAAAAAGCTCGGCCGGTGGAAGTCGGGCGCAGGCGTATCCATCGGATTCCAGGAAAGGAAATGGGGTGTTTCCAACTCATCGCCGCACTTATAGAAGTTTGCACGGATGGTTTTTCCTTCCAAAGAGGGAATCTGGTGTTTGAAGAATGAACGGTAGGGAATAATTAGAGCTACTTCCCAGGCAGTTTCTTCTTTTCGTTCTTCAAAGGGTTGATTTCCTAAACTTGCCCATCGCTTAATTTCTTTCATAGTATGAGGATTTGCGCGTTCACGTTCTCCTCTGCCACTGCCTACACCCAGCAATACAGTACCAATACAGTTACATTCGAGGTTATAATAGATGGCATCCTGACCTGCATTAATAAAAAACTCTACACAGGAGTCTGTCCATACAGCCTCGTTATCTGTTGCATAGCGTGCACGCACTGTTGCCTCCTTTACTTTATAGTGCAACAATATTGCATGATCTGTATAGGCAATACGAAAAGTGACTTCCGGGCGATAAGGGTATTCCTCCCAGTTTACAACATCAATGGGTTGGAAGGCAATATTTTCTTTATCTAATAATGCGGGAAGCGCCTCCGGTTCTATATCGGAGACACTGATTTTTGTTACTTTCAGTTCTTTCATTTTCATTATTTATCTATAATATAAAACACAGAGACACTGAGGCACAGAGTATTAAACTAAAAACTCGGTATCTCTGTGTCTCCGTGTTCTATAAATTCCTTCATTTCCTGCAAATAGCTCTCTGTACTACGAAGCAGCTTAAATTGAGCAGCCGTACGCACCAGGTTATGTGTCGGATAGTTAATTTTATAATAAGTATCACCATTCAGATAATCTGCCAGGAACCTTACTGTTTGCATATAAGGAAACAGGGTAGCTGCATAAGGCAGGTTCTCAATTTCTATAGGCGTGAGGAATGATTTGCCCGACTCCAAATATCCTTTGGCAAAAGCTTTAAATATCTCCATATTAAAAGAAACTCTGTCGAGATTCTCGTCGTCTTCGGCTCCTGTATTTGCAGCAGTACGAAGAAAGTCGCCAATGTCGGAAAAAACGAAGTTTGGCATTACTGTATCTAAATCTATTACACACAACACATTGCCGCTTTCATCGAACAACATATTATTTACTTTGGTATCGCAGTGGCATACTCGCTTCGGCAGTTTTCCTTCCCGATACAATTGTTCGGCTTTGCACATTTCATCGGCACGTTTTTCGAGTTCATCTACATAATATTGAGCTTCATCCAGTCTGCCTGCAACATTATTCGCCACCGCCTCTCTCAGTTGACTCAAACGAAACTCCATGTTGTGGAAGTTAGGTATGGATTCTCCCAATTCATCGGGAATGTCTGCAAGCATAGATTGAAAACTCCCAAAGGCCACTCCGGCATAATAAGAATACTCGGGGTTTACGGTTTCGCAAGTTATGGTGCCTTTAATAAACACCATCAGGCGCCAATAGTTCTCGCCATCGAACCAATAATATTTCCCACCTTCTTTAGCAGGTATAAAAGTCAAGACTTTGCGGTCTATGTCTTTTTCTCCTTTCTTCTCTAACTTCTTACGGATATGTGATGTTACTGCAACGATGTTATTCATCAACATATCTACATCTTGGAAAATAGCATGGTTAATGCGTTGTAATACATAATCGGGGGCATTTGTATCTGCATTAATCACCCTAAAGGAGTCGTTAATAAGACCGCTTCCCAAAGGTTTTACTTCTGAAACATTGCCTTCAATGGCAAATCGAGATACAACATCTGTTAAGTTATTCATGATAAAAGGTAATTTAGGGGTATTTTTCTATAAATTGTTTATTCTCATCTTTTACTTGATTCATGGTTTCTCTCAATTCCTCTGCAGGAAGATCAATATTGTACCAACTATTGTAGCAGTCGGTTACAAACCATTTGCCTTCTTTCAGTTCAAATACCACACGAAGATCAAGCTCGGAGTCTTCGTAGCCGGCTTCAAATTCTTTCCGGGCAGGTTCATCGAATACAAACTTCGAGAAGTAGGTGGCTCCCTCCTCTTCTATATAGACTCTCTCCACCTTAAATGACTCTTGGTTTAAAAGAGGCCACATCTCCTTAGTAAATGGGAATATTTTTTCCTCTTCTTTCTCATTTAAAAGTATTATGGAGCTTTCCAAAGGAAATTGAACGCGCGAAAACTGAAATGATGCACTTGAAGTAAACTTAGAAAGAAAAGTTTTAAAATCTTCCGGGGCTTGTTGTGCATGTAGGTTTGTGCCGGTACTCAAGAATAATGTGAGTAGAAAAAGACAGCGCAATAGACGTATTAGCATATAAGTTATGAATAAAATTAGACCTTGGTTGTTTATACGCAAATATAATATAAAGATTTTATGTAGGTTGATTATTTGGAGGTAGTGTAAAAAACTCATTTTTACACTATGGCAGTGCAATGCCTGCTTTTATATCACTTTATATGCTCCAACCGATCTATCCAATGATCAAATCGCGGGCATTTTTCTCTTATTTTATTTAGCCCTATCTCATAGGCAAGACATGCTCCATAAACCACCTTGTTATACCCATTAATACTTTTCAATAATCTTTTCGAAGGGGCTGTTTCCGGGCTATTGTTAATATCTTCCATGTTAGCGGCAAAAGTATATGCCACCTTTTCAAGCTCTATAAAGTTAGCTTCCTCTGGTTTGAAATTCCTTTTTAAAACATCCATTGAACAAAAGATGAAACACTCAAACTCATGCCGCTGAATATAAGGTATAAAACGATGATTTAATGAAGGAGCAATATCCTCCTTCATCCCTTGTTCTATTGAGTTTATATTATCTTTGCTGTAGTTCGGGTAGTCAGATGGCAGCGCATAAAAATCTATAAGAGTAGTTACATACGTATCCTTTTCTTGTTTCAAATGATTCTCTATCTGCTTCTTCAATGTATCCCACCTTGTAATGCCTCCATAAGTTTTCTTAATGGTGGGGTAAGCAATTTGAATATCTTTCTCTAAAAAATAATCTTGCAGCACATCTTTACAGAACTCTTGTTCAGTTTCTCCTTCGCAAACAATTATTAATCTTTTCATAGCCTTATTCTTACTTAATTAGGGAAACCACTATTTAGTAAGTTCTGCCTCCACATATCTCCTATTGCATAATCTTCCAGCCACTGTGATAGTTGCTGTTCGTCTAACCGCTTGAAGATAGATGCACCATTTACGTTATCTACCGTAACAATATCATTCGGGGCAAAGTTATTAACTAACTCTACCGATTGCGTGGAAAGAATAACCTGCGTTCCGCGTTTGGATATAGATTTAACCAACCCTGCTAACTTATTGATAGCAAAAGGATGCAATCCCAATTCAGGTTCGTCTATGATAATCACAGCCGGAGGATTGGGCTGCAAGAATAAGGTTGCCAAGGCTATAAAGCGAATAGTGCCATCAGAAAGGTCGGTTGCACCATATAAGCTTTCACTGTATCTATCTCGCCAAGTTAGGTTTATATAATCAATATGCTCTTTGGTTACAAATTCAAAATCTTTAAAATTAGGAGCAACAGATTGGATTACTTTTACAATTCGATTATAGATAATTATCTCTTCATTCTTAAGTCTATACAATACCGCAGCTAAATTTCCTCCCTTACTTTGCAATACCATGTTATCAATAAGATTGCAATCGTTATTGAAAGGTGAGTTTACACCCGTATCATGAAAGTGATACACCTTTAAGTCGCTCATATAAGCTTTAACATTAAGAGCTCTTTGCCGTGTGTGTAGTCTTGCTTTTAATTCTGTAGAGGCATCTGCTATTTCCCAAGCATTTTGGTTATTATGCGACCATATTTTTTCTGATTGAACAACAAGTGTTTTATTTTCAACTTTCAAATTAAACTCATATTTATTCTTACCTCTTTCAAATGATATTTCCGAAAATATATTTTGTGTTTTCTTACGTCCATTATGCAGAATTGTATCAATACCTCTACCTACTACATACGATTTAAGTTCCCCATCGTAAGCAGTTTTGAGAAAATTAAAAAAAGATATAAAATTACTCTTCCCTGCTCCATTTGCCCCAATCAGGACATTAATAGGCTTTATTTCAAAATGGAGATCTTTTATTGATTTATACCCTTTGATATCAATATATTCCATATTCCTATTTGTTTTTCTGCTGTAAATATAGGCATAATTTCTTTTTTATCATCTCTTCCCATCTCCATAAACACCGGCAAAAAGAAAAAGATGGCAAAAAAAACAAAAAGATCAGTCCTCTCATCACACCTACTGCAAGCGAAAACCAGAAAGCCTCTTTATACACCCCTATCATAGAAGGAATAAAGCCAAGTATGGTTGTGTGAGCGTTAACCTGTACAGAAATATTCCGATTCAGTTTCACTAAAATTTCAACAAACGCTTTGTTTTTATCTTTTTTATGCTTACATTGTAAAACCAACTAATACTTAATCTTTATCTTACTATACAATGAAAACAAAAACATTTCTTCTTATACTCTCACTACTCTCAAACCTTGCATTAGCTCAAAACCACAACATGGTAATTAGAGTTCATAGCAGATTCTCTAGTTTATGGGTATTGGAAGAACAAAGCAATTATCGTAGTATGGCTCCTCTTTTGCTCGAAGATGGAAGTAAGCCTCCAAGACCATTAGACAGTTATTCCGGCTATATAGCAAACACCGACGTTGTAGATCGTGCTGTTCTTTCTAAAATACCAACCTCTTTATTAGCTCATTACGATGCTGAAGGTATTGACTGTTTCACATTAGATTGCATCGTTACCCCTAACGGAAGTGTTCTCGAAGTATTTTTTATTTTCAGTCCGCCATGTCCGAATATAACCGATGAGGAGATGATTTATTGGCGTTCTCTTTCCGATGAAATAAAACGGGTTGCTAAATTTACGATCCCAGAGTATGCACGAGGACTACAATTCTATGAAATAGGAAAACGTATTGTGATTTCCAAGCTTCTAAACCCTGAACAAACCAAACCTGCTACCCGAACCTCAGGTAATCGACTTCGTAAACCTGCTGTGCAGATGACAGAAGAAGAACGTGAAAAAAAGAGAGTGCGAGATGAAGAACGTAAAAAAGTTCATGAAAAATATAAAGGTAAAAATATATTGGAGTTGATTGAGGTCAAATAATGTAAAAAACAGATAAATATGTATCTATATTAGTTTACACAATAAAACGACCAAGGCTTAATTTCCATCTCCGCAGGTCGATGACCTGCGGAGACAAACAAGATGCCCATTTATTATAAATGTCAGTGCAAGAGTAAAAAATACTCTGCCCCAGCATCTCATTACATTATACTATATGAAAACAAAAACATTCTTTCTTATACTCTCACTACTCTCAAACCTTGCATTAGCGCAAAACCACAACATGGTAATTAGAGCTCATAGCGAACTCTCCAGAATGTGGATATTGGAAGAGCAGAGTAACTATCGCAGCATGGCTCCTATTCTGCTTGAAGATGGGAGTAAACCTCCAAAGCCATTAGATCGTTATTATACTCACATGGTAAATCCGGGAATTATAGAACGTACCATTCTCTCCAAAATGCCAATTTCTTTATTATCTCATTATGATACTGAAGGTATTGACAACTTCAGTTTGTGTTTCATTCTCACTCCCAATGGCAATGTTGCTGAAGTATTTTTTGCTTTCAGCCCATCACGCCCAAATATAACTGACGAGGAAATGGTATATTGGCGTTCTCTTTCTGATGAAATAAAACGAGTAGTCAAAGTAACGATCCCCAAAGAATCACAAGGGCTTCAATTTTACAATAAAGGAAAGCGCATAGTGATCTCCAAACTCTTAAATCCTGAACAAGCCAAACCTGCTACCCGAACCTCGGGTAATCGACTTCGTAAACCTGCTGTACAGATGACAGAAGAAGAACGTGAAAAAAAGAGAGTGCGAGATGAAGAACTTAAAAAAGTTATTGAAGAATATAGAGGGAAAAGTATATTGGAGTTGATTGAGGTTAAATAGCGTAAAAACAGACAAGTATGTGTTTATGTTAGTTTACACAATAAAACAACCAAGGCTTAATTTCCATCTCCGCAGGTCGATGATCTGCAGAGACAAACAGATGCCCATTAATTTTAATACGCGTATACGCGGTATATAACAAATCTACTTAATATAAAATAAATTACAACCAGTACTTAACTCTATTGATTATTTGAGGATTAGGATAAATGTTTTTTAGATTTAAAATATATGTTTCGTGACAATGGATTCATTGTCACTGAACGGTGCTTTGTTTTTTGTGATCGAAGACTTATGTCGGGTTACATTTGCATTGCTATCAGGCAGTCGTTTATTTAATGTTTAACCCGAAGCGTATAAACAACGTTTCACAAAAAAATCAGTTATGAGCATGCAATATAAAGTTGTAAAGCAAATCTTCGGTTTCGATCAGTCTAAAACCGAGAAGTATGTTGTTAAGAGTGTTACAGGCGAAATGCTTGAATTTAACAAAGTTCGCAATCAGGTAACACAAATGTGTGGTATCCATCGGGGTACAGTGAATTTGGTCATCGACGGTTTACTCGATGTACTAGTGAATAATCTTGATATGGGGCATAGTGTGCAGTTGGGCGAGTTTGGCGTCCTGCGTCCCGGTTTTCGTACCAAAGCACAGGATACAAAGGAAGATGCCAATGCGGATGCTGTTTATCGTCGTAAGATAAACTTTGTACCTGGAAAGATGCTAAAGAACTTCCTGAAAGATGTATCTATAACCCGCGCAAGCTTTGATAAGGATTCAGAGAAGGCAAATGAGGGTAATAATACTAATCCGGGCAATGGCGATGGCTCGGGTGGTGATGAATTTATAGATCCTTCCGCTTAATATTTTTCTGATTGCCTGATGCATAATTAGCACGGCTGGGAATAATTCCTGGTCGTGTTTTTTTGTATCATGGCAGAATTTGCGGTTACCACTCGGGGTAAAATGGTTACCATGGGAGGTGCCGATGGTAACCACTGTGGGTATTGGTGGTAACCGTTTTACCCCGGAGTGGTAACCACTTTTTTGAATTCTGTGCTACATTAAAACGATATCAGGTTGACTACTTTTTATTTTATCTCTGAAACTGGTTGACAAATTATCTTTTAAACAATAATTTGAATAAGAAAGACTTTATTTTCAAGTCAGTTCTTTCCTTGCTCGATGTGCTGTAACCTGATTTTTACAGAAAGAGAATGAAAAAACAACTAATCCCTGCCACAATAGTAAACATCCGTGCCAAAATAGTAAATATCCCTGCCAAGTGATATATTTACACATAAAATATTTGTTTAAGTCTAAATAGACGAATAGTTTTACGGTCTAATACAAATACAGTAACTCATTATTAACTTTTAATTTATTATTATGAAGCATTTGCAAAAACTGCCTTTTGGATTTCTTATTGCAATGGTTTTGCTTCTTTCGTGTCAAGAAGACTCTTTCTTATCAGAGTGGAATAAAACAACAGAAAATCCATTGGTTACGGAAGCTCGCCAATTCTTTGAAGAAACAATTTATGAGGCTGCGTTACAAGGCGCTATTGTACAGGATATAGGCTGGTCTCCCGGGGAAGTTACCCCTCGTTGAAAGGAAGCTTCTATTAAACAAGACAAAAAATTCAACTACGTATTTGTTCCTATTTATGCTCAGAATCAATATCTGGGTCAAGAACGAATCATGAAAGATTCAGTTGAACAGGGGCACCTTGTTCGGGTCACACAGTTAATTTGTATTCGTAAAAATATAGAAGGAAACCATAGTGCAGCTTATCTTACTTTCATCCCTTCGAAAGATTATTATTCTACTCATAAAAATAGAATAATAGATATTTTTTTAGAGAATAAAGAAGATTATTATGGTGATTTTACAGGCCGTGTAATATACAGCGATTTAGTCACTTCTCAGTTAATGGCCATAGATAAAGTTGCTAATGGAAAATTTGAATGGGGCTTCTCACGCAAAAACACACCCGAAATAGAAGATTTTAAGTTTAATTTTCTGGAGATGTTCAAAGATATTTCTATATTTGGGGTAATAGGAACCCGAACAAATCTGGATGGAGGAGAGCTTGAAGAAGTGCAATGTGTTTATTGCACCAAATGTAATAAGCAAGTAGAACCCAATCATAGATGTCCCGCAGATGGCAACAACTCTTCCGGATGGAATTATGGTGATAGCTCTGGAGACAATAATTATGGTGGAGGAAGCAATGGCAATTGGGGAGATTGGGGAAGTAGTGGTTCCGGAGGAACTGGTAGTAGCGGAAACAATGGCAATGGGCAGAACACCAACTCCCCTCAAGATCCTGCATTTGAAATGCTTATAATTCAGCTCAAATATCATTTGGATAAAAAAGGGATGAATACGGGTAAATATAAAGTAGTGAAAGGAATAGAATGTAGTGCATACGCAAGAGTGATTGATGAAAAAATTGAGATATGCCAATTATTTGCAGAGAAAGAATTTAAAGATCAAGTGGCTATTTTAGGGCACGAAATCTATCACAATGAGAATGATGATAATAGCTGGGTTAGAGAAGTAAAACCATTACCTTTTCAACTCCAATTGAAATTGCCACCTGAACATGAAAAATATGTAAGAGAATATTTGGTGGAGAAAGAAATGCAATATTATCCTGAAGAACTAAGAAATGAGGAAAGAGAAAAAACCTATAATGATATGACTAAATATAACTTCATCAAAGATCCAAGATATTATCAAAATGAAATAAATGCATATACTTGGGAAATTAACACATTTATGGATGTAACTCCTGAATATGACGCAGAGCGTAGATACCGATTATGGGAATATACTCAATTAAAACCATACGCAGATCAATATCATAGATAAATTCAAAAAGTAGTTGATTATGAAATTAAAAGTATTTTTTATAGCCCTATTTATTCAAGGATTATTATCCTTGAATAGCAGTGCACAAGTAGCAGACTTTGAAGTTGAGATGAAGAGTCTTCCAGCTTCTAAACTAGAGTTAAAAATTAAAAATAACACTTTAGAAAATATGAGAATACTCAATGATGGACATAGGGTTGACAACCGAAGCTATTTAAAAGTTGATTATAAAGATGATCAAGATGAAATATTATATTCGCATCCTCTATCTGTTGGGAATAGACGAATATTAATAATTAAAGGAAAAGAAACCTGGACATATACCTATCAGTTACATTCAAACTTCTTTGATGTCTCTATAGCTAAGAAAATTCATTTGACTTTAGTTGTTGATTATTCCATTGGAGATGAATATGGTAAAAGATTCATAAAAGAGTTTGATTTAATGTACCGAAAATAATCTTAAAAAGGTCATATGAAAATAAAAATGCTATTTGTGCTTTTTATTCAAGGATTAATATCTTTGAATTGTATAGCACAAGTAGCAGACTTTGAAGTCGAAATGAAAAGCAAATCTAATTCCAAATTAGAACTAAAAATTAAAAATAACACATCAGAATATGCCTCTATATTCAATGGAATACATCGAATAGATGAAAGAAGTTATTTGGCGAAAACGGAGCATTCCCACCCACTTCAATCGGTTCAATGCACCCACTTTTTGGGTTGAAAAAGGCTTAAAAAGGGCTTAAAAAACGGAGTATATCCGTTCATTTTTGCCAAAATCGCCTCAAAAAACGGAGTATTCCCGTTCAGTGATTTTGATTGATACTAAAAACATTCGAAATCATCCATAAAACGGAGCATTGCCGTTCACTTTGAAAAAAGGAACTATTTGGTTGCCAACTCTTTGCGACCGAAAAACGGAGTATATCCGTTCACTTTTTCCATTGACTGCAAATGCCTTACCAAAAAACGGAGCATTGCCGTTCACTTTCCTGTTCTTTATGTCCATATTGTATGTGTAGAAACAAATCTAACATACAATAATATTATGGCAGGAAAAACAAAAGAAATGAGCCAAATAAAACAGTTACTCCTTCTAAAGAAGCAGGGCCTCTCCAATCGGAAGGTAGCCCAAATAATCGGTATCAACAAGGAGACCGTAAACCATTATGTGAACAAGGTCGTGAGTGATGAGCTCAGCATCAACGAGCTCCTGAAACTCGACGATCCCGTACTTGAACATCGCCTGAAGGGAGGCAATCCTGCATATACAGATAATCGTTTTGCAACGTTCAAAGAATTATTATCCTATCTACAGGAAGAGATGGATCGCAAGCATGTCACATTGAAACTGCTGTGGGAAGAATACAAGGCAGAACATCCCGACGATCATTACAGTCTTACTCAATTTCGTTACCACTACAATCAGAATACGGTGGCAAAGAAGCAACCCTGCTCTACCATCCTTGCCGATATGCGTGTAGGTGGAGAGAAGCTCTTCCTTGATTTTACAGGCGATACCATGGGATATGTGGATTTGGAGACCGGTGAAATTGTACAGTGTCAAGCCTTTACAGCATCTCTGCCTGCCAGCGATTACGGTTTCTTACTCTTTGTACCTTCACAGCGTACAGAGGATTTTGTTTATGCCACGATACAGTGCCTCAAGCATCTCGGTGGTGTGCCCAAGATACTTGTGCCCGATAATTTAAAGTCAGCAGTTATTAAGACCGACAAATACGAACCCTCTTTGAATCGCGTTATGGAAGACATGGCCAATCATTATGGAGCGGTAGTGCTGCCCGCACGTCCTATACATCCCAAAGACAAGAGCAATGTGGAAGGCTTGGTAAGGCTTGTCTATATGAGGGTATTTGCAGAACTTCGCAATGAAACCTTCTATTCCATAGATGACTTGAACAAGGCTGCCGCTATCAAGATGAAAGCCCACAATCAGAAACGCATGCAGAAGCATCCTTATAGTCGTGAAGAGCGCTTTCTTGCTGTGGACAAACCAAATCTGAAAGCTCTACCATCTACGGATTTTGAAATTATCTCGTATACGGATTTAAAGGTATCATCTAATTGCTGTATATACCTTGGTAGAGATAAGCATTACTATACGGTACCATGCCAGCACATCGCAAAGACAGC
>NZ_QVMK01000054.1 GCF_010500995.1 Bacteroides sp. 224 | reverse complement strand
CGTGTTTATTTGTTAACTGATTGATTGTCAACCATAAAGATAATAAATAAAACGGAGATTACCCATTCTTTTTAAACTTTTCTTATCCCGAACTCAGGTCTATAATAAGCTGTAATATACGCATATAGCTGTTGCGAGTTTGGATAAAAATTGCATATTGTCCATATCATTAAAATCATATAGTGTTATGGACATGTCAAATCTTAAACTCAAACAACATTTGTTGATGGATTATTTATCCAAAGTAGGTTACTGCGCCAATAAACGACGTAGTATTGAAAAATGTATCGAACTGGTTCTGATTAAAGGTAGCTCTTCCAGTATTACCTCTTATGAAGATTTATTTTTTCAAGAAGCGAAAGAGCAAGGCTATACTCCCGAAGATTATCGTTTTAAGTCCCTAAGAACGAACCTAGGGCAACTGAAAAATTTTGATTTATACGATAAATATCCTGATGGCAATTACACTGGATTTATTTACACTACAAATGGCTTTGATAATCTCAATGACTATTACAAATCATTGGCTATATACCATTTAGAGAATGGTACGCGTAACGGAAAACGCAAAAACACAGTTAGGGTAGAGTATCTTTCAGCAATTCTATTTTACAAACATTTTCAAGATAATGGAGCGGAAGTATTGGAAAAAGCTACATCTAAAATGATTTGTTCTTTTTTTCATGATGGTGTTAAGCAAATCAGAGGGGTTGGTTATTTAGGTCATATAAGAGCATTAATGAAAACTCTTAAATTGCGTGAACCAAAAGTGGCTGATTATATACTCAACTTTTTACCCAAAATACCAAAGGCATACAAAAATTTGGAATTTCTTTCAAAAGATGAATCTGACCGTATTCGGAAGTGTCTTGAAAATCCTGACAATACATTGTCCTTAAAAGAGCGTACAATAGGATGGCTTTTGTATTTTTATGGACTGCGAGGCTCTGACATAACGGCTATGCGTTTTGACAATATAGATTGGAGAAAAGACATGATTACTCTAATTCAATCAAAAACAGATTATCCTCTTACATTGCCTTTAAATGCAGTTACTGGAAATTCTCTTTTTGATTATATCACTACCGAAAGGGCTGAATCTGATATTAAAACGATATTTGTCCCCCAGAAAAATCCAAATGCACCATACAAGAAGATTGCTTATATTGTCCAGAAAATCTTCAGATGTGCGCATGTCAGAGATAAAGGAGGAAGCAAAGGAGTCCGTCTTTTTCGCCATCATTTTGTGACTTATCTCCTTTCGTGTGGCGTTGAATGTTCAGTCGTGTCATCTCTGACCGGACACATATCTCCCGAGTCTCTCAAGTTTTATGCAGATGCCGACTATGAGCATCTCAAGGAATGCTCTCTTGATATATCTTCTTACATCGTACCCTCTAATCTTTTCGACTTATGACATATCCATTCAAATCCAAACTATCTTCAAAGTTTGAAGAATTTGCAGCTATTTGCATTGCGTCCGGTCGATGGAATAAGACCTATGACTACAACCTGCATCACTTCGACAAATACATCGCAGCTAACTACCCCTCTTGTGAAAAATTGACAATGGAGATGCTGGACTGGTGCAAACGCAGGGAAACGGAAAGGAACAATACTTGTATATCAAGGACTACACCTGTCCGAAACTTCCTTAAATATGCTAACAAGAAAGGCTGGTCAACCTTAAATCCTTTGCCTTTGCCCACTTTTGAAGCCAGCTCTTATATGCCACACTTTTTTACACAGGGCGAACTTTCTGCATTTTTTAAGGAATGTGACTCTTATGTAATACGATCATATCAAGAACACAGACAAATAACCACCTTATTGAATCGATTACAACTTCCTGTTTACTTTCGTATGCTATACAGCTCTGGGATGCGTACATGTGAAGTCCGGTGGCTAAAATGTTCTAATGTCAATTTCAAGTCTGGCGTCGTAAAAATCATAAAATCTAAAAGTATAGATGAACATAACATTGTTCTTCATGATTCTATGTTACAATTACTTCAACATTACAACCAAGCTATGGAGAAAGTTATGCCTAATCGGATTTATCTTTTTCCTGATAAGAATGATGAACCGCATAGGGTACGTTGGGGATGCACTTTCTTTAGAAAGATATGGTCTAAAGTTAGCAATGAAAAGGCTGTTGAATATGATTTACGCAGTTTGTATGCCGTCTCCAATATTTCTAAATGGGAAAATCATGGATACGAATTGAGCGGCAAACTCTTGTTCCTTTCCCGTAGCATGGGGCACAGAAATATACAAAGTACTTTTGGCTATTTTCATCTTACCCCGATGCTTACGGATAAACTTAAATGCAATTGCTCTAAAAAATTTAGTGAATTATTACCTCAAAAGCCAGAATATAATGAAAACATCTAAATCAAGTGGCGCATTAGCCACTCAAAATCGTAAAATGGCAAAATTGATTTATGACTGGCACACCATATATGTGCCATCCGTAAAAACAACAAGTGAACACACACTACGTTCTTACAAACTGTCATTGTCCCTATTTCTCAGATACCTACAGTTAGAAAGAGGCATTACATCGTTAACCCTTACTCCGGAATGTTTCTCTGTTGAAGTCTTAACGCAATGGCAGATATGGTTGAAAAAAGAGCGACACGTCAGTGCAACAACTTGCAATATAAGAATGGCTGCTATTAAAAATCTGACAAAATATATTAGTGGTCAGATGCCGGAGTATGCTTATATTTATATGGCAGTTTCGGAGTTTATAAAACCAATGCGGAAGGTAAAACGCATTGTACATGCTATGACACGGGATGCGGTAAAGGCTATTTTTGCAGTACCTGATACAACTACGAAAATAGGTTTACGGGATTTGACTCTAATGATGCTCAGCTATGGGGTTGCAGCGCGTCTGAACGAAATACTCTCTTTGACAGTCAAAGACATAGTACTTGACAACGTTAAAGACCCATATGTAATATTATGTGGAAAAGGAGGTGGTTTCAGGTCAATCTACTTGCATGATGACCTTGTCGAATGGTTAAGACTGTACCTTAGAGTTTTTCATGGCGATAAACCCAATAAAGATGCTTTATTGTTCTATTCTCCATGCAAAGGATGTATGGGGAAATTGACACAACCGGCAATAGCGAAACGTCTCAGGTTGTATGCAGCCAAAGCACATGAAGCATGTCCTGATGTGCCTCTGGATCTACACAGCCACCTTTGGAGGCATAGTATGGCTACCCATTGGCGAGAAGATAATATCAATATTGTTGAGATAAAAGAACTTTTAGGACATCGTAATCTCTCTACCACTATGATATACGAGGATGTAACTGAAGAACAGAAGAAAAAGGCGATTGATACACTGGAAGACACTATTACTAAATCTCAAGAAAAAAAATGGGGAAAGTTAGAAAATATGGAACTTCTTACTCTTGTAGGGCTTTAGCCAATAAAATATTATCCAAACTATTATTTTGTAATATTCTGTTATACAATAATATTGCAATGAATGGTTTGGATAATAAATAAGTTTTGATAAGTTACTTTTTCTCCCCGTCATTTTTGAAAAGTCATGGAAAAAGTAACGGGCGAAAAATCGCCCGCCTTTGTGTTACTACTGCTTTTTTGATAGCCATTCGTCCCGCTCTTTTCGGCATTGCTCCAATGATTTGGCAACCGTAGAGAACAGTCCTCCGTCCGTGTGACGGTAGTCGTATTGGTAATATTCCGTACCTCTGAATGCTCCTGCAATAAATGTTGTGTAATTCTCTTTGCCTTGCTCGCATACCGAGCAACCATTTTTGTTGATTGAATTTGTTTTCATTGCTACTTGGTTATGTGTTGATAATCTTTAATATAATCCTGTTTTTCAAGCCACTCTATTATGTTCTCCATATTGTATTCGGAGGTAATGATTGCCGTATCTCTCGAAAATTGCGTAAAACGGCTACTTTCGTAGTTATCTATCCACTCTTTGAGGTTTACCACTCCCCAAATACTGTAATTCTGTGCGAACATTCGGTCAATCTCGGCTATCTCTTTATTGAACTCGACCACGATAGTTTGATATTTGTCGTCAATGATTTCAAGGTGATGCAATGAGCCGAACTCGTCGTGTAAGCGTGCGGAACTCCAATCGCTTTTGTAGGTGTGATTACCCCATCTATGTGGGTTGTCGAAACGCACTTTAACTTCTGCTGTGTACTCAGTTATCTTGATTTCTTCGATTGTCCCTGTTACCATTAAGCCTGTAAAAATGCTCTTACAACGCTTGCCTATAATACTATCGTTTACTTCTGTTGTTTTCATGTCTATTTGAATTTTGTGGGCAGATTACTCCGCCCAGTTTTATAAATTATGCTGCCAATCGTTGTTCTATGAGTGGCATATTGTTATTTACAAGTGAAAGTATCTGATTATGGTGTTCAGTGTTTTTGTTGCATAATCCCCTGCATTGGATTACTTTCAGTTTGGAAATAGATACCTCTACGGTTTCAATGCGTTTGCCGTCAATGGTTGCTGAAAGAATAAGGGAGTCTTCTTTGGTCGAATAACTACCTACGCAATGGTGCATCGCCTGTCCCTCTGCTACTATCTCCTGTACGCTTTCAAGTACACGGACACTGATACGCCCATCGGAAAATATAAGTCCGAAAAACTTGGCTTTAATCGCTCTAAATTCGGCTTCTTTTTCAAGTTGCTTTTCCAATTCCGCTTGTGCATCAGCTTTGGCTTTCTTCAGCATATATCGGTCATGCTCGGCTTTGAGGTCTGTCGGGCATACATATTTGGCGTTATACAGGTCTTTGCCGAAGAAACGGAGATTGTCTATATAGTCGCACCAAAGCGTAGCATCGTTGATTTTGTAGCCGTTTCGGATGCAGATGCGGACGGATTGCCAATACTTGTCGATATTCTTCCAACCGCTGTCCATGATACGCTTTAATAGCTTGGTGTACCCAGTCTTCATCAGTGTTTCGGCTCGGCTGTCAGTCAATAGGGTGCGGAACAGGTCTAACGGCTTTTGTCCGTATAATCCCTTTTTGTAGCCTGTTCTTTTCAGTTCGGGGATTAGCTTCATTCGAGGGTAAACCACGCCTGTAAATATTTTATCATATACATTTATGTAAAACTTGTTATTGCTGTTTTCGCTACGCAATTCCAAATCAGTATGGAATATCCACGCATCATAGTAACAAGTACCCATTGTCTGACGGAGTTTTGCGAATGTGCAATGTTTACCATTGGGAGCAATCCACCGTTGCATAACTTCTGAATAGTCGTATTTGGGCGTTTCTCCGACCTTTACCAAACAGAATAGCATTACAGAGCGTAATACCTGATAACCTGCATGGGCGGTTACTACCGTCATGTAGTAACGGGTGCTGAATGTTCGTTTCTTGGTGGTTTCTACCGTTAGTTTGGTGTTACAGTTCGGACAGTTGCAATCCGTTAGGGTGGCAACCAAATATCCTGCTCCCTGCCACGAATGACCGCATTTAGTACAGGTTATTACTCCTTTATCAGTTCTGCGCCCAATATGGTCGATACCATTTTCATAGCCCCACTCAATCTGCTCTTTCGTGAGTTTCGGCAGGGTTTTACTCGCTTCTACTACTTGTCTTTGGAATTTATTCTTCGCTTTCATAGGATAATGCTTAAAAATCAAACAAAGATGGTTGGGGATTTAATACTACTTTCTTGCTCTTTTTGACTGGCTGTGTCATCTTCCTGTATGCTTCGTCCTGTGCCTTTTGAATAGCATCTCGGCGAGCCTGTTCTTTTTCTTCTTCAGTCAGTTCTACTACATGGTTTACAACTACATTAGCGTTTATTTGCTTACCGATTTCGATATTATCTTCATCATAATAGTGTACCGCCATTGAATAGATTTCATCGTCTGCAAAACCATTGCAACCGCTTTTCTGTACAGTATTGAGAATATAGGTAACACAATCGTCAATATTCTTTTCGGGTTTGCTGTATTGGAATGAGAACAATACATCTGTTTCGGCTCTCTTATCTAAGTATGCCTTAATTGTATTTTTGAAATGATTTGATGCTTTCATACTTTTGGGTGTTGTGGGGCAAAAAGGCTCTGCCCCGTGTTACTACTTAATCCAATCCGAAATAATAGGCTAAACGTTGCTCTTGTGATTTAGGAAAAATCCAACCTGCCAACTTCTTACCATTGAACGTCAATCGACTGTTAAAGCGTCCGCCCATTGCTTTGAGTTCGTCTTTTATGGCTCTCGTTTCTCCGAATACCGCTACCGCTTTGGCTGAATATTCTACCAATGTGCAACCACTATTAGTTTCTGTTGTGGGATTACTATTCTTTGGTGTTGTGTCAGACTTGCTGATATGTATGTTATCTTCGTTCCCTGCGGTGTATGCAAAATCCTCTATCGTGCGTTCACGGTTATATACAGGCTCTTTTTCGATTATCCAACCGCTATACTTGCTTTTCCCCCAATAATAACCGTCGCCCATGCTGTACTTTTCGCGGTGTTCATAATCTTCGTTAAACTCGGCTAAATAGGCAGTTCCCTCAAAATTGGATGCGTGTTTACGCATTTCGGAAAACAAGTCCCTTTTGTGCTTTGAAAAACCTATGATAACCGTCCGTTGTGTACTATATGAGTAGTAGTCGGTATAGCTGTCGCTCTCGTTTTGTCTTAAACGTGCCACGATAACCGCCTGTGCATCTTCGGGAAATATTTCGGCAAAGCGTTTGCGCCCGATTTCCTTAACCTGCTCTACTCTGTTTTTTTCCTGCTCGGCTTTTTCGTCTTCGGCTTTCTTCTGTCCGTGTGCTTGCTGAAGAAGTAATGCGACCTCGAAACTGTCCATAAATTCAGGGTTCTCGCTGTCATAATAATAACCAATACCAAATTTTTCTTTCAATGGTCTGATAATGTCGGCTGTTTGATACTCCTTTGTACGCAGGTTAATTAACTTGTAAGTAATCCCCCAGTCATTTGTACGAATTTCATAGACTACATACCTGTCGTAACTGTAACCCTCCATTTGGATTATTTGATTGACTTCTACCACTTGTTTGGCTCTGTCAATTTCCTTATTTGCTCCTAATAAAAATACTTTGCTCATAACTCTAAATTTTAAGGGATTATAAAAGCGAGAAAAGAATGAGAATAAACAGGATTATAGCACCTAACCCCACGAAGAAGGAAAGGATACCCCGAATAACAGGAAGAAAGAGATATAAGCCCACTAAAGCCCAAATAAACCCTGTTCCCCACACGGAGCAACCCAAAGCCACGAGAACGATTTTCACAACCAATTTTATGCTAATTGGAAGGTTACTACCTTGT
This sequence comes from Bacteroides sp. 224, assembly GCF_010500995.1. GTDB lineage: Bacteria > Bacteroidota > Bacteroidia > Bacteroidales > Bacteroidaceae > Bacteroides. Next base: position 22,606 of record NZ_QVMK01000054.1, on the reverse strand, counting down.
TTCCTATTTTTTACTATACTTCTCATAATTTCTGACTTTTTTTTATGCCGTATCGGAGCCGGTGTACTGACCTTATGTTTCGGATACGTGAAAAGGTCGGCTGAATCCGCCGAAGACAAATTTTGGGTGAATAAATACGCTCGCCCGTAGGGAAAGAGGAAGATTTTTCAGGCAATAATTTGGCGACAGGATTAGCCGAAATACCTTTGTATCCTGAACATGGGGTCAATAAGTACCCGGTTTGATACTCGCTAATGAGGAAGAAATTATACCGGAGAGAAGTGTAGTAAAAAGGAATTGGATTGACCTATAATTCATGTTTACAACATATAACATGCAATAGCTTTCCATATTGAAAGAAAAGTTATAGGTATAAAAAACGGAGATACCCATTTAAGAATACCTCCGTTCTGAATTATTTAAGAGTTACTTATACAACTCTTTTCTTTACAAGCTCTAATCGTTCAAGCGATACGGTGCTTTTTATTTGCCCAAAAGCAACTGTAACTTGTTTACCCTGCATTTCTAAAACGTCGCCAACAGCAGTTTGTCCGGTCAATCTGACACTATCGCCTTTCTCGATTGGCATATCTTTCAAAGATAGTTCTTCAACTACAATCTCTGCTTTTGCTTTTGGCGATTGAGGCGTTTGATTTACAACGGTAGTATGAACATTGCTTTGAATCTCTTTCCGCTTATCTTCCCAAAAGATTTTATCACGGGCGATTGATTGCAGGAAGTTGTCCATGTTGATAAAATCCTCGCCCAGCTTGGCTGACGATTCAACAATGATATCTTTCGGAAGTCCGATACGTGTAGCTACTTCAACGGCAAATGAGCTGCCCGGACTGCCGATTGACAATCGGTAAAGCGGTTGCATTTTTTCAGCGTCGTATAGCATGGCTCCGTTTATAATCCCATCGGTTTCGTAAGCATAATGCTTCAGGTTCTGGAAGTGCGTTGTGATTACTCCAAAACTACGCTTTTTATTAAACCTATCGAGCAATGTTTCTGCAATAGCGCCCCCGATTTGCGGTTCTGTTCCGCTACCGAACTCGTCAATCAGAATTAACGTTTTGCTGTTGTTGTGTTCTACAAAAAACTTCATGTTCGTTAAGTGCGAAGTATAGGTGCTTAAACTGTTTTCTATACTTTGCCCATCGCCAATGTCAATGAAAATATGCTCGAATATACCTGTCCTTGAACTTTCATGAACAGGAATAAGCAATCCACACTGCAACATATATTGTAATAAAGCAACCGTTTTCAAACAAAGCGATTTACCTCCGGCATTTGCTCCTGAAACGATAAGCAAGCGGTTTTCCTGATTAAGAACAATGTCTAACGGATGTGCTTGTTTGCGTTCCTGAAATAGTTGAATATTCAACAAAGGATGTATGGCTTGCGACCATTCAATCTGTTGCTTGTCTTCAAAAACAGGTTTAATGCCGTTGATGCGAACTCCAAATGATGCTTTTGCACGAATGAAATCTATTTCGCCCATAAAGTCATACGAGCGGAAAAGGTCTGAAAGATGCGGACGAACAAGGTCGGCAAAATCAATAAGAATCTTTACTACCTCACGGCGTTCATCGGCTTCCAGTTCTCGAAGTCGGTTGTTTGCTTCTGCAACAGCTTCGGGTTCGATGAATACGGTTTTCCCACTTCCTGAACCGTCATGTACACGTCCTTTAATTTTTCGTTTGTTAGCTGCATCCACAGGAATAACCATGTGTCCGTCACGCATACTGATATTGGCATCTCTACCGATAAATCCTGCTTTTTGGGCATCACGAATTGCATTCTGCATATTGCGTGTAACGGCTTTTGTTGCTTCCGCTTTGTCTCTGCGAATATCTGAAAGGCGGCGTGAAGCATTGTCTTTCACTTGGAAAGACGATTTGTCTAATATCGAATTTGCTTTTTCGATAATAGTAGGGAACAGTTTAATTTTATCTGCCATTGTTGTAAGGGCAGGATATTTTGTTTTCCCTGTATCTGTTTTCGCTTGATGCAGAAACGATACGATACGACTGATTGTTTGAAGTGAGTTTGCAAGATTTGAAATTTCTTCTTCGGCAAACCATGTAGTAATATCTTTCTCCACCTTTTGTAGAGCATCACGCAGATCTAAAAAGAAATCGGCAGGGAAATCTTCTTTATTACGTATGATTTGTGCAAACTCGCCGGTTTGTTCAAGCCATTTTGTAATGGTGGCAAAGTCTGTTGCAAAACTCATATTTTCCACCTTTTCTTCTCCGAGTGGGCATGAGCATTTTTCTATTATGTATTGGCGAACTGAATCTATTCCGATTCTCTGTTCAAAATTATCCGGGTAAATCATAATCTCAAATATTATTACAATATCAGCTACCAGTCATCAGTAAACTGACAGACCAATATACAGTTGATAAAAAAGTAAATTAAAAAACTGAGATTTCCCATATCCGACAACGTGTACTGAATGCTGATAGACAAAGAAACTGTCTATTCAGTACCGTAGGCTCCTCAAGGGTTAGAGGGGCGAACTCGCAATATGGTATTTATACGGATGCACAACACATAAATCGTTGGACTTAAAAATTATTTCGGGTGCAAAGATACAAACATTTTTCAAATAGAAAACAAAAAAAGCCTGCTTCATGTTTCAGAAACAGGCTTCGTTATATTTGAACAATGTATGTTATTTGGCTTTTTTCTTACCGTAGCATTTACTTCCGTCAGGAGATAAATAGAAATCAAATGTTTCTTCAATGGCTGTTCTGCCCGGAGGAACAAGTGAATATTTGCAACGGACAATTACCGCAAGTACGTCATTGGCATTTCGGCTGTCATATCCCCGCAGATTATCGGGCGTGAGATTTTTAAGCGAATCAATAGTATTGCTAATTTCTGCAATATCAGTATTGTACTTGTCAATATCGCTTTGCTTTTTTGCTTTAGTCAATAGTGTCTCACTCATTTTTTTTGCCAGTTCGACACGTTTTATTATAAGTTCTTTTTCTTTCCTGAACTCATCAGTAAGATAAGCGATACTGTCGGCAACTGTAACAGTGCCATATTCGTTGATCTCAACAATTTTGAAGTTGAGATTTTCTTTTGTGTCGCTGCCTTTTAGCAGATAACTAGTAATGGTTTCTTCATAGTTGTTCTTTGAAGAATTTGAACCGCAGGAAACCAAGAAAACCGCAATTAATAGATAGATTACATTTTTCATGACTATATTTCTGTTTATAAGAGTTTGAATTAATTTAATGTTATAGCAGGGAGTTTTGAAGATAGGTTGTACACAATCAAAACATCTGCTTCTTTTTTTTGTTTTGTCCGGGTATATTCGGTTAATGCTTTCATAACCCATTCCCTGAACGCTTGCGCTTCAAACGAAGCTATTCGATAACTGACAAAAATCAATGCTTCCAAATTGTATAATGTCATTTCGCACTGGCGACCTTTATGCTCGTATTTGTGTATTCGGATTACGTTTTCTTCACGTAATAACCCGGATTTGAATATAGCCCGTAGGTTGTTTCCGACTGAACTCACAAATACATTGAACAAATCAGCTATCTCATGCTTTGTCATCCATAGGGTGCAATTTACAAGTTTCGCTTCAACAATTAGCTGACTTTCACTATTTTCTTTAATTTTGATATATCCTCGTTCCACAATTTATTAATTTTCATCTTGTTGAATATTAAAGCCTATGCGCTTACGGGGCTTGTTTTCCTGTTCCTTTTGTGAAGCAAGTTCCGTAAGAGCCTGATAAATATCGCTGAACTGCATATTGGTTTCGATCATAAACGTTTCAAGCTTCTGATTGAGTTCTGCATAACCCAAAGCATACTGACGAAGTGCGATAAATGCCCTTACTATCTGAATATTCATGTCAATCGCTTTTTTACTGTTGAGCAATCCGGCAAGCATCGCTATACCGTGCTCAGTAAAGGCATAGGGCAATTTTCGAGTACCACCCCAACTTGATGTTCCATTTTGGAATATCAAGTCAAATTCTTCATTATTCAGTTGAAACATAAAATCGGAAGGAAACCTGTCAAGGTTTCGCTTTACTGCCTTATTCAGATTAGAAGTGGTTACTTCGTAGAGTTCTGCTAAATCTTTGTCAAGGATTACACGTAAGCCTCGAATCTGATAAATTTTGCTTTGAATAACTTGTAGTTCCATGATACTTGAATTTATTGATTTATTGTATTTATCTCTTCATACATTTTCTCTGCACCCTTCATTTTTTTAGCCAAGACTTTCATGTCCTCGCTAATTTTAGAGTTTGTTATTCGGGCATAAATCTGAGTGGTTGAAATATTTGTATGACCAAGCATTTTGCTAACCGTCTCAATAGGAACGCCTTTGGCCAGAGTCGTAGTCGTGGCGAACGTGTGGCGGGCCAAATGAAATGTCAAATTCTTTTCAATACCACATAAATCGGCAATTTCCTTCAGATAAGAATTTGTCTTTTGGTTACTCAAAACTGGGAGTAATTGTCCGTTCTTTAGTTTGCCTCTATACTTTTTCAATATCATTGATGGAATTTTCAAGAGAGGTACATTAACCGTTGTACTTGTCTTTTGGCGTTTAGTCATAATCCATAGAGAGCCATCAAACGATTTACGGATATTTTCTTCTTTGAGATTCTTTACATCTATATAAGCAAGTCCGGTGTAGCAGCTAAAAATGAAGATATCCCGTACATGTTCAAGTCTTTCGGAAGTCATATTCTTCTTTATGATTTCGTGAAGTTCATCTTCTGTCAGATATCCGCGATCAACTCTCTTTATCCGAATTTTATAGTTTGCAAACGGATCGCCAACAATCCATCCATTGTTTCGGGCTATAATTACAATTCGTTTAAAGAACTGCATAAATTTCGCCGTCGTGTTTTCGTTGCATCTACAATCAACCCGAAGATACGTTTCAAAGCCTGTAATGAAACTATGATTGATTTCCCTGAGACTAATATCAGAAACCCGATGACGAGTTTCCAGATAATCTTTCAATCGGTTGTATGTCCGTTCGTATTTTTCCAAAGTAGCTTTGGTCTTACCTATGCCAACCATCTTTTTTACTTCGACATTGTGTTCGGCAAAAACGGTCAGTAAGGTTTGTTGCTCGGTAGTGTAGCCAAGAAAAATATTACGGATCTTCTCTCCGGTAACATGCTCTTTTTTCTCGACATCATAATAAGTGGTTGTGAGGGAAGTGCGGATATCATTCAACAGATGATTTAGCCTTAGGATAGTCGTTGATTTTCCTTTTCCTCTTCCAGCATTTGTGTCCCATAATTCAGGCTCAATTTCCAGTTTAGAACTGAATTGTGTCCTTGTTCCGTTAATGGAAAGGCGTACCATAATGGTGCATTTTCCATTCTTGTTTACTTGATTTTTCTTGATGTAGAAAAGAATCTTAAATGAACTACTCATAATTTTTAAATTTTTGCACCTAAATCTCATCGAGACAAAGGTAGGGTGAATAATAAAATTACAAGCTGTTGAATCGCGGACAATATGCGACAGTTCAAGGACTTATGCGGAAATTGGTTACTATTTTTTCGACCTGATTTTGAGTAACCTTTTAGTAACCCGACGGTGTCTATTTTTGTCCTTTTCGGGTCTTTCAGGTGATTTAGTTATAAAAGAAAAAGTCCTGTAAAACCTTGATTTTACAGGACTTGTCTCCTTTTGTCTGTTAGAAGTCTTTGCTTCTCAGCGGAGAGAGAGGTACATGAACCTTTTCCCCGGATATGCGTATAAGTCAATGCTTTAACTTTCCCAAACTTATTATCGGTAACGAAATAGGCACAAATTTAATAACCCCTATTTGTCCACCTTTGACCTATGCACTTCTGCATATATCTTGGGTTCAAAGATACATATAATTTTCATGTTTACAAAATATTTAGCCTTCAATGTATTAGCCTTAGTGCAAGGTGCAAGCTTATCTATATAGATACTTGCACCTTGCACTGGACAATGATAGCGGGATTATTTTACCGCCTTTTCTAATAAAAGCGGTAGTTTTTTCCAAACTTGTAATGATGACCCAGCATAGGTAATATTCCAAAGCCTTTGATTTTGTGAATAAAGACAGTATTACTTTAGGCTTATCTCATTTAATGTAACCACCATTAACTTAATGGTGGTTACATTAAATTATTCATGCGGATTTCATCTTGCACTAAATTTCTGAATAATGTTTGGTGGTTTGAAAAATAGTTCGTATGTTTGCGAACAATAAAACAAAGAAGATGGAAAAAGCAAAAAAGGGATATACAGTTGAACAGGAGCAAATGGCACGTTTTGCCAAAGCACTTTCCCATCCAGTCCGAATTGCCATATTACAATTATTGGCAAGTCAGACTTGTTGTTATCATGGAGATATGTCGGAAATTTTGCCTGTGGCAAAAAGTACGCTGTCTCAACACTTGAAAGAACTGAAAGATGCAGGTTTGATACAGGGCGAAATTACATTGCCTTCTGTTAAGTATTGTATTAATAAGAAAAACTGGTCTTTAGCGAAAAAGTTATTTGAAGCTTTATTGACCGAAGTAGAAGTTGCAGACAGTTGTTGTGATACTCAAAATTAGTGTTTTTTTATGTTGTATATTCGTACATCTACGAAATACGCACTATTCGCAAATGTACGATTGTAATAAATTAGAAATAGGATGCTGATTAGAAAAGTGAAATTAGAAGATTCCCGTAGGATTTGTGAGATTTACAACTACTACGTTGAGAATACGGCTGTAACGTTTGAAACAACCCCTGTGCCTGAAACTGAAATGAAAGAAAGAATCAATGAAATTATTGATTCCGGCTTTCCTTATTATGTAGGTGAAATTGAAGGCAAAGTAGTGGGCTATTACTACATCCATAAATGGAACGGCAGATGTGCTTACTCTTCTACGAAAGAAGTTACCATCTATTTAGATAAAGACTATACAGGGAAAGGGCTGGGTTCTACGCTGTACGAACATTTATTCCAAAACATAGATAGGGAAAACCTTCATGTGTTAATTGCCGGAATCTGCATCCCAAATGAAGGAAGCGTGAAGTTACATGAGAAATTTGGTTTTAAGCAATCTTCTCACATGAAAGAAATCGGATGGAAGTTTGACAAATGGCGGGATGTCGGACATTGGCTGCTTATTTTCAATAATAAAAAATCAGAAGGCAATGAGTAAGAAAAAAATGAGTTTCTTAGATAAGAATCTCACTCTTTGGATATTCTTGGCAATGGCTATCGGAGTTGGACTGGGTTACTTTTTCCCATCGTTCAGCACTACGATAGATTCATTATCCAGTGGAACTACAAACATCCCTTTAGCCATCGGTTTAATCTTAATGATGTATCCGCCATTGGCAAAAGTCGATTATAAACAATTACCGAAGGTTTTCAAGGACGTAAAAATATTATCAGTCTCGTTAATCCTGAATTGGATTATCGGGCCGATATTAATGTTTTTACTTGCCATCATCTTCTTACATGATTACCCGGAATATATGGTAGGTGTAATCCTTATCGGATTAGCACGGTGTATAGCGATGGTTCTTGTGTGGAATGACTTGGCGGAAGGAAATACGGAATACGGTGCTGGTTTAGTAGCCCTGAACAGTATCTTTCAGGTATTCTTTTACAGTTTCTACGCTTGGTTATTTATTACTAAGCTTCCTCCCCTCTTCGGGTTTGAAGGGGCTATCGTTGATATTTCTATCGGTACGATTGCCGAAACAGTTGCCATCTACTTAGGTATTCCTTTCCTAATGGGTATATTGAGCCGACTTATATTAGTGAAATTGAAAGGCGAACAATGGTATAAGGAAAAGTTTATCCCGAAAATATCCCCGATAACCTTAATCGCACTGTTATTTACAATCATTCTTATGTTCAGCCTGAAAGGTGAACTGATTGTACAAATACCAATGGATGTAGTTCGTATAGCTATACCGTTACTTATCTACTTTGTCGTAATGTTCCTGCTTAGTTTCTTCGCAGGTAAGTGGATGGGTGCTTCTTACGATAAAAATGCTTCCATCGCTTTCACTGCTACCGGAAATAACTTTGAACTGGCTATCGCAGTAGCAATCGGCGTATTTGGATTACATAGCGGACAAGCCTTTGCCGGAGTAGTCGGGCCGTTGGTTGAAGTCCCGGTATTAATCCTGTTGGTAAACTTAGCATTTTGGCTTCGGAAGAAATATTATAAATAAACATAGTACAAACCAATAAAAAGACAATCAAATGAAAAAGAGTATTTTAATCGTATTTTTCGCCACTTTGTTAGTTGCCTGCGGTGGTAATACACAAAAGAACAACGGACAAACTACTGGAACAGAAGCTAAAGAACAAGTAACGGATGCTTCTACTGTGAACGTTTACTATTTCCACGGCAAACAACGTTGTAAAACCTGCATTGCAGTGGGTGATGTGACAGAAAAGACCATAAAAGAACTTTATGCGGACAATCCCAGTGTAAAATTCATTGAAGTAAAAACCGATGAAGAGCAAAATGCTTCACTTGTAGAAAAATACGAAGTAACATGGAATGCCCTCATTGTTTCTAAAGGGGACAATTCCATAGATATTACCGACAAAGCATTTGCCAACGCTTTGAATAGTCCTGAAAACCTTACCGACCTTATCAAAACCGAAGTCGATAAAAGGTTATGATGGAGTTTTTACAAAACCTTGTCGATGGGTCTAACTTTCCATTATTGACAGCATTTCTCTTGGGAATAATGACCGCAATCAGCCCTTGCCCGTTGGCAACCAATATTACTGCTACGGCTTACTTGAGTAAAGATATAGGCGATAAACGTAGGGTAATGTTCAATGGTGTATTCTATACGCTTGGTAGAATGTTTACCTACACGGTACTCGGATTGATTTTCTATTTCGGAGCAAGCCAGTTTCAGGTAGCCAAATTACTGCAAAACGTAGGTGGGATGTGGCTGGGAATAGCATTGGTTATTATCGGAATATTTATGTTGGACATTATCAAAATAAAGCTTCCGGGAATGAATAAGCTAACTTCAAAGATAGAAAACAAAGAAGGAAAGAAAACCTACCTCGATGCGTTCTTACTGGGATTACTTTTTGCGCTTGCTTTCTGCCCTTATAGCGGGGTTTTGTATTTCGGCGGATTAATCCCGATGACGATTGCCAGCCCATCAGGATTACTGCTTCCACCTGTATTTGCTATTGCAACGGGATTACCCGTTATCATCATCGCATGGCTTTTGGCATATAGCGTGAGTAACGTGGGGAAATTCTATAACAAAATGAGTGTTTTTCAAAAATGGTTCAAATGGATTGTGGCAGCGATATTTATTGTTGTCGGAATCTATTATATAATAACAGGAATTTAATAATTACAAATATGGAAATCATTGTATTAGGTACAGGTTGTGCCAAATGTAAAACAACCTACGAAACAGTAAAGAAAGTAATTGAAGATAACGGATTAGATATAAAATTGTCCAAACAGGAAGATATTATGGAAATCATGAAATATAATGTAATGACCTTGCCGGGCATAGTTGTGGACGGTGAAGTAAAAATCAAAGGTCACGTTCCTTCCGAAAGCGAAATCCGCCAACTGTTGGGAGTATAATAAAGCTACACATGGAAACTAAAAAAGAGTTGAAAATCCTTCTTTGGATGGTTGTCATTTTCGCCGGAGTATTTTTCCTACCCTTAGGCAGTGAACGGTTTATGACAGCGATTGATGCAACACTCGACTTGTCGAAGTGGTACGCACAAGAACACGTTGTCATGTGTCTTCTACCTGCCTTTTTCATTGCAGGTGTGATAGCCGTTTTTATCAGTCAGGGGGCAGTTTTGAAATATTTCGGAGCAAATGCTAAGAAATGGCTGTCCTATACGGTTGCCGCTGTTTCTGGTGCTATTTTGGCGGTATGTTCCTGTACTATATTACCCTTGTTTACAAGCATCTATAAACGTGGAGCAGGATTAGGACCAGCCATTGCGTTCCTGTATTCAGGACCTGCAATTAGCATTTTATCCATTATTCTCACATGGCGTATTCTTGGGGTGGAAATGGGTGTTGCCCGCATGATTGGGGCAATTACATTTTCAGTTGTTATCGGACTGATTATGTCTTTTATCTATCGAAAAGAAGAAAAAGCCAAAAAAGAAGAACAAATGAATATTGTTCCTCCACCTGCTAAACGTCCTATGTCGCAAACTATGCTCCATTTCTTTACACTGGTATTTATTCTTGTCTTTGCGAATTGGGGTGCGCCTGCAGCCGATGATACTTCAAGTATATGGTTCTACATATTTACTTATAAATGGCATATAACAGGTGCGCTTTCTCTTATACTCGCTTATTCCCTCGTAACTATATTGAAAATTAAATGGCAATGGGTGCTGACAGGTGTTTTGGCGACAGGATTATCTGCGTTTCTGGCTTACCAATTCATACCAAACCCGAAGTTAGTCCCGCTTGTTCCGATGATTGTTGGTATTGCTGCTCTATCTCTCGTTACTCTCTTTGATAAACGGGATGATGAAAACCGGGAATGGACACTTTCGGCGTGGGGATTTGCCAAACAAATAATGCCCTTGCTCGCTATCGGTGTGGTTACGGCAGGTTTCCTGCTCGGTTCTACACACGACAATACAGCCATTCCGGGTGTTATACCGAACGAATGGATTGAGTGGGCGGTAGGTGGGAACTCCTTGCTATCGAACTTCTTTGCCAGTTTTACAGGGGCATTTATGTATTTTGCAACGCTGACCGAAGTGCCTATTATTCAAGGCTTACTCGCTTCCGGAATGGGAAAAGGCCCTGCATTGGCTTTGCTACTGGCAGGCCCTTCACTTTCCCTGCCTAATATGCTTGTTATTCGTGGTGTGATGGGTACGCAAAAGACGGTTGTATATGTAACACTGGTCATTATCATGGCAACTATCTCCGGTCTTGTTTATGGAACATTTTTTTAAGAATACAATGCAATGAAAATATTGATTCTATGTACAGGAAATAGCTGTCGCAGCCAAATGGCTCATGGCTTTCTGCAATCGTTTGACGAAGAAATCGAAGTCTTTTCAGCAGGTACAAAACCTGCTGATGAAGTAAATCCGATGGCTATTGAAGTAATGGCAGAAGTAGGAATTGACATTAGCAATCACAAACCGCATAATGTGAATGAATATATTGGTCAGGTATGGGATTATGTAATAACCGTTTGTGATGAAGCCAATGAAACCTGCCCTGTATTTACAGGCGAAGTGACACAACGTCTGCACTTCGGATTTAGTGACCCATCAAGAGCAAAAGGTACACCGGAATTTATCAAAGACCCGTTTTATCGGACAAGGTTTGAGATAAAGAATAAGTTTTCCGAATTTTACATTACACAGATATTAAAGAAAGAAATGCCCAAATGTGCCTGTTCCGGCGAATGGGAATAAAACAGCAATAAGTTATGAATAATAGTAATGATAAGCTAAAAGAAATAGTAAAACGGAAATATAGCGATATTGCTTTGCAAGGAAAAGAAACAGGCTGTTGTTGTGGGTGCAGTCCTACAAAAGAAGTCTATAATATTATGAGCGATGACTATTCAACGCTCAAAGGATACAACGAAGATGCTGACCTCGGACTTGGCTGTGGATTGCCTACCCAATATGCAGGTATAGAGAAAGGAAATACTGTTATTGACCTCGGTTCAGGTGCTGGGAATGATTGTTTTATTGCACAGGCAGAAGTTGGTGATGAAGGAAAAGTCATTGGTATTGACTTTTCAGAACCCATGATAGAAAAGGCTAAAGCCAATGCAAAGAAACGTGGAATACAAAACGTGAGTTTTCGGCAGGGAGATATTGAAGATATGCCCGTAAGTGCAGGTCGTGCCGATGTGGTTATAAGTAACTGCGTACTGAATTTACTACCTTCCAAAGACCGGATATTCCATGAAATATACCGTGTGTTAAAGACCGGGGGACATTTTTGCATATCGGATGTCGTTCTCAATGAAGAAATACCCGAAAAGTTGAAACATGCAGCAGAAATGTACGTCGGTTGTGTATCGGGAGCAATTCCAAAAGCTCAATATCTTGAGAAAATAAAAGAAGCTGGATTTGCAGAAATTATCATTTGTAAGGAAAAAGAAATTACCATTCCCGATGAAATTCTTGAAAAGTATCTTAACGAAGATGAAATAAATGCTTTCAAAACCGTGAATGCGATTGTTTCCATAACAGTTACCGGAAGAAAAAACTCTGGGGGGTGTTCATGCGGTGGATGTTGTTAAAAGAATATAGTTATGAATGAATTATTTGAAAAAGGAGTCATACTGAATATGGCAGAAATGGTTGAATACTCAACTGGTGGAGTAATCAGCAAACAAGTATTGAAGAATGAAGCAGGCAACATTACCCTGTTTTCTTTCGACAAAGGACAGGGACTAAGCGAGCATACCGCCCCATTTGATGCTATGGTAGAAATTTTAGACGGAGAAGCTGAAATTTCCATAAACGGTAAACCCTTGATGCTGGTTACTGGTCAGTCTATAATTATGCCTGCGGGTATTCCTCATGCTTTGTATGCAAGCAAGCAATTTAAGATGTTGCTTACTATGATTAAAGGGTAAGGATTATAAAGTGAAGGTGATTTCAGACGGCAGTTTTACTACTGTCAAGCGAAAGAAAAAATATATAATGCTATAAGACAGGGATAAAGAGAAAAGGACATCATCTTTTTCTCTTCCTGTTTGGCGAATCAAATCTTTCATCGTATATTTGCGATTGATTTCGAGTGATATTTTTTTATTACAAATCATCGTATATTTACGATATGCGATAAAATAAGTTAATTATATAGTGATATGGAAAAAAGAAAATTGAAAATCAGTGAAAGCATTGCAATATTTTTGCTTTCACTTATGACTGTCACTGGCAGTTATGCGCAAGAAAAAATGACTTCTACAAATAGCAGTCAAGTTACAAAACAAGATGAAATTGTTTCTGTATTGAAACAGGGCAAAGCGATTTTTGTTGTGATTAGCAAACAGGGATTAAAGGATAAGGAAAAAGCTTTATCTGTATGCAAAGAATCTCAAAAAGCATTATCCGGCAAAGTCGAAACGATTGAAGTGGATGCAGATAATAAGGCTGACGAAAACCTACTGAAAACACTTAAAATAACAGAACCCTTGAAAGAACCTGTTACCATCGTGATAAACAAACAAGGTTTTGTAACGGGGCAATTCACAGGAGTTCCTAAAGAATCCGACCTTATTGCTGCATCAAAGAAGGTTGTCCAAAGTGGCTGTTGTTCCCGCTAATAATCTAAAGTTACCCAGCAAGTTTGGGAGTTTCATTTTGCAATAATTATTAATAATTAAAAAGAAAACGATGAAGAAAATTGTCATGGTGATTATAGCTGTCTTTGCGGTAAGCATAGCTAATGCACAAGATTTTTGTCTTGGTGGCTCTTTGGGCTTTTGGAACAATAACAGTGCAGATAAAACAACCTTATCCATAACGCCGGATATAGGTTACAGCCTCTCAAGTAAATGGTATCTTGGAATTGGTATCGGTTATCAATACACTAAACACGAAGACTTAAAAATTAATTCTTTCACGTTAAATCCATACGCTCGTTATTCTTACTTTACAGCAGGGAAAGTAAGGCTGTTTATGGATGGAACATTCGGTTTATCTAATGACAAGCCGACAGGTCGTAAATCTGAAACCGCTTGGCAGGTTGGAGTGAAACCGGGCATGATAATTGGTCTGACTGATAGGTTTAGTTTAGCAGCCCATTTTGGATTCTTAGGATACAGGGATACAGATAGCGATATAAATGCTTTGGGAGAAAAAGGCTGGGGCTTAGACCTTAGCGGAAATAGTTTAAGTTTCGTTTTTTTTTATAGCTTCTAATTTTTTTAATCAAAATATCCATCGTATATTTGCGATTGATTTAAAAGTAACAGATATGGCATTTAGTAAAGCAGAACAATTTGATGAAAAGGATGTGGCAATAGCACGTTATGCTAAAGCATTAAGCCATCCGGCAAGGGTTGCCATTTTAAGGCTTCTTTCAAAGCAGGACTATTGCTATTGTGGTGATATAGTCGAAGATTTGCCTATTGCTCAATCTACCGTTTCACAGCATTTGAAAGAACTAAAAAATGCAGGATTGATTGAAGGCGAAATTACTCCACCGAAGGTTCGGTATTGTATTAGTAAAGAACATTATACTATTGCAAAACAATTTTTCAAAGAGCTTTTTGAATAAAATTTTTTACCCTATATTATCGTATATTTACGATATAGGATTAATGAGATAAACAATAAAATAATACAGAAAACAATGAGTAAATCAAAAACAATTTGGACAACAATTATGGGGGTATTATCCTCTATTCTTGCTATGCTTGGGTTAGTAGGTTGCTGTGGACTACCAATATTAGCGGGTATCCTTGCTGCATTAGGCATTGGTGCTTCACAGCTTAGTTTTTTTGCCGAATACCGATGGTGGTTTATCGGGTTTGCAATTCTATCATTACTGTTTGGCTTTTATCAGGTCTATTTCAAGAAGAAAGGCAGTTGTTGTGGGACAGAGAAAGAAAATAGCTGCTGTGCAAGCGAATCAGAAAAAACAGGTAAACCAAAATCCCGGCTATTCCAAAAAATATTTCTTTGGACAGGTGCTGTAATCATTGTTGCCATGTTAGTAATCGGCTTTAATGAAAGTAAAACCGTAAACTCACCTAATGGCGGGTGTTGCCCAACGGAAGAACTGATACAGATTCAGGATAATTCAGGTTGCTGTCCGGCAACACAGCCAACCACTACTGAAACGCAAAAGGAGCAAAAAGCACCCAGTTGTTGCCCTCAATAAATAAAATAATCTACATAAATTTTAAATATGAACACGTTAATAGAAACAATCAAGTATTTCTTGTTTATCTCTGCGGAGTTACTCGTCTTATTCATGCTTATAAGTATGATAGTTGAAATAATTCTTATGTACATTCCGGCAGAAAAAATTCAAAAAAAACTATCCGGCAAAGGAATTACAGGTAACATCCTCGGAGCAGTTTTTGGTTCACTAACCCCATTTTGCGCCTGTTCAACAATTCCTATGACAGTAGGTTTGCTTAATGCAGGCGTGCCATTCGGTTCTACCATGTCATTCCTTATCGCATCACCTTTACTTAATCCGATTATCATAGGAATGCTTGGCGTTATGGTCGGGATAAAAGCTGCCATTATGTATTTCATCGTAGCCTTCATCAGTGCTGTTGCTTTCGGTTATGTTTTGGAGAAAACAGGCGGTATCAAGTACATGAAAAATGTGAGAATTAAAAGTGCAGCGGAAAATACGGAAGAAGCTGTAAGTAAGCGCAAGTTACCATTTAAAGAAAAAATAAAGTTATCCTTTATTGCTGCTTGGGGAAGCATGAAACCTATTCTTGGCTACCTCTTTATAGGGGTGGGAATTGGTGCTGCTATTTACGGTTATCTGCCCGAAGATTTTGTAGTCAAAATAGCCGGGCCTGATAATCCTTTCGCTATTCCTGTTGCTGCAATCGTAGGCGTACCACTTTATATACGGGCAGAAACGGCAATACCTATCGGGTTGGCATTATTAGGCAAAGGTATGAGTATCGGTGCTGTGGTTGCATTAATCATTGGTGGTGCAGGAATGGCAATACCCGAAATGTCGATGCTTGCAGGTATATTCAAAAGAAAAATGGTCTTTATGATAGTGGCAGTAATATTTTTTACAGCAGTTATCGCAGGGTATGTTTTCAATCTATTTTATTAATTCAATAAGTTTCAAATCATGGAAAAGAAAGAGAAAAAAGGATTTTTTAGTTCTCTGTTTGCATCTAACAATAAAGGATGTAGTTGTGGACTACAAATAGAGGAAGTTCCGGTAAATGAAAGTACTGACAAACAAGTGTCAGACAAACAAGAAGAAAAGAAAGAAGGGGATAATTCTGGGCAGCAAACCAATCAGGTTAATCGTGGTTGTGGGTGCTGATAGATGATACCTTCTATGTAGGCTCACCTACTTTTGAGAAAAGAACCTGAAACTGTTATTAACGGATTCAGGTTCTTATTGTTTTATCCTATATAAAAATAATATGAAAGAGAGAGAATTGGAACACATCTATTAGGAATTAAAAGAAAACATCAATGAAAGAAATAACAATAAAAGACTATTTCAGCAATCTACTACAAGATGTTGATTCAGAAATTCAAACAATCGAATTAAACGAATCTGACTTTCTCCATGTTTGTAAAAATGTCATTAATTACTTGCAAGATGTAATGTCTGAATTAAAGTCTTTCATATTGAAATATAATTTTAGTGATAATTCAGAGGAAATATATTTCTTCAAACATTTAAAACCGCAAATCAGCAGTAAATTAATCTATTACAATAGCATTTATAATATTGAGTTGAAACGCCCTACCGGAAGCGATGATGTTCAAACACAATACTATGTTTCGGAATTAGATTTTCTGACTACCTTCTTTAATCAGAATCTCACTTTCTATCAATACTACCGGACAAATGCTTGTTATCTTGACGATAAGTATTTTCTTCGTGGAAAACCTGATATTCATTTAATTATAGATAATTCCTTTTTTGATTCAGACCCACAGTTCTCCACCAGTTATGATTTCAAGGTTGCAAAAATTTTAGCTAATGAATTACTTAAAATTCATCTCACCAATAGAACAAAAGAGCTAACAAATGAGGGACTTCGAAAGAAAAATAATGGTTCTTGTTGTCAAATGGTCTGGACGGGGTCAAAACGTGGACTTGTAGAACTGATTTACGCCTTTGATACTTGTGGTGCATTCGATAAGGGAACTGTTGATATAAAAACAATAGCAGAAAATTTTGAAGCAATGTTTAATATTGACTTAGGGGACTTTTATCACATATATATGGAAATAAAGGGACGTAAGATTAACAGAACAAGGTATTTAGATATTCTTCAAAAGGCTCTTCTTCGGCGGATGGAAGAAGAGGACTAATAATCATCAATCCGATACGAGGTACTGGCAAGTTACCAAAGGCGAAGCAATCAATGTTTCGCCTTTTTTTATTGAAAAAAATATCGCCACAGGTGGGCGAAACTGTGGTTTTTGTTCAAACAAATCCCTTCATCTTTGCAGCAAATCAATAAGTTACAATTATGGATGTCATAACGATAGAATCGAAAGCATTTAAGGAATTGGAAGCAAAGATTAATGCTATTGCAGATTATATCCTTAACAAACAGGAATCGGAAGATATAAACGAAGATGAAATATGGGTGGATAGTTACGAAGTCTGCACATTCTTAAAAATCAGCGACAAAACATTACAAAGGCTTCGAGTATCAGGCACAATCGCCTATTCCAATATTCGGGGTCGGTATTTCTACAAAATAGGAGAAATCAAACGGATGCTGGAAGAACGGCTGATTAGAAGCAATTCAGAATGTTTAAATGACTTAGTAACAAATCACAAGCTGTATGTTAAGGAAAGAAGAAATCTTAGAAAGAACAAGTAACGGATTGAACGTTTTTAGATATTACATTGCTTGTCAATGGCGTGTTGGACGTAATTTCTTCAACCCATTGTATAAAGACAGCAAGGCTTCGTGTAATATTTATTTTGACCGAAAAGCCGGAGTATATAAGTTGAAAGACTTTGGGAATGACGAGTATAGTGGGGATTGTTTCTACCTCGTAGGAAAACTGAAAGGTTTGAACTGTAATAATGCTAATGATTTTGTCGAGATACTGAAAACCATTAATCAGGATTTATCGCTTGGATTATCAGAGAATACAGATAATTCTGCACCATATAACCCGAAGGAATCTATACTTGTCATTCCTGAAAAGAAAGCTAAACCATATAGCTTTCAGGAACAAAAATTTTCTCGGAATGAATTGGAATACTGGGAAAAGTTCGGCATCACTCCTGAAATATTGATACTGTATAAGGTATGTTCTATTAGAGAGTTCAAAAGTGAAAATTCAGAAGGAAAGCCTTATTTCATAACTTCATCATTGGGCGAACCGATATTTGGTTATAAAAACAAACGATATATCAAGCTATACCGTCCATTTTCCAAAATGCGATTCCTATATGGGGGTGATATGGGGGAAAATTACAGCTTCGGATTGGAACAGTTACCAGCCAAAGGTGATACAGTCTTTATTACTGGCGGTGAAAAAGATGTTCTTTCCCTCGCAGCAAAGGGATTTCATGCAATATGCTTCAATAGTGAAACCGTAAACATTCCGACAACTATCATTCATAAACTGTCATTCCGGTTCAAACATATCATTTTGCTTTATGATGTAGATAAAACCGGGCTTGAGAGTTCTTCCAAACATGAAAAGCAGTTGGCGGAATACGGCGTAAAACGCCTTCTATTACCACTTTCAGGAACAAAAGAAGAGAAAGATATATCCGATTATTTCGGGCTTGGAAATAGCCGTGAATCGTTCCTGAAACTCTTCCTTGATTTTTTAGATACTCTATACAGCGATACTATGACTATGCTGAAATCGTGCGAAATAGATTTTAACAACCCTCCGGCAAAGGCACAGGAAATCATATCTGCCGGGGATGTACCACTGGGAACACAAGGAAATATCCTTTGCATCACAGGTGGTGAAGGTACAGGTAAAAGCAACTATGTTGCTGCGTTGGTTGCCGGGTCAATCAGACCGGAAAATATTTGTATTGATACACTGGGAATCAATGTACACGAAAATAGCCAAAATAAAGCCGTCCTGTTGTATGATACAGAACAGTCCGAAGTACAACTGTTTAAGAATGTTTCCAACCTATTAAAGCGGGCAAAACAACCGGAAAAGCCGGAAGAGTTGAAAGCCTTCTGTCTTACCGGGATGTCCCGCAAAGAACGTTTACAGGCTATTGTACAAAGCATGGATAAGTTTCATTATCAATATGGCGGTATCCAGTTGGTCGTAATAGATGGTATTGCCGATTTGGTACATTCAGCCAATGATGAAGCCGAAAGTTTGCGGGTTGTCGATGAACTCTACCGATTGGCTGGAATATATCAGACCTGTATTGTGTGTGTATTGCACTATGTCCCGAACGGATTAAAGCTTCGTGGACACTTGGGGTCGGAACTGCAACGGAAATCGGCTGCCATCCTCTCCATCGAACTGGATAATGAACCGACTGTATCAGTAGTAAAAGCCTTAAAGGTTCGGGAAGGCAGCCCGTTGGATGTTCCATTAATGCTTTTTTCTTGGGATAAGGAAACCGGGATGCACCTATATCGTGGTGAAAAGCCCCGTGAAGAAAAAGAGAAGCGGAAAGAAAAAGAACTGGTAAGCGTAGCCCGTGAAGTGTTCGACCAGCAAACATTTATCACTTATATAGACCTGTGCGAACAGATACAGCAGATTATGGATGTAAAGGAACGCACGGCGAAAAGTTATATACGCTTTATGCGGGAGAAGGAAATTATCATTAAAGACCCTTCAAATCAGAGTTATTTTATCAAAGGTCATTTTTAATCGGTTATTGTTATGAATATAGATAGAGAAACATTCATCGCTTGGATGGAACGTATAATGGATAGGTTCGATATGACCGAAAAGAAAATCGACCGATTGACAACCCAGCGTAATTGTTTGGATGGTGAACAGCTTTTGGATAATCAGGATTTGATGTTTCTCTTGAAAGTTAGCCTTCGCACACTCCAGCGTTATCGGAAAAAAGGTATCCTGCCCTATATAAAACTGGATGATGGTCGATGCTATTATAAAGCCACCGATGTACATAAGTTGATTCGGGAGAAACTGTAAAAAATAATAGCTTATATCACCGACTTTCAGTATCTTTGCAGAGGAAAATTTGAGATAAAAAGCTGAAAGTTAATCTTTCAGTATTGATATATAACATAACGTTCGCAGAACGTCTCGATACGAAAACTGGCAATTTTCAAAAGAATAGGGACTACTGTGCAATGTCTATGCTATCGTTGTATAGCGTGGGCTTGCCTGTCTTCTATTCTTAGGTATGCCAGTACCTCGTATCGGAGCAGTGTGAGTTCCACGCTTCTTTTTGATGGGCTGGCGAACAGTTTAATAACTGTTTAATACCTATTGATATGGGAATTTTAAAAGCGCAAATAGTTGTATCTCTTGACGGGTTTATTGCTCGTAAGGATGGTGAAATTGACTGGATTACAAAAGAAGTAAAAGAATCTATCAGCAAAGTATATAGTTCCGCAGAAATGCTGATTTCCGGCACAAATACCTATAATTTTATTTTTGAACGGTGGGGTGGTTGGCCATACAAAAGTAAAAAGACTTTTGTTGTCGCAAATACTCCCATAAATACTATTCAGGAAGAGTATTTATCTTTCATAACCGACAATCCTTTTGATGTTATTCAGGGACTAAAAAAAGAAACAGAATCCAATTTGGTAGTTATTGGGGGCGGTAAACTTATCACATCTTTAATCAATACTCAACTGCTGGATGAATTGACAATTTACACTGTTCCTATCATGTTGGGCGAAGGTGTTTCTTTTATCGGAAGAACAATCGGTTCAGAATGGGAATTATCAGATTGTCATTCACTGGATGGTGGGATATTATGTGCGACATATCATTTTAGGCATGAATTAAATTGAAAAGCACCCAGTGTCCCCACCGGGTGCTAACCACAAAAATCCTCAATTACGGATAGCATAAAATCTATTCATAATGGAATTTTCTGTGGTAAAGATACGGAATTTCAGATTATTTCCTTGATTTCCCTTTCTTTTCAGGGAAAACGAATACCACATTGAACTGGTCGTCAAAAGCCAGTGAAGCATCGAAGGGCTTTCCGGCTTTGCTCTTAAAACCTTTTATCACTCCTGTTTTCTTCGCTGTTACCAGTTCCGTTACCTGCTTATCCGTTAATTGCTTATCGCTTTTGTTTCGGAAGATAACCAGCCCGCAATCAATATTATCACACTTTGCCACTTTCGGATACAGCAGGATCCGACCTGTCCCGCATTTCGGGCAGATTAAATCCTGCTGCGTTGATAAGGTGAGCTGTACCCCTAAAAGTTCGCTGGTTATCTGTGAAGCATGAACTTCTGTGCTTTTATGGAAGGTGTCGGGATTCATTTCCCCGCTTTCAATCTTGGATAGTGCGTTTTCCCACATACCAGTCATTTCCACGTCTGCGATTTTTTTGTCCCGGACTATATCGTAAACCGCCAGTCCCTTTTCGGTCGGTACAAGGGCTTTTTTCTCCCGGATAATATACTGGCGGGTAAAGAGAGTTTCAATAATCGCAGCCCGTGTCGCTGGCGTACCGATACCGGAATCCTTCATACTGGCTTTCAGTTCGGCATCTTCCAGTTCTTTCCCAGCGTTCTCCATAGCCGATAGCAACGAACTTTCCGTATGTAACGGTTTAGGCTTAGTCTGCTTTTCCAGCAACTCAATATCGGAGAGGGGTAAATTCTCATTTTCTTTTAGTGCTGGCAAAACGGTATTTTCTTCGCCTTCTTCTTGGGCGTTGAAAACAGCCCGCCATCCAGCAGACTTTATTACTGTTCCTTTCACTGCAAAAATACTCTCGCCACTGGTGAGAGAAATTGAAGTAACTTCCTTGACACACTTTTCCGAAAAAGCTTCCAGCATCCTTCCGGCAATCAGTTCGTATATAGCCTGTTCGTCCGCCTGTAAACTGCCCGGCTTATTCTCGGTTATAATCAAAGCGTGATGGTCTGTAACTTTTTTATTATCTACTGTTCGGCGGTTCAGGCTGCTACCTTTCATTGACTTTGCATAGCCGGCAAACCGGTCGTAAGTTTCCAGCAGGGAAATACGTTCCAGTATTTCATCGAAAACGTCCTGTGATATATAACGGCTTCCGGTTCGGGGGTATGAAATCAGCTTACCTTCATACAGTTTTTGTGCAATAGACAGCGTTTTATCTGCGGAGAAATTAAGTTTTGTATTGGCTTCCTTCTGCAAGGTGGTAAGGTCATACAAAAGCGGTGGTTCTTGGTTCACTTCCTTACATTCCACCGATTTAACCTGCACCTGACCGCTATCCTTTATTATTTGCAGCTTGTCGATGGCAGGTTGCTGGCTACCGAATTTTTCTTCTGAAAGGGCTGACAACTCGATGCTGTCTTTCCCGGTTTGTAATTTCAGTTGCCAATATTTCTGTGGAACGAAGTTCTTGTTCTCAAGATAACGGGAACATATCATCGCCAGCGTGGGTGTCTGTACCCGTCCCAAAGAATATGTCCCCCTTCCGGCAGCTATACTTAACGCTTGGGAAGCATTAATACCGATAAGCCAATCTGCTTCGCTTCTTGCCTTTGCCGACCGGAAAAGGTTATCGTACATTGTCCCGTTCTTGAGATTCTGCAATCCGTCCCGAATGGCTTTATCCGTCAGGCTGCTTATCCATAAGCGGACGAAAGGTTTCCGGCACTCAAGATATTGGTAGATAGTAGGCTCGGCACCCGGCGCCTTGCCGCCTTGCGACGGTAGGTTTCCGGGAGCCTGCCCCCGAACCGTACGTACAAGTCTCCTCGTATACGGCTCT
>NZ_QVMK01000053.1 GCF_010500995.1 Bacteroides sp. 224 | reverse complement strand
GTGTATAGATATATAACAGTAAAATAGGCGTAAAAGAAAGAGGAGTAAGATCTTTTAAAGAAAAGAGAATGAAAAAATATAAAGACAAAAAAAAGTTCCTATGCCATCGTACGGCGCATATTGACTATCAGCTAATTAATTTAAAAAACATGGTGGCATAATGAAGAACTCACTCAGCCCAATTGCTAAATTCAAAGCTGAGTTGTTCCCAGAGTCCATCCTTCCCTTCGTTCGTTTCTTCTTTTGGATGAGAAACAGACAATCCAATCAAACGGATGGGATGATTAGCATAATCCACTTCTTTCAATAATTGCTTGGCTAAGGGTAATATAATATCCAATTTATCCATTTTCTGACTTTGAGTAATGCTCCTCGTTATCTGTCGAAAATCATGAAATTTTATTTTCAAGGTTAGAGTATTTCCTTTAAAGTTAGAGCGCTCTAATCTTCCCATCAGTTCTTTTGCTACATGATATAACTCAATGATAACCGAAGAATCTTTTGAGATATCCTTCAGAAATGTGGTTTCACACCCTACGGATTTTCGAATGCGGACTGCTTCTACCTGCCGCAAGTCTATACCTCTGGCAAAATCATAATAGATGGTTCCCGCTTTTCCAAAATGGCGTATCAACATCTCTAAAGAACAGTTTCTAAGGGTAGTCCCATCATGAATACCTAAACTATGCATCCGTTTGGATGTAACGGGTCCTACTCCCCAGAACGATTCGATAGGCAAAGAAGCAATAAAATCTAATGCCTGACTGGGATGAATGGTACATAATCCATCCGGCTTTCGTCTGTCAGAAGCAATCTTTGCCAGGAATTTATTGTAAGATACTCCGGCAGAAGCCACCAGGTTTAGTTCTTGGCGAATGCGCATCTTTATCTCTCTGGCAATATCCACTGCCAGTTCAATACCTTTCTTATTCTCTGTAACATCCAGAAAAGCTTCATCTAACGAAAGCGGCTCTATGATGTCTGTATAATCATGAAAAATCTCATGAATCTGCCGAGATACCTCTTTATATACACTCATGCGACCAGGAATAAAAATAAGATCCGGACATAATTTCTTTGCTTTTAAAGAAGGCATGGCCGAACGCACTCCATAGGTACGAGCTTCATAGCTGGCAGCAGCTACTACTCCCCGCTCCTCCGAATAGCCTACTGCGATAGGTTTTCCCCGAAGTTCCGAATTATCACGCTGTTCTACCGAAGCATAGAAAGCGTCCATATCTACGTGAATGATTTTACGACCGGTCATATATGATTAGTGAATCAAAAATACAAAAGATTAAAGAAGCAACCTAATGATTGAGAAACTGTTTTTAGAAACCGCTTTGAATTTCATTGAGGTTACTTTTGCATTCATAACCTACAGGTAATTAGTTTTAGGTAGGAAAATACAGGCAAATACCTACAAATAGGTATTCATCACTACCCAAATATACCCTACTTTTACGCAGCAAAAAAACAAATCATTTTTAGAATGGATACAATTATTCAGTGTGACAATATAACGCACTATTACGGGCGAAAATTAATATACAAGAATCTAAATTTCGAAGTTAAAAAAGGAAAGATTTTAGGGCTACTTGGTAAAAATGGTACAGGAAAAACAACCATTATCAATATTCTCAACGGATATCTCAAACCACAATCCGGTATATGCAGAATATTTGGAGAAGACATGGAAAACTTCACTCCTGCCACCAAAGCCCGTATCGGCTTGCTGCTCGAAGGGCATATTCAGCATACTTATTTCAACATCGAACAGATTGAACGGTTTTACAGTCGTTTCTTCCCGAACTGGAAAAGAGATGCGTATTACGAATTGTTGAAAAAACTTCAGGTAACGCGTACTCAGAAAATCAGTACCATGTCTTGCGGACAACGCTCGCAAATAGCCTTGGGATTGCTCTTTGCACAAGACCCTGAACTATTGATACTCGACGATTTCTCGATGGGGCTCGACCCCGGCTATCGCCGTTTGTTTGTAGAATACCTGAAAGAGTATGCCACAGCCGAGAATAAAACAATTTTTCTGACCTCGCATATCATACAAGATATGGAGATGCTGATTGACGACTGCATGATTCTGGATTACGGCCGAATCCTTTTGCATAAACCCACCAAGCATATAGTGGACAACTTCAAACGGTATCGCTTTACATCAGAGAGTTGCAGCATCAAGGAAAACGAAAATCTGTGGAATACCGAAAAAATAGGAAACAACTGGGAAACCTATTCTTTCCAACCCAAAGAAGAGGTGGAACAATTACTGTCGCCCTATAGCATCTCCAACCTAAAAGAAGAAGAAATATCTCTGGAAGATGCTTTTATTGGACTGACGGGGAAATATTGAGTTTGGAGTTTGAGTTTGGAGTTTATAGTTTTTAGTTTATAGTTTTGAGTTTATAGTTTGTAGTTTATGGAGGGGGGGGTAAGTTTTTAGTCTGTAGGTAAATGCTTATAATTAATCCGTATGACAAACAGCCTGAACCAACGGTCGGCGAAGTTAAAGGCAGGATACTTTATATGGAGGTACTGCCTTTCAGGTTAAAACATAAAAACCATAACCCCAAAAAACCATAACCCCCAAAAACTATAAACCCAAAACCCATAAACTCAAAACTATAAACTTAAAAACTATAAACTATAAACCCAAAACCCATAAACCTATAAACTCAAAAACTATAAACTATAAACTCAAAACCTATAAACTCAAACAACATGATTCAAGCCTTATTCTATAAAGAGTGGACAAAAACCAAACGTATTACCCTGTTAGTGGCAATTCTACTTGTGGCACTACTTATTTATACGTTTATCAGTACTGCACAAATGTTTCGTGTGGGAGGTGCGGTGTCAACCTTAACAAACATTTTGTTGAAAGATATGCCCATACTTCCTCCTTTCCTGAAGTGGTTTCCGTTGCTAACCGGAATCTTAATTGGGTTAGTGCAATTCATACCCGAAATGACCGACAAGCGAATGAAGCTAACGCTGCACCTGCCACTACCGGAAACAAAAATTCTGTCGGCCATGCTATTATACGGGCTTACAACGCTACTTACACTCTACGTTTTCATGTATGCAGTGCTGGCGTTGGGGCTGCAAGTATATTACCCGGCAGAAATCATAGTGTCCACCACCTGGCAATTGCTCCCCTGGCTTCTGGGAGGCATCATTAGTTATTTATTTGCTGCGTGGATATGCTTTGAGCCTATATGGCGCTACCGGATATTCAACATTCTGGGAGCTGTTGGCGCACTATCGTGGTTCTATCTCGACGGCAAACCGGGCATTTATATCTACTTCGTGCCCTGCCTGATGCTTCTGGTTATAGCCGCATTTTATTTCCCATTCTACTCCGCAGCCCGTTTTAAAGATGGCGCACAGTAATTTAACGTTTAAGAAAAGCTAATAATATACTTCAAGAACAATGAAATTCAAGAACAACATATACTACATCATTCTCATATTCTTCACACTGATTGGAGTATGGGCAATTCCTTCATTGGTGAAAAAAGCAACCTATTCGCCGGATAGCTACCTCTTTGTTTATTATGGTGCCATACTGAAAGATCTTGGTATTATAGACTATAAAGATAAAAAGATGCCGCTAACCGATATGCAAGGCAACAGATACACAACAGCAGAGTTCGACTCGCTGATGCCGCTGCTTAACTTCCGGCAGTTGATGTCAGACGGCCGCCTGCCCGATAGCATTGGCGGATATGAGGTTACCCCTCCGCTGCTGAGATCTAAATCGGTGGTGTTCAGATACAACCCCGTTGAACTACAAACCCCTACAACAGGGCTATACTTTCTTTTTGAATCGATGCCTAAAAGAGTAGGGCTCGAAATGCCGGAAGACTTATTCCGATTGAAGAATAAAATAGAATTTATAGACGATAAAACCAATACGGTGCTCCAAGAAAAGAGCAAACAGTTTCAGCAAGCACTGGAAAAAGAAGGCTATGCCTTTCCGGCTCAATGGGCATCCGGAAACCCGAATCCTCGCAAAGCATACGACGAGGGTTACTTCAGCCTGGATGCCAAAGGAAACCTGTTTCATATAAAGATGGTAAACAACCGCCCGTTTGTAAGAAACACCGGGGTGGGCAGCCTGATAGATGTGGCACACTTCTCGATGCTCGAAGCTGCCGACAAACGTTTCTACGGGTTTATTCTCAGCAAAGCAGGCAACGTTTATATCTTAGAGGGCAACGACGGGAAGTACGAACCGCTGAAGCTCGATATGCCTTCCATCGACATACATCAAGACCAGATTAGCATTATGGGAAACCTGCTTCACTGGACCGTTTGGGTTACCACCCCCGAAGCTCGCTTCTATCATGGACTGGATGCCCAAACGCTGAAACAGATTGCCACCTACAGTGTAAAGAGAAGTTGCAACAACTGGGACAGGGCTTCGCAATGGCTATTCCCCTATTATCTGACTTTCGAGAAACCTAATAGCGACTATATCTCTCCGCAATTCCATTTCACGGGAGCCTGCGGACTGATTGTGAATGCCTTACTGGCCATTGTTATCTGTGTATTCTTCTCTCGCAGCAGAAACAAAAAGATTTTCAATGCGCTCTTTGTATTGCTCACAGGAGTCGCAGGTTTTGTATCCTTACTTATATTACCCAACTTTAGAAAATAACAATCAAATGAAAAATTTAGTATTGATGACTGTAGCTGTTTTTTGCTTAACAGCTTGTGGAAACAAAAAAGCAGAACAAGGTACACAAGTACCGGTAGAAGAAACAGCCAAAGCAAATGACGTGGCGAGTTATAAACTCGATCAACTTTTAACCGAAGCCGAACAGTTGATTGATAAAACCGTAACCGTGCGTGGGTTTGTTACGCATACCTGCAAGCATTCCGGTAAACGTTGCTTTATCATAGGCGACGATCAAAAAACAACCATGCGCATAGAAGCCAAAGGAGAAATAGGTGGTTTCAACCGCGAATTGATTGGTTCCGAACTGGCTATTACAGGTGTTCTGAAAGAACGTCGCTTATCTAAAGAGTATCTGGAGCAATACGAAAAAGACGTAAACGACAAGAAAGCCAAAGAAGACGGCTCTGCCGAAACGTGCGAAGCCGAGCTCAGCAATATTCAAGGTATGCGCGACTGGATGAAAGAGCATAACAAAGATTATTATTCAACCTATTATATGGATGGAGAACGCTATGACATTGTCGAATAATAACCCTCCAAAGAAAACGGGCAACAAGGTTGCCCGTTGGCTACGTATCATTCACCGCGATTTGGGCTTCCTGATGGTAGGCCTTTGTTTGGTATATGGCATTTCGGGCTCTTTGCTGAATCACATGAACGGTAAAGACCCGGCTTTTAAAACAACAGAAGCCTCTCTGCAACTGGATAAAGAACTGACCAACGAAGAACTAACCGTGCTTTGGGCCGACAAGAAACTGCCTGAATTAAAAAGGGTACTGGCAATAGACGATGTTCACTCTCGCCTGATGCTCAACGGAGGGATTGGTGTTTATAATTCAGCCACCGGTTTAGTAGACTATGAGCTGCACTCCAAGAATGAATTTATTTATTGGATCAATAAACTGCATTATAACAAAGTGAAAGGATGGAGTTTTATGGCCGACCTTTTTGCTTTCTCACTGATCTTCTTTGCCGTTTCCGGTTTGTTTATCGTGAAAGGTAAACACGGAATTGCACGCAGAGGGAAATGGTATTTACTGGCAGGACTGGTTATTCCGGTGGTTTATATCTTTCTGGCTTAAAACGTACATCCTATTACAAGGTTAACGACATTCTGCTTATCTCCTGCGAGGTAACGAATGTCTGATGCCTTGGTTAAACTGTAGCTTACTTTGGCATACCCTTTTACTTCGGTGTTGAACTGACGGGAGTACTTAAATCCAACCCGACCACTGAATCTACTATTTGTCAGATATTCATATTCCCGATGAAGATAATCATCTGAATTTCGGGGAGCAGTTTGACTATCGGATGGAGTAGCATATAATCCATCTTCCTTCTCCGTACCTCCACCCGAAAGGTAGGAGATGCCTAACGAAAACGAATACATATCTTTTGCTTTCATCACGTTTCGGGTTGCAGCTACATGGTATTCGGTATTGTGAATGGTTTGTTTACGATAATAAGGATACACCGATGCTGTTTTTTCCCGATTGAAGTATTGCATACTTCCAACTAAAGTCCAGCGTGGGTTAAAGTCGGTAACACTCAAATTAGCGGTATATTGCAGCTTACCGCTAAATGTTTCTTTCTTGCCAACATGGATAGGGTCGTAATAAACAATCACAGAGTTGCCTACCGATCCTGTTTCCGAACGAAATGTATTTTGGTTGTTCTCCAGCTCTTCCCTATTTAAGTGTACACGAAGTTGGTGATGATGTTTCTTCTGTTTCAAAGATAAAACGCCGGTATACTCCAAAGCACTGCCATCGTGTTCGCTATACACAATAGTCGAAGGAGAGCGTTTTCCGTAATACCCATCGCGCAATTTATAAGTAAACTCATTAAAAAAACTTATCTGAGGAGTGATTTGAATGTTGACCTGCAAAC
Source organism: Bacteroides sp. 224 (assembly GCF_010500995.1). Lineage (GTDB taxonomy): Bacteria > Bacteroidota > Bacteroidia > Bacteroidales > Bacteroidaceae > Bacteroides. The sequence continues at coordinate 10,914 of NZ_QVMK01000053.1, read as the reverse complement.
TACCACCATTATACTCATTGAACAGGGGTTTCTCGTCTTTCTCTTCGACATATCCTCCTTCTCCGGTTTCGGTTACACCATAAAAAGCACCATAATCAATTAAAGAGGTGTATATTTTATCAGTTGTGCCATATCTGCCAAACTCAATACCTTCGGTGCTTCGGCGATAGAAATAATTAGCCCCTACTTCAATATGTTTATTTATACGGTAGCTTAACCCCATAGTAAGATACATATCGAGTAGTTTGTTCTTGTGCCGCAAATCTTTAAACTTAGCATAATTAGCAGCTTTGTAGTCTATCTTTCCGGCCAGAGTCAGGTTGTTGAGCAAGTCGCCACTTACGGCTCCAACCAAATGATATGTTTCTTTTTCTTTCTCGCCCCGGTTCTCGTCAGAGTATTCTACTATGTCAAACGGATTGGAATACGGATCAATAAAAGCAGAGCCACCCATGTTCTTACCTTTAAAGTAATTGTAGTTCATCATTCCATAAAACGTCACACGGGGCATCAATCGGTAATACGATTCAACCCGAGCCCCAAGTTCATAACTATTATCAGATTGATAGTAATTGGTGAACTTGCCGTTTTGCTTGTTTGCATACAATTCGGCTATGGAGGTTTTCTCTATCGGCAGATACCTTAATCCGGCGGCGTTATAAGCGGTTAGCCATGCTTCCGACTGCTTTAGGTAAGAGAAATCAATCCACTGAGTGTTCTGCGCTGTTACAGCGGCGGAGTAAAACACTCCGCCAAGCAGTAACAGTTGTAATATTCTTTTTTTTCCTGACATATTTATCATCAAACGGTTAAAACCCTTAATCTTTCAACGAAGCTTGCGAACGTTGGTGAAAGTCGTTTGTAGAGTTATTAGTATCCTTATATATGATTTTCGCACCTGCTTTCAGTGAAGCCTCAGCATCAATGCCACTGGGGTCGGTGGTAACAGTGCCATCCGGATATATAGTACCTTTGTTGTAGCCATATACAAGCAATTCGGCATTTCCTTCGATAGCTTCTGTAGCCTCTTTGTCGACGTTGCGATAGGATGTATAGCCGTATTTATTAGCCAGAAAAACATAACCGCCATCTACGACCGAAGATAAACGTTTTCTGTTGGGATTATTATTGCCCGGATCTGTAGTAAATACCTCCACAGCATCCAATACCCATTCTACAGGTACTTTACGACGAATATGTGAAGAAACTTCTTCTTCACCCGGATAGCTAACATTATCAGGATCTTTGGCAAATGCAACAGGGGTAGTACCTTCTATTTTAAAAATAAAGAAAGCCGGTGATGTTGTGCTTAGCGCTGCCCAAGCCCCACCCAATCCATAGCGAACTGCAGAGAAATAATGATCTGTTGGAATTCCTTCAAATGGCGTTGGGTAGTAATTAGTTAAATGATACTGTTCTATATCATAAGTACAGTAATATTTTTCGTTCGCTAAATTAACTGAATTAGTATAAGTCGGGGTGTGGTCTATAGCACCATTTAGTGCAATAACAACCTGACTGTAAGGGGCAATCGTCAACTTGCTTGAAAGATACCAGATTCCATGTCCTGCCGGAATCCAGCCTGCGTTTTCATAAGCCAAATTTCCTTCAGCATCATAATCTTTATTAGCAGAGTTTGAATTAAATGGAGTTGTTGCTCCTAAGCAGAGGTTCTCTAATTCAGCTACTAAGTCTGAATTGTTATATAGAACAACATATTTATCTATTTGAAACACTTTATTCCCGTCATTGTCTTGGCATCCACCAACATACAATTCCTTTATAACCACCTGTCCTGCTCTTGATTCTGTGAAATTCAGTTTAAGAACATCTTCTCCGGTCCAAAGATTGGTGACAACGATATTACTTCTTATTCCATTATATAAATAAACACTGCCGTCAAAAGATCTTTTGTCCGACGCAGACGCTTCATAAATACCGGCAGGAACATTAAATGTAGCTACCCCGGCAGCATTGGAAGTAGCATCATACGATGTTCCGCTACTACTGGTTAGTTTAACTGTAAGTCCTTCAATTGCAGATAGCTCGCTTCCTTCAGGATAAACTAATTGTACCGAAACATCATAGGTTTTATAGCCGTTGTCATCATCGTCGCTACAACCATAGCACAAAAACAATGTGCAAATCAATAGATAAAATAATTTCTTCACTCTTTTTCTTTTTATTAGTTATACAATTTATAATTTCAATCTCAAAGCTAATCCATAATAGAACTTAGGAATGTAAGTGCTATTATAGAGGCTTGATTCTGTGTCATTCCAAGTGTTCTTTATCCGGTTCATATTATTTAGAAAGTTATTGGCATAGAAAGAAATGGAAGCATAGCGCCCTATCTCTTTAGTAATGCTAATATTGGCCGAGAAATAAGATGATATTTTCTGAGGATTAAAGAAGTAGGTAGTGTTTGATTTGACCACCAACTGAGACAGATCGGTATACAAATCCGGGTCATTCTCTTTTGCCCATGCAAAGGTTTCGGCAAAGGGTATTTGCGTATTTGGATCGTTCCAAGAAGTATAGTATAATGGATATACTCTATAGCCCTCTCCATCTTCAAGCACAAACCCTCTGTTTGCTCCATTATACTCGCTCAGGTAGCGTTTGTAGTTGTAAAAACTGCCTTCTATTTTTAGTGAGAATATCAATCGTAATTTGGGTATATGAGTGCTGACAGTCATATTTGCATTAACCTGCTTAGAGAGGCTACCGTTGGATGCACTTGCCGATGATGAGCCACCGGAAGACACCAATTCGGTAGTCGACAATTTATTGGATGACCCTGCGGAAGTGCTTGACCCTGCGTAATAACCCACATATTTATAAGGTTTTCCATCGGTTCCGGTAGCCGATGATGAGGGTATCCAAGCTGTTATGTTCTCATTCAATCCCTTATAATGATAGAAGTTGCCATCTAAACGAATGGATGTCCGTATAGTAGGAATCTCCGGAAAATCAATGCTCCAGTCTACTCCCCATCGCTCGATGGCAGAACCGTTGATGTACATTTTATTAGTCTTATATGTATCACGAGTGGTATAAGCCAATTCCTGATCAGGATGCGTTCCTGTTTTATCCGACACTGTTACAATCCCCGTAGATTGATTGATGGTATAGTTTCTATCTGCCGATGGTATGGGAAATCCTTCTAAAGCCGATTGGGAAGTGAAATTATAAGAATAAGGAGTATATATATTGCTTATAACATAAGGGTCATACGTTTTATTTTTAAATGCCGAGATGGCTATTTTGGTTCCTTTGATTCTGGCTTCCACACCTATTTCGGTTTGTTTGCTATGCTGCCATTTCAAATCCGGGTTATAGATAGCCTGGCTTGGCATGGAGTAATAAGCATAGAAAGTTGTTCCATCGCTCATTGTGCCGGGGGTAAAAGCCAACTTATCCGAGTAAGTAGGAGATGGATAAAGTATACCGAAAGAAGGCAGCTTTACAGCTTTCCCCCAACCACCATATATACTTAAATCTTCAACCACCTTATCTGTTTTCTCCCAAAATGTATACCGGGCACTAAAGCGTGGTGAAAGGCTATGGGCTGTACCATATTCCGAGCCTTTAATGATAGTAATGTCCGAACGTAGGCCGGCAGTCAGTTGAAGTGTTGATAATTCATTAACCGGCAGGGTTACTTTATCTTCCAGATACAAACCAAGATTATTCATATAAGGAACTTCGTTGAGGCGGTACTCGCGCCAAGTAGGAGCATAACGCATATCGTCATAGTAACTACCTTTTCCTTCGTTACCGCTGCGATTAAAGTCGCCACCCAACAGTATTTTGTTTGTAACCTTACCCCATCTGCGCACCCAGTCGGCTTTTAGCTTGGCAGAATAATCTATCGGTTTGCTGTCATAATAGGATAACTGATACCAATATCCGGTAGGCAAAAGAAGAATCGGTGCATGGGGGTTTTCATCATATTTTGTAGCTATAAAGTACCCCTCTTGAGTTGTATGTATGGCCGATTGTGTTGAAGAGCTGCTCTTGTCTACATTCATTTTCGAGAACCTGTCTGCATAACTTGCGCTACCCGATAGTTCCAGATTGGTAATCCACGGTTTATTCAATAGCCAATGCAGCTTGACATTTCCACTAAGTGTGTTATCTTTTCTTTTTGTGTAGTTGTCTTTAAAAGCATCCGGGTCGGCCTTTGAATCAAAGCCACCCATGTTTCCGTTCAAGCCAACTTTAAGAGTAAGAGGAGTATTCTTTGATTTATTCAGGCTTGTGGAGTAATTGATTGACAACGTATTACGGTCGTACGAGGTATATGGAGAAGCTAAGTCGGAAGTCGATTTAGTATATTCCCAACTAACATTTAAAATACCGCCCTTAGCCCCCAAGGCAATTCCTTTATTCAAGCCTATCTGTTTGGTGTTGGGGCGAGTAGAGAACTCGGCAACAAAAGGTGTTTTGCCTTTTCGGGTATTGATCTTCACCATACCACTTGTTAAGTCGCCATATTCTACAGAAGGAATACCGGTTATAACCTCAACCGATTCGATGTTGATAGTGCTAAGGCTTCGTGTATCAAAGCCTTTAATCTCATCAAAAGTGGCATTATTCTGCAAGCGAACACCGTCTACCTCAACAGCCGTGCCAAAAGTGGCATTTCCTAACTCATTGTCAGCACTCCGCAGGGCAAAACGTTTGTCACTTTTTGCCATATTAGGGTTAACAGCAGATTTCCCACCGGGCAAAAGGCTAAGAATATCAGTTGCATTTAAAATTTGTGCATGGTCTAACGTTGTGCGGTCAAGAACGTAAGCTGTTGTTGAATTTGCCGTTTTTAGTTGTGCCGTAACAACAACTTCATCCAAAGAAAGGTTGCTTTCCGGTAGAGAGATGGTAAAATCAGCGATATCTCCATTTATATTCACTTCCCTGTTCACTTTCGCATATCCAAGGCTGGATACCGTGAAAGTCACTTTGCCCGAAGGAATATTCTTTATAACAAATTCTCCCTTTTGGTTGGTTACTGCCCATAATTCGTTTTCAGGAAGAAATACAGTAGCAAACTCAATCGGGCTATGATCTTTTTGACTAATAACCCTGCCGCCTACAGTGTAATGTTGACTAAAAGCAAATTGAAAAACACATAGAGCTATAATAACCAGCAAACATTTTTTCATAAAGAGATACAGTTATAGTGGTGCAAAGTTCGCTATAAAGAAAAGGGAATGCAATCACCATATTTAGGTAATAGAAGATATACTAATCGCCATTTTTAGGTATTGCCATAAATTAAGGTGGGAAAAAGCTGCGCACAACAAGAAAGTGTATTTTTTACGCAAACTATTTGGCTGTTCCGATTTTTATCCCGTACTTTGTTTGCGTAAATAATACACTAATACTAAAGATTGAATAGAAATGACTCTACAGAATCAATACATTTATGAATATCCTCGTCCGGCGGTAACTACCGATTGCGTTATTTTCGGTTTCGACGAAGGTGAACTAAAGGTTCTTTTGATAGAAAGGGGTATTGAACCATTTCTGGGAAAATGGGCACTCCCCGGAGGGTTTATCGATATGAATGAAGACGCGGAAGCTTGTTCGAGGCGTATTCTACATAAAGAAACCGGACTGGAAAATATATTCATGGAACAACTCTATACGTTTACGTCTGTAGAGCGCGACCCTCGTTACCGGGTTATCAGCATCACTTATTATGCATTGGTGAAACGTTCGGACTATAACGCCATTGCCGGATTGGATACAACCACCGTTCGATGGTTTGCCCTGAGCGAAGTTCCCGAACTGGCTTTCGACCATAAAGCAATTCTGGATACGGCCAAAGAGCGCTTAAAAGGAAAAATTAAATACCAGCCCATCGGGTTTGAGTTACTTCCCGAACGGTTTACAATGCCTGAACTGCATCGACTTTATGAAACAATACTGCAGGAAGAACTGGACAGACGTAATTTTCGTAAGAAGATGCTTTCTTTCGACATCTTGGTAGACACAGGCGAAGTGCAACGAGGAGCGCAAAACCGGGCACCAAAGCTTTACTGTTTCGACAAACAAAAGTATGATGAATTAACGCAAAAAGGATTTTATTTTGAATTGTAATCAAAGCAACTTAACAAACACAGTATGATGACAAATTTAAACAACCTATTCGACAGAGGAATGGAATTGCACTATATTGCCAATACGGCTTATCCGTTAACTCCTACTTCGGTCAGAGAATATGCCATTAAAGGGGAAGAGGCCGTTAACGCTTTTTTAGCCCAAGAGTATAAACAAATAAACGAGTTATGCCTTTATGTTCATATACCTTTCTGCAAAACAAGATGCAAATTCTGTGAGTATGTAGTAGTATCCGGTAGTGAGGCCGAACTAAAAGATAAATACCTGGATGCCGTTCTTAAAGAAATTGAATTGTATAGCGAAATAGTAGGGAATGACACACGTATTCTCGGCTTTGATATCGGGGGAGGCACTCCCACCGAATTGGGAGCAGCGCGAATTGAGAAAATAACTAATAAGCTATTAAACACATTCAACCTGACAGACGAAATAAGCTGGTCTATCGAAACAACTCCTTACAACGCCATACATAAGTTCGATGAACTGAAAGATATACGCGAACTGGGGTTCCGCCGGCTAAGCATGGGTGTGCAAACCATAAATAAAGATTTACTCAGAAAGATGGAACGCGAAGGCGATACCCTACTCTACCGACGGGCTGTAGAAGCCATACGCAAAGCCGGGTTCAAACAATTTAACGTCGATTTAATGTATGGATTCAAAGAACAATCGATAGAAGACTTTGAAAGTACAGTTGAATATGCCGTTTCGCTCTTTCCGGAATACATTACGCTTTATGAAATGAGGTATAAACTTACCCAGATAGCAACAGATGCTTTTGACGTGACCAGAGCCAAAGTAAACCAACAATACCGGATTGCGTATGAGATATTGACCCAAAACGGTTATAAAGCCAATTATGGGAAAAATACTTTCAGCCGCATTGCCAACGATCATGGTACCAGCGATTATCTGACCCATCGGGTAATAAACGCCACTCCATATCTCGGCTTGGGAGCAGGTGCTCAATCTTTGGGGTTAAACTATCTGGCATACAATCAGGGAGCGGCCACCAAGAGTATTCTGAAATACATAAGCAATATTGAAAAGGGCATCTTCCCCATTCAGGATATCTACCAGCTTCCCGAAGAAGAGATGATGGCTAAAGCACTATCCGTAATGTTCTATTTTGGGTTTGTAAACTTGAAAGCCTTTAAGCAAAGGTTCAACAAAGAATTTATAAATGTATTTGAAAAAGAAATTGATTATCTGAAACAATGGAACTTAGCAGAGATAGACGATAATCAGTTTACCGTAACCAAAAACGGAATGGATCATTTAAGTGGGGTTATTCCCATGTTTTACTCAGAAAGAAGTAAGAATGAGTTAATGACTATGAACATTGAAAAAGTATTAAAGTAAAATGAAAACAACACACGCTACCTACAACATCAATTGGTTGCTCGAAAAAGTAAATCAAGGAGAAAATATAAGTTACTTATTCTTTTGGGGCCACACCAACCCCAAAGATGGTATCACCACCAAATCCTGTTTCAGCCAATGGTATCCAAGCCCATTTACAGTGGAAGGCACTCGTTACGACACTGCCGAACACTGGATGATGGCTAAAAAAGCCGAACTATTTGGAGATAAAGAGGTGCTTGAAGGAATACTGAAAGCCTCTACTCCCCATAATGCCAAAAACCTTGGACGTAAGGTTCGTAACTTCGACCCTCAAACCTGGGATGAGAACTGTTTTAGTATTGTCTGTGAAGGGAATTATCACAAATTCTCACAACATTCGGATTTGAAAACATTTCTATTGAACACTGATGAAAAAGTATTGGTAGAAGCCAGTCCTATGGATAAAATCTGGGGAATTGGTATGGGGGAAAACAATAAAAATGCTTCCAACCCGAATCTTTGGAAAGGAGTTAATCTTTTAGGATTTGCATTGATGGAGGTAAGAGATAGGTTAAAAAGCAGCAAAAGTATACTTGCTTAGCACTCAACAAATTGTAATCATGAGAAATAAATTAATACACAGTGCTTTATTCGGTCTTGCGATAGGCGATGCAATAGGAGTTCCTGTGGAGTTTAAAGATAGAAGATTCCTGAAAGAGAATCCAGTAACAGATATGACAGGCTATGGAACCCACAACCAACCAGTAGGAACCTGGTCAGATGATAGTTCACTTACATTCTGTTTAGCAGAAGCACTTACAGAAGGTTATAGTTTAAAACAAATAGCTAATAATTTCATCAATTGGTATGAACAAGGTTATTGGACTCCGCATGGAATAGTTTTTGACGTAGGAATTGCAACATCACAGGCAATACACAGACTGAAGATGGGTCTGAACCCAATTATAGCAGGCGGAGCAGATGAATTTGATAATGGAAATGGCTCTTTGATGCGAATATTACCACTACTATTCCACATAAAAGATATGAGTATAGAAGAAAGATTTCAATATGTCAACAATGTTTCATCTCTTACTCATCGTCACATAAGAGCTATCTTAGGCTGCTTCATCTATATAGAGTTTGCTTTACAGTTACTAAAGGGTAAAGATAAATTTGAAGCTTTTCTTCGAACTAAAGATATTATAAATGATTTTTTAAATAATAATCCGATTTGTTCAGACAATGAAATAAATAAATATCATCGAATCTTAGTGAATCCTATTGGCAACTATGGAATTAAACCCATTTATGAATATCCAGAAGATGAAATAGCCTTATCTGGTTATATAGTACATAGCCTTGAAGCTGCTTTATGGTGTATATTCAAAGAGGACACCTTAGAAAAGACTATACTAAGGGCAGTTAATCTGGGTAATGATACAGATACCACCGCAGCCATCGCAGGAGGGCTGGCCGGATTACTTTATGGATTTGATGCAATACCACAAAAATGGATCAATCAATTAGTACGAAAAGATGATATTTTTGACTTATGCAACAGATTGGAAAAAAGCTACAACAATGAAACAATATGAAATAAGAGCCGATTACGATCGAGACACCATAGTAGTTTATCAGGCATACCGCAAAGAGATAGCTTTGCCTGCCATTCGAGATAAAAAATTTAGTTCCCCACCCTTCTCATATACCCGTATGACGTGGATTAAACCTTCATTCCTTTGGATGATGGAGCGCTCGGGATATGGACGAAAAAGTGGACAGGAGTATATTCTTGCTATTCGCATCAAACGCTCTGCTTGGGAAAAAGCTCTTTCACAAGCTGTGCTCACTCACCCTCAAGAAGGAGTGTACACCAGTGGAGAGGAATGGAAAGAGAAAATGGAGAATACCACTGTCAATGTACAATGGGACCCCGAACGAAATCTCCGGGGTGGTAAATTAGAGTATCGTTCGATACAAGTTGGCATCAGCCGCCATCTCATTAAAGAATATAATGAAGAGTGGATTGTTGATATTCAGGACTATACCCCATTAACAAACAAAATATATGATTTGCGAATGCAAGGAGGGCACGACAAAGCAAAGGAACTACTACCAAAAGAGAAGGTGTATCCTGTATCGGAAGAAATTAAAAGAAATTTAGGAATGGATTAAGAAACAATTTTGGATTTTATTTATGAAACAAATTATATACCTTAAAGGCGATGCCACCTCCCCTCAAGCAAGCGGAGCCAAAATTATTGCTCACATCTGCAACGACATTGGTGGTTGGGGAAAAGGTTTTGTGCTGGCCATTTCCAAACGCTGGCCTGAACCGGAAAAGGACTATCGGGAATGGCACAGAAAGCGGTCTGAAAATGATTTTGCATTAGGCAACATACAACTCACCCAGGTGGAACCCTACATTTACATAGCCAATATGATTGGGCAACGTGGTATTAAAACGGGACGTAGTACAGGTGTACCCATTCGATATGAGGCCGTTGAATCTTGTTTGGAAAAGCTGGCAAAGGAAGCTATCCAACTAAAGGCAAGTGTACATATACCTCGTATTGGCTGTGGATTGGCAGGTGGCAAGTGGGAAAGAATAGAACCGCTTATTATAAATACATTAATAAGAAATGAGATAGACGTATATGTATATGACTTTTAATTAAGAAAACTATCATGAATGAAAATACTAAAAAGAAAATAGGAAAGTTCATTAGCCTTATATTAAGGCATGAACCGCAAAAGATCGGATTAAAACTGGACTCTAATGGATGGGCAGACGTAGATGAACTTATCTCGAAATGTGCTCGCCATCGAATGAGTTTTACCCGGAAAGAACTGCAAGAGATAGTAGACACCAACGACAAAAAACGCTATACCCTTAGCGAAGATGGCAAAAGAATCAGAGCCAATCAAGGGCACTCCATTGAGGTAGACCTGAACTTACAGCCTGTTGAGCCACCCGAATTTCTGTATCATGGCACAGCCGACCGCTTTCTTGCTTCTATCAACGAAGAAGGCATCAAGAAAATCAGTCGCCATCATGTGCATTTAAGCAAAGATCAGCAGACGGCTTCAAAAGTTGGTGCGCGTCACGGGCGAACGGTTATTCTTACCATCCTTTCAGGAAAAATGTATCGGGATGGCATAGAATTCTACGTTTCTGAGAATGGAGTTTGGCTGACAGATTATGTTGACCCTAAGTATATTTTGCAATAAACCGGTCTTAAAAAAGGTCAGACCTAACGCTACATTAGGTCGGACCTTTTGAATGATTAAGTCTGACCTTTTGCCCCGTTAGGTCTGACCAAATTAAATTTCACCCACTGACTTATACTGAAAGTGGTTGTCATTTTTTGCTGCTTGTTACTAAACCGGTTGTCACAATATCTTTTTTTCTTCTAAACTGGTTGTCATTCATAACTT
>NZ_QVMK01000052.1 GCF_010500995.1 Bacteroides sp. 224 | reverse complement strand
CAAAAACAAAAATACTCAATTGAAAAATCCAATGTGAGCACGATAACTATGCCTTGTGATGTATTGAAGAGGAAGAGAAAATTATCCCGAATTCAGGTTGAGAGATACAAATAATCAGGTTTGTAGTTTTTAATAGCATTAAGGTGAATACTGACATCCGAGGTATTGACATAGTGTTTAGTGACATCTTTATAGAAAGGTGAAAGGAAAAACTCCGGAATCATCTCTTTTTCATTAGTGTGGGGTATCGGATTATGCGAGTATGTTATTCTGTATATTTTCCCAGCCATTGAGTGTACTTCTTGCCCATGAATATTGCCTACTTGATTCATGTATTTAGGATCGAGAATAATTTTCCAGGAATGCCCTCCATTTCTATTTGCCCATGCAGGCACCAAATCTATCGTTGACGGTATCCCTGATGCACGCATATTGATCACTTCGTAAAAAGCTTCATCAAAACAGTCATAATTAAAACTCTTATTGATTGCTTTTATAAATTCCTTATCTTTATTTCTGGATCGACCTGCTTTTTCTGAATAAATACCTTCATAATTCCATACTTCTTTTAGGTCTGCGCGATAGTCCGGATAACTCTTTAATTCTTCATTTATCTTCTTCCAAACTGTCATCAGCGAATCATTATAGGGGAAAAGGGGCTCGGAATCCAATCGGTATGGTAATACATATTCGCAGAAATTTTCAAACGGGATGCCTTCCAGCCAATAGCATGACTCCCACTTTTCCAATGCATTATCAATGATAGAAATGAGGTATTCGGCTTTGATCACTTCCAAATCCATAGTTTTGGAAGCTAAAGCCGATAGCTTCCCTTTACGGAATGGAATAGTTAAAATTACTTTTTTCAGGTTATCATCAAGCACATGGTATTCTTCTTCAATTCTTTTAGAGTGTTTATCCACTATACTTCCTGATACAGAATAATGTCCCGGCATATTTTCAATGAGAAAAATAGCTGCCTGCAATTTTAAACTATCAGATTCATTTTCTGAATAATGATCCATTACCTTTCTTAACTCAGATTGATTCTCACCCGCAAGCTGTAAAACTCTCTCTAATTTTTTAGATGTGTTATCACACGATACAATAATCAGTGTAGGAATAAAAAGATACACAGCATAGATATAATTCTTCATGCTAATTGAAATAAAGGTGACTTACTAGATGAATGCAAATATAATGAGAATATATATGTGATCCTGAAAAATGATATATTATTATTTTTAGTTTAATTGCCACTAGTGTCCCATTAAAATTGGGACGTTATTAACATTAAAATAAACTTGGCTCATTAGAGTCGCTTCGTTCTTTGTCATATTGAAAATTAGTTTTGTTAAAGAGGTCTTTCAAGTGCGTTTTATCCGTTAATGAGATGCTTAGGATTTGGAGAACTTCGTATGTACTTCTATCAAGTTGCATGTCATGTTGAACGATTGCGACTAGGCAGTAGGCACAGATGGCAACATAGATTTGTATTCTTACGGCATTCTCTGTAGTACCCCAGAACTTTTTAATTTTGAGGTGCTGCTTGAGCCATTTGAAGAATAACTCCACTTGCCAGCGACTCTTATACAACTCTGCAACTTGTAGAGCGGATATGTCCATGACGTTGGTTAAGAATACAAACTCTCGTTTTTGTTCTTCATCCCAATATCTAACTAACCGAAGTTTATTAGGATAGTATTGTTTAGGATAAAACCCTGTCAGTTCGATTATCATATCTGAGAGTACATTCTTAGGCATTCTTCGTTTCCATTTGAGAGCTTTGTACTGAAGATTCTTCTTTGCTCTGACAACGAAACAGGCTTCTATCTGACGGATCCGATATAGCATCTTGAAGTTGTTGTAGGCACGGTCAAAGATATAATAAGAGCCTGGTTCGTAAGGAATCTTATTCATGGCTTTAGAATCGTGAACGGAAGCTGTTGTAATATGGAAGAATGTCGGGATCTGAGTTTCCACATCATACAATGTGTGAACCTTAATACCGCCTTTTTTCTTCCGAAACTTTGCCCACCAGAAAACATTCAGGCATAAGTCAATGGTTGTGGAATCAAAAGCATATACATTCCCTCCCAACTTGAAGATATCTGTCTTACGTTTCTGCTGTGCTTCATTAACAAGGAAGTAAGCAAACTCTTCAAAGATTCGGCAGTCTCTATCTTGATTCGCCCGAGCCAAAGATGACTTTGATACGTTCTTGCCCAACCCTAAATGATAACACTTGGAACGATGAGCACCTAGAGCAATAATCAAATCTCTCAGACTTTCACGGTTGGATAGTTGACCGAACATCAAGGCTAGTAGTTGATTCCAACAAGTGAAATGTTTTACGTAACGATTTCCTTGATACTTATTGACTATACGCCGGAACTTATCTTCATTCAAGAATGAAACCAATTGAGCAAATACATACTTCTCTTTATTCATTGCAGCTTCTGTTATTGACTGCAAAGCTATAAATTGAAATCGTCGCGCTCGAAAAAATCTTGTAACTAACTAATTATCAAATATTTCAAAGAATTCTTTGCGATTTTAATGGGACAGCAATGTTTAATTGCTATAAGTTATTATCATTGATGAATGAGTACAGGGTCGAATTGTTTTCGTCCATTGATATAACGGAGTTTGTATCATATTCTTGACAATGAACTAATTTTGGAAATTTGATATGTTACTTTTTTATATTACTAATTAAGAATTATTATTCAATGAAAAAAACTATTCTATTTGGTTTGCTTTTTTTCCTTTTGTGTAATTTTGGTTTCTTTTCCTGTCAGCAAGACCTTGACGACGTCATCAAGCAGGAAGATACTGATCTTATAACAGAAGCGAAAGCTTTTTTTGAACAAGAAATTACAGTTAAAACAAGAAGCACCAAAGAGTTGCCTCTTGGAGACTTTGCACCCATGTGGGATAAAGCAAAAGTTTCTCGTAGTCAGCTTATGGAGGGAGTTGATATTCCTATTGTTTCAACTTATTCGTATTATACCATCCGAAAGGAAGTAATCGGTGGGCGGAATCGGAGCTATATTGCAAATGTAAGCGAGAAGACTATAGTGGTAAAGTCTTCTAAACATGGTGTTATGGGGCTTTATAGAATGCTTATTGTACCTGATTATATGTATTTTCAGAAAAACAAAGGTGACTTATCCGGCAAGTTTACTAATTTTGGAAATAAGGAAAACTTTTCAGGAATTATTTTCTATTTAGCAGTTGACGGAAAAATTCCATTGCGGGCAGATACTTATAAAGATGGAGTTAAGGTCAATGAGGTATCTTTGTTTGTGAATGATTTCGAAACCTATAAACGAAATCTCATAGAACTGAGTAAGATGCTACCAGCGTTGAAAATATATCGGCAGTCTAATCTGGCAGCTACCCGTTTGGGGTGGGAGGATCCTCTGGAGGATGATGACTTTTGGTCAGGAGATTCTGGTCCAAATGGTAATTGGTCATCCATTGGGAATGGTTTTTATCATGATGGTAATGGAAATGTTGGCTATGACTACGATGGGGATGGTAAGCCGGATGGTATTTGGTTACCGGATGTGGACGTTACTCCAGATGATAATCCAGAACCTCCGGGATTCGATGACGATCCAGAACCTCCAGGGTTGGATGACGATTCAATGCCTGACCCTACTCCCCCAACAACACCTGGTGGAGGTGGAGGTAATCTAACGCCAGTTGCTCCAAAAGCTATGAAGATTTTCAGAAACTCTGGTATGACAGAGGCAAACTGGAAAACTGTTGAACGGATGCTGGAAAAAATTATGCAGGATTGTATGGGTGAAGCATTATATAATGGTTTAAGTCGTTATCTTAATGGTAAAACGCTTGTAATTCAGTTTAAGAATGGTGGTAATGGCTCTTTTGGTGCTAATGGCATCTCGCTTGGTATGCAAGCTGAGAGTAATCAGCTTTTCCATGAAATGATGCATGCCTACCGGTCATATAAAGAAACTACTTCTAGCTACAATAGCTCGACTTTAAATGGGGAAATAGAAGCGCATTATGCTCAATATCTTTATGTGAGTAAATTACCTGAGTATCCGGGTAGCAAGTGGGAGAAAAGAAATGATTATGATATGCGTTACAGAGAGATTCAAAATCTTGAGCGATATATAGACAATCGAGGGAATTTACTTTCTGGTATATCTGAACATGAATTAGAAACATTGATTTTAGGTAGAACTGTGCCCGGTTTACGAGCAGCAGGTTACACTAGTAATAACTATAATTATGATAATAATAGACCTGCATTAGATAATTTTAAGAATATCAGAGATTTAACTCAAAATTGTAAATGATGAAAAATATAATAATAGCTATTTGTCTTTTGTGTTGTGTAGCATCTGTTTCTGCACAGACCAATTATTATACTACAACAAAAACTTTTTATGAAAACGATTATGTTTACCAGTGTGATGTGGATGCTGCAAAAATTGTTACATTGTATAATAAATCTAACAATTTGATGTATATTCAACAAGTTTATAAAAGTTCTGGTGAGATTTTTATAATGCCAGATAATTATATCCCTTTGTGTGCTGATGATAATTGGACTCGTACTAAGCGTTTGTCAATAGTCAATAATGCTTTCTCTTCCAGTGAGAAGCAAAGAGTAAGAGGAAAGAAGCTTAGTGTCACAATGTATATTAGTCCAGATACAGGAAAAGTTATTGAAGTGAGTTTTTTATTTGGAAATTTTGAACCTTATGCAACTATTCCAGTGTCAGTATATCGAAAGATTGAAATGGAACTCAAAAATAATGTTTGGTATACTCCAACTACTGAAGGCAGAAAATTAAACTATATTGCCCTCTGGTGGGCACAGGAACCTAGGTAGCTGAAGTCGTTTATAGGAATTGGGAAGTCTAAAATCTTCCTGATTCCAAATATCTCATAATGAAAACAATAGTCACCTTTATCAGTTTGTTGTTTTGTGTAGTCTCAGTTTCTTTATAAGCTAATTCTGAAAATAAATAATAATTGCATTCTTTGAATAAATATTTACTCATATTTATCTGTTTCATATCCGTATTGATGCCAACATTTGCATCTTTTTTTTCTTCGAATATCTTCAGCGAAGCACCTTTTATTTTCGGTATAATTGTATCAAGTAATTTTGGGCTTATTCTGCAGCATAAACAAAAATATCATTTGTCTGTGGTGGATATTTTTTTGCTACTTTTCATTCTTTATGGAGCTCTTCATCTTTGTTTGTCTCCAGTAAAGAATGCTGATTTTTTAAAGTTGTGGGAATGGGTTGCAATTATTGTTTTCTATTTTTTCATCAGATCAATCAATAATGAAGGAAAAGGGATCATTCTATATGCGTTGATAACTTCTGGAATTATACAGTCTGTAATTGCCTTGGGACAGTTATCGGGTATACTGGAAAGTAGGCATCCTTATTTTCCTATTACAGGATCTTTTGGTAATCCCGGGCAATTGGGAGGATACCTTGCTGTATGCTTCGTTGCTTCATTGGGATATTTAAGACAATTAAAGAAACGGTTGGTTATCTTATGGATTGTTTTTGTTAGTATCATTATAGGAACTACACTTATAATCACAGATTCGAGGGCTGCATGGATTGCTACCCTAATAGGGACCTTTTTCGTTTTTAGGAAAGAAATGTATGCCTGTTGGATACGTCAAAAGAAGATTTGTATCTCCTTCACCTTCATTATGGTGGTATTGGGGAGTTTATTGGTCTATAATTACAGACCTGAATCGGCAAATGCCAGAATACTTATATGGAGAGTGTGTGGAGAGATGATTAATGATAAACCATTATTCGGGCATGGGGTTGGATCATTTAATAAAAACTATATGCTTTATCAGGCAGATTATTTTCGGGAACATCCAGAGTCTTTTTTTGTTCCGGTTGCCGATAATATTGGCTACCCATATAATGAGTTTCTTCATATTACAGTCGAACTTGGGCTAATAGGATTTATTGTTATATCCGGATTATTAGTTTCGTTGTTCTGTATAAAGTCCCGAAATGATCAAGAATGGATATTTAAGGCGGCAACAATTTGTCTGGTGGTCTTTTCTCTGTTTTCTTATCCGAGTTATATTTTTTCTTTTTTTCTACTTTTTCCCATGTTGTTGGGAGGAAGTATTAGGGAAGATATGAATTCGATAAATAGACCGCGTTGGGCTCACCTTTTATCTAAATTGGGGATAGTAGTCATTTGTATCTGGGCAGTTGTAGAATGTATATTCTATGAACGTGCTTCTTGGGAAATGAAACAAGCAATAGCGAAAAAAGAGCTAGGATCAAGCTCTTTTGTAAATAACCATTTTGGGAAGCTTATTCATAACTTGAAATTTAATGCGGTATATGCTGAATACGTCTTTCAAATTGGAATAGATAATCCTGTCAATAGGATTAATTATTTCACTCCTTCTTGCGAAACGTATTGTGATATTGGCAAAATATATTTCCAGAGAAGGGAATTCACAAAGGCCGAATCTTACTATAAATTAGCCTCATGGATGATTCCAACCAGAATAATACCCAATTACTTGCTTTGGAGGCTTTATGTAGAAAGGGGAGACTCAATTAATGCCGAATATGCAGCTACAAAAATATTATTTCAGCCACTTAAAGTTGATAATACGGTTACAATTAGGATAAAAGCTGAGGTTCAGGCATGGCTAAATGAGCATAATTAGCAGCATCACCTTTTACGCCAAAATCCCGGAGAGAATAAAATAAGTATAGTGAAAAGCTCGAGCCTGCCAATGAGCATAAGGAAAGCACAAAGCCACTTAGCTATATCAGGTAAAGCGTTCCATGAATATGCAGGTCCTGTGGAACCCACCCCGGGACCCATATTTCCGATGCTTGATATGACGGTTCCTATAGATTCTTCGAAGCCTACCCCTAAAGCAATTAAAATCAGGCAACTGATAATGATAATAACTAAATAAACAAAGATAAAAGCCAATACACTCGATACAATTGTTGGTGGTGCTACTCGTTTGTTTATTCTCACAGGGAGCACTGCATTGGGGTGTATCATCCTTTTGAACTCATTGTTGGCTATTTTGGCAAGCATAACCACACGAATACATTTAATACCACCCGAAGTACTTCCTGCACAAGCCCCGATAATCATGATAATAAGAAGCAATGCCCACAGAAAGGGAGACCAGGTCATGTAGTCGGTTGTTGCAAGCCCGGTTGAAGTATGTAATGAGGTTACTTGAAAGAATGCTTTTCGAAAAGCCTCTTCTACTCCCATCGGAGTGGTTTTATAGAGCCCTAAAGTAATGATGGTGGTAAATGTAAAAATAGAGATCAGATACCATTTAAGCTCTGTGTCTTGAAAGAATTTCTTGAACTTACCATTCACAAAGAATAGAAGTAATATAAAGTTCATGCCCGATATAGTCATGAAAATAGAGATCACATATTCAATGTATGGAGAATTGTAGAATTCGATACTTGTCTGTTTGGTGGAATACCCTCCTGTACCTGCGGTAGCAAATGCATGGCAAATGCTGTCAAACACATTCATTCCACCTAACCAGAGCAGTATTGCAACAATGATGGTAAGTCCTGAGTAGATACTCCATATCCATTTGGCTGTAGTTCCAATTCGCGGATGTACCTTGTCGTATGTAAACCCACTGGCTTCGGCTGCAAAGAGCTGAACACCCCCTACACCAAATACGGGAAGTACGGCCAGCGTAAAGAACACAATTCCCAAGCCCCCGATCCACTGTGTCATGCTGCGCCAGAAAAGTAGGCCATGAGGCAATGACTCAATATCGTCTAATATGGTTGACCCTGTACTGGTGAATCCGGATATGGTTTCAAAGAAAGCGTTTGTAATATCGGGTATGTATCCACTAATATAAAAAGGAAGCATACCCAAAGCCGAAACAATAATCCACGAAAAGCTGACAATAATAATACTGTCTCGTTTATTGAATTGATTCCCCGAACCTCTGCCAGCTAAAAGAAGCCCCAAACCTATAACTAAGGTAATAGCAGTAGTGATAGTAAAACTAATAAGATCGTCTTCCTGATATAATAAAGAAACTCCGATGCAACAAATCAACATGACGGTTTCCACAAGAACCAGAAGCCCCATGATCTTATATATGGTCTTTAAATTTATCATATCAACTAAAAAACTTCTCTATCTTTTTAATCATCATATCCAAGCAGAATACTACCACATGATCTCCTGCTTGTATTATTGTATTTCCTGTGGCTAATTGCCCTTCTCCGTTTCTAATCATCCCCCCGATAGTAGTTCCTTTAGGCAGCCCCAAATCTTTTACTTTATGTTTAGTAATTCTGGAGCCTTCTTTAACAGTGAACTCGGCAACATCTGCATTTGCAAATGTTAGGCATTTAACATTAGAAACATCGGCATTTAGCATCATCTGATAGATGTGACTGGCGGCAATCAGTTTTTTATTGATAACAGTACCAATGTCGAGGCTTTCGGCCATGCCAATGTAGTCGATATTTTCTACTTCGGCTACGGTTTTGCTCACTCCCATGCGTTTAGCAGCCAAGCAAGCTAAAATGTTGGTTTCCGAATTTCCGGTTAGCGCAACGAATGCTTCGGTGTTTTTAAGTCCTTCATCAATCAGTAGATCCATGTCTCTTCCGTCTCCATTAATAATCATGGTGCGGTCGTCCAACAATTCAGTCAGGCGATTGCAGCGGGTCAGGCTTTGCTCTATGATTTTCACCTTCATATAGTCCGGTACGTATTGAGCTGTTCTTACGGCAATTCGGCTACCTCCCATGATCATTACATTTTGAACATCATTCTCATTTTCCTTGCCGGCTATTTTACGGATGTGTGGAATATATTTGCGAGTAGTAGTGAAGTAGACAATATCATTCAACTTAATCATCTCTTCTCCTCTTGGTATAATTGTATCACTTCCCCGTTTGATAACTACCACGTGGTAGGGGATATCTGATTTCCCTAATTCGGATAGAGGAATGTTGAGAATCTCGGCTTTCTCCCTCATCTTAGCGCCAATTAAAACCAGCGATCCGCCACAAAACTCCCACCATTGGCGTACCCAACTCATTTTCATGGAGGACACAATCTCCTTGGCTGCGAGCATTTCCGGATAAATAAGAGAATCCACTCCCAGGTTCTTAAAGAACTCTTTGTTCTTAGGTAATAAGTATTCGTAATTGTCGATACGGGCTAACGTCTTCTTTGCTCCCAAATTAGTGGCAAGCATACAAGCAGTAATATTACGACTTTCATCTGGAGTAACTGCGATAAACAAGTCGGCATGATCAATATTAACCTCTTTCAACTTAGCTATAGAGGTAGCTGACCCGGTGACAGTCATAAGGTCGAAGTTCGCGCTTAAAGGACTTAGCTTTTCATCATCATCATCCAGCAGAATAATGTCTTGTTTCTCACGCGACAGTAATTTGGCTAAATGTGTTCCTACTTCTCCGGCTCCGGCAATAATTATTTTCATTACTTAAAAATCTATTAAAGCAGATATTATACCTTCTTTATCTATTTTACATAAATGATATAGCTCAGCAGTCGAGCCATGTTCTATGAATTGATCAGGAATACCCATACGCTTAATTGCAGGTTGGTAGCTATTGTCTGACATAAATTCAAGTACCGCACTACCCATGCCTCCTTTAATAACTCCGTCTTCAATAGTCACCACTTTTGGGTATGTACGCCCAATTTCGTGCAAAAGATTCTCATCCAGTGGTTTCAGGAACCTCAAGTCATAATGAGCAACGGACAGTCCGCTCTTTTCGGCTTCCTTTATGGCTTTCCGGGCGGTAACACCTATGGGGCCAATGCTGATAACTGCTATATCTTTTCCTTCTTTCAATTTTCTGCCTGTTCCGACTTTGATCTCTTCTAAAGGGCATTTCCAATCAACCAATGAGCCTCTTCCTCTGGGGTAGCGAATCACAAAAGGACCTTTATCTGGTAGCTGTGCCGTATACATCAGGCTTCTTAATTCATGCTCGTCCATAGGAGAGGAGATTGTAAGGTTAGGGATAGGACGGAGATAAGCCAGGTCAAACACTCCATGGTGTGTTGGTCCGTCTTCGCCTACCAATCCTGCACGATCCAGACATAATACTACATTTAGATTCTGAATGGCTACATCGTGTATCATATTGTCATAAGCCCTTTGCATAAAGGAGGAATAGATTGCACAAAAAGGAACTAAGCCATCTTTAGCCATTCCGCCGGAGAATGTAACGGCATGTCCTTCTGCTATTCCCACGTCGAAAGCTCTGTCGGGCATGGCATCCATTAATATATTCATAGAGCTTCCGGTAGGCATGGCAGGGGTAACGCCCACAATCTTTTCATTGTTTTGAGCCAGTTCCAATAATGTATGTCCGAATACATCCTGAAACAAAGGTGGAATACCCTCTGTACAAGCCACAATACGCTCTCCGGTTTCCGGATTGAACATGCCGGGAGCATGCCATACCGTAGCATCTTTTTCGGCCGGTTTGAATCCTTTTCCTTTGGTAGTATGCAGATGAAGAATTTTAGGACCCTTCATATTCTTGATTTCATTGAGTACCCGGGTGATATTCTTCACATTATGTCCATCTATCGGACCGAAGTATCGGATGTTCATCCCTTCGAATATATTTTGCTGTTGGGCAACAAAAGACTTCAAACTGTTTCCGAGGCGAATTAATATTTTGCGACGATCCTCATTCAGAATACCTAATTTGAAAAGCAGTCTGGATGTTTTAAAGCGTAACTGATTATATCGATTGGAAGTAGTAAGATTAAAGAGGTATTGTTTCATTCCTCCCACACTTCTATCAATAGCCATATCATTATCGTTAATAATGATAATCATATTGTTAGGAGTAGAAGCGGTATTGTTTAATCCCTCGAAAGCTAACCCACCGCTCATGGAACCATCGCCAATAACTGCAACAACATTTCTGTGTTTATCGCCGTTACGCTCGGCGGCTACTGCCATACCTAATGCGATAGATATTGAATTGGATGCATGTCCACAAGTAAAAGTGTCATATTCGCTCTCTTCCGGAGAGGGGAAAGGACGAATACCTTTGAATTTACGGTTGGTAGCAAACTCTTCCCGGCGCCCCGTCAGTATTTTATGTCCATACGCCTGATGCCCTACATCCCAAACGATACGATCATAAGGTGTATCAAATACATAATGTAAAGCTACGGTTAGTTCAACAACGCCGAGGCTCGCTGCAAAGTGTCCCGGGTTGCATGAAAGCTCTTTTATGATGTCTTGTCTTAATTCTTCACATAAAGTAGGTAGCTCGTCGACGCTTAGTTTGCGAATGTCTTTTGGATAGAAAATTTTATTTAGCAAGCTATATGTTGGGTGTTCTTTCATTTTGCTATTAATCTAATTACTTTGCAAAAGTACTATAAAGCCATAAACAAATCATAGCTTTCCTGAATAAAATACGTATTACGCCTATTTATATAACAGATAGGAGGGGACAAGTGTTCTGATCCGGATTATTCATACTTAGCCTAATGAAGAAGTTTAGGGCAAGTTCAGGCTAAATCTCACCGGTTTGAGTATTTGTTCTTAAGCCCTTGAGTATTTATTCTTAAGCCGTTGAGAAAATATTCTCAAGCTGCTGAGAAAAAATGAGAATTTAGTATAGAAGGTGTGTCATAAAGTCGTGCATGGTGCAAATTAACCACAGATTAACAGATTACACAGATTATAAGGTTTTGATTATCTATAATCTGTGGTTAAAATACAACTAAATTAAAAGAACTGGAATTTTAGTCCGAGTGCCAAACTTAAATAGTCTTGCGGTTTCAGGTAACTATTGGTAAATGCACTTGCCAGATAAAGATCGCTGGTACTAACCTCATAGAAGAAGGTTACTTCCTTAGCAAAGAATCTTTTCTTGTTGGGTATTTTAAATGAAATACGTTCTCCCAGGTAAATATGGAATCTTACTTTGGTAGATATATTATAATAGCCTTTGGGGTATTTCTTTGGCTCTTTGTTCCAAAAGTCATCTCCGGAAATAGTACTCATGTAGAGACCGCAGGTTAACGGATCAACAGAAAAACCTTTGTCTCCCAATGGAATATTCCAGGGGATATAGTTTTGTTTGATAGTAAAAGTAGCTTTTACTGATTCGGCAGAATACCGGGGCACAATTCCTACGATAAGGTCTGTTTCCCACTGATCTTTTTTACCATAGTCCCATCCGGCTCCTACCGAAAGAAGACCAATGGACCCCGCAAATTGTAGTTTGGAATGGGTAGGAATAAGCGATAACCATTTAGATTGATACTTTTCCACCCTTTTTTCGTATCTATTTTGCGCATTGGCAGGGAATGTACAGGCTATAAGTAAGGAAATACTAAAAATCAATACTTTCATAGGTATAATCGTCGGGGGTCAGTGTGAATACTAAATAATTTCGTTTAGCCATGTTTGCACAACTATAATAAGTTACTCCATCGTCGAAAAGATTTTCAACCGATTTATAGTGTATATGTGCGTTTACACAGAATTGCAGATTATTAAACTCTTTGAGATAGCGTTGGAATACCTTTGCCACATTGTTGTTAAATGCACCGTCAAAAGGAGGCACATGCATAGCTACTACTGTTTTCTTATGCTCCGGACGTTCGTCGGCCAGTTCTTTTTCAATGAATTGAAAATCGGGTACGGGAATGGAGTAGTCAAACTCTATGGCATTGGTGTTCAGACAAACAAATTTGGTGTCGCCCGCCATGAAAGAGAAGTTGTATTCTCCATAAACCTTTTGGTATATGTGCTCGCCATTTGCCAAGCAATCGTGATTGCCGATGATGGTTACATAAGGCACCTTTATTTTATTCAGGATATCTCTCATCCAAAGAAATTCTTTGGTTAAGCCAAAGTCGGAAACATCGCCGCCATGTATCACAAAGTCTATGTCTGTACGGGCATTGATAAGCTTTACGAAATCTTCAGTCTCGTCATAGCTTCGCTGTGTGTCGCCAATAAGAGCAAAGCGTATGGTTTCTTTGCCGGCACAAAGTTCTTCGATACGTGCTATGTTTTTGGCGTTTATTCCGGTTTCTCCACTAATTCTTCCGTCGTAAGGATGATATTCAAACCAATCACATCCGCTACACAGCAATATAAGGGATAAGATTGATAAAATCTTAGATTTCTTCATAAGGTTTATTTCTCTGTTTACGAAAATAAGAAACTGTTTTGAATTTTATTCTGAGATAAATTAGTCTTATTTTTTGTTTAGCTATTGCTTTATTTGAAAGAATATAGCGGGCTATGTGACTGAGAATTAAGTAATAGCTAAGCGAAAAAGAAGGCTGATTTAGCCAGATATAAAACAATAATATATTATTCCATAAAATTCAAAACGGTTTCTAAGGCGCAAAGATATATAATTTTGCCTATATTTGCGAAACTGATACGGTTATTGTAAGAATGGAATTTAGAACATCTGTAATACTGCCCAAAAACGGCTTGCATATCACCCACAATGATAATTTGTTGTTAATGGGTTCATGCTTTGCCGGGAATATCGGGGAGCTATTGTTGGAAAACAAGTTCAATTGTGATGTAAATCCTTTTGGGATACTTTACAATCCATTGTCTTTGTCGACGGCTCTGCGCGAGATGATTTCCGGTACCTTATATAATAGGGAACATTTATTCTTTTATGGAGGCCAATACCATAGCTATATGCATCACGGATCATTCTCTGCCGCCTCTCCGGAGGAGGCTTTGGAGCTCATGAATGTCCGTTTGGAAAAGGCGCATCGTCAACTTCCCAAACTAAACATGTTAATACTCACTTTGGGTACGGCATGGGTATATACTTTAATCGAAACAGGGAAGGTAGTAGCCAACTGTCACAAACTCCCGGCGCGGAATTTTACCCGAAGAAGGCTATCAGTAGAAGAAATAGTAGAAGACTATACCAACCTGCTGGCTGATTTGAAGCAATTAAATCCGACCCTGAAAGTGATAATGACGGTAAGCCCCATTCGTCACCTGAAAGACGGATTGCACGAAAACCAATTAAGCAAAAGTACACTGCTGCTTGCCATAGCCCGGTTGCAGGAGTTGTTTTCCGAAACAATTCTATACTTCCCTTCTTATGAGATTGTTGTAGATGAATTGCGCGATTATCGCTTTTATGGAGATGATATGGTGCATCCCTCTTCGATAGCTATCCAATATCTGTGGGAATGTTTCTCAGAGGTGTTCTTTAGCGCTGATACACAGCAGGTTATTAAAGAATGGAAACATATATCAAAAGCATTAAAACACAAACCCTTTCGGGAAGACTCAGAAGAGTATAAGCGTTTTTTAGGACAAATAGTGTTAAATATAGAACGACTTAAGGAAAAATACCCGAACTTAGATGTACAAAAAGAATTGAACCTATGTCATACCCGATTGAAGTAGTGGCCGAGATGATCGGCGCCAAACGTATTGGAAACTATAAAAGTGTAGTTGATTGGCTATTAACAGACAGCCGCTCATTATCTTTTCCCGAAGAAACCCTTTTCTTTGCTTTACATATAAATCGGAATAATGGTATAAACTATATCCCTGAACTGTATGAACACGGAGTACGAAATTTCGTGGTAGAGTGTGATGCGAAAGAAAAATCATTGGTAGGAATTAATATAGAGGAATATCCTGACGCTAATTTCTTAATTGTTCCCAATGCTCTGAAAGCTTTGCAGAGATTGGCAGAACAACACAGAAATCAATATAGTATTCCAGTGATAGGTATCACAGGAAGTAATGGAAAAACAATTGTAAAAGAGTGGTTGCATCAGCTTCTGAGCCCCGACCGGATGATTGTTCGCTCGCCTCGCAGCTATAATTCGCAAATAGGAGTGCCTCTTTCTGTTTGGCATACAAATGAAGATTCGGATCTGGGAATATTTGAAGCAGGAATTTCCCAACCCGGCGAGATGCGTGCATTACAAACCATTATTAAACCTACTATTGGTGTATTTACGGGAATAGGAAGTGCACACCAGGAGAACTTCTTCTCTATGCAGGAAAAGTGTACCGAGAAACTTGCTCTCTTTAAAGATTGCGACATTGTTATTTACAATGGCGATAATGAAATAATCAGTAATTCAACGCTAAAGTTCTTATCATCTGCCCGGGAAATTGCATGGTCACGAGTTGATAAAGACAGACCGCTTTATATCAGCAAAATAGAAAAGAAGCAGGATCATACTTCTATTACCTATCATTACTTAGGGATGGACAACACTTACACAATACCTTTTGTAGATGATGCTTCCATCGAAAACTCCATCAATTGCCTGGGAGTTTGTTTGTATTTGGTGCTTCCACCCGAAATAATAACCGAACGGATGGCTCTTTTAGAACCGGTAGCCATGCGCCTGGAAGTAAAAGAAGGTAAAAACGAATGTATATTGATTAATGACAGTTATAATTCCGACCTGGTTTCTCTTGATATAGCACTCGACTTTTTGCATAGGCGATCCATAGATAAGAATCTGAAACGTACATTGATCCTATCCGATATACTTGAAACGGGACAAGCCACGCAGGCACTCTACCGCAAGGTTGCCCAGATGCTGAATAGCCGTGGGGTAGACAAACTTATCGGGGTAGGTTCCGATATATCTTCTGCTGCCGGCAGGTTTAATGGCGAGAAATATTTTTTCCCCAACACAACAGCATTATTGGCTTCGGATGTTTTCAAGGAACTCAATAATGAAGTAATTTTAATAAAAGGAGCCCGATATTTTGAATTTGAACGGATATCAGAGGTTTTGGAGTTAAAGGTACATGAAACTATTTTGGAAGTAAACCTCTCGGCTTTAGTTTCTAATCTAAAATATTATCAGTCAAAACTGACGTCCGGAGTTAAAACTATCTGTATGGTGAAGTCTTCTGCTTATGGTGCAGGAGCTTTCGAACTTGCCAAAACTCTTCAAGAACATCATGTCGATTACCTGGCTGTAGCTGTAGCCGACGAGGGGTTTGAACTCCGAAAAGCCGGAATCACAAGTACTATTATCATTATGAATCCGGAGCTAACCTCGCTTAAAACCATGTTCGACTATCATCTCGAACCGGAAGTCTATAGCTTCCGCTTACTTGAGAATTTAATTCGCATGGCAGAGAAAGAGGGAATTACTAATTTCCCGATTCATGTAAAGATAGATACAGGCATGCATCGTTTAGGATTCGATCCGTCGGAAATGCCTCTCTTAATAAAAAGACTGAAAAGCCAAACCGCTGTTATTCCCCGCTCTGTGTTTTCACATCTGGCAGGGAGCGACAGCGCCGAGTTCGATGATTATACAAAGCAACAAATTGCTTTATTCGAAAAAGCGTCTATGGAACTGCAAGAAGCTTTCAACCATCGTATCTTACGGCATATCTGTAATTCGGCAGCCGCCGAGCGTTTTCCGGAGGCTCAATATGATATGGTACGTTTAGGCATTGGCCTGTATGGGGTAAATCCGGTGTCGGGAGGAATGCTGACTAATGTAAGTACGCTGAAAGCTTCTATCCTTCAGATACGGAATGTAGCTGCGGGAGAAACCGTAGGATACAGCCGGAAAGGCAAAGTAACACGCGATTCCAGAATAGCCTCCATCCGTATTGGATACGGCGACGGGCTGAACCGGCATTTAGGAAATGGTTGTGCTTATTGTTTGGTTAATGGCCAAAAAGCTTGGTATATAGGTAATATCTGCATGGATATTTGTATGATTGATGTGACCGACATTGAATGTAAAGAAGGAGATTATGTCATCATCTTCGGAGATGGCTTGCCAATAACCACACTGGCCAAAGCCTTGGATACCATACCGTACGAGGTACTGACGAATGTTTCTTCCAGAGTGAAGCGGGTGTATTATCAGGACTAATTCGATAGTTGAATAATTCATCAATTTATAATTCATAATTCGATAATTTTCGATAGTTTTGTACTTATATTAATTCTTAACCCAAATATGAATATGACTCCTTTATTATTATTTTCTTTACCGAGTGGATCGGAATTTATAATTATTGCACTGATTATCTTGTTATTATTCGGAGGAAAGAAGATTCCCGAATTAATGAAAGGCTTAGGCAAAGGCGTACGCAGTTTTAAAGACGGCGTAAATGAAGCAAAAGAAGAGATCAATAAGGCAAAAGAAGAAGTAGACAAAGAATAACTAATACTCCATAATGGCCAAGAAAAAGTCGCCCGATGAACTAACTTTTTGGGATCATCTGGATGAATTGCGAATTATTCTTTTTCGCCTCATCATTGTATGGATTATTTTAGCAATTGGCTATTTTATAGCCATGCCTTATCTATTCGATCAGGTGATATTAGCTCCTTGCCATGATGACTTTATTTTTTATTCTTTTTTGAAGTGGATTGGAGAAGTCTTTCATCTGAAAGATGATTTCTTTACACAAGAGTTTCATGTGTCTTTAATAAACATAAACCTGGCTGCTCCTTTCTTTATCCACATCTCAACAGCACTTTGGATGTCGGTAGTAACAACGGTTCCTTATCTTCTGTATGAAGTATGGAAGTTTATATCTCCGGCTTTATATCAGCATGAACGAAGAGGGGTAAAGAAAGCGCTGGGCATAGGCACAGTGATGTTCTTCTTAGGTGTATTGGTGGGCTATTTTATGGTTTATCCGCTTACCCTTCGCTTCTTATCTACCTACCAGTTGAGTAGTACAATTGTCAATCAGATTTCTTTAAACTCCTACATTGATAACTTTATGGTACTGGTGCTTTGCATGGGGCTCGCTTTTGAACTCCCCTTGGTAACTTGGCTACTCTCTGTGTTTGGCATCATTAACCGTGATTTCTTGCGTAAATATCGCCGCCATGCGGTAGTGATTATTGTGGTGGTAGCTGCTATCATTACTCCTACAGGAGATCCTTTTACGCTAACAGCTGTGTCACTGCCGCTTTATCTGCTGTATGAATTAAGTATACTGATGATAAAGAACAAAGAGGAGAAATGTTAGTACTATGGCGGGTGTTATGCTTACTTTTGTTTTAGTTATAAAACGTAGGAATCATGAGTAAATCAGCAATAGACTTAACCCGCAAACTCCCGATAGGGATACAGACATTTGAGGAAATTCGCAACGAGGGCTATCTTTATGTAGATAAAACAGACTTGGTCTGGCAAATAGCTAATACAGGTAAGCCTTATTTTCTTAGCCGTCCCCGTCGGTTTGGTAAGAGTCTGCTGCTTTCTACCTTTGAGTTTTACTTCTTGGGGAGGAAAGATTTGTTTGAAGGATTGGCTATCGAGAAACTGGAAACAGAATGGAAAGAATACCCCATCCTGCATCTTGATTTGAATGCGGAGAAGTATGAATCGCTTGAGCAGTTGGTAGATATCATCGACTTCCAACTTCGTAAGTGGGAAATTTTATATGCATCAAACAGTACAAGCGAAACACTCTCCGGTCGCTTTATGGATGTTATTCAGCGTGCCTACAAACAAACCGGCCGTGGCGTAGTGGTATTGATCGACGAATATGACAAGCCTTTGCTACAAGCTATCCTCAATGAACCCCTGCTGGATGAATACCGGAAAACATTGCAAGCCTTCTATGGAGTACTTAAAAGTGCCGACCGCTACCTGCGTTTCGTATTTTTGACAGGAGTAACGAAATATGTATTCAGCGATCTCAATCAATTGAGCGATATCAGTATGGAACCCACTTACAATACCCTTTGCGGCATCACCAAAGAAGAATTGGTAGAGGTGTTCAGCCCCGAAATAAAAAAGGTAGGAGAGTACAATCACCTTACTTTCGAGCAAACAGTAGAGAAAATGACTGCCCTCTATGATGGTTACCACTTCTACGAATACGGTGAGGGCATGTTCAATCCTTTCAGTGTATTGAATGCCCTAAAAAAGTATCGGTTAGACAATTACTGGTTCCAAACCGGCACACCTACTTTCCTCGTAGATTTGCTGAAAGAGAGCAACTATGACCTGCGTACACTTATCGACGGCGTAGAGGCAGAACAATCCTCTTTCTCGGAATACCGGGCAGAGACGAATAATCCTATTCCACTGATTTATCAAAGTGGGTATCTAACGATTAAAGATTATGATCGTGAATTTAAAATGTATACTCTCTGTTTCCCTAATGAAGAGGTGAAGTATGCTTTTCTGAAATTCCTTCAGCCTTCTTATTCCTCTGTGCCGGATAACGAACGAGGATTCCATATTCAACATTTTGTGCGCGAATTGCGTAGTGGCGATGTCCCTTCCTTTATGCATCGCTTACGTGCCTTTTTTGCCGACTTCCCTTACGAACTAAACGACCGTACCGAACGACACTACCAAGTAGTATTCTACCTTGTTTTCAAACTAATAGGTGAGTTTGTAGAATCGGAGGTACGCAGTGCGCGTGGTCGTGCCGACGCAGTTGTAAAGACCAAAGACCATATCTATGTATTTGAGTTTAAACTGGATGGAACAGTAGAAGATGCGCTCTGCCAAATAGATGAAAAGGGCTACCTCATTCCCTATACTGTTGATGAACGAAAAGTGGTGAAGGTTGGTGTGAATTTCAATAAGGAGGAAAGAAATATAGGGGAATGGAAGGTGGAATGATATTTTTGCTGTTCAATACTGGACGATAAGTCTATCTTGAAAACAAAAGAATAACATAAACCCTTTCTTTTTCGGTCTCTGAATAGTGGTTGGTCTATCAGCCTAATTCAGTAGTTAGAAATATTAGTATCTTTATGAGTAAATCATTTTATTTGTAATACATAAAAAGGAGAACTTAAGATTGGTAGTACATCTTAAAACTCAGAAAAAAGTGGATAGGCATGTTGTAAATAATGTAATTAGAGAAGTAATGATCTAAATTTTCCGTGCTAACTTTTATAGTGGTGAGTTTTTTGGGAAATGTTTTAAATTGTTTTTAAGTATACAAATGTATAGTAATACTCTTTTCTTCAAAGAAAGGAGTATTGAAAAAACAATAAGAGTTATAAAAAACGAATAATTATATCGTATAAAAACCATATGTTATTTGGTTGTCAATTTGACCTAGGCAAGGTTATATGGCAGATAAACTTTCCATAAGGAATGCCATTTACTTTTGATGAATATAAAGACTCTATTTGTAATTCTCCTCCATGGTTATATATAATTTCTTCTAATAGATTTAAACCATAACCATGCCCATTAGTTTCTGATATAATAGCATTTCTTCCTCTGTTCCCATGATTGGTGATTGTTTCTATTTCATCTTCTGATAGGTAAGGACCGTCATTTTCCAAATTGATGATAAGGTCGAAGCGAGTGGTTTCGAACTGACAAAGAATCTCTCCTCCAACAGGGGAATATTTTACGGCGTTATCCAGTAGAATATTGACAATGGCGTTAAGTATTGGATAGCCGTTAATACTGGGAATTATGTTTTCTGATTTTTCTGTATTATATTCAATTTTTTTCTTTCTCATTAAATTTAGAAAATATGCATTGGGATGTGTAAACAACCACCATAAATCAATTGGGCGTTTAGGAGCATTCTTAAAATAATCAGAGCTGTTTGATAATTGCCAATAATTTAGGTACATACGAATGCTTTCTGCGTAATTTGCTACATCTAAGATCTTTTCTTTAGCCTGATTTTGAACTTCTTTTCGAGTGAGGTCAAGTCGACTAATGTCGCCCATAGTTGAGATTATACTGTTAAGGGATGTGTGAATTTCATGCATGATTGTTTCTAGTTGTTTCCCTTCTTCTTCATTTAAAATATTGTTTTCCATGTCTTTGTTTTTATTATAATAAAGCTAATAAAGAAATAGTTGTCCCTATGATTTTTGATGCTGAAGAAATGACTTGATGTATGTTAATGTCTCTTTCATTCATTATGTCTGTTGTATCTATCTTTTTTGATGTGTTGATAAATAGCTTTTCATTTTTTTTAATAATTGACTTGACATAAGCAGATTCTAATTGTGCTACACTGTGAATAGATACTCCTTCTTCAAGGAGCTCTCTACGAATATCTTCCCATTTTTTTGAAGGGTCAGCATAATCATTCAAAACTCTCTGAACCTCTTCGGAAAATCCTTTTTCTGTTCCTGAGTGTGTTATTAAATCTCTTTTGCTCCATAATTCAGCTTTCTTAATTGCAGTAATTCTATGAAGTCCAGTATCTTTGTCAGAGAAAAGAATGTATTTCTTCTCTGGGTATTCTCTGTATAGTTTGTTTAAAAGCCAGATGCCATCTCCTTTTTTTCCACCAAGTATTTTTCCTACCTGATCATTGTCGCAAATTATAATGTGAAAAGCTTCGGCATCTGTTAAGTTTTCTAGATCTGTTTTAATATGTATGTTACAATTACATTGTTCTTTTAAAAAATGAATACTTCTTGTAAAAGGGTAATCGTGTTCTTTTATTTTATCGTCAATTATTAAGATTTTGCTTTGTGTATAAACGTTCTTTTGAAAAATTTTGGTTTGTGACTGGGTGTATTTTTTTAAATCACTTATAGAGTATTGTTCTTTAAAAGATTTTGATATCGACATATGTTGTTTTGTATGAATAATTTCAAGTAATAAAAGTAATATATGACAAAGATACAAAAAATATGTGTTAGACTATTACAAAGGTATTTATTTATAAGATATTTTTGCTAAGTAGATGTTCGTAATTAGTTGAATGAATATTTTTTTAGTAGAATCTGCTCATGGCTTGCATTAATATAATTTTTTGTTTTTTTCGCGTAAACTATCTCTATGTAACTTAAAACAAAAGTGAAAAGGAGAGAAATAAATACATGACCACATCTCAATGATGTAGATTTTACCCTATAAAAGTTGCATTTTAACACGCTAACCCTCGTTCTCTGTGTATTAAATCCGTGAACTACACTTTGCTACCCTATATATATGTATTCCCATTGCGGTTGTAAATGTTTTATATCCCTTAAAAACAATTACCCCACAACAAGTACATAAAAAGCAAATCCCGCCACGCCTGGCGGGATCACTTTAGCAAAAAACCTATTTTACATCATACTGCGCTTCACAGCGGAGACCTTCTGACATCAATCCCGAGTATTTCTGTTTCCCGCTCGGGACGGGAGTTCTAATTATTTCGCAGGGCTTAGACGATAGATAGAGGTAATTAATATCCTCGTGTTTCTATCTACTTCCTGGCGAAAAAGTAGCTTAATATCATTTTTACATCATTTATAGGATATCACAAAGGAATATCATTGGTTTAAACGTTCTGTACTGAAATTGATCATTTACAGTACTTATTTATGTTTAAGGAACGCTTAGGTTGCTGACACACCTTTATGGTTGTTTTGCTAATTATTTTTCATATTTGTATTTCTACTTTGTGGCAATGTGTTTTACACAACGAGTATTATAACTTGTTATTGCGTATATATAAGAACTCGCAGTAGTCCAGTTGGTATAAGCACTCATTTTTTGATAGCCGTTTGTTGTGGCTGTGAATTTAATGTACGAGGATGTTCCTGACCACGGCCCGTGTTTATGATAGAATGTATATGTATGCGTATATGATATACTTCCGTTCACCACAGCTGTAGCATAGTAGTAGAAGTTTTTCTCCCATACTCCTCCATTTGGTTGGACACTTTGATTCCCACGCCATCCATGTTCATCTACCCAATATGCACCAGTAGTTGGAAATGGTATTGATGAGGCTAACCATGCATCAATAATTGCTCTGGTAGGTAAAATATAACCTTTCGCTTTGCAGATATCTTGTGCAAGGTGAGGTGCTGTATTATGTGGAGCATTCATATACACAGTGGAACCCTCATCTACCATACCAGGCAAATAGCCCAGGTTACCAACCCATATAAGACGATATGCCTTTATATCTACAATCACATCCTTAAACCGTCCTGTTGGGCTATATATTCTAATTTGTGAATTACCTTCAAAGTGTGTATCGTCCCCTTGTAATAACTTAAATTTAAGTTCTTCTCCTATTGTAATTTCTCCTTGTCCCTGTCCAATAGTAATTTTATCAATCGCATCACCACCCAATATAAGTTCTGCTCGCCAAGGGGTGTTTGCTTTTACTGTAACGATACCCTCACCACCTTCTAAAATATAAAAATCGTCCTTTGTTATTAAAGCTGCATAGTTTTTTTGCTTAAATGTTAGCGTCTTTGTTATAGATTCTCCCACATCATTAGTAGCCGTCACTTCCAGTCGTGATATTTTTTCCAGAAACGGATCTCTTCCCAGATTTGGGTCTACCTCTGTTTCCGTAAACTTCTCTGGTTGAAACATTAGGTTTACATCTCCACCTGTTATCGGATTATCCACTGTTAAATCTCCTGTTGGTTGCAAGAAGGTAAGTCCACCATTACTTCCAATTGCCCTTACTTTATAATTAGCAGAATTCTCCATTGGCTCCCAAAATACATTTACCGTTTGTGGATCTATTGGGGTTGCCGGATCCAAAGCCAGCCCGCTTTCAAATTCCAGTATATCGCTTGGGGTGAGTTGTAGCATAAAAGGTAATTGGTCTGTTTGTACTACCTTTACTACATTTGTTAATCTTCCTGCTGTTACATACAGGTATGCCACTCTGTTGGGCGATCCTACAGATAATGCTTCCACGCTAAAGGTATAAGTGTCTTTTCCATCCATTCCCGGATTAATTGACACTTTTTTTAGCCATCCTGTCGTGGGATCCATGTCGACTTTGTTTTCATCTTTAATCGTTAAATCCCAGCCATTAGGATGATCGGTTGTGATTATCAGATCATAATTGCCGGCTTTTCGGGTCAATTCGAATTCAGATTGACTTACTCCCAAATAGTATTGTCCGTCGAAAACAATATTAGTAATATCTCCCTCATCCCATTCGCGAATATTAACCGCCATATTCATTGATAGCGAGTTGTAAGCTGTTTCCACATCCGGAAAACCTTCTCCCGATACCTTCGATATATTAAACTGATAGAGATGATTGCGAAGCACATTAACTAAATTACCATTCACCGCAAAATCAATCCGATAGAAAGTTTCTGTTCCACCGTTGTACTCTCCACCTACCACTAAGGCCATTCGGTTGGCGTGGTTGGCATCGCCTATTTGAGCCGATGTACCCATCTCAATATCCGCCTCGGGCACATATATATCCCTGGATGTATATCCTCCCGTAGCGTTGACTGTAGCTGCGAACTCAAAATTGTTCTCGGAATCGGTCATGGTAAAAGCGGTTGTTCCGGTGGGTACAGTCGGCTCCCCTGCCAACAAAGCAGAAGCGTCTGCTACTACCGCATAGCGGTTATTGGGTTTAATCACATAAACATGTTTCAGTACAAAGGGAATGTTCGCATTGTTTACATCTTTACCATCCCATGTCCAGGCATCTGTATTTGTGTCTTTTGTTGGTTTGCCCACTCCTACATCAATACGAGCTACCGACCGGGTTAATTGCAATGTTTGGCTGCTATTGCCTGCTGCTACCACAAGCTGTCCGCTCTCTCCCCACATTGGTATAGCTCCGCCGGTGGAGTACATCGGCCCGCTGATCTGATCCCATATCTTAGTCATTACATCCGAATAACTCTTATTGTTGATGTTTGCTATATCCAGTCCGATTGTAGCAGACAGTATACTCTGCGCATTAGCCAGCACCACCAGATTATAGGTGTCTACCATGGTTTTACTTGCTGCAAGCGTTATGGTGAACGCTCCCTCTCCACTGTATGATGGATTACTACTGCCCGGCGTACTGGACACGTTTGTTCCCTGCTCGATGGTTACCAATGTATTTGTTTTGTCGAACACAAGTACGTAAATATTATTAATGGTATTTTCGTCTGTGTAAGAAAGCGACCGGGTTTCTGCCTTTGAGTAACCTGATGGTGTTTTTAAACGTAGTTTAACCTGTGCGTTTTTGCTTGTCGTTTGTTTCATTTCATCTACCTCCTTATCCTTCATACAAGAAAAGACGGAAAGTAACACTGCCACAAGAAAGAGTGGTTTAAAAATCTTTTTCATATATCTATTTACTATTTAATCTGTTAGCTTAATCTCTTCCTATCTCGGGTTTTGTATCTATAATCTCGAATCCGTTAACGGAAACCCGTATACTTAAATCGTGCAGTATGGAAACCTCTATGGGAAACTCTTCCTGGCAATCGATGTCTTCCTGATTTTTCCATACGAATTTTCCCTGTGCGTCTTTGGTTTGCAATATGGCATCCATAATGTTGATCGGAATAACCATATCCTGCTGTACTGTACCCTTACTACGGATATAAAGTAGTACAGGATGTAGGGTGTGGTAGTCTATGTCGAGCCGCTGTATTTTTATATCAAAATCCATACTTGTTGCAGTAAGGGCTGTATAAGGAGGCTCGTAATGCACTTCGCGCGTGTTGGCATCTATCCGGTTGTTGTACAGATAACTTTCATGAGGTCCTGTAACAAACACACACAAGGGCTGTTCGGAAGGTATGGCACGTGTCAGATATTCCAAGCCTGTAACCTTCACCTTTAGCATGTTGGTGTTCTTGATAAAATCGAACTCAACAGTTCGCCCGTTGCTTGTTGTAACCAATACATCGGTGGCAATGGCAAAAAATAAGTCGTCGAATTGTTGCTGCATGGGAGTAGCCTCTCCGGGTATGCTTTCGGCCAATGCCCTACAGTTTAGCATTACCCGGAATTCATCGAGCGTGGTAATCCCTGCCTCCCGGTATCCTCCCAAAGTGATTTCTTCTCCACTTGTGGCCCATGCCACGGCGGTATAAAGCCCTGTGGGTATATCGGGTTCTATCCATCCGCGAATGATGTCTTTCTTGTTTACCTGTATTATATCGGTGAGCTTCCCGGTGGTTTGGTCGAATAAGTAAATCCGAATGTTTCCTACCTGTCTGGCCAGTTGATCTTGCCTTTGATTATTGTATGTGTACTGAAAATACCAACGCATTTTGCCCATACACTTGTCCATATCCTCCTTGATACAGGCGCTTACCAAGCTTACCAACAGGAGTAGAATGATTACTTTTTTCTGCATATCTGAAATGTTTATTTCTTCTTGTGCCATTTCCCGCCGCGAAGCGGGCACATATTCTGCGCCGGACACCCGGAATGGCTAAGAAACTATTCGGTTTCTCTGGAATTTAGAGCCTGTTTAAATTAGAGGTTGGCTGTAGGAGTAACAACTTCCCATTCAAGGATTGTTACATTCAACGTAAGGTCTACATCCACCGGATTTGGAACCAGTCCCAAATCATCCTGGTCGAATTCGATACCATTATTTCCTCCGATGCGGTAGATTTTTCCACGTTCGAATGCTGTTAAACCACCATTGTTATAACCAGTAACGGTTAGGTAGTAAGTAGTTCCGCTCAGGTCAACTTCACCTAAAGGTGCACCGGCACTAATTCCCGGATTGTATTTCACGTCTTCCAACTCGATGATGAAGCGAGGTAGGCCACCTGCTGCCAGGTTGTGTGCCCATACATTACCAGTTGCAGGAGCAGCTACTAAGCTTGTGTGTGCCCATGCACCCGCATCGCCAATACCGGCAAAAGTAGTGCTCTGTCCTTGACTAAACTTAGTTCCTGCATACAAACCCGCATAAGTAAATTGGGGGTAGTAATCGTCTACATAAACTCCTTTTACGGTGAAGTTTGTAATGTCTCCGATTCCTTTTACCTGAGTCAGCTCCAAGCGAGAAATAAGAGGCTTAATGGATACATTAACCGTAGCGGTGTTGCTTGCTCCCGGAATGATAGCTGTCGGCTGACCATCAGCATTGGCCAAAGCTGCCTCTTTGTAGTTGGTTTGTGTAGTCAGTGCAGAAGTAGCTGCCTTGATAGCGTTAAAATCGGTAAGAGCAGTAATGGTAGCATTATCCGCAGTCGGAATATTACCAATTACATAAATGCGTGAGTCGGCAGGAATGGCTGTTGTCAATATTTGGCCAGCATTGGTTGCCTGAGATACATTCAAGGCTTCTTGGTATGTTACCTGTCCTAATGGATTGATTACAAAGATGTGTCCGTCATTGAGCTTAATAGTATTTACAGTGGTTTCTCCCGGTGCTTCTACCGCTCTTGTTGGCGATTGAACTACTCCCGAAATTTTAATAGAAAGATACTGTGGTTCACTTTCTGCTACTTTGTCATTGTCGTTCGAACAACTTGTTAAGCCCATTGTCAGGGCTGCGATAGTCATCATCGCATACTTAAAATTTACTTTCATGTTTTAAAAAAATTAGTTAATA
>NZ_QVMK01000051.1 GCF_010500995.1 Bacteroides sp. 224 | reverse complement strand
ATCTCACGAATCCGAAAATGAAAAGCGTGAGCATCGTTGGACTTCTTTTCTTTCATTGGTTGAGTCGTTAAAGAGTCAACCATATCTACAAAAAGACAGTATCTCTATTGAACTAAATTCATTAGAGAATGGAAAGGAATAAAACTGTGTAAACTTACGTCGAATATTATTCATCAATTAACACGATGTAGTCGTTTACGTTTCTTTCTTCTTTACTAAAGTCTACTCCTATCCTTACTTTTTCTCTTGGATCTGTGGCGTAGGGCTTCATGTATCCTTTTTCTTCTATTTGCTTCAGCGCCTCTTCGGCTGTTCCATTCAGTTTGAACTCAAAGACGTAGATGTGGTCTTTGGTTTTCACTACGGCATCGGCCCGGCCTCGGGCGCTGTGCACTTCGGCATCGATGAACTGCCCCATGAGTTTGAATATCAGGTAAAATACAACCTGGTAGTGGCGTTCGGTCTGGTCATTGAGTTCGTAGGGGATGCCGGCAAAGAAAGCTTTGAGGCGTTCGATGAATGCGGGTACATCTCCAGCTTGGAGTTCTTTTACGAAGTGGCTGATGTGGAAGACTGTTTCGTCATCTGTTACTTTGGTATAGTAAGGTATCAGGAAGTTCAGGAACCCGTAACGTACCTCGTCGTTGGGGAATCCCAGGGTATAAAGACCAAACGTTTTATCGTAATCCTTTATGGTGAGGTATCCACTTTGGTAAATCATTGGTAGTGGGTTGTTGGTTTTGGCACGGTATTCCGAAAAGGCTGTTACGCCCACCTGTACGCCGTCGATGAGTAGACGTAAGTCGTAATCGCTATTTCTGAGTAAATCTACCAAGTAGGTAGGCGTGCCGGTGGCAAACCAGTAGTAGGCAAATTCACAGCCGTCAAAAGCATTCAGTACACTGAATGGGTTGAACATCCCTTTGCCTTGCGGGTGGAAATGATATCCGTCATAAGATGCCGTCATCTTGTTAACCACTTCCTCAAAGGTTAGTCCGTTGTGCTTGCTAAGTGTTTCCAGTTCGGGGGTGAATACCTCGAGAAGTTCCTTTTGGGTGATACCACAAACCTCGGCGTATGGATACTTCATACTGATGTCATTCAATTGGTTGAGGTCGCTGAACACGCTAACTTGTGCGAATTTGGTTACTCCAGTGAGGAATACAAAGCGCAGATGGCGGTCGGAACTTTTGAGTACACCGTAAAAGGCTTTGAGGGTAGCTTTGTAGGCATCGGATAGTTCGTCATTCAGGATGGCTTGCAACAGAGGTTTGTCATACTCATCAACAAGCACCACTACTCTGCGGTCGGTTTTCTCGTATGCCCGGCGGATGGTGCCGGCGAAGCGTGCGGCAAAAGTTGTTTCCCGTTCATCTTTCCCCCAGATGTCTTCCCAAAGAATCAGGTGGCGGTCGATGATTGCATCCAGTTTTTCCGGTGCGTCGTACTTCTCTGCATTCAGATCCAAGTGCAGCACGGGATACTCTATCCATTCCGTTTCCATCTTTTCGATGGCCAAGCCTTCGAACAGTTCTTTCTTGCCTTGGAAGTAAGCTTCGAAAGTAGAGAGCAGCAGGCTCTTTCCAAATCTCCGCGGGCGACTCAGGAAGTAGGGCGTAGATGTTTCAACCATCTGCCAAACCAATGCGGTTTTGTCTACATAAAGATAACCGCCTTTACGGAGTTTCTCAAAGGTTTGTATCCCAACGGGGAGCTTACGCGATAGTTTGTTCATGACGGATGGATATTTATAAATATAGAAACAAAGGTAATGATTATAAGTTCAAAACAGTGGGGAAGGAATAAAAACCGTACAATAATGAATTAACTCAAACTTCACTCACCCTTCCAACAACCCGGCCCATTCTCTGTCATTCAAACTCTTCAATGGATTATTCTCC
Organism: Bacteroides sp. 224; assembly: GCF_010500995.1. Taxonomy (GTDB): domain Bacteria; phylum Bacteroidota; class Bacteroidia; order Bacteroidales; family Bacteroidaceae; genus Bacteroides. The sequence goes on along the minus strand of NZ_QVMK01000051.1, from coordinate 16,497 downwards.
GTAATGAACGTCTCAAAGAGTTCCTTCTTCTCTGCCTGTAGCCGAACGATCTTCTCTTCGATACTGTCTTGGGTGATAAAGCGGTAAGCAATGACGTGCTTATCTTGTCCGATGCGGTGTGCGCGACTAATCGCCTGCATCTCTGCTGCCGGATTCCACCAAGGGTCAATAATAAATACATAATCGGCTTGAGTCAGGTTGAGGCCTACGCCTCCTGCTTTTAGCGATATGAGGAATGCCCGTATGTTCTCTTTGGAATTGAAACGGGCGATTTCTTCTTCCCGATTGCCGGTTGTTCCGGTAAGAAGTGCGTAAGACCACCCCTTTTGTTTGAATGCTTCTGCTATAATATCGAGGTGTTTCACAAAAGAGGAGAAGATAAGTACTTTATGACCCACGCTTTGCAAAGTCTCGAAGGTTGAAATAATCTCATCCAGTTTGCCGGAAGGGCTGTTGAAATCGTTGAAAACCATGTGCGGATGGCAAGCCAATTGTCGCAATCTCATAATTCCGTTTAGTGCAGTGAAATGAAGATTCTTTTCATTCGAAGTTTTCATTTTCAGCAACATGTTTCTCAGGCTGTTTTTTTCTTCCTCATACACTTTCTGTTGCTGTTCGTGCATTTCGCAGAATATGATTTCCTCTGTCAGCGAGGGTAGTTCCGGGGCTACTTCCTCCTTGCTTCTGCGTAAAATGTAAGGCGAGATTAGTCTTCTGAGCCTTTCTTCCATGCGTTTATCTCCCGATTTGATGGGAGTCATATACTGTTTGTTGAAGCAGCTCTCGTTGCCCAGTAAGTCTGGTTGTATAAAATGGAATTGCGACCAAAGATCCTTTAGTGAGTTTTCTATAGGCGTACCTGTTAATGCCAAGCGGAAGTTGCTTTGTAGTTGAGCGACTGCCCGGAAGGTAAGCGAATCGCTGTTTTTAATATTCTGGCTTTCGTCTAATATAACATATTCAAAAAGGTATTCTTTGAGCTTATCCATGTTGTTTCTCATCATGCCATAGCTGGTAAGAACAAGGTGGTAATGATTGAATGTTTCCTTCAGGTAGAGGTTTTTCGGAAGATTGGAGGCGTTGTATTCGAAGGCTTTCAGGGTAGTGAATTTCTTAATCTCCCTTTTCCAATTATGGAGCAAAGAAGTTGGCAAAACTACCAACGTGGCCGGTTTCTTTTCTTCCGTATTGTAAATGTATTGTAGTAGGGTAAGCGTTTGGAGTGTTTTCCCCAATCCCATATCGTCTGCCAGGCATCCTCCTAAATGATGTTTATGAAGATGCATCATCCAGTTGAATCCCTCTTTTTGGTAGTTCCTTAATGTAGCTTTAAGCATGGAGGGAGTGTCGAACTCCTCTTTAGGAAAGTAGGAAACTCTATTTTGCTCGTTTTGATCGAGAACGGTTGCCTGTACAATGCCACTAAACGAACGTTGAACACGAACATTCGTCTCATCAACTTCTCCGAACGCAACCAGGTCTGCATATTGACTGAACCACTCTTGGGGAAGTAATATCATCTTTCCATCGGGCAGCAGATACTCTTTCTTTCCTTCCAGAATATTCTTTCTGAATCGGATAAAAGGAATCTTAAATTCGCCAATATGCACAGTTATGTGTAATTCAAACCAATCTTGTGTTTCGCTGATCTCTTTAGAAACATGAATCTCATCCAAGCTATAATCAATCTTTCCGGTGGAATTGGTTAATTTGAAATGAGCATTAAGTAACTCCCGGTGCGAGAATATCCAGGTAGAAAGATCTTTTTCCGGGGCTTCCTGCTTCAATATGAGGTTGCATTCGCCATGAAGTTCCAAGTGGGCGTTTCTTAGCTCCTTCATAATCTGTTCTTCCTTTTGCATATCTCTGTAGAAATATCGCAAAGAAATTTCTCCGTTTTTATCGCTTAGATAAGCATATTTTGTTTCTTTGTTTGTAGGGCGAAACTTCTCGGTGCCGTACCAAAACTCCAGTACCAAAGATAGCCCATCGAACACATTCTCTTCGATAGATAAAACAGGTGCACACTCTTGTTGCTCTTTGATAATGGGCAATCCTTCCGAACTGATTTCATGAAAACGAATAATGGGTAAAATAACATTTCCCAGATACTTGCTTGTTTGAGAGGCATCTACGCTCACCGTGTTTTTGTGCGTGAATGGTAGAATACGGTTGGCCCCTATATCATGAAACCGGTGCAGTTCCGTATTTAAGAGTATGATGGCAGGATTGGTACAAATGGTGATAACAGGTTTCTTATCAGTAAGCAATACTGGCTCTCCATTTCTTTTGCATGATAAAGAATAGCTGAATAGCTCGGCATCCGCTTTAAAGTGAAAGTATGCCTCTGTGGTAAATGGAGAAACCTGAATCGCATTATGGGGATATAGCAATTTGTTACCTGTCTGATTCTGATATAGTGGAATCTGAAATTGACAAATCAGCTCGACGATTTGCTGTATTTGCGGCTCTATGCGCGGTCGTATTCGTCTTTTAACTTCCTCTTCGGAAAGCTTTTTAATGAATTGGCTGATATTCTTTTCTTTGGGATACGCTTTCATCAACTCCTTTTCGGTATATCGGGCAGCTATTTTAATGATTTGCTGTTCCGGTTTACTCATTTGGGCTACTACCTCTGCAGAGGCATGAAAAGCTTGTTCTATTAACAGGATGGTGTCTTCTTGTTGTTCCTTGCCGATGTATGGAATAAGTAATGCCCCCAATGTAGGGTGCTGTATGAGTACAATAATCATCCTGCCTTTGTCTGTTGCTTCTTTCATTATTGTGGGTTGAATTAACAAAGGTACAGGAAATTGTGTAATTTTGCACGCGATGATGTGCAAAGAAAACAAAAAGGTACTACTTGGAATGAGTGGTGGAACAGATAGCTCTGTTGCTGCCATGCTTTTGCAGGATGCCGGTTATGAAGTAACCGGAGTTACTTTTCGTTTCTTCGATTCAGAAACATCGGCAGAAAGTTTGCAGGAAGCACACGACTTGGCTTGTAAGCTGGGCATAAAGCACCTTGTTTATGATGCTCGGGAAATATTTAAAAAGCAGGTGATTGATTACTTTATCGATGAGTATATGAGAGGTCGTACCCCTGTGCCCTGCGTCATCTGCAATAATCGGTTGAAGTGGCCTCTGTTGGCTCAAATTGCCGATGAAAACGATGTCTTTCATATTTCGACTGGTCATTATGTGCGGCGTGAGTATATAAATGGGAGTTATTATATTCGTTGTGCCGTAGATCCGGATAAAGATCAGTCCTTCTTTTTATGGGGTCTTGGGCAAGATATATTAAGCCGGATGGTTCTTCCTATGGGCGATGTCCTAAAGTCAGATGCCCGTATACTGGCGGCAGAGCGCGGCTTTGAAAGAGTCTCCCAAAAGAAAGACAGTATCGGCGTTTGCTTCTGCCCGTTTGATTACCATAGCTTTTTACGGCAATATGTGCCTGCTGATAGGTTAAAGCGAGGTGCTTTTCTGGATGAAACGGGGAAATTCATTGCCTGGCATCAAGGTTATCCCTTTTACACAATCGGACAAAGAAGAGGGTTGGGCATACATCTGAATCGCGCTGTTTTTGTGAAAGAAATCCGACCGGAGACAAATGAAGTGGTATTGGCACCTTTAAAAGCTTTGGAAAAGCAGGAAATGTATTTGAAGGAATGGAATATAATTGATCCGGAGCAGTTATTAAATAAAGACGATGTAATTGTGAAAATACGATATAGAAAGCAAGAGAATAGTGCTTTGGTGCAATTAGGCTCGGACGGGTTGTTATATGTTTCATTGCACGAACCTTTAACGGCGGTTGCTTCCGGACAAGCTGCTGCTTTTTATAGAAAAGATGTTCTTTTGGGTGGGGGGATTATTGTTTGAGGTAAACAAACGCGTATTCAGGAGACGCACGCCGTGCGTCTCTACGGGGTTTGTTGCGGTTTCCGCAGAATGGATAATACTCCCCAGGAAATAACTCCTGCTGTTAATCCGCAAAGAATTGAAAAAATCACGCTTCCAACGGCATATTGCAGCAATACTCCGCGTAAATGTTCGAAAGAGATATTACCAATATCCAGATTAATAGGCTCTCTTAATACAATACAACCGGTAGCATAACTTCCATATAATAAGAACGGAATCATGGGAGGGATACTGATATTGGCGGCTACAATAGCAATTACCGTATTCAGTTTAAAGATGCGAGTGAGGAATAAGGTAATAAGCATCTGATACCCCCATACAGGGAAGATTCCCATGAATACGCCCAATCCGATGGCAAGGGCTATACGGGCGTTAGACTCTTTAGAGTGTAGAATCTGTTCATGAAAGAATTTCTTTATATTCGTCCAGGTTAGCTTCCGGCAGAAATTGCGCGGCCATATCCAAAGAAAAGCAATTAGTACCAAGATTGTGTTCAGGATGCTTATGCGGGTAAAATCCCTAAGCGGACGGAAGTGCGAGATGCGTTCTTCTTCTGGCGGATAATACACATGAATGGGGATATTCTTCACCTTAATCCCCCTCCAGGCAGCAAATACAATGGCCTCCAATTCAAACTCATATTTGGCTGTGTAGTATTTCAGAGATCCCATTTGCTGTATAGGGTACAGGCGGTATCCCGATTGGGTATCCTGTAGATTGTTTCCCGTTTCCAGACGGTACCAGAAGTTGGAGAACTTATTGGCAAAAGAGTTCTTCCCCGGCATATTCTCTGCTTGTAAGTTGCGGGCACCAACAAACAATGCATCCGGCTCTTTCTCTATTTCATCGATGAAAAGCGGAATATCAGAAGCAAAGTGCTGTCCGTCGGAGTCTAAAGTGATGGCATAACGAAAGCCTTTTTCTTTTGCTAATCGAATGCCATTCTTTAAAGCAGTGCCTTTTCCTTTGTTTTGGGCATGATGAACAACTTCTATTTGTGGGAATGTGGTTAATATAGACTCGGTTTGATCGGTGGAACCGTCGTTTATTACAATAATATCGCCGGCATAGCAACTTACATCTTCGAGCACGGAGGCCAGTGTACGGTCGTTGTTGTAAGTGGGAATTAGCACAACTATTCCAAGTTCTTTGAGTTTTGCGTGCCAATAGGCTGTGCCCTGTTCTGTCATATTTATTGTTTGGTTACGGTTGCTTTAAGTTTGATAAAAGGAGTTTCTTCTGCCATTCCCTCGGCAATTAAGCGGAAGTTGTTTTCTTCTTGTTGGTTGAGAGAGAACATCAGAGTCAACTTTGGGTGGGTAACCGGATTAATGGCAGACAAGAACTTGCAGGAACCAATCTGTGTGTATTGCAATGGGTTTTCCCAAAAAGCTTCGGCACACTCTTTGATTATTTGCAGAGTACAAACGCCGGGAAGTACAGGGTTGCCGGGAAAATGCCCACTATAAACCGGATGTTTGGCATTAAGCTCCAGATTAATAACGCACTCTGAGGGCGAACTACTGTCGATGGAAAGTACCTGATAGAAGTCTTTAAGTAAATTCATTGCCTATAATTAATTGATAGTAAGTTGATTTAATTGTATTTTTAGCCGTATCCACGGATGTTTAATCTCCACACATTGAGGTTCTCTCTCCTGAAAGTCGGAAAGCGATATAATGGCTTTGCCGAGTCCCGAACCATTGATTCGTTTCTCAAAGGTACTACTTTTCTCTTTAACTTTAGTATGGGCCGAAGGAAGAAGTAGGAGTTTGAAATCTCTTTCCAGAAGCTCTATTACTTTCTTTTTCCGCATGGGTTCTATACAACTGTTGATGTGCAAAGAATCACCTTTAAGTGAGAAATCAAAAACACTCAAACCAAAGTAGGTGGTGAAGATTATCCTGATTTCATCGGTATTCATTCGGCGGGCTACAAGCATACCGCTGAAATGGTGCTTCATAAAATCCAGTTGCAGGTTATACTTGCGCGAGGTGCTGTCGGTGGAAATGATTTCCGGCAATTCTGCTTTTGAATTCTTTTTGCCCGAAGAGCAGGAAGAACCGGCAACGCAGAAAAGTAGCAGGATGCAGAGGTTAGCGTACCGAAAAAACTGTTTCATCCGTCAGAGCATTGAAGCGTTTATTGTAAAATTCATATTCGGTATAGTTTGTTTCCGTTTCGAGCAAACGCAATTTGTGTACCGACATATCTTTCTTATCTAATTGGATATCAATTTCTTTGATGTATGCCTGAATAGTTTTGTTGGTGGGCTTAATCTTTATCCGGTAATATTGGGCATCTTCAAAGTAAGTTAGCTCATAATTTCCGGTTAATTTAGAGAGATCTCCCACCATGCAGGCGGTGAGCATGTCTTGCATTTGAGTCATCATTTTGTTGCTACTAAGATTCATGATGCTCTTTTTACCATCCGATACAATTTTAAGTTTGGCATTGTTGATAACAATCAGGTAGTTTAATGGTTGATTGTAGCTCATGCATATTTTATTCTCTTTCCGGTAGTAGAATTTCCCTTTGGAAGTAATTTTCTCGTCGAATACATCCAGGTATTTTTGTTGGGTGAAGTCGCTTTCAATGGCCGTCAAGGTTTTAGCTTCGGTAGAAAGTCGTTTGTTAAATGCCTCCATGTTTGTTATGGGGCGTAATTGTGCTTTGCAATACAGGCAAATGCAGAGGCTGGCGAGTAATATGGTAATGATTCTCTTCATCGTTTTGTTACTTTCCTAATTAAATAAAGCTCCAAAGGTAACAACTAATTTTTATTTTGTTAATTTTGTACGACTCGAAATAAGAACACTATTTTACATCATTACTATGCAACAAAAGAAAACCTACATCCCCCCATTGGTGGAGGTGATTGAGATGGAGTACGAAAACTCTGTAATGGTAGGAAGCGGCGACCAGCTACCAGGCCTTGGCAATGGCGGAACCATCACCCGCTCCTCTGTATCAAGAAGAAACTATCAACCCGGTGGTGCTTCTTTATCCGAATTGGAAGATTTAATCAACAACATTTTAACTATCGAAAAATAAAACGTATGAAACGACAATTAGTATGGATGGGCGCAGCCTTATTCGGATTGTGCCTGCAAACAGGATGCGACGGGAACGATGTAACCCCCGAAAACAACGAAGTCATCGAAGAAATAATACTGAAAGTATCCGGAGAAAGTAAAGAAGAAACCCGGGTGAACTTTATGTATGATGGAGGAACCCAAACGATGTCGACCACCTGGAGTAGCGGAGATGCCTTTAAACTATATAGTACCGAAGGTGTGTACAAGTTTCAACTAAAAACCGGCGAGGAAGGAAAACAAATCGGATCTTTCTCTTTGGTTAATGCTGTACAGGGAAGTCCTAAACGCTGGAACAACTGTCGTACATTTTTCCCTGCCTCCAAAGCCATAGCGGCTTCTTCTTGGGAGCAATGTGAGTTTACAATTGCAGGGCAGCAACAAACCGGAAATGATAATACCGCACATCTTACCGAATATGGCTTTATGACTCTGAAAGATGCTCCTTACACCATTGGAACAGGTGGTAACCCAATAAACTTTCAGCATGAAGCGGCTGTTTTCCGTATTGAAGCAACCTTGCCGGCAGGTGAGACTCCGAAGGAATTGACTTTGAAAACTGCCTGCGAGTCGGCAGGAGGCAAAGATTATGGCTTTGTATTAAGCAAGAAAGCCAGCGATGGAAGCATCCTGGAGATCAGCGATCGTGTTTCGTTGAAGCTGGATGGCTTTACGAACAACAACTTTGTAGCCTATCTCACTGTATTGCCTTCTCTCCTGAAAGATGAATTGGCTCTTGACATTTGCACCGATAAAAAGGTATATAACATAACAAGCGATCCCCTTGTTGATTATATTATTGAGGCCGGAAAAGTATATAAACTCGCTTTGGGCGCTAAAACGCCAACACCTTTATCCGATGTCTCTTTTACAGACGAAACGGTAGCTGCCTCTTCTTTTGCCGGAATCGGAATAGAAAGCGATCCTTATCAAGTAAACTCCGCCGCCACCCTCAAGAAACTGGTGGAAGATGTAGCCGCAGGCAATGCTTATGCAGGAGCATATTTTGAGCTAACCACCGATCTTTATATTAACCCTACTGCTTGGACACCCATTGGCATCGACTTAACCAATTCTTTTTCCGGCCATTTCGATGGAAAGGGACATACCATTACCGGGAAGTTAGTTAATGGTAGTACTTATCAGGGATATTTTGGTTTCTTTGGTGCAGTAACAAATGGTTCTGTTTCCAATCTGTCGATGGCTGCCCCCATTGAATTAAGCTCTACAAAAACTACAACAGCCTATCTGGGAGGAGTTGTGGGATATGCTTCTTCCTCTTCTATCTTAAATTGCAGTAATGTGTATGCCGTGAAAAGTGATTTCCTTGGTTCTGCTTATGTGGGCGGTATTGTGGGATATGCACGATCGACTCCTATAGATGGCTGCAAGAACTATGGAGGCGTAAATGCCATTGCCAAATATACAGATGCCTCTAATTTTATATATTTAGGGGGTATCGCAGGCGAGAACTATGCATCTCTCCTTCATCGGAATAAAAACAAGAGTACGGATATTCAGGTTACAGGTACCGAAGGTGTGCTGTTGGTCGGTGGATTGGTTGGTAATAAACTAAGTGCAGTTTTCTCTTGTAATGAGTGTTTGGGAGCGTTGACCTCGTGGTTTGGTGATAGGTATCAAAGCACGCATATCTGTAATATGGGGCATCTATTTTAACCCATACACCCTCTCGCACCCCTCTGCCAAATCCGCATGATGTGTAATAAAAATCACTGTTTTCCCCTTGCAGCATTCCTTTAAGTTAACCAACAGTTGACTTTCCGTTTCTGCATCCAAAGCAGAAGTAGCTTCATCAAGCAATAGAATGCTGCCCGGGCGGAGCAGTGCGCGCGCAATAGAGATGCGTTGTGCTTGTCCTTCCGAGAGGCCGCCTCCCTGTTCATTAATCAGGGTGTCGATGCCTTGGGGTAAGGCAAAAACAAAGTCTGCTACGGCGATGCGGAGGGCGGTTTCCATTTCGGAGGTGGAGGCTTCCGGGTTTCCCATTAGCAGATTGTCGCGGATGGTGCCGCTGAATAGGGTGTTTCCTTGCGGAACATACACAAAGTTGCAACGGGTGAGAGGAGATATGGGCTCTCTTGTCTCTCCATCTGTTAAGTAAGCTGTGCCCTGTTGTGGGGCGATTAATGCTAACAGCAGGCGGATTAGTGTAGTTTTCCCTTTGCCCGTTTCTCCCATCACGGCAATGTGGCTACCGGCCGGAAACTCCATAGAAAGATCGTTGAATACGGCTTTTTGTTGAGGTTGGTAGGCAAAGGTAAGGTTGTTTAGAATAACCGAAGGAGTTTGCCGGAACATTTTTTTTTCGCCGCTTTCATCGATGTTTAGGGCTTCCAGTTCCATGAGGCGGTCTGTGGCGGTGAGGGCGGTGATCAGGGTAGGGATCATTTTGGCGAGGTCGAGCACCGGGCGTTGTATTTTGCCTACCAATTGCAGGAAGGCAGTCATTACCCCAAACGTCATGCTGCCTTGGCTCAGGCGAACGGCTCCCCATAAAAAGGCTATCAGGTACCCGCCCGAAAAGGCAAAGGCAATAATGCTGCGAGAGAACAGAGAGAAGCGGGTGCGGTAGTTCACCTGTTGGCGCAGGGTGCTTTGCAAGTTATCCAGTTTCTCGATGTGGCGGTCGTTCTGTTCCAGGGTTTTGATAACGGTATGGTGTTGCAGGCTTTCTTGGATGGTGGCCTGTATGTGGCTGTCGCTTTGGCGGATGTCGTGGGTGTATCGGCGCATTCGCTTCATATAAAAACGGCTTGCCAGAAGGAACACAGGCAAAATGAGTACCAACAGCCAAGGCAGTGAATGATCGAGCAGATAGAAAAACACAAAGGAGGCAATCAACTGAAAGCCGGTGACGATGGCATCTGGCAGCGTAAAAACCAATAACCCTGTAATGGCTTGGGTGTCTTGCTCAATGCGGTTTACCATATCTCCGGTATGAAACTGTTTTAGCTCATTCCATCGGCTATGCAATAGGCGGGCAAACAAGCGGCGGCGCAGTGCATTTTCGGTTTCTACTTGCATGCGGTTGTCGAGCCAGGTATTCAGTAACCCTCCAAGGAGCTGAGCTATCAGTAGTATAATGGTGATGGCGGCAGCTATCCGAAAATCTTTAGGCATGCTGCCGATGGCTCCGGTGGAAACGTCGATTACGCGCATGGAGGCGGCTATAAACCCCAGAGAGAATCCGGTGTTTAATAAACCAATCAGGCAACTGAGGAAGATTCGTTTTCGCTGTCCGGCAGAAACAGACCAAAGCCAGAGAATTTTTGCTTTCATGCCGGATTCTTTAGTTTTAGCCATTGAGCGATGAAAGAGCCTTTTGCAAGGGTTAGCGGATGCCAGAAGGCTTCCGAAGGAGAAAAGCGTCGTAGTTCGTTGCAACGTTTCGCTGCCCGGCGAAAGGTGTGCCATTTCCCGGCCCAATAGCCCTGCGGGCGAGCGGAAACTTGTTGGTCGTGCTGACCGAAGTTTCCTGTTTGCAAAATATCTTTCAGGAGTTCTTCTCCTCGTTGTTTATCGGAATTATTCAGGGTAAACGGAAGTTGCTCAGCAGGTAAACCCAGATAGGCTACAGCGATGTAGCCAAATGCCCGTACTGCGGTTAGCAACCCGGTTTTGGAGAAAAAACGATTTACCGAATCCCGGTTTATGGTTGATTGATGGGTGGCCATTACTTGCGCCCAGTCGCACACCTGCCTTAATCCGATGCCACTGTTCAGGAAGTGAGTAAATGCATGAACAAACAGGTAGATGGCATTAAACGTTGGGTCGGGTATAAGAATATCCGTTTCGTTTACCGGCAAGCTGTTGCTCTTTGCAGGTAGGTGTGTCTTTACTAATTTCTGAAATGCTCTATTGGCAAAAGGACTATCCAGACTTCCTGCTATCCGGTGATTTTCGATGAATACGCCCTGAAGTTCAAGTGTGGTGTGTTTAATTGAATCTTCCAGTGCTTGCCCGGCACCTGCCTGATAGAGAAGGGTGTTGGCTTGTGCATAACCATCTTTGCCAATATATATATCAATGTCGCCACATTGCCTGTGCAATGGTTTGGGGTAGAGGGCAGCTACGCCTTGCCCTTTTAACAATACAGGGGTAATCTTTTGGCTACGATAAAGCGTGAATATCCGGGTGGTCATTGCATTCAGCTTTTCATTGGCTTGTTCGATGCGCGCTACCTGTGCTACCCATTTGAGTAGTAAGGGGCGTTCGGGCTGTAGCTCGGTGGGAAGAGTCTGCATTCCATCGAACAAAAGGCCGATTACTGCCTGCTGTTGGCCCATTTGGATAATCGCTTTCCAGTCTGCCGTCTGTTCTGTAAAGAGGGAGGCATTAGCCGGGCGATTCCATAATCCGGATTGCAGTAGTTCGAAGAAATGTGTTGTCATACCCTGTGTTTATTCTTCAATAATGCCTGCGTTTAGCCAGGATGCTACCATTTGTTGGGCATCTTTTTGTGCGGTTTCGGCATCAACCTTGTACCAGGAAAGTAGAAAACCGACCAATTGATCGACGGTGAAATCGCTTCCTTCCACCTCTTTCCACAGCCGGGCGGCCGACTCGTTAAAACTGATGATGTGTGTAAAGTCTACGTCGTCGCCGGATATAATGAGGTGTTCATTCCCTACAGAGCGTAAACTGATTCCTGTTTTCGTTTTCATATATCTTGTTTGTTAGCTTAATCTTCTCCAGGCTCCCAATAAAAACCTTCTCAAAGGTAATAAAATCTTCCATACCACCGAGTAGATTCGCCAGGTGTATCCGCTTACCGAATAAGATTTTCCCTTTCGGATGAACTGTGTAGCCACTCCCATTACCCGTTCGGGGGCGGTGGTTTCGGTACCTTTGATGTTGCCATCGCCCATCAAAATGAGTTTGCCTTCGCGGCAGCGAATGATGCGGTGCAATACAATGCGGTGGTCGGTATCTCGTGCCAGTACCACAACTCCCGGCTTTAAATCTTTTATATTGAAAGAACTAAGTATTACTTTATCGCGGCGGTCGACCAAAAAAGGTGCCATGCTATTGCCTCTTACCAGGTGTGTAACGGTGCGACCTTCGGCAATGAGTCGTGCTGTTTCCTGCAAGAGTGCTTCGTTGGAGATGCTGACGGTTTTCATGCTTTACGAATGGTTTGATGGCAGAGAAAAGCAGCCTCCTGATTGGGTAAACACTCCAATAGGTAGACGGGGGTGGAAGTTGCAATACGGCTCACGGTATCGCAAAGGGCATCGAACAGTCGTTTATCTTGCCGGAGGCAGGAGCAGGAAGGCAAGATAGAGGCAAAGGCTTGTACCGTTTTTTCCTGTTGAATCTGGTTGTGTGGTGCCTGTTTCAGTCGGACAATAGCCCCTACAGGAACTTCCTCATTGCGATAGCAAGGCGTTTTTCCGCTCCAGGGCGAACCGTATACAATCACCTCTCCGGTAGGATAGATGCGTACAATGGGGTTATCGTCGTTCAACAAATCGGTATCCGGAATGTGTTCCAACCATAATCTGCTGTGTGTACTCTTGCCGGTGCCGCTTTTTCCCAGAAATAAATAACCGTATCCCTGCCTGCGGATAACGGATGCATGAAACATCAGTGTGCCGTGTGGTGCCGTGGCAAAGGCAAAAAGCATCATCAGGAAGTTGCCGGCTACAAAGGAAGAAAGTACTTCGTGGTTCGTTGCCTCAACAGTGGCATGGGTAAAGTGCTTATCAACAAGCATTTGCCCCTCTACAGAATCGTGAAAAGGGAGAATCGTAATCAGGTACTCGTTGGCTGTTTGCCGAATGTTGCAGGAGGCATCATCCCACTCAAAAGAGATCATTTCCTCCATATTCATCGGTGTATGTATGGGAGAAAAGGTTAAAGAGAAAAGAATCTCTTCAGTAGCGGTCGGAGTCGCTTCAAATGGTTTCAGGGTAGGGAAAAGGGTTTCTATATTCCATACCTTGGGTAGGGAGATAGCGAATAAATGGTTGGCAATCCGATAGTAACAGGCTCTCATACAGAATGTTTTTATGAACAAAAGTACGGAAAATATATAAGGAGACAAAAATCTGTACGTTAAATGGTTGCCTACACCCGGGTGTATCGGTCGTGTAGACCCGGATGTGTAGGCTTGGTACACCCCGATGTACGAACCGTGTACACCCGGGTGTGCAAAAGCGTATTATATGTGCGCAGTAAACAATTAAAACAAATGATGTAAGGGAGTGCAGTAGATATCAATAGTAATTCATGTAATAATATCGAAAAAGGTGGGACTTTGGTGGGACTTGGTGGAACTTTTTATGGGAAGTTCCAGTTTTTAAATAGCTAATTATCAGTTCATTAGGAGCGTGGTGGGACTTGCGGGACTTTTTTCGCGAAAAAACTTTCTGGGGATGAATCAAATCAAGGGTATTATTCGGTAGTTTTCTTTTCTTAATAATTGAACAATTTCTCTGGTCAGCTTATCACTTTCCGACATCCTGTCGTGCAATAAAATAATGGAGCCTGGGCGAAGCCTTTTACGGATTCGTTTCAATACCTTAGGGTGTGAAAAAGATGTATCCATCGAACGGATGTTCCATCCGATGCTTTTGTATCCTAACCTTTTTGTGGCTTTGGCTATGGTAGGATTGGTTACCCCGAACGGAGGGCGAAAGATGTGAATATCCTTTTGAAGAAGATCTTCCAGTGTGTTTTGAGTCAGCAAAAGATCTTTCACCATACGCCGAACAGGGTAGAGAGGGAAGTTCGGAGCATGTGTGTAAGAGTGATTGCCCACGGAATGACCTTCCTGAACCATTCGATGTAGAATTTCTTCGTTGCCTGCAATCTTACTCCCAATGCAGAAAAATGTGGCGGGGATATTGTATTCCTTCAGCACATCCAGCACTTTAGGTGTTTGGTAAGGATGGGGCCCATCGTCAAATGTTAGAGCAACTACCTTCTCGTTGGTGGGTATCCGGCAAACAGATTTCAGATAGATCCCCGCACGAATACTGTATGAAGCATAAAACAGAAAGCCCAATGCAAGAACAACAAAGATGATGATGGCTATAATCATGGTTTACTTACTAATATAAGTGAATGGTTGATATGATTATAATCGGTATAAATCAATAAGGGCTTATCCTCTTCATTTTCTTTTAATAGGTTGGCTGCCTGCCAAACAGCATACGAAGAGGCTGTAGGATACTGGCCACATGGTGCTTGGTAATTGGAAAGGACAACCACCTCTGCAAAAGTAAGGTGGTTTTGCTGCAAGTATTCTTCTATCCGGCGGTAAATGATGGATTGATTATTCTCTTTAGGAGAAGTAACAAAAGTACAAGGCGCATAAATCCGGGCATAAGTTTGCTCATTCTGTTCTTTGCTTAATAAAAAGAACTGGGCACCTTCTTCTGCATATTTATCTTTAAGCAAGCCCATGCGTTGCAGTATAATGTGCAATGTTTCGGTGATTTCGTCGAAAGCGCCAATCAGTACTTGCCGGTTTCCTTCATGTATTCTTAATAATCCATCCAGTAAAGCAGACTCAAAACTGAATCCTCTATGTGCGTATGTTACATTATAAGATTGATTTTGAGTGATCAGGGCTATTTGAGCTCCTACCGTATTAAAAGTCGATTGTATAAAGGGTGTTGGGTTGAGTAATTGCTCTTGGTTATCCAACAGATTATTCATGAATTTCTCCGTATCTGCCAGGCAGCCCAGTCCGGTGGCAGTAATAATGGCTTCAATCTCTTCTGTGGGTGTGTTACCGATGCATTGCAAACCGCAGGCTACTCCCATTTTAACAATACGACTCATCCTACGCCGTAATGTGGGGTTGGGGATGAGTTCTTTATAATCAGGCTCTTCGGCACGAATAGAAGCTATACTATTAATATATGCAGGAGCTATCATAAGGCTTTAACTTTAGAAAATAACAACGAAGAATTACTACCCCCAAATCCGAACGAGTTGGAGAGTACATGCCGTATTTCCTCTTTTTGACGAAGGGTGCCAACCGGAGAAAGCCCCGTTTCTTCAATAGGAGTTTGGAAGTTCAGGTTCGGGTACATCATTCCCCGGTGAATGGCAAGAACCGAATACACCGCTTCAATTCCCTCCGAAGCTCCCAATGTATGTCCGATAAATGCTTTGACAGAACTGAATGGGGGAACCTTTTCGCCGAAAAGACGCTTCAGAGCCATGCCTTCCGACAGGTCATTGTTGGGAGTGCCGGTACCATGCACATTTATATAATCAATCTCTTCTTTGGGGATGCCGCTTTGAGAGATGGCTTCGCTCATCGACTTGTAAGGGCCATCGCCTTCGGGAGAACTTCCTGTTTGGTGATAAGCCTCGTTGGTATTGGCATACCCGGTAAGTTCGCAATAAGGGGTGCGGGTCATGCTTTTCTCCGATTGCAGTACTAAGTATCCGGCTCCTTCGCCTAAGTTAAGTCCTGCGCGGGTATGATCGAACGGGCGACAATGTTCCTTATCTAAAATCATCAAAGAGTTAAAACCATTCAGGGTGAATCGGCACAAAGCATCTGTTCCGCCTACAATGGCGGTATCCAGATAACCACATTTAATAAGCCTTGCTCCCAACATGATAGCGTTTGCCGCCGACGAACAAGCAGTGCTGATGGTGGTAATGAATCCTTGAATGCCTAAATAAGATGCAATTCGCTCTGTGCTGTCTCCACAATCGTGAGAAGCTACCTCCCGCAAGCGTCCTTTGAGCGGATCTTGCCTGAAAGGAATGTAAAACTGTTCGCTTAAATCCATTCCGCCAACAGATGTAGAGGAGATAAATCCTGTTCGCAGAGCATGAACGTCTATATTGGCATCGTTAACCGCTTCTTGCGCGGCTTGCATACCCAGTAAAGCTGTACGGGAATAGGTGTGTTTAATATCTAATCCCAACTTCTCTTTGAGAGTTGTATTGGTTAGCTTGACCTCCGAAACGGGAACATCTAACTGTGTAGAAAAGAGGGTGGTCTTTTCCATGCCGTGCTTTCCGGCTATCAGAGAAGCAATATTCTCCTCCACATTTAAACCAATACCCGAAACTACCCCCAGACCGGTGACGTATACGCGCATTTATTTCTGATTGGCAGTGATGTAATCGGCTAATGTACGTACGGAATAGAATATCTCTTTTCCCTGACTTGGGTTGGCTATCTTAATGCCGTAACTGCGTTCCAGTATCAGGATGATTTCGAGTGCATCGATGGAGTCGAGTCCTAATCCTTCTTCGCCAAATAAGGGCGCTTCGGCATCAATATCTTCGGGAGTGATTTCTTCCAGATTAAGTTCCTCTATGAGTTCTTTCTTTAGTTTTTCAATTAATTGTTCCATATATGTTATATCGCTAATAGAGAGCAAATGTACATGATAATTTTCATATTTCACACAAGCGTATAAAAATGTGTCTTTTCCTGCCTATTATTTTTTCAGATAGATTATCAAGTCCACTGTTT
>NZ_QVMK01000050.1 GCF_010500995.1 Bacteroides sp. 224 | reverse complement strand
GCTATTCTTTCTTTTGTCTGAATTCAAAGTAATAGATTGAAAAATGATTTAAAACGCTCCTCGGCAGTGGGGAGCACAACTTAATTTACGTATGAAAAAAATAATGTTTGTCTTTGGCACTCGTCCAGAAGCAATAAAAATGGCTCCACTAATAAAAGAGTTTCAACTGCACCAGCAAAAGATCGAAACGATAATATGTGTAACTGGACAACATCGTGAGATGCTAGACCAAGTATTAACCGTATTTAACATCCGAGCTGATTATGACTTGAATATAATGAAATATAATCAAGACTTATATGATATCACAGCTCGAATATTATTTGGTTTGAGAGATATACTGAAAGAAAATGCACCTGATCTAGTATTGGTGCATGGAGACACAACCACTTCTATGGCTACAGCGCTTGCTGCGTATTATCAACAGATAAAAATAGGACATGTAGAAGCAGGTCTTCGCACTAATAATATCTATAGCCCATGGCCAGAAGAAATTAATCGTCAAATTGTTACAAGAATATCTTCTTACCATTTTGCACCCACAGCATTAAGCCGTGAGAACTTGCTAATGGAAGCTGTTGACAATAATAAGATTATAGTAACAGGAAATACTGTTATTGACTCTCTTTATTGGGTAATTAAATGTTTTGAAAAGGATGATATATTAAATAAAAACCTTCAGAATGAAATTCTAAAAAAAGGATATAACATAAACAGACAAAGAAAAATAATCTTAATAACAAGTCATCGTCGAGAAAACTTTGGACATGGGTTTAGAAATATATGTAAAGCGATTAGAGATCTTGCACAAAGATATTCTGATATCGACTTTATTTATCCAATGCATCCTAATCCAAATGTAAGAACTGTCATTGATGAGTTTTTCGAAGACGAATATTTAAAGAAAACAACAAATATATTTTTCATTGAACCGCTAGAATATCTTAGTTTCATATATTTAATGAAAAAATCTAGTATCATACTAACTGACAGTGGTGGAATTCAAGAAGAAGCCCCTGGACTAGGAAAACCCGTTCTTGTTATGAGAGAAATAACTGAACGCCCAGAGGCAGTACAAGCTGGAACAGTAAAGTTGGTAGGAACAGATTATGCAAAAATAATAAAAGAAGTCTCACTTTTAATTGATGATTGTTCGTATTATCAGCAAATGAGTAAAATCATAAATCCATACGGCGATGGAAAAGCCTGTAGTAGAATTGTAAACTTTTTAATTGATAAACTGTAGTCTATTCTAATTAAACGGCTGTAAAGAGCAAAGGATAGCTATATAGTGAATATTTACAGATTAAGACATGTGATTATGATAAAAGAAAGACAAGAGAACAAAAGAATAGGAATTATAACTTGGCATTATTATCCAAATTTTGGAAGTGCATTACAAGCATATGCACTACATACATTTTTAAATAACAAAGGATATGATGCGAAAATAATCAATTATTGCAGAAAAAGGCCTAAGTTATTTCTCATTCGCTTATTATTGTCTAAACTAGATTTCTTGCTTCCATCTTTCTTTTCTAAACATCTCCATTATCGATTTCTTTCTTTTGAACATTCGTATTTTAAGGAAACTTCTATTATTCGAAAAAAGCAAGAATTAATCAAAACAAACAATTTATTTGATATTTTCATTGCTGGAAGTGATCAGATTTGGGCACCCAATGTATATGAAGATTCCTACATGCTTTCATTTGTCAATAAAGACAAAAAAAAAATTTCTTATGCAGCGAGTATCGGTTTGATAGAAATACCAACAAAACTGAAATCTGAGTATCAACATTGGTTATCTTTATTTAACCAAATATCTGTTAGAGAAAAAAAAGGTGCTGAATTACTGAAAAAAGAGTTCAATATTAAAGCTGAAGTTGTTTTAGATCCTTCATTTCTTATACAAAAAGAAGAATGGCTACAAATAGCCCAAAGCAAATGTGTTAAGAGTAAAAAATTTATACTCTGTTATTTCTTAGGAGAAAATAAAAGCCATAGAGAGATAGCTAAAGAAATAAGTAAAACAAATAATTATGAAATTATTTGTTTATCACGCTCCTTTATAGACAAGGGATATAATTTCACAATTATAAAGGATGCCGGTCCTAAGGAGTTTTTATCATATATTAAAGATGCTATAATGATTTTAACTGATTCTTTTCATGGATTAGTATTTTCAATTATATTTAAAAAAAATGTTTATATATTTGAACGATTCGCTCAAAATGACCCTATCAATCAAAATTCACGCATTCATAATATTCTTCAAATTACAAACCTTGAAAATCGTCTCATTGATGATGTACCTGAAGATTATAGTTCAATAGATTATGAGGCAGTCCATCAAAAAATAGATCAATTTAGAACTAAATCCATTGACTATTTATTAACGTCTATCAATGAGTAATCAAATTTCACAAAAAGTATCATCTGGATTATTTTGGACACTCTTAGAACGAGGAGGCAGCAAAATCATTCAATTTGTTATTCAAATTATATTAGCTAGACTTTTAGTCCCTGAAGATTATGGGACGTGTGCCCTTTTATTGGTATTTATAAACATTGCAAATGTTTTTATCAATAGTGGATTTGCATCTTCTCTTATTCAAAAAAATGATGCAGATAATATTGATTTTTCTTCCGTATTTTATCTTTGTCTAGCTTTATCTTTATTCTTTTATTTCCTGTTATTCATTACCGCTCCAAAAATAGCTATTTTTTTTAACAATTATAAAATATCTATATTACTAAGAGTAATAGCAATTACACTTATAATAGGTGCATATAATTCCATACAGACTGCCTACTTAACTAAAAAAATGATGTTTAAAAAACTATTTATTGGTAGTTTTATAGGAATTATCATATCAGCTGTAGCTGCAATCATCTGTGCGTTCTATGGGTTGGGTGTATGGGCTATTGTTATTCAATATGTAACAAACAAATTAGTAGTGACAATAAATTTAGCTTATTTAGTAAACTGGTTCCCGAACAGGAAATTCTCCATAAAAAGAGTTAAATCGCTATTTTCTTATGGATGGAAATTGATGTGTGCTTCATTCCTATCTATCATTGTGACAGATATCTACACAATAACAGTGGGGAAATTTTACACAAAAACCGAATTGGGATCTTACGACATTGGAAATAAAATTCCTAGCTCAATATCCGAAACTTTCACAACATCATTAGGGACTGTACTGTTCCCTGCATTTTCATTGATGCAAAACAATAAAAATGAATTAAAATATTATATTAAAAAAGCAAACACATTAAGTTGTTTTACTATATTCCCATTGATGTTATTATTAGCTGCTGCTGCAAAGCCATTAGTACTTATTATTCTAACAGAAAAATGGATTAGTGCAATACCATTTTTTCAATTTTCTTGTATTTTATATGCAACATATCCTCTACATTCATCTAATCTTCAAGCTATCAGTGCAATTGGAAGAAGTGATATATTCTTAAAAAATGAAATGATAAAAAAAGCAATAGATTTATCCTTATTATATATTATGCTTCATTTAGGGATTTATTGGATAGCTTTAGGACGTGTTTTGAATTCATTTATAGCCTTAGGTATTAACATGCAACCAGGTAGTAAATATCTAGGATATTCTATTATCAACCAGCTAAAAGACATATCAAACACATTGATTATCGCTATTTTCTCTTCAAGTATAGCATGGCTCATTCTATTAGTTGAAAATTTGTCACCATTAATTTGCCTATCCTTACAACTAATAATCGGAGTTGCCTCCTATCTCCTGCTATCACTAATTTTCAATAAGAATACAACATACCAAGTAATTCATACTCTAATTTCGTTATTTAAGCAATGGCCATATTAAAAATTACAGATAAAATAAAGTGCTGTGGCTGTGGTATCTGCAGTGCAATTTGTCCACAAAAATGTATTGAGATGAGACCCTCGACAGAAGGTTTCTTGTATCCTAACATAGATATTTCCAAATGTACAGAATGTAGTTTATGTAAAAACATTTGCCCTACGAATTCTTGTTTACCCAATAGAAATATACACTTTCCAGTCAAAGTGTATGCATGCAAAAACAAAAATAAATCCATCCTTTCGATGAGTTCTTCTGGAGCATTTTTTTATGAAATTGGCAAATGGGTCATAGAAAAAGGAGGATGTGTTTTCGGTGTTAAATTTGATGATAACATGAAGGCAATACATGCAAAAGCAGAAAACATCAATGAACTCAAGACATTTCTAGGGAGCAAATATGTACAAAGTGACAAAGACAGCATTTGGTTGTCTGTAAAAAATGAATTAAAAAAAAAGAGATTAGTTTTGTTTAGTGGTACTCCATGCGAAATAGGTGCACTTAGAAATTATTTACAGAAAGATTATGAAAATTTGATATTAATAGACTTTATATGTATGGGGGTTCCAAGCCCTATGATTCTCCGTAAACACCTAGATGATATAGAAAAAAAATACAAATCAAAAATCGCTACTCTGTCTTTTAGAAGTAAAAAATATGGAGCAAATTCGCACTCTCTTTCAATCAAGTTTAGCAACGGAAAGGAGTATTTTAGAGCATTGTATGCAGAACCATACATTAAAAGTTTTCACTCATGTATTTCTTTAAGAGAATCATGTCACAATTGTTGTTATAAAAAAAGCCATAGAGAAAGTGACATTACTATGGCCGACTTTTGGGGAATAAACACTACCAACATCAAATTATCAATAACAAATGGGATCTCAATGATTATTATTCATTCACCTACTGGGAAAATAATATTTGATAACATTGCTAGTTGTTTTGATTACGAACAAAGTAGCATTGATGTTGCCCAGTCTGTACAACCTATGTTAACAAGTTCCTGCAACCCATCAAAAGATCGAAATGCTTTTTTTGAAGATTTTAATCAAAGAAAAAATCATCAATCATTCAAGGAAATTTCACACAAATATGTACCAATAAGTAAACAAAATATTATGCGTAGCAAAATTAAGGAAATAGGATTTATTCGCCAATTTATACAAAAAACAAAAGGAAATTAAATCAAAATAACATGAAAGAGTTTATTATTTTAATGAGAATTGGATTTTATGATCCTAAGTATAATAGCATATCTATCGGGGGAGTACAAACTTATATGTATGACTTAGCTAAATTAGCAATCTCTTTAAAGTTCAAAAGCATTATTTATCAGGCAAATAAAACAAATGATTCTAATAGCTATACCTTCGAAAACATAGAAATTCGGAACATTTGCAAAAATAAATTTAATAGAAACTATTTTCAAGAGTGTTTTGATGAAATTTATAAAAGACACAACAATCCGAATAATATTTTCATAATTTCTACAGATCAATTAGACATAAAATCAAAGGCAAATAATGTTATTGCGATACAGCATGGAATTGCATTTGATATTCCTATATATAAATTTTATGGTACAATTATTAAAACACTAAAATGCCTAAAGAATATTTATCGAATAAAATGTTTAAAAAATATTATTTGTGTTGACTACAATTTCTATAATTGGTTTAGAACTCTAGAAACCATAAAATCAGATAGCTATATAAGAGTTATTCCCAATTACTCCCGTGATATAATTAGTCCACAAGAATTCTCATCAAAACTAGTTGGACAACAAAGGAACAAAATTTTATTTGCAAGACGCTTTGTTGAACACAGAGGCACAATATTGTTTAAAAATGTAGCAAAAAAACTTCTAAAAGAATATCCAAACCTAGAAATTACTTTTGCAGGAGAAGGACCTCTAGAATCGGTTATCAAACTAGAATTTGCTGACACTCCCCAAGTTAAAGTAACATCTTTTAAAAACAAAGAATCAGTTCTTTTCCATAAAGGATACGATATAGCGATAGTTCCAACTATTTTTTCAGAGGGTACATCATTGTCCTTATTAGAAGCAATGTCTGCTGGATGCTACCCTATAGCCACACATGTAGGTGGAATATCTAATATATTAATAGACCGATTTAATGGTAGTCTGGTATATCCAGATGAAAACGAGTTATTTAAAACGATAAATGATGTTTTAACCATGGAAAAATCAAGGTTTGATTTAATATGTTCTAACGCTTACAAAACTGTACAATATGGATTCTCAAAAGAAAAATGGGAAACAATGTGGATCCAATATATTGAGAACATTTCAACTAAATAAATAATCAATTCTTATGGAAGCACAACAAATATCAATTATTATACCTACCCTTAATCGTTATGATTCATTAAATCGCACTATAAAACATATAGAATTATCAGCTCATTTACCAGATGAAATCATAGTTATTGATCAAACACCAGATATTTATTTAGCCAACCAAATATATCAATTGTGTAATAATTCCTTTTTAAACATTAAATATATCAAGTTTGAAAGACAAACAATAACAGGAGCACGAAATATTGGTTTGAGTTTAGCATCAAATGAAATAATAATATTTATGGATGATGATGTAGATGTTAGGATAGATACACTAACTAATATCAGTGATATATTTAGCAATAATAAAATTTCTATGTTGGGAGGGTTGAATGAAAATGAAAAAAATCGGAATTCACTATTAGGAATTCTTTTCTATAAGCATACATTTTTCAAACGACATTTAGGTCACGTAACGCCTAGTATGTATGGCCGGTTTCCTATAGAAATACATTCTATGACTGAAACAGAATGGGCGATGGGATTTTTCTTTGCAATTAGAAAATCTTGTTTGATGAAATGGAATATTAAGTTTGATGAAAACCTACAGTACTATGCTTATGCGGAAGATTTAGATTTTACCTATACATATTATAAAAAATCGCATCAAGAAGGAAAAAAATGTATAATGAGTAACGATGTAATAGTTAAACATAATGTATCCCAAGAATATAGAACTCCCTCAAAGAAGGCTACATATATGTTTATTATACATCGGGAATATCTTAGTTATAAACATTTCAAATCCCCATTTTATAGATTTGCTACGCGTTGGGCAAATATTGGAGACTATTTATATCGGATAATATATAAACAAAAAGCTAGTGATATTTTTAAAGCTCAACTTTTTTGTGACAAATACAGAAAAGACATAAAGCAGGGAATCTTTCATTATGATTTATTTATGTAAAAATAGAAACAAACATAAAGTTATAAAGAATAAATATACCAATGAATTACAAAGCGCTAGAACGTTCCATTTATAAATTATATGTATTTTTTCTACCTTTTGATAGATTTATAGAATTCCCTTTTGGAGATTTTATCAATTCTATATTAATTTCATTTAGCTCTTTGTTAATGTTACTTGGGATGGTATTGATCATTTATCGAGGTTGGTTTTATTATAGTAATGGTATAAGAGTCTTTTGTTATTTATGTATTTTTATGACCATGTATTCGTTTATAATATCTCTTCTACTACATTCAGAATTAGGAGTTATTAATGGAGAAGATAGTTTTACTGCTATCAGAGGTGATATAATACTTTATTTTCTAGCTTTAGCATCTATTTATTACAATTATTATAATCTTTCCTATAATGTCAATTTTAATCAACTTAAAAATATTTTTAAAACTCAAATAATTATTTTACTTATCATTGGTTACTTACAATTAGCTTCCATGTCTGGCTATAGTCTTGCTACTAATATTTACACATTTCTTTCTTCTTTTTTAAGCTTAAAAAAATTAGAATATCTAGTATTACTAGATAGAGGGGTTACTCTTTTTGGTAGTGAACCAGCATCAGTTTCTATTTTATGTTTTATTATAATTCCATACACTATTTCTCAAATTTATTGTAATAGAAAACGTTTTGGGTATTTAATAGTTTATGTAATTATTTATGTTCTATTTGCGATCTTATTTTTATTATCAAATTCAACTCAAGCACTTATCTCTTTTTTAGTGATTACTGTGGTAGGAGGAATAATTATTTTGAGACATAATATACACACATATATATATATACTTTTTTTCTCTCTTGGATTATTTATGGCAATATTATATAGCGCTGATAGCTTTTCAAAAACATCAAATATGCAAAACAAAACTTTTGCATATACAATATATGGAAAGCTATTAGATAGAAGCAATCAATCAACAGCAATGCGAGTATCTACTATTATTAATGATATGAAAGTCTTTTATGAAAATCCAATCTTAGGTGTTGGAAATGGTAACCAAGGTTTTTTTTACAATAAAAACTTACCAGCATGGACGCTAAAATCAGGAGAAGTACAAACGATTCGTTCTGGCAAAAAGGGTATTGTTAATGGTGGCGGAAATTTTTTTCCTGCATATATTTCAGCATTTGGATTAGTTGGTATTATTGTAATTATATTATTTACAAATCTCTATATCAAACAATATAAAAAATCATTTTTGCAAAATGATATAAATGCAAAAATAATGTTTCAATTAGGCATAATATTATTTCTAATTTCTTCTTGGTATGTAGTTGGAGTTAAGCAAAATGAGACAATATTATTCTTACTAAGCTTGCCATGCGTTATCTCTGATGATTTTAACCAAAACAAGAAAATTACAAAACTATAATGAAAATAGTATTTTTCTCCAATTTCCTAAACCACCATCAAGTGGCTGTTTCCGATAAACTTTTTCAACTAACAGAGGGTAAATATCGTTTTATTGCAACCATGCCAATACCTGAGACATTAAAAAAAAGTGGATATCCAGATTTTTCTTCTAAACCTTATATTATTAAAACATATAATAACCATTATGAATATCAATTAGCAGAGGAATTAGCAAAAAAAGCAGATGTTGCCATATTTGGATGGGTTGGTCTTGAACATTTCGAGAAAATCAGAGCCCGAACAAAAAAAATAACATTTCAATGCAATGAACGATGGCTTAAACGTGGATTAACTAATATTTTTTCACCAAACTTTCAAAAATGGTTATGGAATTACCACCTGAACTTACGCTACGGTTCATTTTATATGCTTTGTGCAAGTGCTTATGCTTCATCTGACCTTCGTACTTTTGCTGCTTATAATAACAGGTGTTATAAATGGGGGTATTTTCCTCAAACAGAAAATGTTGATATCCAGAACATTTTATTAAAGAAACAAAAAGAACCTTTTTCAATATTGTGGGTAGGGCGTTTTCTTAATTGGAAGCACCCAGAAATACCAGTAAAAATGGCAAAATTTCTACATCTAAAAGGGTATAACTTTACAGTTAATATGTATGGATCAGGTAAATTATTGGAGAAAACTAAAGATATGATAAATAAAGAGGGGCTTTCTGATGTTATTTCACTTCGAGGGAATCTACCAAACAAGGATTTGTTATTAGAAATACAGAAACATCATATACTTTTAATCACAAGTGATCGCAATGAGGGCTGGGGGGCTATCGTTAATGAAGCAATGAATAATGGATGTACTGTAGTTGGAGCTGAAGCTGTAGGATCTATTCCATATTTAATCAAAAACAAGGAAAATGGCTGCATATTTAGAACTAGAGATGTACAATCATTAATCAACAATGTTGAATATTTAATGAAACATCGTGATGTATGTGAAGAATATGCTCGCAAAGCCTATACAACAATTAGAGAGCTATGGGGACCGCAAACTGCTGCTGAAAATTTACTTCAATTGATAGATTGCTTGACCAGTGGGCAAGAAACAACTATAATGGAAGGTCCATGTAGTAAAGCGATACCTTAAAATGAAACTATTATTTTATCTTACTCGTTTTCCGGGAGTCGGTGGTATTGAGACTGTTACATCTATCATCAGTCAGGCATTAATCAATAAAGGATACCAAATAGATATAATATCACATTGCCAACAAAATGACAATTACAATTCTAATAATATAAGACTATGGAGAATGCCAAATACTAAAAGATGGGCAAGTAAAAAAAATTATATATACATAGATCAAATACTAAAAAATAACGATTATAATGCTATTATTTATCAAGATAGCTATGCTCCGACGGAATCAATAATTTGCTCGATATCAAAAAAACACAAAATTCCCCTTTATGTTTTTGAACACAATTCTCCTTTGTTTATCTATAATAAGCGTAATCTCGACTCCATTCTAACAGTCAAAGGATTTTTACGTCGATTCTTTCATCCGTATTTACTATATCAAGAACGGAAACGAAAACGCATGTTATTGGATACTTCAAAACAATACATTCTTTTGTCCAAGCAATTTATATCAGAATTTTGCAAATTGGTTGATTATAGAAACACGGAAGATAAGGTGATATTTATACACAACCCAATAGCGATAAAAACACCTGCTAATATTGAAGAAAAAGAAAATATTGTACTTTATGTAGGAAGATTAACCCCTGAAAAAAGAGTTGACGCAATGCTTAAAGTTTGGAAAAAGATACAAAATTCTACAGCAATAGATTGGAAGTTTATTATTGTTGGCGATGGTACAGAAAGGCCAAAATTAGAAAAAATGGTCCAGTCACTAAAGCTAAGAAACGTAAAATTCGAAGGTTTTCAAGACCCATCTAAATATTATCAAAGAGCTAAAATATTCTTAATGATGTCAAAGTTTGAAGGATGGGGCTTAACGTTAATTGAATCTATGCAATATGGTGTCGTTCCAATTGCTCAAAAGAACTTCTCATCTATTATTGATATTATAGACAATGGTTTAAATGGATATATTGTTGATGATCGATTAGAAAGTATACAATATAGAATTTCAGATTTGATATCAAATAAGAATTTGCTTATGACAATGAGTGAAAATGCTATTATGAAATCAAAATTATTCAATATTGAATCAATAATTCCTCAATGGATTGATTTACTAAAAAAACAATAATGAAATCATTGCTTTTAACTTCTTATGGATCAAGACGTGCTGGAGGACTTTTTGCAACAATGCAAGATTATAGTAAAGCATTGCAACAAAGAGGGGTGTCTCCAGTGATTATGTCACTCGTAGATGAATTTTGGGAGAGAGACAAAATAGCCTATGAAAATGTAAAGGTGATAAACTATCATCAACTATTATTTCCGGGAGGTAATGCATTAGGGTTCTCTATTGATATACATAAACTAATTGCAGATGAAAATCCGGAAATAATTCATCAACAGGGAATATGGATGTATTATTCTCATGCTACTTTAAAAGCTAAACAAGCAAATCCCAATTGTAAGGTGATTATTGAACCACATGGAATGCTTGATCCTTGGGCTGTTAAAAACTCTGCATGGAAAAAAAAAATAGTTGGGCGACTTTTCGAATATCGAAATCTAAGTTCTGCAGATTGTATTCATGCTCTATGTAAATCTGAATATGAAAGCATTCGTCAATTTGGACTAAAAAACCCGATTGCTATCATACCAAATGGAATAGTTCTTCCCACCAATCCTCCCATTGATCGAAATCACGAAGAAAAAATATTGTTATTTATTGGTCGCATTCATCCAAAGAAAGGATTAGTTCCATTAATTGAAGGACTTTATACAATGAATTTAAGTCAACCTAAAATTTTAAAGAATTGGACAATTAGAATTGCTGGTTGGGGTCAGAATGGACATCTAGAAGAACTGAAATTGCTTGTTGAGAAATATCAACTAAACGGTATTGTTAAATTCATCGGCCCCGTTACAGGAAAAGACAAAGAATCTGAACTCTGCAAAGCAAATGCTTTTATATTGCCATCTTTTAGCGAAGGATTGCCTATGTCTGTTTTAGAAGCTTGGGCCTATAAATTGCCTGTAGTTATGACTAAGTACTGTAACCTTCCAGAAGGTTTTGATAAACATGCAGCAGTCTGTATAGATACAAATCCGCAAAGTATTTCAGATGGATTACAACAAATATTCACAATGAGAGATAATGAGTTGTCGAAAATGGGTAATAATGGATTTCTTTTAGTTAAAGAGCAGTTTAGTTGGGGGCATATAGCAGATCAAACTATACAACTTTATAATTATATGCTGAAAGGTGGTAATAAACCCAATTTTGTGTATGATTAAAGTCCAACTTTCCTTGTACAACAATTCATGGTACCATTCTGGAGGTTCTAGTATAAAAAAGTTTATCTGGTACTTTGCCAATATTATTTTTATTCGCAATATTGGGAACCCATCATCTAAAGTTAGATTAGCTATGCTTAAGTTGTTTGGCGCAAAAATAGGTCATAATGTAATTATAAGACCTGGAGTCAACATTAAATATCCTTGGCTTTTGATAGTCGGAAATAATGTATGGATTGGGGAAAATGTATGGATTGACAATCTAGCCACTGTAAAGATAGGAAATAATGTATGCATCAGCCAAGGAGCCATGTTACTTTGTGGAAACCATAATTACAAAAAAGAAACCTTTGATTTAATCACTGGAAATATTATACTGGAAGATGGCTCTTGGGTCTGTGCCAAGTCTGTTGTATGCCCTGGCATTACTTTACATTCTCATTCCATATTAGGTGTTGGTTCAGTTGCTAACCATGATTTAGATGCCTATTCTATTTATCAAGGTGTGCCAGCTACAAAAGTAAGAGAACGAGTTATATCTTAATTCTTTATGAAATTTTCCATTATTACGACTACCTTCAACAGTGATAAAACACTACGCAGTACTATTGAAAGCGTACTAAACCAAACCTATTCGGATATTGAGTACATTATCGTTGATGGCGCCTCGCAAGATAACACATTGGAGGTTATAAAAGCAATGGAACCACATTTCTCTGGACGTTTGCATTGGATAAGCGAACCAGACAAAGGTATGTACGATGCCATGAACAAAGGAATAGCAATGGCTACCGGTGATGTGATTGGAATATTGAACTCGGATGACTTTTATACATCACCAGATGTAGTAGAGAAGATTGCTATTGAGTTACAGAATACTGCAATTGATGCTGTATATGGGGATATACATTATGTGAATGACGATTTAAGCGAATGTGTGCGTTACTATTCCTCCAAAACATTTCGGCGATGGAAGATGAGACTCGGTTTTATGCCGGCCCATCCTTCATTTTATTGTCGACGGGAAATTTATGAACGTTTAGGCGCATTTGATAACTCGTATAAAGTAGCAGCAGACTTCGAGCATCTATTACGATTAATTTTTGTAAATCGCATTCAGATAAAATACATACCAATGGATTGTGTAACCATGCGCACAGGAGGTGCTTCAACATCAGGTATAAACAGCCATAAACAAATATTGAAAGATCATTTGCGAGCTTACAAAAAGAATGGGGTATACTCAAACGTATTACTCGAAAGTTTACGCTATGGTCACAAAATAATAGAAATTATATCTCAAAAAGTACACAGAAAAATTAAGTCGATATGAAACAACAGAGATTCTCATGCGGATATGTATACTCAAAACCTTGCTTTAAATGAATGTACGACTACTAATTATTTTCCTTTCTATCTCTACTTTCTCCCTCGTGGCGAAAGCACAGTACAGTATGGGTCTTTCGGGGCAGTTCAACATACCCACTGCTGAACTAAATGAAACAGGCACATTTATGGGTGGATTCAACTTTCTTCCGGAAAGAACAACTCCTGATAAATTTGACTATAACACATGGAATTACTTTGTAAACATGACTTTCTTTTCGTTTCTGGAAATAAACTATAAATGCACATTGATTAAAGGAGATTTCATGAGTAACAAATATAAATTCAGGGAACAGGATCGTTCTTTCTCAGCCAAACTACGCTTACTGAAAGAAGGTAAATATCATCCGGCCATTGCTCTTGGAGTAAACGATCCCAAAAATCAAGGAATGAACTACTTTTCTTCCCTTTACGGCGTCCTCACCAAAAACCTTCTTCCCAAAAGCGAGCACAAGTTAGCCTTATCTTTAGGCTACTACCACGGACTAAACAGCAGCACCCTGCAAGACGGCCTCTTCGGCGGCCTCCGCTACACCCCCGCCTTCCTGAAACAAATCTCAACCATGGCCGAATACGACTCACAAGGCTTTAACCTGGGCATAGCCGCCAAAGTATGGAAACATCTTTCCATGCATATCTTTACCCACGAGTTTAAATGCGTATCCGGTGGCATACGTTACGAATACACACTAATCCATTAAGCAAGATGAAAAGAGTTTTTATACTGATCATATTAGTGTGTGGATTGAATGCTACGTATGCACAACTCGCAGAGAAACTGCACCAACTGGGATTTGAAAATATTCAGGTAACAGAGAACAACCGCACATATACCGTAGCCTTTGAAGACAATGTGTACCGGGGCACTTATCGCGGAATAGGTAAAGCCATCCAGGCAGGGATGGAAGGGATACAAACAGGAGCACTCGAAATGGTTGTACTCCACAACCAGATTCCCCAATTGTGCATCACATTAACCGAAGCAACCATTACAGCCTACAAACAGAAAGAGATCGGTTTGAGTGATGTGTACCGACAGATGGGCATCACAACAGCTACCGATGAAGCAACGAATAAACTAAAACAGACTACCAAGATAAATTCCTCGAAATGGAAAACCGACATCGTATTTTATCCAGATGTAACACTGGAGAATTTTAGTTTCGATAAGCTCTACCATTATGCGGTAGATCTCTCTCC
This sequence comes from Bacteroides sp. 224, assembly GCF_010500995.1. Taxonomy (GTDB): domain Bacteria; phylum Bacteroidota; class Bacteroidia; order Bacteroidales; family Bacteroidaceae; genus Bacteroides. The sequence goes on along the minus strand of NZ_QVMK01000050.1, from coordinate 15,654 downwards.
TGCCCTGCAAACATCCCCCTGGAAAGGAGCTATGATTACTGCACAAGTAGTCTTCCCCATTCTAACCAATATGAATGGCGAGCACACCCGGATACGTCCCGGAGTAATAGCCCTTTCGCAAGAAATACGATTCAAAAAGAACTGGCAGGGACGGGTAGTTGCCGGAAACTTTACAGAAAACCGGATTGGCGTTCAAACAGAACTAACTTACCGCACTCCCAATGGACGATTTGAAATTGGTGGGTTAATAGGCAGTACCGGATACTCGGAAGTGAACAGTAAAGATGGCTGGTACATTGGTACCAACCAGCGAATAAATGCCATGTTAAAGGGTATGCTTTATATGCCACAGTTTAATATGGAGATAAAAGGTGAAGCAGGTCGTTACTTATATGGAGACTATGGATTGCGAGGAGACCTTGTTCGTCATTTTGGCGAATATGCCGTTGGAGTATATGGCATGTTTGTAGAAGGAGAAGTTAATGGAGGATTCCATTTTTCTATCCCCTTAGCCGGAAAAAGTTGGAAGAGAAACCGGATGATTCGTGTTAAACCAGCCGACTACTTTGCTGCCGAATACAGCGTTGAATCGTATGGGAAATATTTAGATGAAAAAATGGGCCGCACCTACCACACCCGCCCAGACGAGAATCGCAGCGCCCGATTCTATCAACCGGACTATATACGTTATTTCCTAATCAAAGAAATAAATAAGTGAATTAACTAAATTATTATTTAATAAATCAATTTAATCATGAACAGAAACAAATTAATGAGATGGGGATTGTTAGCTTTTGCAGCAATCTTTACTTTAAACAGTTGTACTTTTGGCGACGACGAGAAAGCGAGTGAAATTGTAGAAGACCCTATGGCAAATACAGAAGAATACTATATTGCCGGAATTGTATTTAATGCAGAAAACTCGGAAACATTATCCGGAGTAACTGTAAAAGTTGCAGATGAATCAACAACAACAGATGCGCATGGTAGATATCAACTGGCTGTAGACTCAAAAAAGCAGTTTAAGGTTGAATTCTCTAAGACTGATTTCGTGTCGGTAAGTGCGGAAGCAACGATTGCTAATAATGCAGCCAATCGTAGTATGCTGTTATTGGGTGTTAAGTTGGCTCCTAAAAGTGTAGCTAAAGCAGTGACTTCTACCGGAGGTACTGTTGCAGATAAAAATGATGTAGCAACTATTGATATTCCTGCAAATGCCGTTCCAAGTGGAGAAACTAATACGATAGCGATAACACAATACGAAGCTCCTCTACCAGTTTCTACTACCTTGGAGGTGGGTACTAAAACTATTGCAGCTCCATTAATGGCAATTGCTGTTGAGGCAACTAAAAAGACTTTCGATGGAAATGTTAAACTAACCATAAAAGATGTAGATGGAGTAGATGCTCAATTTAGTAAAATGACTTTGTATGGAATTGATAATTTGACCCGTGCCCCTAAAGATTGGGAAAAAATAGGTGAACCCACATCCAGTAACGGGAACTATCATTTCGAAACAACTAAATTGAAATCTAAATACTCTTTGGAAGTAGAAGCGCAAAAGCAAACCGGTGCTGAGAAGAATACGGAATATAACACCGTGAATGGTAAAAGCGAATTCATGGTAGATAACAGTGGTGTTTTTGATGCCAAAGAAAATATTGATATAAAGGTAGAAGCAAAAGCTGGATGGATTTTTACTGTCAATCCGGAAACAGCAGTGGAAACATCATTGAAAACAATAGGTGAAGTAATACAATATTCCGATCGTGCTAAGATTGCTGCAACCATTCGACGTGTAATTGAATCGCAAGAAGGAGGTGTTGAAAAATCTTATTTCATCATTCATAATCTGAAAGCCAGCGTAAGTGGTAATCATATTATGTATTATAGAAACCGTGCTAAGTTTAGCGAAAAAACATACACTTTTGATCTTGTAGTGAAAGGTAACAAAAACGCTAAAGTTGTAGTAAAAGTAAAAGCTTATACCGGTATGGAAGAAGTTTACCAGAATGAAGAAGCTACACAACACTCTGGTGGTAAAATTTGATCATTCACTCTAAAAAGGAATAAATATGAAAAAGGTAACTATATTGATAGTCATGTTGGTAGGTATGCTTACAAGCATGAATGCACAAGAATTCTATAAAAAACAATGGTTCGTTTCGGGCGGAGTAAATGGCCTGACTGCACTCAATGGTTCGGCTAATAGCATTTTAGGAGGAAAACTCTCTGGTGGAGTATGGTTAAATGGCTATACCGGATTCCGCGTAAATGTAGAAGCGGGAAATATTTGGCTGAAAGGAGATTATACTGCCACAACAATTGGGGCAGGGGTAGATTGGATGGTTAATTTATTGGCGCTTAACGCGTTAGATCCGGATAGAAAGTTTTTCTTGAATGCTTTCGTAGGTGTGGGGTATAATAATTATTCATTGGATAAAGAGTATAGCAACCGCTACTCTAAAATCAACGATATTGTAGGAAATGCTTCTATACAGTTTAGCTATAAACTCAACGAAAAACTAAGCTTGTTTGCAGAGCCGGGTATTAGAATCAGTCCGAAGTTCTATGATGTTGTGAATAAAGATGATATCTTTGTAAATGCCGCTTTAAGTGCCGGCGTTATATTTAAACTATAATTACAGTGATAATAGCAGTTGACTTTGATGGAACTATTGTTGAACATTGCTATCCTAAGATAGGGAAAGAGATTCCTTTTGCAACGGAAACAATAAAAATGTTGATACAAGAGCGTCATAAGATAATTTTGTGGACTGTACGCGAAGGCAAATTGCTTGAAGATGCTGTAAATTGGTGCGCCGCCAAAGGGATTGTTTTTTATGCAGTGAATAAAAACTATCCCGAAGAAGAACCTACCCACAATGGTTATTCCCGAAAACTTCAGGCAGATTTATTTATTGATGACAGAAATTTAGGAGGAATGGCTGATTGGGGTATTATTTATCAGATGATAAATGGAGGGAAGGCTCACTTACCTGTATCAACGAATGATTCGTTGAAAAAGAAGAGAGCTTGGTTTAAATGGTGAAAGTAGCCCAATAGTAATAGAATAACATTTGTTAAAGGGAGCTCCGGATTAAATAGTTCGGAGCTCTTCTTTTTTTAGTACTTTATATGTAAAGAAATCGGGCTTCTCTTTTATCTCGTCGCCATCAACGCCTCTTCCAAATCAATTCCCAGTGCCTTAGCTACTCCTATTCCATACTCTCGGTCTGCTCTATAGCAATTGCGAGTATGCCTTTGCTTAATAAACAATTCAGAATCTCCCATGGCTCGGGCTGTATTCTCGCACGTAGTTTGTTGATCTTCGGGAGACATTAACCTCCACAAATCTCCGGGTTGAGTGTAATAATCATTATCATATTCGCGCTCATTATAGTTGAAAATATCACCATGAGCTTTATATGGAGGCTCTTTCAATTCGGGTGAGTCTTTCCATTCTCCATAACTATTGGGTTCATACCCTTTCGCTGCTCCATAGTTACCATCTACGCGCATTTGTCCATCGCGGTGATAAGCATGGAACGGGCATCTGGGTTTATTCACCGGAATGGAGTAGTGATTTACTCCTAACCGATAACGTTGTGCATCACCGTAAGAGAATAAACGTCCTTGCAGCATCTTGTCGGGAGAGAAACCAATTCCTTCCACAACGTTTAGCGGATTGAAAGCTGCTTGCTCTACATCTGCAAAGTAATTTTCGGGGTTTCTGTTTAATTCTAATACACCTACTTCAATAAGAGGATATTCTTTTTGCGACCATACTTTGGTTAAATCAAACGGATTCATTTCTCGTTTGTCGGCTTCTTCCACTGTCATTACCTGTATATACATGGTCCAACGTGGGAAATCACCTTTTTCGATGGAAGTGAATAAATCTCTTTGGTGCGATTCACGATCTTTGGCAATAATGGATTCTGCTTCCTGATCGGTTATATTTTTAATACCTTGCTGAGTTCTTATGTGGAATTTAACCCAGATGCGTTCATTCTTGTCATTGTAAAAACTATAGGTATGGCTTCCGTATCCGTGTATATGGCGATAAGAATAAGGAATACCTCTCGGGCTCATGGTGATAGTAATCTGATGAAGAGCTTCCGGAAGTAGCGTCCAGAAATCCCAGTTATTGTTGGCGCTTCGCATATTGGTCTTCGGATCTCGTTTGATAGCATGATTCAGATCCGGGAATTTAAGGGGATCACGTAAGAAAAACACTGGCGTATTGTTACCAACTAAATCCCAGTTTCCTTCGTCGGTATAAAACTTCATGGCAAAGCCGCGGATATCGCGTTCTGCATCGGCGGCTCCTCTTTCACCGGCTACGGTGGAGAATCGTACAAAACAATCTGTTTTCTTTCCGACTTCTTTAAATAGGGAAGCTCGGGTGTACTTGGTAATGTCGTGGGTAACAGTGAAAGTACCGAAAGCACCTGACCCTTTGGCATGCATACGCCTTTCCGGAATAACTTCCCGATCGAATTGCCCCAGCTTTTCCATAAACCAGGGGTCTTGCATTAATACTTGTCCGCGAGGACCTACCGTTTGCGTGTTCTGATTGTCAGCAATGGGGCGACCATTGGCTGCGGTTAGTTTTTTCTCTTCCATTGAATTTGGCTTTTAAGTTAAAAGGATATTTTTCTTAGAGTCTGTTTAAATTTTGCTCGTTCTTTTATTTAGTGCTGTTTTTAGGCTGTTTGTTTTCTTTTTAAGGTGATAATAGCGGGCTATTTGAACCGCAAAAAGAGAAGAAACAGACAAAAAGAGTACTAAAGAAAAAACGAAAGCATCCTATAATAATTATTCTGTGGAAAATTTTAAAAGGCTCTTAATGATTAAACATATTTTATAGAGCAAATGTTTATCTGTTAAAAGAAGAGTTTAAATAAAATTGGTAATTTATGAATGAACAAGGAAAAGTGGTTGTGCTTGTTGCTCACCCTAAACTGAACGAATCGAAGGCGAATAAGGAACTGCTTGATACAGTTAAAGAAATGGATGGAGTAATCGTTTATGATTTATACGAAAAGCATAAAGAAGAATTTGATGTAGATGCTTGGAGTCGTTTCCTATCCGATGCATCGGCACTTATATTTCAGTTTCCCCTTCAGTGGATGTCTGCTCCCTTTATGATGAAGAGATGGCAGGATGAAGTACTTACCTTTCTATCAAAAACGCCATCTATTGCAGGGAAACCTTTTATGGTGGTTACTACTGCCGGTTCGGATTACGAATCTTATCGTACAGGGGGCAAGAACCGTTTTACAATAGATGAAATCTTAAGACCCTATCAGGTAATGGCTTTAGTTGCCGGTATGCAATGGCAAACACCTATTGTAGTGTATGGAGTGGAAGAAGAAACGGCCGGTAAAAGAATCTCTATGGCTGCATCTGAATATAGAGAGAGAATAACATCCTTTATTAGTCAGGGGCGTCAATTCATTGCCGAAGGTTGGTTCTAAAAGGAGAATGACACATTCTTATCCCTATTTTGACCGAAAATTGGTGTTAGGCTTTATGGATAAAACTTACTTTTGCAGCTATACTAATTTAAGATAATAGATAGCTATGAAAATGAAAAAGAATATCTTATACCTATTGACCTTTTTAGCAGCACAAGTATGCTCTTTAGCATACGCGAACGAACCCGATTCCGCATACGTGTTTGCATACGCAACCGATAAAAACGGAAATCACAACGGACTTCATTTCGCTTGGAGTACCGATATAAGTGAAGATGATTGGCATCCTATTGGTCCCGAACACAGCTTCCTGAAATCCGATTATGGTGCTTGGGGAAGGGATAAACGGATGATCTCTCCTGTATTGTTTAGGGGGAATGACCAACTTTGGCATTGTGTTTGGACACTTAACGAACAAGATGGAGTTATTGCATACGCTACCTCTACTGATTTAGTGAACTGGAGCAGGCAATCTTACCCGGAGTTGATGCCGGATAATAATTGCATGGCCATTGAAGTGAGTAACTTCCCCAATAAATACAGAGCCTCAAACGAATACCTTTTATCCTGGATAAGCAATAAAAGCGGTAAAGATGAAATTTACTGTGCCACAACAACCGACTTCAAAACATTCTCTTCTCCGCAAAAAGGCAATGAGCTTTCTCGTTGGAACCAACGAATCGGCGGTACTGTTTTCGATCGGTTTTATACCGGAACTATTCATAAAGTAAGTTGGAAGGTGATTGATAACCTCATCAAAGCTCAACAACTGGCTGCCTACAAGAGCAAACTTTATGCTGAAACGACAAAGGAAGACCCTATTCGTTTTGCTTCTTTGAAGCCCGTTGATGCATCAATAACTATGGATGCTGCCAATAAGAAAAAGATCAGCGATTTGTTGATTGGTATCTTCTTTGAAGATATTAACTATGCTGCCGATGGTGGCTTGTATGCCGAATTGATTCAGAACCGTGGCTTTGAATACGATCTGAGCGATAAGCAAGGGCGTGACAATACATGGGATCATTCTAAATCGTGGGCACTGAAGGGAGATAAAACCTTATTTACTATTGATACTGTTGCTCCACTTCACCCTAATAATAAACATTACGCTAAATTGGAAATCACTCAGGTCGGTGCGGCTTTAACAAACGAAGGTTTTAACGGCATTCCGCTTAAAACCGGTGATAAATATTACTTCTCTTTGTTTAGTCGTGTGCTGAATGGAAAAGGAGGGAAATTTATAATTCGTTTGGTAGATGGTGAAGGTAATATTTGTGCCCAATCGTCTGTCAATACTTCATCTGTCAACTGGAAAAAGCAGGAAATAACACTTACTTCAAAAACAACGGTAACAAATGCCCACCTCGAAATCCTGCCCCAATTCGCAGGGACGGTTGCTTTAGATATGATCTCATTGTTTCCGCAAAAGACCTTTAAAGGACGTCGGAACGGACTACGAGAAGATCTCGCGCAGGTACTTGCCGATATGAAACCCCGCTTTGTTCGTTTCCCCGGTGGGTGCGTAGCGCATGGCAACGGATTAGAAAATATGTATCGCTGGAAAAATACTGTTGGTCCATTGGAAGCTCGGAAATCTCAGCGAAATATCTGGAACTATCATCAAACTGCCGGATTGGGTTATTTTGAATACTTTCAGTTTTGTGAAGACATCGGCGCCGAACCTGTACCTGTAGTTGCTGCAGGAGTTCCTTGCCAGAATTCATCCATCGGAGGCAATGGTCAGCAAGGTGGTATTCCGATGTGCGAAATGGATGATTACGTACAAGAAGTGCTCGACCTGATTGAATGGGCTAATGGCGATGTAAAGACCAAATGGGGTAAACTGCGCGCCGAAGCAGGACATCCTAAACCATTCAATCTTAAATATGTGGGAGTAGGAAACGAAGACCTGATAACCGATATATTCGAAGAACGTTTCACTATGATCTATAACGCCGTTAAAGAGAAATACCCCGAAATCGTTGTAATTGGAACTGTTGGACCATTCTCCGAAGGTACCGATTATGTAGAAGGTTGGGATATAGCCACAAAACTTGGCGTTCCGATGGTCGACGAGCACTACTATCAGCCGCCCGGTTGGTTTATTCACAATCAGGATTACTACGATAGATACGATCGCAACAAGTCTAAAGTATATTTAGGCGAGTATGCCGCTCATTTACCGGGACGTCCTGTGAACATCGAGACTGCCCTGACCGAAGCATTGTATTTAACTACGTTAGAGCGCAATGGCGATGTTGTATCCATGACTTCTTATGCTCCTTTACTGGCTAAGGAAGGATATACCCAATGGAATCCGGACTTGATCTACTTTAATAATACAGAAGTAAAACCTACAGTCGGCTATTATGTACAAAAACTATACGGACAACATTCCGGTGATTCTTATATACCCTGCAAAGTCGAATTGTCGAATCAAAACGAAGCAGTGAGAAAACGCGTTGCCATATCGGCAGTACACGACAGTAAAACCGGAGATGTTATTATTAAGATGGTAAATCTACTACCAGTAGCTGTTAAACCTACACTCAGTTTACCCGAAGTAACATCGAATGCCACCATCATGAAATATGTGTTGCAAGGTGAACCAAGCGACAGGAGAGCCAAACCCATAGAGAGCACTTGCACTATGGATGACCTGTGTAAAGGAGAACTACCTGCCTATTCATTCATCATTTATAGAATCAAAAATAATAATACAAAAAAATGAAAGTAGTAAAGATTATATTCGTATCACTTATCCTGTCTTTAGTTGCCGGAAATTCATTGAGTGCCCAACAGACACCCCCAGCTCTGGTCGAGAAGGATTATGTAGCTTACCTTTTCGCCTATTTCACCGGAAATAAAGTAGAAGACGAACAAGTACATTATGCCATCAGTGCAGATGGATATAATTATTTTGCTTTAAATAATAATACCCCAATCATTAACTCCAAAGATATCAGCTCGACCGGAGGAGTACGAGATCCGCATATCTTACGCGGACAAGACGGTAAAACCTTTTATATGGTGCTCACCGATATGACTTCCTCCAAAGGGTGGAATTCTAATCGCGCCATGGTTTTACTTAAATCGAATGATTTGGTTAACTGGACATCCAGCGTGGTGAATATCCAACATAAATATGCCGGACAAGAAGATCTGAAACGGGTATGGGCACCCCAAACAATCTATGACCCTGATGCGGGCAAATACATGATTTATTGGTCAATGAAGCATGGAGACAATCCGGATATTATTTATTATGCTTATGCTAACGAAGAATTTACCGATTTGGAAGGAGAACCCAAGCAACTTTTCTTCCCTAAGAACGGAAAATCATGTATCGACGGAGACATTATATATAAGAATGGAATCTTCCATATATTCTATAAAACCGAAGGCCATGGCAACGGAATTAAAAAGGCAATGACGGATAATTTAACCTCCGGTGTATGGATAGAGCAACCCGGATATAAACAATGTACCAATGAGTCTGTAGAAGGATCGTGCGTGTTCAAGCTTATCAATACGGATGCTTATATATTAATGTACGATGTTTATAGGAAAGGTACCTATCAGTTTACTAAAAGCGTAGATCTGGATACTTTTGAGGTAGTGGATGCACAGATTTCCATGAATTTTCATCCCCGTCATGGAACCATTATTCCCATAACCGCCAAAGAATTAAGAACGCTGACCAACAAATGGGGCATTCCCGAAGGATTTACCTTTACTCCCCCAAAGAACCCTGTACTTACCGGTTATTATGCCGATCCGGAGATTATCTACTCTCATAAAAACGGGAAATACTATATGTATCCTACCAGCGACGGATTTGATGGCTGGGGTGGTTATTATTTCAAAACATTCTCCTCGGATAATCTGACGGACTGGAAGGATGAAGGCGTAATCCTTGACTTAAAGAAAGATGTATCATGGGCCGATCGCCATGCCTGGGCACCCTGTATCACAGAAAAGAAAGTGAAGGGAAAGTATAAATATTACTATTACTTTACCGCAGCACAGAAAATAGGAGTAGCTGTATCCGATAATCCTACGGGGCCTTTCGTCGACTCAGGAAAACCCTTAATCGACTTTAAGCCGGAAGGGATAAACAGAGGACAAGAGATTGACCCGGACATATTTACCGACCCTAAAACCGGCAAAAGCTACTTATATTGGGGGAATGGCTACATGGCAATGGCAGAATTGAACAAAGACATGGTATCTATCAAAAAGAATACGCTGAAAGTAATGACGCCCGATAGAACATTCCGTGAGGCGATTGAAGTCTTTTACCGAAACGGCATTTATTATTTTCTGTGGTCGGAAGATGATACCCGCAGCGAGAACTACAAAGTTCGTTACGGCACAGCTACATCACCATTTGGCCCGATAGAAATACCGAAAGACAACATCGTGATAGCCAAGAACCCGGAAAAAGGTATTTACGGAACCGGACATAATTCAGTACTCCAAATACCAGGGAAAGATGAATGGTATATTGTATATCACCGCTTTTCTAAACCCAATGGAATAAAGATGGGGCGTGCGGCAGGCTTTCATCGGGAAGTATGTATAGACAAAATAGAGTTTGAGGAAGACGGGAAGATTAAGCGGATTATTCCTGTAGAATAATGGGTGAAAGTTGGTAAATAAATGCCAGTTCATTGTATGATAATGGTGGCTTCACTGTAGAATGAATGCCGTGAAACGCTTTTTAACAATTTCAAATTCTTTTATCTAAGTGAATAAAAAATGCGATGGAAAGGGATATATTTCACTGTTTTCAAGGAAAAAATCATTAAAATTGATGCCCGAAAATTATAGGGTCCGTTACAATTCGCTATAACAAAAGAAAAGAAGATAAAACAAAAGAAAACTACTACAGCAGTAGTAGGAAAAGAAAAGTTGTTGTTGATGAAAATGTGTTCAGGCAAATGATATTTCTTTGGCACTGAAAGAACACCTCATCTGGATCGAAAGAATAATTCATTGATCTTAAAAGAAGCCTTCTTTTTGGGGCGCTATTTATGACAGATATTCCGCAGAAAATTCTGTTAACGTTTAGGCTGTCACAACGAATGTAAATTTGTCAGGCGCTGTCGTTAACCCCTGTTAAGCTACCCTACTTGCTTGTTAAAAGAGACCAAAAAAGAGTGACAAGGTGAATAAGTGAACGTTTTTTGTTGTTATTTTAACGTCAGAATGTTAAAATGAAATAGGATATTAACAATTTAATAAGGATTGAAATATGAAACAGACAACTAAAAACATCTTCATTGTAGCAGCAATTGCCTTGTTTAGTTCGGCTGTTGCCGGATTAACTACATATACTATGTTGAAGCCGTCTCAGGATCAGCAAGTTGAGGCTTCTTATGATGATGTGTTTAAACAGAATTCGAATGTGAAATTGGCAGCGTTTGATGCCATGGCTGCCCAACCGGTTGACTTCACTTTGGCTGCCGAAAATTCGGTGCATGCTGTAGTGCATATTAAATCGACTGAACTTTCGAAAACAAGAACTGTACAACAGGCGCCGGATATCTTTGACTTTTTCTTTGGTGATCCTTCCGGACGGCAAAGGCAAGTACAATCTCAACCTCGGGTTGGATTCGGATCGGGTGTAATTATCTCCAAAGACGGTTATGTGGTGACCAATAACCACGTAATTGAAGGAGCCGATGAAATTAGCGTGAAGTTGAATGATAATCGCGAATTCAAAGGTCGTGTAATAGGAACCGATCCAAGTACCGATTTGGCTTTAGTGAAAATAGAAGGAGATGATTTTCCTACTATCCCGGTAGGAGACTCCGATGCGTTGAAAGTAGGAGAGTGGGTGCTTGCCGTAGGTAATCCGTTTAACCTTACCTCTACAGTAACCGCAGGTATTGTAAGTGCCAAAGCTCGTTCATTGGGAGTATACAGTGGAGGTGTAGAATCGTTCATTCAAACCGATGCTGCCATCAATAAAGGAAACAGTGGGGGAGCCCTTGTAAATGCCAAAGGTGAACTGATAGGTATTAATGCCGTACTATCTTCTCCTACAGGAGCTTATGCAGGTTACGGATTTGCTATTCCAACCAGTATTATGACGAAAATTATTGCCGATTTAAAACAATATGGTACTGTGCAACGTGCATTATTAGGTATTAGAGGACGCTCTATTGGTGATAGCGAAATACCGGATGAAGAGAAGGCAAAAGAAAAAGACCTCGGAGTTGTTGACGGAGTTTGGGTAGCAGAAATAGTAGAGGGTGGCTCAGCAGCCAGTGCCGACATCAAAGAAAATGATGTGATTGTAGGCATCGATGGTAAGACTATCAGAAATTTTGCCGACTTGCAGGAAGCGCTGGCCAGACATCGTCCGGGTGATAAAGTAAAAGTGAAACTAATCCGTGACAAAAAAGAAAAGACAGTAGAAGTTACTTTGAAGAACGAACAAGGTACTACCAAAGTGATAAAACAAGCCGGAATGGAAATTCTGGGGGCAGCATTTAAAGAACTTTCAGCCGACACTAAAAAGCAATTAAATCTTTCCGCAGGAATAGAAGTAACAGGTGTTACCAACGGAAAAATGCAAGATGCAGGTGTCAGAAAAGGCTTCATCATTCTGAAAGCCAATCAGAAAACAGTTCGTGCTGTTAGCGATTTGGAAGAAGTATTGAAAGAAGCAAGAAGAACCCCTGATCAAGTATTGTTTATTTCGGGAATGTTCCCCTCCGGTAAACGTGCTTATTTTGCGATAGACTTAAGCGAAGAATAAGATAAGTCAATGAACACAGAGGCACAAAGGCACAGAGGTCATAATTATTAATCCACAGTCGTTTTATTACTTTGTGTCTTTGTGTCTCTGTGTTTTGAATAAGGTAAGAAGACTAAATAAAATTAAGGAAACAAAAATGGAGTGTCGGCGTGCAACATGTCGGCACTCTTTTTTGTTTCTATAATGTATAACGGAAAAAAGTTAAGCCATTTTTGCGTATTAACCAAGAAAATGTCGTAACTTTGCACTCCAAATCTGTTTTTAAGAATGAGACAACTAAAGATTACTAAAAGTATCACTAACAGAGAGAGCGCTTCTCTTGACAAGTATCTACAGGAAATAGGTCGCGAAGATTTAATTACTGTGGAGGAAGAAGTAGAGCTCGCTCAACGCATCCGCAAGGGTGACCGTGTAGCACTTGAAAAACTAACACGCGCCAATTTGCGTTTCGTTGTGTCTGTTGCTAAGCAGTACCAAAACCAAGGTTTGAGTTTGCCCGACTTAATTAATGAGGGTAATTTAGGGCTGATTAAGGCGGCAGAGAAATTCGACGAAACACGTGGGTTTAAGTTTATCAGTTATGCGGTTTGGTGGATTCGTCAGTCTATTCTACAAGCATTGGCAGAGCAATCCAGAATTGTTCGTCTTCCATTGAATCAGGTGGGTTCGCTGAACAAAATCAGCAAAGCCTTCTCTAAATTTGAGCAGGAAAATGAGCGTCGCCCATCTCCTGAAGAATTGGCAGATGAACTGGATATACCGGTGGACAAAATCTCGGATACGCTGAAAGTGTCCGGACGTCACATTTCTGTAGATGCACCTTTTGTAGAAGGAGAAGACAATAGTCTGCTGGATGTGTTGATTAATGACGATTCTCCTATGGCGGATCGCTCTCTGGTTAATGAATCACTTGCGAGGGAAATTGATAGAGCTCTTTCTACGTTAACCGATAGGGAAAAAGACATTATCCAAATGTTTTTTGGTATCGGACAACAAGAAATGACATTAGAAGAAATCGGCGATAAGTTTGGCCTCACACGTGAGCGCGTTCGCCAGATTAAAGAAAAAGCTATTAGAAGATTAAGACAAAGTAATCGTAGCAAATTGCTCAAATCTTATTTAGGGTAAATAAGAATATTGATTTCCGACATCTTTAATAAAAAGAAATTAGAAAACCGGTTTATCTGTTGATAGGATAAGCCGGTTCTTCTTTTTATATATGATTCTTTAATAGGTTGAGGGTATGGCATTATCAATCAAATAATTATCTTTGTATTTTATAAATCTGATAAAAGAAGTAAATATGAAGTTAATAAAATCTGCTTTAATACTTTTGGTGGCATTTGTTGCCTTGTCTGCCTTTTCCCTGAAGAAACAAAAAACTGTCTACGCTTTTGGATTTTCCGACTCATTTACCGATACCGTAGTTTATTGTACGGAAATTCAGGTACTTGATAGTGTAACACTGAAAAAAGGCTTTCTGCCACAGAGAGATCTTTATAGCTATCAGTTAAAGAACTATTTGGAATATCAAAAAGGAGAGAGAAACAGAACTTGCATGATTTACTTTTCCGAAGATAAAAACAAACTTGCTAAAGAAAAAGCTAACATACTTAATAAATATAAGAAAAGAAAAGTGGTATTGAAAGAGATAGCAATAGATGCATTCTCTTTTAAGAAGCCGGAAGAATAATAATTTAAAACTTAATTATGAAGAAATATATTAGTTCTCTATTTATAGGATTAGCGTTCTTGCTGACAGGATGTGATAAAGATCATGATAATACTCCCAAGCCCTTGCCTCCGGGCGAAGAGCGTACGGTTTTAGCATATTGGGTGGCAGATAATAAACCTGGTAACGATTTGTCGAGCTACGCCATTCGCGACTTTAATGAAATGGTGGAAGGTATGGCAAATGTTGATGTAGAGAAGAATAATCTTTTGGTATACATTGAAACAAGGTATGATGTGCCTCGTTTGATTCGGGTAACCAAGCTAAATGATAAAATTGTAGCTGATACGATTATTACTTATCCTGAGCAAAATCCTTTAGATAAAGAGATAATGAAAGGCGTAATTAATAGAGTGGTGACTGATTATCCCGCTAAAAGTTATGGACTGATACTGGCTTCTCATGCTGAAGGATGGATAGAAGCTTCAAACGTTTCTACTCGCCATTGGGGAGATTATAGAGGGACTAATATGAATATACCCGATTTGCGCGATGCTGTGATGAGTTTTCCGCATTTAGATTTTATTCTGTTTGATGCCTGTTACATGCAAGCTATAGAGGTATTGTACGAATTGAAAGATTGTGCCGATTATATAATAGCTTCTCCAACAGAGATTCCCGGTCCCGGGGCTCCTTATCAGAAGGTGATTCCCGCAATGTTTGCCAATAGTGAGAATTATGCCGAGAATATTGGTCGTGCATATTACGAATATTATGGTCGTGATAATGGAGAGATAATAAATACGCCGGAATGGACATTTGGTGTTTCTATTTCAGTGGTTAAAACATCTGAGCTTGAAATGCTTGCCGAAATAACCCGAAGTATTATATCTAATAATGTATCCGAAGGTGAATTGGTTTCTGTTTCGTCCTTATTCTATTATGGATATACAAACACTCCGCGGTATTACTATTACGACCTGGAGAAATTTATAGCTCAACAGACAGAAAAAGATGCCAACTATGAAGCTTGGAAAGAGCAATTAGATAAAACGCAGATTTATTTTCGGACTACAAAGACTAATTTGGTTAATCGTATAGGTGGATCTTGGAATATGGCAGGTGCGGCAGGAATTTCTATGTATGTTCCTAAAGATCAGGGAGATGTGCATGCTTATTATAAGACGTTGAAGTGGTATGAAGCCTCCGGATGGAAAAATGTTGGCTGGTAAAGTGAAAATAATTCAGCTTTTATTTGGAAGATAAGGATCTTATAGCTTATCTTTGCAGTCCGATTCGCAAAGAAAAAGGAAGTTTGATTTACTGGAACAAAAGATTTTTAGAAAAAAAGTTTCGAAAAATTTGGTAGATAAAATAAAACCCAATATCTTTGCATCCGCTTTCCGAGAGACGGAAAGTTAAACGAGAGTTCTTTGAAATATTTACATAACAACAAGTAGTACAAGCCAATCAGTTTTGATTGGAAAATTTAAACCGTCAACCTATAAATATAGGTGTAGATCTTATAGATTTACGGTATCCTGAACAGAGCTAATTTAAGTTTTTAGTTTTCAGTTTTTAGTTTCGAGGTTTCCTTTAAACTATAAACTTTCAACTACAAACTCAAAAACAATACTTTTACAATGAAGAGTTTGATCCTGGCTCAGGATGAACGCTAGCTACAGGCTTAACACATGCAAGTCGAGGGGCATCGAGATGTAGCAATA
>NZ_QVMK01000004.1:277352-277735 GCF_010500995.1 Bacteroides sp. 224 | reverse complement strand
TGATGTTACAGATACAAAACCCTGGTAGTTTTGAGAGAAAGCCTCTCCCCAAGAGAGAGAGAAAAGAAAGAAACTTACCACCAGCAGCCTCAACGGCCTTAACAGCCTCTCCCCGGCCCTCTCCCAAGGAGAGGGGGAAAGAATGCGCCGTAAAATGTGAGTGATTGAATGTATATTAGTTATTGTTGCCATAATTAGTCATATTAATATTGAAAAAAGAAATCTTAATTATAAGTCAAATCTATCCCCCTTCCCCCTCTCCTTGGGAGAGGGCCGGGGAGAGGCTTTTTATTTCATCACATAGATTAAGTTGATAGCCGCCCTTGTAGGCCCCACGTAATGCCTGTGTTTACTCTTCTCCAACTCTCCACAGCGGGCACATT
>NZ_QVMK01000004.1:276975-277339 GCF_010500995.1 Bacteroides sp. 224 | reverse complement strand
CTTTTTATTTCATCACATAGATTAAGTTGATAGCCGCCCTTGTAGGCCCCACGTAATGCCTGTGTTTACTCTTCTCCAACTCTCCACAGCGGGCACATTCAAAGCGATCATAGTCGATATACAGATAGCCAAACCCTACAGTGGCCTCTAAGCTCCATCGTGGAGAGAGGTACCAATGGTAGCCGTAGCTAAAGCCTCCCCCTATCAGGTGCCCCTCGTAGCGATGCTCCTTCAATGCCCCCGCATTGATGTTACTTACATTGAACTCCCCGTACATGGGATGCATGCCAAAGAAGTGACCGGTGAAAGGTTCGCAGAGCCAGGTGCGCAACTCAGGCTGCACCACCCAATGCTTCAATTTTTT
>NZ_QVMK01000004.1:0-276967 GCF_010500995.1 Bacteroides sp. 224 | reverse complement strand
TTGGAAGAGAAAGTCCAGGGATTATAACTACCGCCTATCTCCAGCGTATACCGACGCGACAACCGAAACTCCGCCGCCAGATTAAAGCTAAGCGTAGCATCGAGTAGCAAATTGTTTTTCAATACAACATGCGGCATGGAAGTCTTCTTGTATAAAGAAAGCATCTCGGTGCGTACCCCATTGTTTTGTGCCAAACAAATAGTAGGAGAGATTACTAACCATCCGAAAGCGATTGCTAAATAGCGTTTGTGCATAACTCTATGGCTTTTAATGTTGATACGATCGGAGCCAAAATAACAGATCGTGTTTACAGCATTTAAAAAAAACAAGTATAAGGCTCTTGCATTCATGTTACCTTTGATATATTTTTAAAGTTTCTGTTTTTGTCCGTCACCGTGCAAGTGACGGACAAATGCCTGAACCTCCTTTTGATAAGCTGTTATAGCTCTTTGAGTACATCAAAGCATGGGCACATTTTGATCCATTCGCATGGTTCAATCCTCCCGTTCTTATTTTTATCCGGACTTAAATCTCTGTGTCCGCATACTTTAGCATCGGGATAGTCCATTTGTAATGCTTTGATAAGTACTTGTAAAGAATGTTTCTGCCAGGAGGTTCTTGTATCTTTAGGGATTCCTCGTTCATCGAGCCCTCCTTCGTAACATATTCCAATGGAATGCGCATTGTATCCTTTGGCATGTGCCCCTATTTTCTCTAAGGGTCGGGTAGTTATGATGTGCCCATCCTTTCGGATGTAGAAGTGGTATCCTGTGCCATTGAATCCTCGTGCCCTGTGGTCTTCTTCGAGTTGCGATTCTGTGTATCTTATGTTTTCTCGGGTAGCTGAACAGTGTACTACTATTAAATTGATTTTTCTCATTACCTATATTCTTTTAGTTATTGCTGTTTTTTAGAGATTATTTCCAAATCGTTTCCGGAAGGCTTAGCCACGAAGTGGCTGTACTATGCATAACCCCGGGTAAACGAAGTGCAGCCCGGGGTAGGGTCGTCTCCCTCCTCGATACAGCCCCGAAGGGGCTGAACCTTCTGAATATCAATATGTTATTGTGGAGTTGTAGCCCTTGCAATCTCTTCCCTGAGTCGAAAGATCTCTGCGTGCATTTCTTTCACTTTATCACTTAGCTCAAAATAATCTTTGAGTACTTTTTCAAGTTGATCCACTAAAAAAGTGTACTGATCCATAATCAGCTCACTAAACTCCCTGATTTCTTTTGCATTCTTCTTTTTAAGGAAAGGCAGTATCACTGCAATACATTCGGTTAATTTGATGATAAGTTGTTTCATAATTATATTGTTATGCTGTTTAGCTATATATAATAAGGTGTAATGAATCGTATTCCGGTTGAGCCCGCTTCGGGGCTCAGGTTGGTTGGTGTGGCTTATCTACCCCGGGCTGCACTTCGTTTACCCGGGGTTATGCACATCTCGCCCCTATCGGGGCGATTGCTTGTCATTATGCTGATGGATCAATAAACTCGTCTCCTCCGCCTCCTGATCCTGAATCACCACCTGATGGGTCCGAATTATCTTCATTTCCATTTGCCGCAGATAAATTCTTTAAATAAGTAGCCAAGTCTATAAACTCCATTCTGTCTCCTGCTCTCGTGGCTGCCATGCTGGGTCTTACACTTGTAGAGGCTCTGAAGTTGATTCTCACCGACTTGATTTTCTTAACTGTGCACTCCTTCGCCGTATCCGCCCCTTCAGTTTGTGCCGAAAGACTGAATACCCCAAAATCTCTGATGTTGACCGAATGCCCCTGAAAGAGCGCAGCTCTCATGGCTTCTACGAAGTTGGACAACACACTTAGTATATCCCCTTTGGATAACGAACTCTTCTCTTTGATCTCGTAAGCAATGGCATCCAGATCCGTGCTCTTCCCCATGCTTAATAACTCCGGATAATACTTCTTTTCTGCATCCGGCTTTCCCGGTATGGCACGTAGTGCCTTCTTATACACAATAGACATAAAATAAAGAATTAGATGAATAAATATTGATTATTGTTTAATCGTAACCTACCTCCCGGTTACTAATACAAAGATACAATACGCAACCACCGGGTTGTCCATTAAATGATATTGTAGTATATTGATATATAATCTTTTACGAAGTTTTTTAGCTAAATATTTCCACGTATTATTTGTCCTGTTTTCTTTGAATACAGCCTATAAATGATTATATTTGTGTAGTAATAATAGTAATCAAAAATGAGGTGATAAATGGAAACCGAATCATGTTTTAAAATTGCCGCTTATGGCAAAGCAGAGCTTGCCCGCCTCTATAATCCGGGCATGTCTTACCAATCTTCTATTAAAACGCTTAAAGTCTGGATTCGCGAAGCTAATGGCTTATATGACGCTCTTCTGGCTACCGGTATGAACCCCCGTGCCCATTATTTTACTCCCCGGCAGGTTCAGCTCATAGTAGAGGCTTTGGGAGAGCCTTGATTTGCAGGCTTACACTTTGCATTTTATTCTCATCCTTTTATGTCGGACTAAACCAAGTATTAAGTCGGACTTAACGAGGCTTTAGGTCGGACTTAATCACTTATTAGGTCCGACCTAATTTTATAGACTCTCCGCCCTCTTTTAAGTGTTAATAGGTGTTAAGTTTTGATTTAATAGGTGTTTTGTGAAATGTTGAATAGAATTACCGTTTATTTTGGTTCACTATAATACATAGTATGTCCTGTTTGATTTCTTTTGTAAATCAAAATAAATTAATTATTGGGGTATTGTTCTATCTTTCTTGTTTTTTGCTCCGCTTTTCTGTTTGCGTGTTTCAACCAAATGCATTATGTTTGCATCGGATTTGTCCGTCACTTGCACGGTGACGGACATAATCCTTCCCATTTCCTACTCTCTTCCACATTCTTCTTTCCTTTCTATTTAATGCTTTTGGCGCTATAGTATCCAAAACCGCTTCTTGTGCTTTGCTGATTTCTTCTAAGTTAAAAGAATCCAGATATACCCTTGTTACTTCTTCTGTTCTGTGTCCCATTGCCTGGCTGATGATTGGTAAGGGTACTCCCTGATGATAGGCTGTGGTTGCCCAGGTATGTCTTGCTGTATATGATGTTATTTTGGTTTTTATCCCCAGCATTTCTGCCAGTATCTTTAGTTTTCTATTGAACATTTTTAGGGCACTTTCGCGCTGTGTACTTTCTTTCTTTTTCGGGTCTATGATAAAAGGAAGCAGGTAGATACATTCGGGCGCCTGGCGGTATTTCCTCAATATCTCGATGGCGGGGCCACTTAAAGGTATAGATATCTGTGTGCTTGTTTTGCTCCGCGCATAAACGATGGTTCTTTCCTGTATATTCTCGCTTTTCAGGTGTGCCATATCCACGAAAGACATTCCCTGCAAGTAAAAGCTAAGCATGAAAATATCTCTCCAGAATGCTAAGTCGGGCTCTTGCGATAAGTCTGCTTCCTGTAGTTTTCTTATCACCTCGGGCGCTACTGCTCTTTTCTTGGTTCGTACATATCCGGTAAATACTACCGAGAATAATCCGGGTATTCTTTGCATTAACCCTTCTCTGATAGCCTGATTGTATAACGACCTGAGTCTTCGCATATAAAAAGAGATGGTGTTTCTCGAAGTTCCCCTGCGTTGCAGGTAGTGCTGATACATTATCAGGTTGTTGCAGGTGAAAAACTTGGCTAAGGAAATTGATTGTCCTGCAAAGGAACACGCGCTTCGCATGGTGCTCATATTGGCGCTTGCTGTTCTGTCTGCTCCTCTTTCGATTAGTTTTTTGGCGTTGCCGGCAATAAATTTAGATAAAAACATAATGTATAAGTTTTATGTGGGTAATAAAGAAATAGTTTTTAATGATGTATAATAAGCATTTGCTCGTTTTTATATAAACAAATCGGATTAATTATGGTTTAAGAAATGATTATTTGAAATATTTCTTGCGAAATGGTTTGGATGTTTAATAATAATACTTATATTTGCTATGCGAATCAGGAATTAAAAGATTAATGTTTGTAAAACGGTGATTTTGCGTTGTTGGAAAGGTATCTATTCTTTTTGGGAAATATTGCTCAATAAATAGTTTTTTAATCTTTTATTTTTTTATAGGTGTCGGTTGTTGTGCGAAAACAGCTTATTGTTTTCTTGTAAAGTCCTGAAAAACAGGATATAGCGCCTTTAATAGGTGTGCGTGGCTTGTGCATTATTAATCAATACTAAAAAATAGATAAGAAATGAAACCAAGTGAAAAGTTATTAGCAAGTGCTTTTAGTCAGGGTTATATCTTCCTTCCCCGCGAGTTTGTGAAACTGTTGTTGCAGAGTGTTCCTTGTACCTCTTCCTCGGAGGAAGCAGCGTTCTTTGCCCATCTTTTGTTGGGGGTTAACTATAAAGACTGTCCGTATCGGGTAGGAGGTAAGGAGTTTGTTTGCCGTCGCGGCGAGTCTTACCGTAGCCTCGAAGAGTGGGCGCGTTGTATGAGGTGCAGTAAGAGCCATGTTCGTACCTTGCTCAAAAAGTTGATAGATAAGGGTTATATTGAGCGGCTATCGGAAGAGAAATACCATCGTGTTACCCGCCTTCGTGTGATGGAGTACGATTGCTGGACGGGCAGGTCGTTGAAGAAAGATAAGCCGGAACAGACGCAAACACCCGAAGAGGTAGACCGCCTTTTCGAAGAATTCTGGGAGCACTACCATTCTGTGACGCGCATGGATAAGGTGAACAAATACGAGGCACGCAAAGAGTGGGTGAGGCTTACGCCCGAAGAGCGTTCTCTTGCTACGGGTCGTGCATCTGTGTATTATGGTCACCTGAAGAACACACGTTTCTGTCGGCAAGCCTCCGGCTATATTTCCGGTAAATGTTTTTTGAATGAATATGAGGATGGATTCAGCGAAGATGTTTTTGATTAATCAAGAATAAAAGAACAGAAAAACGGGAAAAAGAATTGAAAGTTGGTAACTATCATGCCGTACTATATTCTTAATTATTTGCTACTGAAAATAGCCTTCCTCTCTTATTTTTTAAAGTTACATAATATCTAAATGGAATGTTTATATAATTACTCTGTGGGGTTGATTCGAACAGGAAAACTATTTCACCACAGATTAACGCAGATTTCCACAGATTAAATCATTTCACTATAAATTATAAAAGCAAAGAAGGTAGAACTTTTAATTAATAATCTGTGAAAATCTGTGTGAATCTGTGGTGAATTAACTCAAAACGGACAAACAATGAAAAAACTAACCCCATCCCCACCCACCGACCTTTCCCTTCTTTTGAATCCTTTCTCTGTGGAATTGGAAGAAGTGGTTTTAGGCGCTTTACTCATTGAAACCCATGCCATGAGCCGTATAGACAGCATGCTTCATAAAGAAGTATTCTATAAGGCAGAGCACCAGCTTATTTATGAAGCATTGGAAAATATGTACTCCCGTGCTGCTCCTATTGACATAATAACCGTGGTTGAAGAGCTCCGCTCTCGCGGTACGCTCGAAGAGGTAGGCGGTGCTTACTACATCTCCCGGCTTTCCGGACAGGTGGCGAGTAGTGCCCATCTGGAAACACATGTGCATATTCTTCGTGAAAAATATATGCGCCGTAGTCTGATGATTGGCGGGCAGCTACTTCACTCTCATGCTGCGGACGAGACTCTGGATATCCAGGATACCCTGATGGAAACCCACCGTATGTTGGACGGCGTAGAAGGCACCTACGCCTGGAAACAGAATCGCCGTGATTTTGCTACGCTTTTGCAGGATGCTGATGCTCAACGCAAGCAACGCATGAAGGAGAGCCGCAACGGACTGACAGGTATTCCCACCGGGCTTTCCGCTTTAGATAAAATGACCTCCGGCTTTCAGCGGGGCGACCTGGTGGTGCTTGCTGCCCGTCCTTCGGTGGGTAAAACGGCTATGGGCTTGCATATAGCTCTTTCCGCTTCGCGTGCCGGACATAAGGTGGTGGTTTATAGTATTGAAATGCAGGGAGAACGCTTGGCAGACCGTATGATTACCGGGCAGGCGGGTATTGACCCCTCCAAGTGGCGGAGCGGTCAGCTAACTAAAGAGGAGTTGAAAAAGGCGCGGAAGGCGATTGCTGCGTTAAAGAAACTCTCTATTTTGGTAGACGATTCTCCCTCCATGAGTATAGATCATATCCGGGCAGGTGCCCGTATGCTTTGTAAGAAAAAGCAGTGCGATATGATTATTCTGGATTACCTCCAGTTGTTGGATACCCGTTCGGCTTCTTCGCGTATGAACCGCGAGCAGGTGGTGGCGCAAACTACCCGCCAGGCTAAGTTATTGGCAAAGGAGCTGAATATTCCGGTGTTGCTTTTGTGTCAGTTGAATCGCGAGCCCGAGAATCAGCCCGGTAAGATTCCTGCTTTGGAGCATCTGCGCGAGAGTGGGGCTATTGAGCAGGATGCCGATGTGGTATTATTGCTTTATCGCCCGCTATTGGCAGGGTTTAAGCAAGATAAAAATGGCAAATCCACCGAGGGGGTGGGCTATGTAATTGTGGCTAAGCATCGGAATGGAGAAACGGGAAGGGTGAAGTTTACACATAATAAGGGGATGAATGTGTTTGAGGGGTGAAAAAAACTTATTAACTTTGCCCATCGTTTTGAAAAACAATAAAAATTATATATATGAATATCTCGTATAACTGGCTGAAAGAGTATGTAGACTTCAATTTATCTCCGGATGAAGTAGCTGCTGCGCTTACTTCCATTGGTCTGGAAACTGGTGGAGTAGAGGAGGTTCAAACCATTAAAGGAGGTCTTGAGGGATTGGTTATTGCTGAAGTTCTTACTTGCGAAGATCATCCTAATTCAGACCATTTGCACATCACAACGGTTAATTTGGGCAACGGCGAACCGGTGCAAATCGTATGTGGGGCACCTAATGTGGCTGCCGGACAAAAAGTGGTAGTTGCTACCATTGGTACTATCCTTTACAGTGGCGATGATAGTTTTACAATAAAGAAATCTAAAATCCGCAGCGTAGAGTCGAACGGAATGATTTGCGCGGAAGACGAGATCGGTTTAGGAGCCGGCCATGATGGTATTATGGTGCTTCCTGCCGAAGCAGTGCCCGGAACGCTTGCCAAGGATTATTTTAATGTTAAAAGCGATTATCTGCTCGAAGTAGATATTACGCCTAATCGTGCCGATGGTAGCTCACACTATGGGGTGGCACGTGATTTATATGCTTACTTACTTCAAAACGGATATAAGGCAACTTTAAAAAAGCCGTCTGTTGATGAATTTGCGGTTGATAATCAGGAGTTGAACATCAACATTACAGTGGTAAACGAGGAAGCTTGTCCGCGTTATGCCGGTATCACCGTAAAAGGGGTGACTGTAAAAGAAAGCCCGGCATGGCTACAGGATAAACTTCGTTTGATAGGATTGCGTCCGATTAATAACGTGGTGGATATTACCAATTACATTCTTCATGCTTTTGGTCAGCCTTTACACTGTTTCGATACAGATAAGATAGCCGGTCATGAAGTAGTGGTGGAAACATTGCCGGAGGGTACTCCTTTCGTTACACTGGATGGGGTAGAACGTAAACTATCAGATCGCGATTTGATGATTTGCAGCAAAGAAGCTCCTATGTGTATAGCCGGGGTATTCGGAGGATTGAATTCGGGTGCTACGGAAGAAACGAAAAATGTATTTATTGAAAGTGCTTATTTTCATCCTACATGGGTTCGTAAAACGGCTCGCCGTCATGGATTGAATACGGATGCTTCTTTCCGTTTCGAAAGAGGGGTAGATCCTAACATTACCATCTATTGCCTTAAGTTGGCTGCCCTATTGGTTAAAGAATTGGCGGGAGGAACTATTTCTTCCGAAATAAAGGATATATATAATAAACCGATTGAGGACTTTATCGTAGAATTGTCTTACAACAAAGTAAACTCATTGATTGGTAAAGAGATTCCGGTGCAAACAATCAAAAACATTGTATGCAGCCTGGAAATGAAAATACAGCAAGAAACACCGGAAGGGTTGACACTTGCCGTACCTCCTTATCGGGTGGATGTGCAGCGTGATGTAGATGTTATTGAAGACATTCTCCGTATCTACGGATATAATAATGTGGAAATACCTACTACGCTAAAATCGAGCCTGACCACTAAAGGAGAAGAAGACAGATCGAATAAGCTTCAGAACCTGGTTTCGGAACAGTTGGTAGGATGCGGATTCAGCGAAATTATGAATAACTCACTGACCCGTGCGGCTTATTATGAAGGAATGGAATCTTACCCGGCAGATAGAACCGTAATGCTTTTGAATCCGTTAAGTACCGATTTGAATGGCATGCGCCAAACGTTACTTTTCGGAGGTTTGGAGAGTATTGCCTATAATGCAAACCGTAAAAACGCGGATCTGAAATTCTTTGAATTCGGTAATTGTTACTATTTCAATAAGGAGAAAAAGAATCCGGAGAAGGCATTGGCGGCTTATAGCGAAGATTATCACCTGGCGCTTTGGATTACCGGAAAGAAAGTCTCGAACTCTTGGGCACATGCCGATGAGAACAGTTCGGTATATGAACTAAAGGCTTATGTTGAGAATATATTGATTCGCTTAGGATTGGATTTAAGAAATCTGGTGGTAGGCAATCTTACAGATGATGTGTTTTCTACTGCACTTTCCGTAAATACAAGGGGTGGCAAAAGATTGGCTGTTTTAGGAGTAGTAGGAAAGAAGCACTTAAAAGCTTTCGACATAGATAATGAAGTGTATTATGCCGATTTCGACTGGAAAGAGCTGATGAAAGCCATTCGCTCGGTAAAGATCAACTATAAGGAATTATCTAAATTCCCGGCAGTAAAACGCGACCTTGCTTTATTGCTGGATAAGAAGGTGCAGTTTGCCGAAATAGAGAAAATAGCTTTCGAAACAGAAAAGAAATTGCTTCGCGAAGTATCTTTGTTTGATGTGTACGAAGGAAAGAATCTGGAAGCAGGAAAGAAATCTTATGCAGTAAACTTCTTGCTCCAGGATGAAAACCAAACATTGACAGATAAAGTGATTGATAAAATAATGTCTAAGATGGTGAAGAATCTGGAAGACAGATTGGGAGCTAAACTTAGGTGATATTTAAGTTTATAGTTGTGAGTTTATAGTTTATAGTTGTTAGTTTATAGGTTCATTGTGTAACTTATAAACTCCAAACTAAAAACTACAAACTCCAAACTACAAACTTAAAACTCCAAACTCAAACTCCAAACTTAAAAACAAACTTAAAAACTCAAATCCAATGGGAAGAGCATTTGAATATAGAAAAGCTACTAAGCTGAAAAGATGGGGAAATATGGCTCGTGTGTTTACAAGAGTTGGTAAACAAATTGCTATTGCAGTAAAAGCAGGTGGCCCCGATCCGGAAAACAACCCTCACCTTAGAGCAATTATTGCTACAGCCAAACGTGAGAATATGCCCAAGGACAACATAGAGCGTGCCATTAAGAACGCGATGGGCAAAGATCAAAAAGACTACAAGGAAATGGTGTACGAAGGATATGGTCCTTTTGGTATTGCTATTTTGGTAGAAACAGCTACTGATAACACCACTCGTACGGTTGCCAATGTGCGTAGCGTGTTTACTAAGTTTGGTGGGTCGTTGGGTACTTCCGGAAGTCTTGATTTTATATTTAACCATAAGTCGGTATTTACCATTGGTAAGAAAGAAGGCATGGCTGTGGAAGATCTGATTCTTGAACTGATTGATTTTGGTGTAGACGAGGATTATGACGAAGAAGACAATGAAATTACATTGTACGGCGAATTCCAGTCGTTCAACGCCATTCAAAAATATTTGGAAGAAAACGGATATGAAATTAAAAGTTCTGAATTCACCCGTATTCCAACAGATGAAAAAGACTTGAATGAAGAACAACGTGCTACTATCGAGAAAATGGTAGAGAAGTTGGAAGATGACGAAGATGTTCAGAATGTATATACAAACATGAAACCTGCTGAGGAGGTAGAGGAGTAATGCAGTATATCTATAAAACCCAAGGTACTTGCAGTACAACCATTGAAATAGAAGTAGAAGACGGTATCCTGAAAGAAGCTATGTATTGGAACGGATGCAACGGAAGTTTGCATGGCATCTCAAAACTTGTGAAAGGAATGCCGGTAGCTGAGGTAATAGCCAAACTGGAAGGCATACGATGCGGAAGACGTTCTACTTCCTGTCCCGATCAGCTTTGTAAAGCACTGCACGAAATGGGGTACTGATAAGGAATAATAGTTAAAAGAAAAGAGCTAACAAATGTCAGCTCTTTTTCTTTTTATGATCTTCTATAATTAATAAGTAGATGCTCATTATTAGTTGTACTATACCCCCTCCGCCCTTTGGGCACCTCCCCCTTGCAGGGGAGGATCGGCGAGGCGCCGAAGCCAAGTCCTCGATGCCACAGGAATTCCTCCCCTGCAAGGGGGAGGTGCCCAAAGGGCGGAGGGGGCCTATTTTATAAATTAATTTAGAACACTAAGCAAATAAAGGATAATCTTTCATTGTCTCATTAACGCGTTTGCGAACCTGAGCAATAATTTCTTCATTATCGAAGTTAGATAATACGGTTTCAATCATTTCTGCAATTTCGGCCATTAATGGTTCTTTGGCACCACGAGTAGTAATGGCAGGAGTACCTAAACGGATACCTGATGTTTGGAATGCCGAACGGCTATCAAAAGGAACCATGTTTTTATTAACAGTAATATCGGCAGCAACCAATGCTTTTTCTGCTACTTTACCGGTTAATTCAGGATATTTTCCGCGAAGGTCTACAAGCATAGAGTGATTGTCGGTACCTCCCGATACAATGTCGAAGCCGCGATCCATTAATGCTTGTGCCAATGCAGCCGCGTTCTTTTTAACTTGCATCTGATATTCTTTATATTCCGGTTGCAAGCATTCGAGGAATGAAACTGCTTTAGCTGCAATTACATGCTCCAACGGACCACCTTGTATACCGGGGAATACGGCAGAGTCGAGTAATTGCGACATCATTTTAACTTCTCCTTTAGGAGTAGTTTTGCCCCAAGGGTTAGGGAAGTCTTTACCCAACATAATTACACCACCACGAGGTCCGCGAAGTGTTTTATGTGTAGTCGACGTAACAATATGGGCATATTTCAACGGATTCTCCAACAAACCGGCAGCAATTAAACCGGCAGGGTGAGCCATATCTACCAATAAGATAGCACCTATCTTATCGGCTATTTCGCGCATGCGTTTATAATCCCACTCGCGTGAATAGGCAGAGCCACCGCCAATAATCATTTTGGGTTTTTCACGAAGTGCAACTTCTTCCATTTGGTTGTAGTCTACACGTCCTGTTTCTTTGTCTACGTTATATTCGCAGGGAGTATATATAATTCCCGAAGTATTTACTAATGAACCATGAGAAAGGTGTCCTCCGTGAGCCAGATTTAATCCCATGAATTTATCACCGGGATTCATCACTGCCAGAAATACCGCAGCATTTGCTTGTGCTCCCGAGTGAGGCTGTACATTTGCCCATTCGGCTCCAAATACCTCTTTCAGACGGTCGATAGCCAGTTGCTCGCTTTGATCCACCACTTCGCAGCCTCCATAGTAGCGCTTCCCGGGATATCCTTCGGCATACTTATTGGTAAGGCAGGAACCCATGGCCTGCATCACCTGATCACTTACAAAGTTTTCTGATGCGATCAGCTCGATACCTTTCAGCTGACGTTGGTGTTCTTTTTCGATAATTTCGAAAATTAAATCATCTCTTTTCATTCTGTTTATGATATAAGTGTAATAACTTTCAAATTGAAGTGCAAAGGTAGAAAAAAGAATTAAAACATCATTCCAAATGAGAAACTAAGTACATTTTCTCTCCGCTTAAAGGTCATGTTACTGGCGGTTTTTTCGCTTATTTCCTGGTTGTAATGAACGTAGCTAATTCCTTTGGAAATATTATTAAGTCCATGCTCGTATCTGAAGTCAAAAAAGATCTTGGAAATATTAACGGCTAATCCGGCTGTGATGCTGATATTGAGCGGTCTTAATTCTTCTTCCAACTCCTGATCGAAATTCTCAAATTCGATTTTGTTTTTCTTATTCCACAGATATTTGAATTTAGGACCAATAAATACGGAAAGTCCATAAGGGTTTCTGTTTATAATACTGTATCCATACAATACCGGTAATTCAATACTGTGAAGCTTGGAACTGATAGATGCATAATCGGGTTCAAGCTCGTGGTGTTGGGCGCCAAGTTTATCAAATGTAACCTGGCATTTACTGTACTGATAAGCAATTTCCGGCTGTATATAATGGTCTTCTATATTTAACCTCATAAAAATGGAGGCGAAATATCCTATCTTGTAATTGTTTTGAGTATCATCAATGGTAACATCTTTGATCTTTAATTCGGAGACGGTGTACATGGAAGAGTTAAACCCTACTTTCATCCCAAAATTCAGAGAAGGCTTTTTCTGTAAAGATACAGTTTCGCTCTTACCCTGACTCCAAAGGAGCAAGGTAAAAGAGGAGAGAATATACAGAATAACCAAGCGTTTCATATTACTTTTTCTTCTTTTCTACCGACCAGCCGAATTTACCAATTTTATCTCCCAAACCAAAATAGTTGCCATGTAAATATACAAGTGGATTTGTTTCTGCCAATTCCAGCTTTCCACTTTCTTTATTTAGATGATCTTCTTCGGCTCGTACATTTACTACATCGGCAATGAACATATCATGCGATCCGAGAGAGATAATTTCTTTTACCCGGCATTCGATGCACAGTGGAGACTCTTCGATCAATGGAGCATTTACCACAGTACATTTACCGGGAGTGAGCTTCATCTCCTTAAACTTATTATAATCTTTTCCTGAGCGCACTCCGCACCAATCGGTGGCATGAGCCATTTTTTCGGTAGTCAGGTTAATAACAAATTCCATATTCTTTTTAATAATGGAATGAGAATGCCTTTCGGGGCGAACAGAAATATAACACATCGGAGGATTGGTACAAAGAGTGCCCGTCCATGCCACCGTTATAATATTGTATTCACTTTCTTCGCTTCCGCAGCTAACTAATACTGCCGGAAGTGGATAAATTAGTGTACCGGGTTTCCAGTCTTGTTTCATGGGATTTGAGTTTGTAGGATTTGAGTTTGTAGTTTGTAGTTTTTGAGTTTATAGTTTGTAGTTTTTGAGTTTACAGTATGCGCCTATAAACTATAAACTCAAAACTATAAACTCAAATAATAACTATTTGTTCTCTTTGTTGTTCCTTCTCGCAGTAATGGCATCTGATGATGCAACGTTCTTTATCTATTACTTTGAAGAATGTTTTCATCGGTTCGTTATTGGTGATGCACATTGGATTGGCACATTTTACGATGCCTTTTAGTTGATCGGGCAATTGAACATACTTTTTCTCTGCTATCTCATAATCGCGTACGATGTTCAGTTTTACGTTGGGAGCTATTACTGCTATGCGGTTAATTTCTTCATCGCAAAAGAACTTATCGGCAATTTTGATAATTCCTTTTTTGCCGAGCTTTTTACTTTCCAGATTAAAACCAATGGTTATGTTATTATCCATTCGTTCCAGGCGGAGAAGTGATACAACGGTGAAAAGTTTCTCGGAGGGTATATGATCAATTACGGTACCGTTTTTCAAGGCGGCTACCTGTAACGCTTGTTTGTTTGCATCCATACTACAATCAGATTATATCGTCTAAAGTAATTCCTAATACATCACATAAAATGGCCTGACGGGCATAAAGACCGTTTTGGGCTTGTTGGAAATAGTATGCCTTGGGGCTATCATCCACATCGTAAGCAATCTCGTTCACCCGTGGAAGAGGGTGGAGGATACGTAGGTTTGGCCGAGTTTTTTCCAGCATCTTATTGCGGAGGATATATACGTTTTTAACGCGTTCGTACTCCATCAAGTCGGTGAAACGCTCTTTCTGAACGCGAGTCATGTATAAAATATCTGCTTCGGCAATTACTTCCTCGTTGAAATCGATATGTTCTACGTATTTTATGCCATGCTCTTTGCAGTAGAGTTTATATTCTTCCGGCATTTTGAGCTCTTCGGGAGCGATGAAATGGAAGGTTGGGTTAAAATGACGCATGGCCATTAGTAGCGAGTGTACGGTTCTGCCGTATTTCAAATCGCCTACCAGATAAATATTTAAGTTATCAAGCGTTCCCTGCGTTTTATAGATAGAATATAAATCTAACATTGTTTGAGAAGGATGTTGATTGGCACCGTCTCCTGCATTTACAATAGGAACGGGAGCTATCTCACTGGCATATCTGGCTGCCCCTTCTAAATAATGCCTCATGATGATAACATCGGCATAGCTGCTTACCATCATAATGGTATCTTTCAATGTTTCTCCTTTGGCCGAGCTTGTAGCTTTGGGGTCTGTAAAACCAATGATTTTAGCTCCAAGGCGGTTGGCAGCCGTTTCAAAACTAAGACGGGTTCTGGTGGAAGGTTCAAAAAAGAGGGTAGCAACGATCTTTCCTTCCAGTAGTTTACGATTGGGGGATTCTTCAAATTGTTTCGCCATTTCAATCATATATAGGATTTTCTCCCGGCTATGATTGGCAATGGTTACGAGACTTCTGTTTTCCATTTCGTTTTATATTATTAATATGAAGTAAAGGTAGTAAAAAATGTTTTTTTTATATAATATATTCTATAACATAAGGTATAAAAATAATAGCACCTATAATGGCCGATACAATGGCACATATTAAAACAGCCCCGGCAGCTATGTCTTTTACATCTCCCGCTATGGGATGTTTATCCGGAGATACCAAATCGACTAAGCGCTCAATAGCCGTGTTAAATGCTTCGGAAGCAAGTACCAAAGCAAAACAAAGGAGGATGGACACCCATTCTCCTTTACTGATATTGAAATAAAACCCGGCACACGTAACTACGATAATGGCTGCACAATGAATCCAGGCATTATGTTCTTTACTGATAAAACTTCGGATGCCTTTCCGGGCATAGCCGAAACTTTTTATTCGTTGTTTTATGCTGAACGGATGTTTCATTTGCTATGAGTTTGGTTTGTATTATCAGTTTTCACCACAGAGGACGCAGAGGGCACAGAGTGTCCACCCGATATACCGCAGGGAATCGTATTATTAATTATAACCTCTGTGTTCTCTGTGTCCTCTGTGGTGAAAAATAATAGTGACATTTAATTCCTGCTAACTTGTTTTACACCTTTTACGGCTTTTAACTTCTTAATTAAAGCCTCCATACGTCCTGTATCACCTACCATTACTGTGAGCATCCCCGAAAAGAGTCCGTCGTTGGAGTTGATGCTGATGGAGCGTAAGCTCATATCATTTTCTTTAGATATGATGGAAGTTATGTTGGTAACAATACCTATATCATCATGCCCTACCACGCGCAATGTAATCGGATACTGAGTGCCTTGAGATTTTCCTGCCCAACGTGCCTTTACAATTCGATAACCAAACCGCTCGTGCATTTGGGGGGCATTGGGACAATCTGTGCGATGTATCTTGATACCGCCGGAAACTGTTGTAAAGCCAAAAACATCGTCTCCATAAATTGGGTTGCAACACTTGGCCAGCTTAAACTCAATACCTTTCAGGTTCTGATCAATCACCAGAATATCCTCTTTACTGGTGATTTCATCGGCCGTCGTTTGCATATTATACCCTTCGGCACTGCGGTAGGCTATTTCTTCGTGGCTGTCGTTTTCTTTTTTCTGCTGTTCAATGTATTTATCCAGAATACAGTTTACGTCCAATGTTTCATTGGCAATATCCTGGTAGAACAAGGTTACATTTTTGTATCCCAGTCTTTTAATTAAACGCATCATAACGGCATCATCGTAATCCATCTTGCGATTCTTGAATTTACGTTCGATGGTTTCTTTGGCAAAGTCGCTTTGCTTGGCCGCCATTTCCTTTAAAGTCTGGCGAATTTTGGTTCTTGCCTTGGAGGTGGTAACAATATTTAGCCAGTCTTGCTTCGGAGTCTGGTTGTTGGAGGTCATGATTTCCACCTGATCT
The DNA here is from genome assembly GCF_010500995.1 of Bacteroides sp. 224. Classification (GTDB taxonomy): domain Bacteria; phylum Bacteroidota; class Bacteroidia; order Bacteroidales; family Bacteroidaceae; genus Bacteroides. The sequence goes on along the minus strand of NZ_QVMK01000004.1, from coordinate 260,883 downwards.
CCGCTGTTAAGCTTGTATTTGAGCTGAACATTTTTACCGTTAACTTTCGCACCAAGACATTTGCTTCCTAATTTGGAATGAATATGGAAAGCGAAATCAAGCACCGTTGCCCCCTTGGCCAGTTTAAAAAGATCACCTTTGGGAGTGAAGACGAATACTTCATCTTCATACAAATCCATTTTAAACTGATCCATCACTTTCATGGAGTCGCTTTCGGGGTTTTCGAGTGCCTCGCGTACGGAGGTCAGCCATTCGTCCAGTCCGGTTTCTCCTTTAATTCCTTTGTAACGCCAGTGAGCGGCAAGTCCGCGTTCGGCAATATCATCCATCCGGCGGGTACGTATTTGCACTTCTACCCATTTACCTTCCGGACCCATTACAGTGATGTGTAAAGACTCATATCCGTTGCTTTTAGGGATAGAGAGCCAGTCGCGTAGCCTTTTAGGATTGGGCTGATACATATCCGTTACAATGGAATACGCTTGCCAGCACTCTTGCTTTTCCTTTTCCTCGTCCGATTCCAGAATAATACGGATGGCGAACAGGTCATAAATTCCTTCGAAAGCCGTTTTTTGCTTTTGTATCTTATTCCAAATAGAATGAATGGACTTGGTTCTTCCTTTGATGTCGAATTTCAAGCCGGCTTCTTTCAGCTTTTCATTGATAGGCGCAATAAAAGCGGCAATGTATTTATCGCGCGAAGCTTTTGTTTCGTTCAGTTTATCTTTAATGAAATAATAAGTCTCTCTGTTGGTGTACTTTAAAGATAAATCTTCCAGCTCGGATTTTATTTTGTAAAGACCTAACTTATGAGCCAAAGGAGCATATAAGTAAGCAGCTTCGTTGGCTACCTTTATCCGGTCTTCTTCATCGCCCAAATCTTTTATTTTGCGCATGATATTTACACGATCTGCAATGATGATAAGAATCACCCGCATATCTTCTGCAAAAGATAAAAGTAGGTTTCTGAAATTTTCAGACTCTATGGTAGGGCTTTTGGAGTATAATTCGTTGACTTTTACCAGCCCCTTGATAATACTCGCTACATCTTCGCCAAATTCTTTCTTTACATTCTCTAAGTTAAGAATTTTGTTTTTAACGATTTCATGGAGCATAATGCCTGTGAGGCAGGAGCCTTTCATACTCATTTCATCGCATACAACAACAGCAGTCTGTAAATCCCGTATAATGGGATTCATGCCAAAATTATTCCTTTTAAGATTGTTGCTCTCAACAGCCAGGGTTAGGTATTTCTTTAATTTTACTTTTTCTTCCCGAGTGATGGTGTCACCTGCTGATTTAATCAATGCTTTATATAGACGGAATAATTCTTTCTTTTCTTCTTCAGTGAAAAATGAATTATGTTCCATAAATGTTCTTTCGGTTTTAGACTGTAAAAGTAGCTTTTTTTGTTTAGTATATGATAACAAGTAAATAGTATTTTGTATTTTTGGGCATCAATTAATAAAAATATAGAGTAAAATGTTAACATCCCAAGACAAAGAATTGCTTGACCGAAAAGAAATTTCGGAAGAACGGATTGTAGAACAACTGAAAAGCTTTGAAACTGGTTTCCCATACCTTAAACTTGAAGCGGCGGCTTCTATAGAGAAAGGAATTTTGGCTCCTACCGCAGAAGAACAAGAAAATTTCTTGAATGCTTGGAAAGAATATACAGATACTTATAAAACTATTGTGAAGTTTGTTCCGGCATCCGGCGCTGCCAGTAGAATGTTTAAAGACCTCTTTGAGTTTTTGGATGCCGCTTATGACCGTCCTACAACGAAGTTCGAACAAACTTTCTTTGATAATATTGCTAACTTCGGTTTCTTCGAACAACTGAATGAAGTTTGTTTGGAAGCAGAAAACAAGGATGTTCATTCATTGATAAAAGATGGTGAATATAAAACAATCGTAAAGCTGCTTCTGGATAAGAGTGGCTTAAATTACGGTTCACTTCCCAAAGGGTTACTTCAATTTCATAAGTATGAAGATGGAGTACGCACTCCGTTGGAAGAGCATTTGGTAGAAGCCGCTTTGTACGGATCGAGCAAAACGGGAAAGGCTAATGTACACTTCACAGTATCGCCGGAGCATCTTCCGCTTTTCGAAGCATTGGTGAATAAAACAAAAGATTACTATTCAACACTTTATAATGTTGATTTCAATGTGGGCTTTTCGGAACAGAAACAGAGTACCGATACCATTGCCGCAGATATGAATAACGAACCTTTCCGGGATAATGGAAAGTTGTTGTTCCGTCCGGGCGGACATGGAGCTTTAATCGAAAACCTGAACGACTTAGATGCAGATATTATCTTCATTAAAAATATAGATAATGTAGTACCTGATAAGTTGAAAGAAGATACGGTTCATTATAAAAAGCTGATTGCCGGGGTTTTGGTTGCTTTACAGAAACAAGCCTTCGAATATCTTGCTTTGTTAGATAGTGGACAGTATACACAGGAGCAAATAATGGAGGTACTTCAATTTGTTCAGAAGAAACTTTTCTGTAAGAATCCGAATACCAAAAACCTGGAAGATGCAGAACTGGTGCTTTACCTGAAGAAAAAACTGAATCGCCCCATGCGTGTGTGTGGTATGGTAAAGAATGTAGGAGAACCCGGTGGGGGGCCATTCCTTGCTTATAACGCAGACGGAACCATCTCTTTGCAAATATTGGAAAGCTCGCAAATAGATATGAATGATCCGGCTAAAAAAGAAATGTTTGAAAAAGGAACTCATTTTAATCCGGTAGATTTGGTTTGTGCAGTGCGCGGTTATAAAGGGCAGAAGTTCGATTTGTCTAATTATGTAGATAAAGCTACCGGATTTATTTCTTATAAATCAAAGAACGGTAAGGAACTGAAAGCACTTGAATTGCCGGGATTATGGAATGGAGCGATGAGCGATTGGAATACCATTTTTGTGGAAGTACCCCTTTCAACATTCAATCCTGTTAAAACGGTGAATGATTTGCTTCGCGATCAACATCAATAATTTAATTGGAACACAGAGACACAAAGACACAGAGTTTTTTTATTTACAAAACCAAGTTTAATTAAATCTCTGTGCCTTTGTGTCTCTGTGTTCCATATACCCTTTTAAAAACTTAAAAATAAAATAAATGAAGAAGATACTTTTACTGGGCTCCGGTGAATTAGGAAAAGAGTTTGTGATTTCTGCCCAGCGTAAAGGGCAATATGTGGTAGCTTGTGATTCTTATCCGGGAGCACCCGCCATGCAAGTAGCCGACGAATGCGAAGTGTTTGATATGCTGAATGGTGATGAACTGGATAGAGTGGTGAAGAAACATGCGCCGGACATTATTGTTCCCGAAATCGAAGCAATCCGCACCGAAAGGTTATATGATTTTGAAAAGGAAGGAATTTTGGTTGTTCCAAGTGCTCGTGCCGTAAATTACACCATGAATCGTAAAGCCATTCGCGATTTAGCAGCACAGGAGTTAGGGCTGAAAACAGCTAAATATTTTTATGCAAAATCATTGGAGGAACTGAAAGAAGCTGCCCCCAAAGTTGGTTTTCCGTGTATCGTAAAGCCTTTAATGTCTTCGTCTGGTAAAGGGCAATCTTTGGTAAAGACTGCCGATGATCTGGAACATGCCTGGGAATATGGGTGTAGCGGAAGTCGTGGAGATATTAAAGAGCTGATTATTGAAGAGTTTATTCAATTTGATACAGAGATAACTTTGCTTACTGTTACTCAAAAGAATGGTCCTACGCTTTTCTGTCCTCCCATCGGACATATTCAAAAAGGAGGCGATTATCAGGAAAGCTTCCAACCCGTACATATTGATCCCGAGCACTTGAAAGAGGCACAGGATATGGCAGATAAAGTAACCAAAGCCCTAACCGGTGCCGGACTTTGGGGGGTAGAATTCTTCTTGAGTCATAAGAACGGAGTATACTTTTCCGAGTTATCACCCCGTCCACACGATACAGGTATGGTAACGCTGGCAGGTACTCAGAATCTGAATGAGTTTGAATTACATCTACGTGCCGTACTTGGATTTCCTATTCCGGCTATTAAATTAGAGCGATCGGGGGTAAGTGCTGTTGTGCTTTCTTCCATTGCAAGCGAAGAATCGCCACGTTATAAAGGAATAGAAAAAGCTACTGCAGAAGAAGATACTTATGTACGCATTTTCGGCAAACCGTTTACCAGAAAGAACAGAAGAATGGCCGTTGTATTGTGCTATGCTCCTTTAGGTGCCGACATGGATGCGTTGCGAGATAAGGCTAAAAGAATAGCTGCAGAAATAGAAGTGTATTGATAGAAGACACGATGAATAGAAAAACATTAAACTCTCTATCTAAAAAGCAAAAAATTGCTCTGATAGTTTTTAGTGCGATTGGATTTGTAGTTGCTTATTCACTATCTTCTTCTTTGTTCAGTACGTCTGTAGAAGATGAAATAGGGAAAATAGCGGTAGAGATGAGTAAATCGTGCCCTAAGATGATGGATGAGTTTACACGACTTGACAGTGTTGTATCTCCGAAAAATAGTCGTAATATAAAATACTGTTATACGCTTTCTGGCATTAATGAGGATAGTCTGGATTTGAATGCTGTGCACAGTAACTTGCGTGAAGTAATAATAACCGGCATCAAAACCTCTAAGGACATGAAATACTTGAAAAAGCATGATGTTGTTTTCGACTATTTGTATTTCGGCAAGAATAAGAAAAAACTAATGGAAATAAAGATTCTACCTACTGAGTATAAAGAGTAGTGTTTCCGAATATATAAAAATCGCATGGATGGTTTTAAACCTTTCATGCGATTTTTCTATTTGGTGTTTTAAGTATGAAATAGAAACCCTAATTAAGAAATCCGGAGAATAAGTGTAGTAGCTCCAATCGTTATAATTGCCCCATCATTAATACGGATTCTGTCTTTATCTCCCAATATATCATTCATTAAGAAAGTTCCGGTAAGGCTTGGGGCATCTCTTAGTGTGTAGATGATCTCTCCTTGCTTATTTCGCTTTACATTGATAATGCAATGCCGGCGATCCATGCTCATATCACCCGTTTCTATAGGCGTGTTGATGGTAGTTCCCACACAACGTCGTCCTATTATATTGTCTCCTTCTTGTAATGGGAGTATTTGTTTATAACCAAAAACATTTTCAACAACAATGATGCTTCCGAATTCAGAGCCTTCAACCTTTTCATTTAACTCTTCTTCTTTTCGGGTAGCTTTCATTTTGGTCTTTCCAATTCTAATGCTGAATTGTTTTCCACAATGTTCGCATACAAAGACTAATGATTGCCCTTCGCTATATTTGGTTTCATCAAAAGAAAGATAATTTTCACATTTGGGACAGAGTATTCGTTTCATTTTAGGTTTTCTTTTACTTAACAGGTAGTAGCCAAGCACTTTTGTATGCTTTGTTTTTTCGTAATTTAAGTAGTTGATTGTCGGCCTTTTTACGATCGGAGAATGAGAAAATACTGACTCTTGTTTTGCCGTTTTTTGTTATTATTTGGGCATTTTTATAGCCTTCTTTATGAAGCTGTTCAATAATCTCTTTCCCTTCTTTCGAATTTGCGACACTGGCTACGATAATATGATAAGTATGTTGTTTCTTTTTAATTGTTTTTTGTTTAGAGGCCTTTTGCACTTTCTTCTCTACTACTATTGGCTCTTTTATTGTTTCTGTTTCAATAGGTAGAGGTTCTTTAATTGGTTCTTCTACTTGAACCTTGGGCTGTGGTTGGGGCTGATGGCGTTGTTGCTCTTCTTCTGCCTGTATTCCTACGAGTGATGTTAAAAGAGAGTGTTTCTCTATTTTTTCGAGAAAGCCGGAGGGTATTAATTGTGCATAATTTACTTGTTCTATCTGTGTATTCTCAATAGGAGAGGATAAGGCAAAAAACAAGATAATGGTTATGGCAGCAGCAACTGTATTCCTTAATAAGGTACGGTTAATCTTAATTTCATAATGTTTTTTGGAAGTTGGCTGAACGGCTGGTAAATCAAGTGGCTTCTCTGTTGGTTTAAGCAGATCTTTCAGCTCTGTAATGCCAAAAGTATCCAGTCCATATAAAGAAGGAGATATTAGGTTGTGATTATACGGATTGAATATGTATGAATTATCTATGGAGTATGATAACTCTCCAATGTTTGCAAGTTCAATTTTTCCCTCTTTATGAAGTGTATTGATAAGCTGTTCTACTTCAGATTTAATAATAAGGCTTGCATCAGCAAAACTTGTATTATATACTTCCATATATGATTGAACCAGTATGCCATCATTCATCTTTAGCTGAGGATTGAAGCCTATAATGCGAGTTGGTGCTTGAAAGATAGCTTCTTCTTCCGACCAATGAGCTGGGGAATAATGAGTAACAAACCCTCCGAAACCAGGTATAATTACACAATCATTTTCCAATAATAAAACTTCAATATGCTGGGCTAAATCAATCATGAGTGCAAAAGTAGTATATAAATTGCAGATATGAGAAGAAGGATTGCTTTTTGTTATTAACAATTTATAAACGCTTTCTTGCTTGTGTTGATGAATATGAGAAAAAAAGTTGTATTTTTGTGCTTTACTTATGATCTGATTCTTAAACTTAATGCATTGATAAAAGAATGAAAATAGCAATTGTGGGTACAGGTTATGTGGGTTTGGTTACAGGAACCTGTTTTGCTGAAATTGGAGTGAATGTTACATGCGTTGATACGAATGTCGAAAAAATAGAGTCTCTTAAAAATGGCATAATCCCAATATATGAAAATGGGTTGGAAGAGCTGGTTCTTCGTAATTCTAAAGCAGGGAGATTGAACTTTACCACTTCTCTCGAAAGCGTATTGGATGATGTAGAGGTTGTTTTTAGTGCTGTAGGTACTCCACCGGACGAAGATGGAAGCGCCGATTTAAAATATGTATTGGAAGTAGCCCGTACGATTGGTCGGAATATGAAAAAATATGTATTGGTTGTGACTAAAAGTACTGTTCCTGTAGGCACTGCATGTAAAGTGAAAGATGCTATAAAAGAAGAATTAAATAAAAGAGGGGAGGATATTGAGTTTGATGTAGCTTCTAATCCTGAATTCTTAAAAGAAGGAAATGCTATCAGCGACTTTATGAGTCCTGACAGAGTAGTAGTAGGAGTGGAGTCGGAACGTGCAGAAAAACTGATGAGCAAACTTTATAAACCATTTTTGCTAAATAACTTCCGTGTTATTTTTATGGATATCCCTTCTGCTGAAATGACAAAGTACGCAGCCAATTCTATGCTTGCTACACGTATCAGCTTTATGAACGATATTGCTAATCTTTGCGAGTTAGTAGGGGCCGATGTGAATATGGTACGCAATGGCATTGGTTCGGATACTCGTATCGGACGAAAATTCCTGTATCCGGGTATTGGATATGGGGGCTCTTGTTTTCCTAAAGATGTAAAAGCATTAGTTAAAACTGCGGAACAGAACGGATATTCCATGCGCGTATTAAAGGCTGTTGAAGAAGTGAATGATTTGCAGAAAAGTATTTTGTTCCGGAAATTAGAAAAACACTTTCAAGGAAATCTTAAAGGGAAAACGATTACTTTATGGGGACTTGCCTTTAAACCGGAAACAGATGATATGCGAGAAGCGCCTTCTTTAGTTATTATTGATTTGTTGTTGAAGGCCGGATGTAATATACGCGTTTATGATCCTGTAGCCATGAAGGAATCTCAAGGAAAAATAGGGGATGCCGTTTATTATGCCAATGATATGTATGATGCTGTTCTGGATGCCGATGCTTTGATGCTTATTACTGAATGGAAAGAATTTCGTTTGCCTTCTTGGGCAGTTATCAAAAAAGCAATGAATAAACACGTGATCTTTGATGGGCGGAATATCTATGAGAAGAAAGAAATAGAGGAACAAGGATTCGATTATTATTGTATAGGTAAATAATAAGCTTATTTCAAAGTTTTGTGTACATTTGCACAAAACTTTGACTATGACAAGGAGTATCATAAGTATAATGACTATTCTGTTGTTGGCATCTTGTACAAGTAGAGGATTTATAACGTCTTCTGGAAGGGCTGAAAATCAGAAAGCAAAACAATTGTTACAGGGAATCTGGCTTGATGAAGAAACAGATGCTCCGTATTTGTATATTGTTGGTGATACAATCTACCATACAGATTCCAATTCTACACCGGTTTATTTTCAAATAATCAAAGACAGTCTTTTTACTTATGGAAATGAGGTCGCCCGTTATTATATAGATAGGCAGACCGATTACACTTTTTATTTTCAGACCTTATCCGGAAATAAGGTAAAGCTTTATAAATCAGAAAATGAATCTGATTCTTTGGCATTTCCGGATAATTCGCACCATATTATTCCTACTTATACAGAGGTAACCCAACGAGATTCTGTTGTATATTATAATAATGTACGATATAGGGCTTATGTCTATATTAATCCTTCTACAATGAAAGTGACTAAAACCATTTATTCAGAAGACGGATTGAGTGTAGATAATGTATACTATGATAACATTATGCATATTTGTGTGTATGAAGGAAAGAATTGTTTATTTGCAAGCGATATTCGCAAAGAGCAATTGAAAGAATACATCTCAGAAGATCTTTATATTACATCCATCCTTGCCGATATGGAATTTGTTCATGTTGACAAAGAGGGATTTCTGTACCAAGCTAATTTATGTATACCTGATAGCCCGGTTTGTAATATTATTAATTTGCTGATAAGTTTTGATGGTAAACTATTGATATCAGCTGTGGAGTAAAAAGAATTATTTCTTTTTAGAAGTTGCTTGGGTATTCTTCTTATTTCCCCCATTGCTTTTATAATTCTTTCTGGGTTTTCTGCCACCTGTGTATCTCGTTGCTCGGGGAGCGTATTCCGGCGATTCTCCAAGTTCGGCTGGTACGGGTATTTTATAGATTGTTTTGCCTAAGAAATCTTCAATGCTCTTAAAATTGCTTTGTTCTTTTTCGCTGACAAAAGTAATTGCCACCCCATCATTGTTGGCACGGGCGGTTCGGCCGATACGATGAACATAGTCTTCGCTATCATGAGGAACATCATAGTTGATTACCGATCGGATATCATCAATGTCAATTCCTCTGGATACAATATCTGTAGCTACAAGAATATTTATTTTGCCGGATTTGAACTCATACATAATAGCTTCCCGTTGCGATTGCTCCAGATCGGAATGCATTTCGCCAACGTTCAGTTTCATTCTTTTAAGTGCTTTGGTAACCTCTTTTACCTTTATTTTGGACGAAGCAAATATGATTCCTTTCTCTGGTACCTGATCTGCAAATAAGCTTTGAATGATTCCTAATTTTTGAGATTCATAGCAAATGTAGGCTGCCTGTATAATCTTCTCTGCCGGTTTAGATACTGCCAGTTTAATTTCTTCCGGATTACGTAGGATGGTTTTTGCCATTTGCTGAATCTTGGCAGGCATGGTTGCGGAAAACATAATAGTTTGCCGTTCTTCGGGCAAATACTTAACTATTTGCATAATATCGTCAAAGAATCCCATATCAAGCATACGGTCTGCTTCGTCGAGCACAAAGAAAGATACTTTAGAGAAGTCTACATAGCCAAGATTCAAATGCGCCAACAAGCGTCCGGGGGTAGCTATTACTACATCGGCACCTAATACCAAACCTTTTTTTTGTTGTTCAAATAAAATGCCATCATTTCCTCCGTAAACAGCCACACTTGATGTAGGCATAAAATAAGAAAAGCCCTCCATCTGCTGGTCAATCTGTTGTGCGAGTTCACGAGTCGGAGACATTATTACACAATTGATGGCATCTTCCGGATAGTTTCCCGTACTTAGTTTGTTGAGAATGGGCACAAGAAAGGCTGCGGTTTTGCCGGTGCCGGTTTGTGCAACTGCTATTAAATCTTTTCCCTCTAATATAATAGGTATGGCTTGCTCTTGTACAGGTGTACAATCATCAAACCGCATTGCATCAAGTGCTTCAACTACACTCTCTTCTAACTTTAGTTCAGAAAACTTCATTTCATTTTTATTTGTGAGCAAAGATAATCAATAAAATTAGAGTTTGCCCCGTTCATCTAAATATGAATCTTTGAAACCTAAGAAATAAAGTACGCCATCCAGACCAATTGTATTGATAGACTGTTTGGCATTAGCTACTACTTTAGGTTTAGCGTGGAAAGCAATACCCAACCCGGCTACACCAAGCATCGGAAGGTCATTAGCTCCATCGCCTACAGCAATGGTTTGTGCAATATCCACTTTTTCTACTTGTGCAATCAGGCGAAGAAGTTCAGCTTTTCGTTTTCCGTCTACAACATCTCCCAAATAGTTTCCGGTGAGCTTTCCATCTACAATTTCCAGTTCATTGGCATATACATAGTCAATACCATATTTATCTTGCAAGTATCTGCCGAAATAGGTAAATCCTCCGGAAAGGATAGCTATTTTGTATCCATATCTTTTTAAAACATACATTAAGCGATCAACTCCTTCTGTAATAGGAAGACTTTCGGCTATTTCTCGCATTACAGATTCATCCAGTCCTTTTAATAATGCAACACGTTCCCTAAAACTTTCCGTAAAGTCTATTTCGCCACGCATGGCACGTTCTGTAATCGCTTTTACCTGATCGCCAACTCCGGCACGTATGGCCAGCTCATCAATAACTTCGGTTTCAATCAGTGTAGAATCCATGTCGAAGCAAATAAGACGGCGCATTCTTCGGTACATATTATCTAACTGAAAGGAGAAGTCCATTTCCAAATCACGGGCAAGTATCATTAATTCTTCTTGCATGGCTACGCGATCTTTGGGAGTGCCACGAACCGAAAACTCAATACAAGCTCTGGCGCTTTCCTTGCTCTCATCTAAAGGAATACGACCGGTAAGTCGTTTAATGGCATCAATATTCATGCTTTGTTCCGATAGGATGCGAGTAACCGCAGCTATTTGACGGGCTGAAAGCTTACGCCCAAGAAGGGTTAAGATGTATCGGTTTTTACCTTGCATTTTTACCCATTCCTCATATTCTTCGGTCGAAGTAGGATAAAAACGAATAGTAACTCCCAAAGAAGAAGCTTTAAACAACAACTCTTTCATAATAAATCCCGAATGTTGTTCTTCGGTTTTGCATAAAATACCTAAAGATAATGTATTATGAATATCAGCTTGACCAATATCAAGAATGGTAACATCATATTTAGCCAGGATTTCTGTAATTGAAGCTGTAAGCCCGGGACGATCTTCTCCGGTGATACGAATTAAAATTAATTCGGTGTTGGATGATTGTTGCATAATTCAAATTAGAGAGTCTTGATTTTTTATGCAAAAGTAAGAAAAAAACCTCTGTTTATGCTAAATAACATAAAAAATAACCCAAAAAAGAGAGAAAAAGGCTTGTTTTTTTGGATCGTATTACAATAACTGCATAACTTTGCGCCCGATTTCAGTATTGAGAATACTGATATTAGCAAAACTATTTTATCAATGTTTTGTTATAGATAAGGTTCCGGGAAGAAATAACTGTGATAACAGTTCCCGGAATAGTATTAACCAAAACCCCAATGCATGAAGCATGTAAAATGGATTTTTGTTGTATTACTCATTAGTTCCTTGACTTCTTTCGTTGCGAAAGATAAACCTACCGGAGGTTTAAACACGGGCGACATAGCCCCGGATTTTAAAATCAAAGATATGTCGGATAAGCAAACGACTCACCTGAACGAGTTGAAAGGTAAATACGTTTTGCTTAGTTTTTGGGCAAGTTATGATGCGCATTCCCGGATGCTTAACGCAAGTTTAAGCCATGCAACTCAATCTGCTCACTCTAATGTACAAATGGTTTCTGTTTCGTTTGATGAATATCAATCGATTTTTGATGAGACTATTCGTAGGGATCAAATAGTTACTCCCACCTGTTTCGTTGAAACAAAAGGAGAGGAATCTGGTTTATTTAGAAAGTACAATCTAAACCGTGGTTTCGCTAACTATTTACTGGATGCTAATGGTGTGATTATAGCCAAAAACATCTCTGCAGCTGATCTTTCTAGTTACTTGAATTGAAATTAGTTTTAATTTACAGCTAACAGAAAGTTTAATTTTCGATCTGTTTTAAGATTAGATCGGAAAAGTTTAAAGAGGAAATGAATACAACAAAAGATCCCACTTGGATTTAGCGTTACTGCTAAAAACAAGTGGGATTTCTTATTTATAATCCAAAAGAATAATATACCTTTGAATCAGAAACTATTTTGAATTTTATTCTGTGATAAATTAGTCTTATTTTTTGTTTAGCTATTGCTTTTTTTAAAGGAGCATAGCGGGCTATGTGACTGAAAATAAAGCAATAGATAAGTGAAAAAGAAGGCTGATTTAGCCAGATATAAACAATAAATAAATTGTTCCATAAAATTCAAAATAGTTTCTGATATTTATAACCTTGTTAAAAAAAAACGTAATAATGAAAGCTTTAGTTAAATCACGTCCCGGAAAAGGTCTTTGGATGGAAGATGTTCCAATGCCTGAAATTGGAGTCAATGATGTTTTAATAAAAATCAAGAAAACCGCTATTTGTGGAACAGATCTTCATATATATAGATGGGATAAATGGTCGGAGAAGACGATCAAAACTCCCATGATTATTGGGCATGAGTATGTAGGTACAGTGGCTAAAATAGGCGAGGGGGTAAAAAACCTTAATGTTGGAGATCGGGTGACAGGAGAAGGGCATATTGCTTGCGGGCATTGCCGTAACTGTCGTCGTGGTAAGAAACATGTATGCGAAAATACAATAGGTATTGGGGTGAATAGAGACGGTGCTTTTGCTGAATATCTATCTATTCCGGCAGAGAATGTGGTGCGCTTGGATGATCGTATCTCGGATGAAATGGCCAGTATCATGGACCCATTTGGAAATGCCACACATACAGCTTTATCTTTTCCTATTGTTGGCGAAGATGTATTGATTACAGGTGCCGGACTGATTGGCTCTATGGCTACAGCTATTTGTCGGTTTGCCGGAGCCAGATACATTGTTGTCAGCGATTTAAGCGATTACAGACTGAATATTGCCAAACAGATGGGAGCTACTTTAACTATAAATCCGGCTAAAGGAGAAACAATCGAACAGGCTGTAAAGCAACTACACATGAGTGGTTTTGATATTGGTTTGGAAATGTCGGGTTCTCCCAAAGCCTTTAATGAGATGCTTGACAGTATGTACAATGGATCTAAAATCTCATTACTGGGTATTCAACCAGAAGGTACTGCCATCGATTGGGATAAAGTTATCTTTAAAGCACTGACATTAAAAGGTATTTATGGTCGCGAAATGTGGGAAACCTGGTATCAGATGGAACAAATGCTTATTTCGGGCATAGATTTAAATCCAATTATAACTCATCGTTTATCCGTAGATGATTTCTTACAAGGATTTGAAATTATGGATGGGGGAGAGTGCGGTAAAGTTATTCTGGATTGGGAGTAAATGAGTTTATTAAGTTGAACACAAAGACACGGAGGCACAGAAATTTTTATTTAATAGCTCTGTGTCTTCGTGTCTCTGTGTTCAAGCACAGTTTATTCCGCCGTTCCGTAAGTTTCTTCGTACGGCTGTACAATTACCCAACCATCTCCTTCGAACTGTAGCTGAAAACTTTCTCCCGAGCCACGTCCTATAAATGTTTTAAGAGAAATATCGGTTTTAATTTTAGGAGTTAAATTGCCTGACCATGCAACTGTGGCGTTAGGATCTGTATATACAGGTTTTCCGGGTTTTACCAATAATGTAAGAGGATCTCCATGAGTAGTGATAGCTACATGTCCTGTACCATTTAAATGGACTTGAAATAAACCTCCTCCCATAATTCCGGCCACGCTTTTCATCATCTTTATATCTGACTTGATAGACTCTTCGTGCGCCAATACATCATTCCCGTTTACATTGATAGTTTCATTTTCCAGGTAGAGTACGCGAACTTTTTTAGCTAAGTCGGCTACATATACTCTGCCGGTTCCGGAAGCTTTCATCATAGAAGTTCCTTCTCCACTAACAGCTTTTTTAAGTAAGTTGCCCACTCCTTTACTTAACATACCTTCTCTGGTGAATTTAATTTCACCATCATAAGCAACCATAGCTCCTTTTTTTATCATAATTGTTTGGTTGTTTATATTGAGTTCCAACAGATGTTCTTTTTCAAGTTCGAATAAACCATTTTTTGTGTCACTTTGTGCTGTCTCTTGAATGAATGAACGAATAGAATATTTTTCCATAAAGCAAAATAAAGTTTTGTTTGTGAATAAATTAATAGAATCTTTGCGACAAAGATATAGATATTACTTATATATTTGCACAAAACTTAACTATAATATTAAAACAATGAAAAAAGCTGTTCTATTATTTGTGTTACTTTTAGGGGCGAATATTTACTCCTTTGCACAAAACTACATTGATGTTCTTTACTTAAAAGACGGAAGTATAATTAAGGGGCATGTTCTTGAACAAATACCTGATAAAACTGTAAAAATACAAACTTATGATGGAAGTGTTTTTGTGTATAACATGGATCGGGTAGAGAAAATATTAAAAGAAAACAATTATAGGAGAGCAACGAAACAAGAGTATGCTCCTAAAAAATCATCATTGCGCGGCTATAAAGGATTCGTTGATTTTGGCTATGCCTTTATGGGAGGTGATTATGACGATTGGTTTAACCTGAATCATTTTGAGGTAACAACTACACACGGTTATCAGTTTAATAACCATATTTTTGTAGGGGGAGGTATGGGATATCGTTACTACACAGATATTGAAAAACACTCCGTGCCGATTTATGCAAATTTCCGCGCCAACTTTTTAAAATCAAAAGTTTCTCCGTTTGTAGATGTGAGAACCGGAGGTACTGTTGGTGATGTAGAAGGGGGATTTGCAACGATAGGTGGCGGAGTACGTATTGGATTAGCAGGAAGAACAGCCTTAAATCTTTCTCTTTCCTATTCTTATCAGTCGTATGATGAGTATGATTTTGGTTGGCATTATTATGATAATTGGTATTACGACTCGGAATCACACGGAGTAAGCCTCAAATTAGGATTTGAGTTTTAAAGTATTAAACAGAAATATAGTGTAAGAAACCGTTTTGAATTTTATGGAATAATCTATTATTGCTTATATCTGGCTAAATCAGCCTTCTTTTTCGCTTATCTATCACTTTATTTGCAGTCACATAGCCCGCTATGCTCCTTATAAATAAAGCAATAGCTAAACAAAAAATAAGACTAATTTATCACAGAATAAAATTCAAAACAGTTTCTAAGCCGGTATGCAATAATAGCATATCGGTTTTTTTGTAATCCAGCTGAAATTTATTCCTTTTTCACCTGCAAACTATTCTTTTTCTTAGCAAAAGTTATTCGTCCACCCGCGGGTGGACGCAAAGTACTCCGCGGGTGGACGCAAGGTACACCACGGGTGGACGAAACGTACACCGCGGGTGGACGAATAATTTTTGCAAGGAAATGAAATAGTTTTTGCATGAAATAATAATAGTTTTCTTGTGCAAAAGAGATACTTATAAGTACATTAAACGATCTTCAATTGTTCTCAAATCATAAAAAATGTTCCTCATTCATGTATTTTTCATAAAACAAGTTTGAATTTGGAACATGTAACTAAAAAAATGCTACTTTAGCCCTCGTTAACACTACCAATTGATGAGCATATCTATTAAAGCCTTAAATAAAGTGTATCCCAATGGGAACCATGCACTTAAAAATTTAAACCTTGAAATACCTACCGGCATGTTTGGATTATTGGGTCCTAACGGTGCAGGTAAATCTACTTTGATGCGTATACTTGTTGCCTTAATGGAACCCAGTTCCGGAGAGGTGAATGTTTTTGGTTATGATTTAAGAAAGCAACGCAAAGAAATCAGAGCCATATTAGGCTATTTACCTCAGGATTTCCGTTTTTTTGCTAAATATAAAACGTATGAGTTTTTAGATTATGCAGCGCGTCTTTCCGGTATGAATAATAGCAAATTACGTAAACAGGCTGTCGACAATATGCTCGAAAGTGTAGGACTGTTTGATGTACGCGAACGATATGCCAATAAACTTTCCGGAGGGATGAAACGCCGTTTGGGCATTGCACAGGCTTTAATACACAATCCGAAAGTTATTATAGTGGATGAACCTACCACGGGGCTCGACCCGGAAGAGAGAATCCGTTTCCGTAACCTGCTATCTGAAGTAAGTGAAAACGGAGTAACCATTATACTTTCCACCCACATTGTGGGCGATATATCCAGCTCTTGCAAGCACATGGCTTTAATGAATAAAGGAGAAGTTGCCTTTTATGGTTCTCCCGAAGAAATGATAAAGCGTACCGAAGGTAAAGTTTGGCGAATTAAAGTATCGGCAGATGAATTGCACGAAGTGGATAAAAAATATCCGGTAATCTCTACCATTCCTTCCGGAACAGGCTGGGAGGTGCAAGTCGTTACCGAGGAAGTAGTGGGATTTGATGCCGAACCCTATCCCCCAAATCTGGAACACGCATACGTGTACTACATGGAAAACGAACTAAACCTCTGGACGAACGATTAATAAACAACTAACAAACTAAACTATTTTAACGAACTATCATCCTATGTCATTTATTCATAATGTACAGTCGGTAGCAAAGTACGAAAGTAAACTCCTGGTACGAAGTTGGTTTTTCAGGGTGTTTACAGTATTGGCTTTGTTGATTTTGGGTATTTATAATGGTAACATGTTGTTATCCGAAGATGCTTGGGGCAGTTGGATGATGAAAGCCGTTTCATCCAATATTCCTTATGTTAGTTTGTTGTTGCTAAATACAGGGCAGGCGGTTATTGCCATATTTCTGGCCTCAGACTTTCTTAAACGAGATAAAAAGCTCGATACCTCCGAAGTTTTTTATGTACACTCTTTGAGTAATGCCGAGTATGTAATTGGTAAGATTTGGGGAAATCTACGGGTTTTTCTGATCTTGAATCTCATCGTATTGGGAATGACGCTTTTATTTAATTATATGTCAACCGGAGCATACGTTGATTTACTGGCATACCTTCAATATTTCTTTATTATTTGTGTTCCGACTTTAATTTTCATTATCGGCCTTTCTATTTTTATGATGCTGGTATTAAAGAACCAGGCTTTGACTTTTGTTATTTTACTTGGATATATCGGGCTCACCATTTTTTATATAGGAAACAAATTCTATTATTTGTTTGACTATATGGCATACAGCCTTCCGTTAATGAAGTCTTCGATTGTTGGATTTACCAATTATGTAACTGTACTCAATCATAGAGCAATTTATCTTTTTGCCGGTATTGCTTTTATTTGCTTAACCATCTCTCTTTTCAATCGTTTGCCCAATTATTCCCGAAGCAGTTATCCCTGGGTTGCATTAGGCGTTTTAATGTTGCTTGGGAGTGGAGCGGCAGGTTTTAACCACATCCGTCTGATATTGCACGAAGGCAGCGTGCGTAAACAATATACGGAAATCAATAACAAATATGTGAATACACCTAAAATGGTTATTGATAAATATGATATCTGGGTGGAACAACAACCTTCCTCTATTACCGCCGAGGTAAAGGTGAAGGGTACAGCTCTGAAAAGCTCTTCTGTATTTGCTTTTTGTTTAAATCCGGGGTTGCAGGTAGATCATATAGAGTATGAAGGAACCCCTGTTAAGTATACTCGTGACCATCAGATTATTCTTGCCGATTTTGAAAAAGAAATAACTCAGGGAGACAGTATTTCCCTTACCATTAAATATCATGGTAAGATAAATAACGACTTTTGTTATTTAGATATTCCCGAAGAAGTACTTCAAAAGGAAAACAAAAGAATGTTGATTAATGTAGATAAACAATATTCTTTTCAAACAGATAATTATTTGTTATTTACTCCGGAAACCTATTGGTACCCACGTCCGGGGATTTCGTTTAGTGATGAAAATCCCGACTGGCTACAATCTTATTTTAGCGATTTCAACATTACAATTAAACCTTTGCCCGGTTTAATACCCCTATCACAAGGAAGAAATATTTCTGAAGCAGAAGGTGTATATGTGTATTCTACAGACTATCCGGTACAGGCTGTTTCATTAATTATTGGCAAATATGCACGGAAAAGTATTGAGGCCGATAGTGTTTTGTTTAATGCCTGGTATATAGAAGGGCATGATTTCTTTAGTGCCGAGCTCGACAGTATTCAAGATACCATTCCTCATTTGCTGAAAGAAGCCAAACAACGCATGGAGAGGGAAACTAAACTCAATTATCCGTTTAAGCAGTTTTCTTTGATTGAAGTGCCGGCTCAATTCCATACGTATGTGCATGCTTGGTCGCAATCGCAAGAAACCATGCAACCGGAGATGGTACTCTTTCCGGAAAAAGGATGGATATTTGATGAAATGGATATACGCAGAAGATGGAAAAACCGCATTGAATGGTCTAAATGGGATCGGCAAATTGATGAATACGAAGCTAAGATAAGAACTTTTGATGATCTTTTGTACAATTTCATGGATTCGGAAGGAAAGGTTGATTTTTCTATGGGCCAACGCGGAAGAATGGAGATAACTTCGGAAGCCAATCCTTATTATGTATTTCCTCAGTTCTATAATTTTAGATATAATATATTTTCGTCGGAATGGTCGGTTTCTAACCGAATTGTAGAGCTTTATTTGCAAAGAAAGTCGGAAGATGGCGGCTGGGAAAGAAATTACAATGGTATATCCAATAATGAAAAAGCAAATTTATTGTTAGATCGACATTCATTTAAGGAGTTATTAGGAGATGCCAAGTATCGGGATATTCAAGATAATATTATAGGTCTTAAAGCGGCGGTGCTTTTCTCTGTCCCTGAAATGGGCATTGGGGTAAATGCTTTTAAAGACTCATTGTATACAATGCTAAGAAGAAATACATTTAAAAACATTCAGTTTGAAAATCTATTAGACACATTAGGGCATATAACTCAAACAGATATTCGATCGGAAATAACAAAATGGAATCATCCAACTCCTCTTCCGTATTTTACGGTTTATCCGCCCGAAGTATCTCATATTATAAATAGGGGTAAAGAGAGTTTTGTGCTTAAGGTAACTATTTCAAATCTTTCCGATCACGATGGTATAGTACACGTTAATACACGCGTGGGAGGGTATTGGAATGACGATCCCGATCCAAGAGCCAGCCGGAAGGTTACATTGAAGCCTCATGAAACAAAGATGCTGGTTTCTGTATGGGAAGAAGAACCTCGTAATATAGAAGTCAATACTATTATATCTAATAACTTACCGGCAACCATCTACCTTCCTGTACGTAATATTGTGAAGGAAAACAGAACAACCGTTGATGAAGAAGGCGATTTTGTAATTGAGGGAGGTGTTAAACAAAGTCCCAATGAAATTATCATAGATAATGAAGACCCCTTATTCTCATTATCTGAACCTGCCATAGTAGGGCTTCTTCCCAAATGGCTGGATAGAATTGAAGATAGTGGATTTAAGTATATGGGAGTGCAGTCCTGGCGTCCTCCTTTGCAATGGACACCTACTACCAATGGTGGATATTACGGAGAGTACATTCGTTCGGCTTATGTAATAAAGAGTGGAGACGGTACTCAAACAGCCACCTGGAAAGCACCTCTTAATGGTGCCGGATATTATGAAATTTATTATTGGGCCTACGATAGTGAGAGCTGGAATCGAAGGCACGACGGAAAAGAATATCATTTTAAAGTAGCATACAACGGAGAAGAAGAAGATGCTTATCTTAATATGAGAAACCCCAACGGAGAATGGGAACAACTTGGAGTATATTATTTTGATACAGATACAGTGAAAGTTACATTAACCAATGAGAGTAAAATCAGAAGTGTAACAGCCGATGCAGTGAAAATAGTAAAAAGACAGTAATATAAATTAAACAGACTTATGCAAAGCAAGTTTCAACGAATGAAGAAGATTATTCTTGCTGTGAGCATCCTTATGGGAACCTCGTCACTCGTCTATGGACAGGAAGTGCTCACATTAGAAAGAACGATGGATATTGCGGCTCAAAACAGCCCAAACTTACGTACCTCTTTTATGAACTTAGAGCGGTATCAACAGAATCTTATAGCTCAAAGAGCTTCTCTCAAGTCTAAGTTTTTACTTAATATAACTCCTATAGATTATAGTAAAAGGAGTAATTTTGATAGCTTTAATTCTAAATGGTATAACAGTGAAAATTTCAACTCAAATGGTACTTTCCGTATTGAACAACCTATATTGTGGACAGATGGGTTAGTTTCTTTGACGAATACATTTGGATGGCAGAATGGTAGCTCCAGTAGTCAAAAGGAAGGTAGTAATAAAAAATTTAATAATAATTTATCATTAAGACTGGAACAACCCATTTTTACCTATAACCGAAGAAAAATGGAATTGAGGCGAATTGAGTTTGATTTGGAAAATGCCAATATAAGTTATGCTCTACAACGTCTGAATACAGAAAAACAGATTACGAATCAGTTCTATATGGTATATATGGCTCAAAGCAATTTGGAGATTAGTAAAGAAGAATTAACCAATGCGCAACAAAGCTATGATATTATAAAGAATAAGGTAGAAGCAGATTTGGCTGCTAAAGATGAGCTTTTTCAGGCTGAGTTGAATCTTGCAACAGCAAACTCCTCTGTTGAAGAGCGAATCGTATCCTTATCTAACGCAAAAGATCAGTTGAAACAAACATTGGGAATGGGATTAGATGAAGATATTGTTGTCTTTGCCGAAGTAAAGATAAACGAAGTTGAGGTTGATCTAAATAAAGCAATAGAACAAGGACTAAATTCAAGACTTGAATTGCGACAACGTGAAATAGCCACAGAGGAATTAGACTTTCAAATGATTACCACAAAAGCTCTAAATGAATTTAAAGGAAATGTAGATTTATCATTTGGTTTCACTGGAGTAAATGAAAAGTTTGAGCATATTTATAAAGATCGGATGCAGAGTCCAACTATCTCTGTAAGTTTCTCCGTTCCCTTGTTCGACTGGGGAGAAAAGAAAGCCCGTATTCGTGCACAAAAAATAGCTCAACAAATAAACAGGCTTGAAGCTCATGAAGAAAGAAAAGATATTGAATTAAATATTCGTCAAACATGGCGTAGCTTGGAAAACCTCAAAACACAGATTAGAATAGCCGAGCAAAATGTGAGGAATGCACAACTTACGTATGATTTGAATATCATTCGCTATCGCGAAGGAGACATTACAGGTATGGATATGAATCAATTCCAAACACAGCTATCAAGTAAGAAAATGACTTATTCTCAGGCTTTAATCAATTATAAAATTGAATTATTAAACCTGAAAATCCTTTCTCTATACGATTTTGAGAATAATATGGCTATTGTACCACTGAAAGATATTAACTCCGAAAAATAAATCCAGTCATGAAACAAACTATAAATACTATCGCATTGTCTGTTATTGTTGTAGCTGTATTGGCTTCTTGTAATAATCAGCCTCAGGGATCTCAGAATGATATTGCTACACCTGTTTCTGTTACAGAATTAAAAAAAGGTTCTATCAGTAAACTGTTTAATACAACAGGAACAGCCAATCCTACTTATGGAGTAGAATTAAATTCGCAGATTGCCGGAAATTATAAACTCCAGATAAATCCTAAAACGGGCAAACCTTTTAAATTGGGAGATACCGTTAATAAAGGACAAACTATTATACGTCTTACAGATGTTGAATATGAAAACGGAATTGCTATTGATAGCAAAAAACTAAGTCTTGAAATAGCAGAACAAGAACAAAGCAAACAGAAAACTCTTCATGAAAAAGGAGGAGTAACACTGAGCGAAATGCGCAATACCGAAGTAAAGGTAACCAATGCCCGTTATGATTACGAGAATGCAAAGTTGAATCTTGAAAAGATGACAGTTAAAGCTCCTTTTAATGGAGTAATCGTTAATTTGCCACACTATACCCCCGGCGTAAAAGTAGAACAAGGTAAACCGATGGTAGGAATTATGGACTATGCGCAAATGTACATGGATGTAAACCTGCCCGAAAGTGCTATTAACGATGTGAAAGTATCTCAACCGGTATTTATTACACACTATACCTTGCCTCATGATACATTGAAAGGAACCATCACCGAATTATCTCCTGCGGTAAGTATGGAAACCCGTACTTTTAAAGGAAAGATCACCATTCAGAATGATAAATTGAAGTTGCGTCCCGGTATGTTTGTAAAGGCAGATGTTATTGTAGATAGAGCTGATAGCTCCATTGTCATACCTAAGAATGTTATTCAATCTCATCGGAACAGAAAGTATGTATATATTGTAGAGAAGAACACGGCTATTCGTCGGGATATCAATACAGGCATGGAAGACGAAAATAATATAGAAATATTGAGCGGGCTTGATGTTAATGATAACCTGGTGGTAAGAGGGTTCGAAACATTGAGAGAAAACAGCAAAGTAAAGGTTCAAAGATAAACAGCCGAAAACATACGACCGATGAAGAATATTGTAAAATTTGCGGTTAGTAATCCGGTAACAATTAGTATGGTTATACTTGCTATTTTGTTATTGGGTAAAATATCATACGATCAGTTAAGTGTAGACTTGCTGCCTGATTTGAATAATCCGCGCCTGTTTATAGAAATAAAAGCAGGAGAACGTCCTCCCGAGGAAATAGAAAAACAATTTGTAAAGAACATAGAGTCGATGGCTATTCGCCAGAGCGATGTTACACAGGTTTCTTCCATAATAAAAGCCGGTTCGGCACGTGTAACTGTGGAATATACTTGGCGAAAAGATATGGATGAAGCTTTTCTCGATCTGCAGAAAGCAATGAGTGCCTTTTCTCAAAATCCGGATATTACAGAGTTTAAGATTACGCAACATGATCCTAATACTTCTCCTGTAATTCTGGTGGGATTGTCGCACCGAACCATTAAGGATATGTCCGAATTACGCAAAGTGGCCGAAAGCTATATTCGCAATGAGCTAATTCGTTTGGAAGGGGTGGCCGATGTTACTCTTTCGGGTGATGAGGTTACTTCATTATTCATTCATACCGATCCTTATAAGTTAGAGGCTTTTAAACTGAATATTGATGAGATTGTTTCGAAGATTGAAGCCAACAATCAAAGTATTTCCGGTGGACGGGTTTCGGAGTTGGGTATTCAATATTTGGTAAAAAGTAACAGCGGTTTTACTCAGGAAGTTGATTTTGAGAACCTTATTGTTGGCTACAAACCTGTAGAAACCCTAACAGAAGGATCTGAATCGACAAATCAAAACAAGGCACCGGTATTATTAAAAGAAGTAGCTACTGTTAGATTTGAGAATGCAAGACCCGAAAACATCGTTCGCATCAATGGAGAAAGAAGTATTGGCCTTTCTGTGTATAAAGAAATGCGTTTCAATACGGTGAAAGTGGTGGATGTGGTTAGCAAACAACTTACGGCTATTGAACAAGCATTACCCGGATATAATTTTAAGATTATTACCAATCAGGGAACATTCATCAAAAGCTCTATAGATGATGTAAAAGAAAGTGCCATCCTGGGAGTTATTCTGGCTGTTGTTGTTCTGTTTATATTCTTACGCCGAATTGGCACAACGTTAATTGTCAGTTTGGCTATTCCTATTTCCATTGTTGCTACTTTCAACTTGATGTTCTTTAATGGGTTAACATTGAATATCATGACTCTGGGAGGACTTGCCTTAGGAGCCGGTATGTTAGTTGATAATGCGATTGTGGTAATTGAAAGTATATTCAGGAATCAGGAGAAAGGGATGAGTATAAAAGAGGCGGCCATTACAGGAACTTCTGAGGTTGCAGGAGCCGTTATCGCATCTACGCTTACCACCATTGTTGTATTCCTGCCGATAGTATATCTTCATGGTGCTACCGGCGAAATGTTTAAAGACCAGGCATGGACGGTAACATTCTCTTTGGTATCTTCTTTATTTGTGGCTATTCTGGTTATTCCTATGTTGTATAAACAAATGGGAAGTAAAAAGAATGTGGTAGAGGATAAGAAGTCGCTTCAAATAACCGGATATACCAAAACACTTCGTAAGTTAATCAATCGTCGTTGGGTGGTTATTGGAATATCATTATTGCTCATCGTTTTGTCGCTTTTCTGTCTTCCTTTCATCGGTACTGAATATATGCCACGAACAGAGGGAAGAAGTTTTTCCGTACAGGTAAAACTTCCGGAAGGAACACAATTAGAACGTACTTCTGATGCTGTGGCAACCCTCGAAGAGCTTATTTATTCCATTTCCGGTGATTCTCTATGTACCGTATACAGCCATGTGGGTACAGGAAGTAACTCCGAAAATTCAATCTTTGAAGGAGAAAACACAGCTACAATGAAGGTGAATCTTTCAAAGAGTAGCCCTGTATCTCCCGAATACGTTATTGAGCATTTGATAGCCGCTGCTGAAAACCCCGGTGTATTAGAACTTACCATTAAACAAGAAGAAAACTCACTAAGTAATATTTTAGGTGGCGAAGATGCTCCTATAGTAGTAGAGGTAAAAGGTGAAGACTTAAATGAAATAGCAAAGATTACCCAGGAAGTAAGAGACAGGATGATGCAAGTAGATGGACTCTTTAACATCATGACTTCTACCGAAGATGGAGCTCCTGAAGTTATTGTTTCCATAGATCGCACCATGGCAGGAATTAATAATTTAAGTGTGGGTACCGTCATTGAACAATTGAAACAACAATTAAGCGGAAAAGAAGCAGGTAAGATGGAATACAGAGGCGAGATGCGCGATATCGTGATTAAACTTCCCGATGTAAATCTTGCAGCTTTGAACAACTTGATAATCAAGAGCGGTGAGCAGAAATTCCGTTTGCAGGAAATTGCAACTCTTGAACATTCCAATGCGCCCAAAGAGATATTTAGAAGAAATCAAAATAGAATCAGTAAAATATTGGCTAACATAGACTCTAAGGTGTCGTTGGATAAAGCTGCTCAGGATATTCGAGTAGCTGTAAAAGACATCGAACTTCCGCTTAATTATTCAATTACTGTTACAGGGGAAGAAGAGAAAAGACAAGAGTCAATGAATAGTTTAATGTTTGCATTGATACTTTCTGTGATACTGGTATATATGGTGCTGGCTTCTCAGTTTGAATCCTTATTGCATCCTTTCACTATATTGCTGACTATACCTTTGGCTGTGGTTGGAGCAATTCTACTGTTCTTCGTCACAGGTACTACCATTAATATTATGGGAGTTATCGGTATTGTTATGTTAGTGGGAATTGCTGTGAATAACTCAATTATTCTTGTAGACCGCATCAATCAACTGAAAAACGGTGGTATGGAATTAGTCGAAGCGATTGTACAGGCTGGTCAGCAACGTATTCGCCCTATTATCATGACTACCTTGACTACTGTTTTGGCATTGGTTCCATTGGCTCTCAGTTTTGGAGAGGGAGCGTCTTTGCGTTCTCCGATGGCTATTGCTGTGATTGGTGGTTTGATAACTTCTACTCTAATGAGTTTGATGGTGATTCCGTGTGTATATTACATATTGGAGCAAACAAAGAATAAGATACTAAAAAAGTAAGGGAGAATGGATTTTGTACTTCATAGAAGAATAACAATTAGCATGTTGTTTATTGCACTTACCCTGCTTGGGTATGTGTCTTATAAGCAACTGCCAGTTGAATTATTGCCCAACGCGGAACTCCCGACTTTGTTTGTTCAGGTTTCTTCCTCTCAGGATATGGATCCCTCTTACGTAGAGTCGGAAGTGGTTATTCCTTTGGAAGGAGCTATAAGCGCCATTGGAGGAGTTGATAAGATTCAATCGAATATAGATAACAGGCAATCAAATATACGCATTGATTTTAAAAGCAATGTGAATTTTAAGATTACTTCGCTTAAGTTGGAGGAAAAGATTGCTGAAGTGGCTTCTACTTTACCGGAAGGTTTTGATGTTCGTGTACAGAAAGTTGATGTGGCCCAAATGGCAAATAACTTTATTACACTGCAAGTGCGCGGGTCCGGAGGAGTGGATCGTGTTAGGAATGTAGTGGATAGAGAAGTCCGTCCGGAGTTGGAAAACATAGACGGAGTTGCTTCCGTAAACATATACGGAGGACGTGAAAGAGCCATTGAAATACAACTGGACCCTGATATGTGTAAAGCATTGAATCTGACTCCGGCAGGTATCAGTAACACATTATCTCAGAATACTCAGGAAAAAGCATTTGTAGGTTACAGCAACGAACCCGATGGAAAGTTCTTTGTACATGTAAATTCTTTATATACACAGGTTTCCGATCTTGAGAACATTGTGGTTGCTCCGGGGCCCATTCATTTGAAAGATATTGCCACCGTTTTCTTTGATTTGAAAGAGGAAACATCTTATAGCCGTGTAAATGGAAAAGATGCTATTTCGGTAGCGCTGACAAATGATTCTCAAGCCAACTTGATTGAATTATCTCACAGGGCTGTCGATGCGATTGATAAACTAAATGAGAAGCTGGCTCTGTACGATGTAGAGATTGTTGTTCAAGAGAATACAGCCGAAGTGATGGAAAAGAATATCAATGAAATTATTAATCTGGCAATTACCGGGGGATTATTGGCCATTCTTATTTTATGGCTTTTCTTGAAGAATCTAAGATTAGTGTTTCTGATAGCTTTATCCATACCTATCTCCGTATATACTGCTTTCAATTTCTTTTATGCTTTTGGTATTACCATCAATAGTTTAACATTGGTAGGGATGGCCTTGGCTGTGGGGATGTTGCTGGATAATAGTGTCGTCGTCTTGGAGAATATCTATCGTTTATCCGGAGCCGGTGAAACACCCGAACGCTCTGTGCTTCAAGGTACTAAAGAGGTTTGGAGGTCTATTGTAGCTGCCACATTGACTACGGTTACTGTATTTCTTCCTTTTATCTTCTCGGATAATTTTTTGATAAAACTCATAGGGCATCATATTGGTGTATCCATTATTTCTACTTTACTTATATCATTGGTTGTTGCTTTGCTGTTTGTACCTATGGTAACGTATGTGATTTTAAAGAAGAAGAATGGAAACAGTGTTTTCTATGAAAAGATATCCATCACTCAGCGTCCTATACAGATCTATTTGGTATTGTTGAAGACAGCCATGAGGAATCCGGGAGTTACAATCTTTGGAGCCGTTATCGTATTATTTGTAACACTGATACTTTCTATTACGCTCAATGTGCAGCAAATGAAGGATGTTAACTCCGATCGTTTCAATATTTATGTTACTATGCCCAGAGGAAGCACCCTCGAAAACACAGATGCTATTGTGAAGGTAATGGAAGAACGATTGGAAGAGTTTCCGGAAAAGAAAGAACTCATCTGTCGTATTCGGGAGTCGGAGGCAGTCTTAACATTGGTTTTGCAGGAAGACTATCAGAAAATAAGTAAACGAAACATTGCTGATATTAAAGCCGATGTTCAAGGCAAACTGTCAAATACCGGGAGAGCCGATATATACATTGCCGAAGCTTCCGGTGGAGGAGGTGGAGCCTCTGCTGCCATGAGTGGGCTTGGTAACTTTATGCGCATGATGGGAATTGGAGATAACCGCGAACGTATTGTTGTGAAAGGCTCCGATTATGATATGATGCAACTCGTAGCCGAAGATATACGCTATTTTGTAAATGAACAAGAGTTTATCAGAGGTTCCTGGGTTTCTTATACAGGAAGACAAGCTGAATTGCGATTGGATTTTGATCCCATCCTCTTAACTACTTACAATATAACGAGAAATAATATATCTTCCGGACTTTCTTCGCTGAATAATGAGTTCTCATCCGGAACTAATCTTAAGATTGGAGACGACTCTTATGATATCATCATTCGTTCCAATACTCCTCAAACGGAAGAAGAAGAGGAACTGTTGAAGAGGGAGAAGAATGTAGATGACTTGAAAGCCGTACAAATACAAAATGCGGAAGGAGGGCTACATGACTTGAGTGATTTAGCTTCTATCAATTATGGAAGAGGAAGATCGCGGATTATGCGTGTAAACCAAGATAAACAGTTGGAGGTATTCTACAGCTTTTCGCGTAATGCAGAATCTTCTAAAACCTTATTGGAAGCATATCGTGCAGATATTGATGACTTTATGGCTACTTACAATCTTCCGGCTGGTGTAGCCGTGGAAGTATTTCATGAAGAAGATCAATTTGCAGACTTTAAGTTCTTGATATTTGCGGCGTTTATATTGATATTCATGATTCTGGCGTCCGTGTTTGAATCAATATCTACTCCTTTTGTATTGCTGTTTACCATACCTTTGGCAGCTATTGGTTCTTTGTTGGCTTTATTACTGACAAGTAATAGTCTGTTAAATGCCAATACGTTAACCGGTTTTCTCATTTTATTGGGAGTAGTGGTGAATAACGGTATTATCCTCATTGATTATTCGAACATCTTACGCAAACGGGGATATCGGAGAAACAGATCATTGATGATGGCGGGTTTATCTCGTATTCGTCCAATCCTGATTACTTCCATTACCACCATTATTGCCATGATGCCTTTGGCTATGGGAGATTCCGAATACTCAGGTGCTATTGGTGCTCCATTCGCTATTACGGTAATTGGTGGATTGGCTTTTTCAGCTATTCTCACCTTGGTGTTTATTCCAACTGTTTGTATGGGGCTTGAGAATACACTTCAATGGTATCGTTCACTTTCTCGTAAATTGTGGGCATTGCATTTGGTTATTTATGTGGTTGGAGTGTTGGCTATCTATCTGTATGCCGATGGTATGCTCTGGCAATCTATCTACCTGGTAGCATTGACAGCCTTGATTCCGGGTGTTACTTATTTCATACAAACCAGTCTGCGCCGGGCAAATGCCGAGGTGGTGAATCCGGATGAAGAGATTCGCATTACTGTACGCAACCTGGTGAAAATATATGATTGGCCCGGACGTTTCAGTCGCCAGTGGAAGAGTGGATTGAACATCCGTAAGAGACTGGGGTTAAGCACCGAATATCATTCATTGAAAGATTTCAGGAATACGATTTGGGAGTTTGCTCTATTTGGATTCCTCATATATTTCACTTACTTTTTTATAAATAGTAAACTTTGGTTCTTCCTGTTATCCTTTGTAGTCTATGCATTGACTCTAAATCTTTGGAGGAAGATACGTACATACCTTTACTTCAAGTCTGCCGAAAGTAAGACTGTAAAGAACATCAATCGAATTATCTTTTGGAGTATACCTCCCATCATTTGGTTTATGATGTTGATGAGAATGGATAACCCCAAATTTGTGATTGGTGTTGGCGTTCTTTGGGCTTTCTGTATTGCTATTTATGTAACCTCTCAATACCTTTATAATAAGGAAATAAATATTGAACGGGTGCAAGGACGCTTTGCAGGCTTTAAACGTCCGTATTTCCGTATGGTAAAAAGTATTCCTCTAATTGGTAAGCAACGTAAACCATTTAAGGCATTGCGGGGTGTTTCTTTTGAGATTAAAACCGGAATGTTCGGATTGTTGGGACCCAATGGAGCCGGAAAGTCTACTATGATGCGTATTATCTGCGGTATCCTTGAACAGAGTTACGGAAGTATCTGGATTAATGGTCTGGATAGCCGCATATATCGGGAAGAATTGCAGGGATTGATTGGGTTCCTTCCACAAGAGTTTGGTACTTATGAGAATATGTCTTCTTGGGAGTTCCTTGATTATCAGGCTATCCTGAAAGGAATTACAGATAAGAAAGTTCGCGAAGAACGTATTGAATACGTATTGAAGTCGGTACACATGTACGAACGGAAGGATGCGAAAATTGGATCTTTCTCCGGAGGGATGAAACAACGTATCGGTATTGCATTGATATTGCTTCACCTTCCTCGTATCCTGATAGTAGATGAACCAACCGCAGGACTTGATCCTCGTGAACGTATTCGATTCCGTAACTTACTGGTAGAGTTAAGCAAAGAACGAATCGTAATCTTCTCTACTCATATTATTGAAGATATTTCCAGCTCTTGTAATCAGGTGGTGGTAGTTAACAAAGGAGATCTGAAATATTTTGGCGATCCGATTGATATGGTAAATATGGCAACAGGTAAAGTGTGGTCGTTTACTATTGATAAAACCGAATTCGAAAAAGTATTGGATAAGTCGATGGTTATTCATCACATGCAGGATGAGAACATTATTCAGGTACGTTATCTTTCTTATGAACAACCATACGAAGGAGCTGTACAGGTGGAAGCCAACCTGGAAGATGCCTATCTGTGTTTATTAAAGAACATGAATTAAAAAAAATGAAGTCATGACGCTTGGACAAGTTTTCTCTATCATACCCAAACTGATAAAGTATAATATGAAAATTATTTTTGCCGGTAAGTTCATTTGGTTCTTTCTGGCAGCTTTTGGGTTTCTGGCGTTTTTTATGTTTCAGAATGCATGGAACCGTAGCGAAGTAAATGAAGGAATTATCTATGATATGCTTATTTTCCCGAGTTTGCTACTTATATTTTACCCTACGGTTTTTGGTATTCAGAACGATGAAGATAACCGTATTTTGGAAATCCTGTTTGGTATTCCGAATTATAGGTATAAAGTGTGGGGGATAAGGCTACTCATGATCTACCTGATTGTATATGTAGCTGTTATCTTCTTCTCTTATGTGGCTACCTTATTGCTGTTTCCCGTCAATCCATTCGAAATGTCCATACAGTTGATGTTTCCAATCTTATTTTTTGGTAACATGGCTTTTATGTTCTCAACTATTACCCGTAGTGGAAACGGAACAGCGGTATTGATGATTATTCTGGCCATAGGCTTACTTATCGTTATCAATATGGATTTTATACGAAACTCCTTCTGGAACATCATGCTTAATCCATTCTCTGCTCCCAGAGAAATACATCCGTTAATATGGGAAGGCATAGTCGTTAAAAGTAGAATATTCCTATTCACGGCAGGAGTTGTGTGGCTGATGATAGGGTCTTTGAATTTGCAGAAGAGGGAGAAGTTCGTGTAGGGAGTTTGTCAGTAAGCTATTTAGATTTGAACACAGAGGTACAGAGACACAGAGGTTTTTAATTTACTGAAAAACAATTACTCTGTGTCTCTGTACCTCTGTGTTCATATTATATTTTCAACTTTTTCTTTGGGAAGAAAAATACCAATATGTATCTTTGCCATCACTAATATTCATATTGAAAACCTCATGAAGAAACGTAATTACTTTATTTTTTATTCTTTGTTATTAGCCCTATTGTTTAGTCCTTTAACCATGAAGGCCCAAACCATGATGGGGAAAACAGGACTAACCAAACTCTGGGACGGCATGAAACAAAGCCAACCAGATAGTTTAATGCCACACGGAAAAGCACCTTTTCAAACAGCTACCCGTAAAGCCAAACAAAACATTCCTACCAAACTAATTCCGGTTCAGCAAGGCGAATGGATTATTACTGATGGATGGGAATTAGGCACTTCCACCCAAGTTATTGAATCAAAGGAATCTATATTTAGTACTGGTTTTGATACCAAAGACTGGTATAATGCAACCGTTCCCGGAACTGTATTAACTACTTTGGTTAATCAGGGAGAATTCCCTGATCCGTACTTCGGACTTAATAACATGGCTATCCCCGATACGCTTGCATATACCAAATGGTGGTATCGTGTAAGTTTTGATACACCGGCAGATGCAGCTAATCAAAAAGTACGTTTGTTATTTAATGGTATAAATTACAGAGCAGAGATCTTCTTGAATGGAAAGAAACTGGGTAACATGACCGGAGCCTTTATTCGTGGCGAATACGATGTTACTTCTTTATTAAAACCCAATGGAAAAAATATATTAGCTCTGTTGGTTTCTCCTCCTGATAATCCGGGTATCTCTCACGAACAATCTATGTTGGCCGGACAAGGATTAAATGGCGGTCAGTTAAGTCTTGACGGCCCTACCTTCATCGCTTCCATTGGTTGGGACTGGATTCCGGGGATTCGCGATCGTAACACTGGTATCTGGCAGGATGTTCGTTTAAAGGTAGGAGGCGATGTTACCATTGGTGATCCTCAAATCATTACCAATTTGGCTTTGCCTGATACAACCCAGGCTACAGTTAAAATTGTTACTCCGCTCAAGAATGTAACGAACCGTTCAGTTTCAGGAACCGTATCTGCTAAATTCGAAGGTGTAAACATTAACATGCCATATACACTGAATGCTCATGAGGAAAAGGAATTAGTATTCGATCCTATAAGCTTCAAGGAATTAACTATTAAGAATCCTCGGTTGTGGTGGCCAAATGGTTATGGGCAGCCTAATCTGTACCATCTCGAATTGCAAGCAAACACAAATGCGGGATTTTCGGACTTAAAGAAGATGCGCTTCGGTATTCGTGAATTATCATACGAGTTAATGATTCATACACCCGCCAAAGGAGATCATAGGGTAGCCTATACACCCGTAGATGTGGATAATAAGAACCAACCGATATTCGATTATGAAAAAGTAGTTCTTGTTGGTAATCCAAAACAAAAAAGAACCATTCCCACCTTATATAATAATGTAGACGAAGATGCTATCTTCGAACAATTATCTAATGATGATCCTGTAGGTCAATACTTCGTATTCCGCGTAAATGGGGTGCGCATATTCATTAAAGGAGGAACATTTGGAATGGACGATGGCATGAAGCGCGTATCTCACGAAAGAATGGAGCCCTACTTCAAACTACATAAAGACGCTAACTTTAATCTGATTCGCAATTGGGTAGGAGAAACTACAGAAGAATTGTTCTATGAATTGGCAGATGAATACGGTATGTTGGTTTGGAATGACTTTTGGATTACTACAGATGATACCGTAGAACCTAACGATTATGATTTGTTTATGAAAAATGCCACCGACGTGGTTCGCCGTTTCAGAACACATCCTTCCATTGCTTTATGGTGTCCGCGTAATGAAGGATATGCACCTCAGGGCATGGAACCCCGATTAGCAAGAATGATGGCCAAAGAAGATCCTACCCGTCATTATCATGGTAATTCCCGTTTCTTGAATGCCATAAATAGCGGTCCTTATGGATATATTAAAGATCAATCGCGCTACTTTACTCAATATGCAGAAGGATTCAATACCGAATTCGGAGCACAGGCTATTCCTACGGCAAACACGATTCGTAAATTTATAGCACCCGAAGATTTATGGCCAATCAATGATGTATGGGCATATCATGACTTACACCATACCACCCATTTCTTCCATGACTTTATGGATGCTGTGAACAGCTATGGGGAATCAAGCAGTATGGATGAGTTTGCCAAGAAAGCACAGATGATTACTTATAATACCTGGAGAGCGATGATTGAATCATGGAACAGCCGGATGTGGGATAATACTACCGGATTGATTATGTGGATGAGTCACCCGGCATGGCCCAGCATGACATGGCAAACTTATACGTATGATTATGAAACTCCGGGTTCGTACTTTGGGGCAAAGAAAGCGCAGGAACCTGTTCATGTTCAGATGAATATGCCTGATGATAAAATTGTGATAGTGAATTCTACCCGTCAGGCTTATAAGAATATGACTTTAACTGTACGCTATTATAATACCTCCGGTAAAGCCTATTACACGAAATCAGAAAGATATAATGTACCTGCCAATTCGAAAGTAGATTGTTTTATCCCTGAATTGAAAATAGAAGATACTCCTTATACATTGGCTCGTTTGGAATTAAAAGATAGTAAAGGGAGAGTTCTTTCAACCAATGATTATTGGAAAAACTGGGGTGATATGCAAGCAAACCAAGAATTGAATAGTTTAGGCAAACCCATGTTGAAATTGGTGAAAAAGGCAGGAAAAGGTTCAACGCTGGTTTATGAACTACAAAATGTGTCGAGTGAGCTTGCGGTAGCCGTTAAATTGAATGCCAAAGATAAATCGACCGGCGAAATAATATTACCGGCTTATTTCTCAGAAGGATACATCAACCTAATACCCGGTGAGAAGAGAACCATTAAGCTCGATATGCCGGCAAATGCACCTAAGAACTTTAATATAATAGCAGAAGGGTATAACTTTGATTCAATAGAGCTATAAATCTTACTAAGTACTTATCTAACTCTTATTACGGCCGCTGGAAGAAATTCTTGCGGCCGTTTCAATATATTTCCACGGCCGTGCGAAAATTGTGTTGCGGCCGTGCGAACATATTGGAACGGCCGTAAGAAAAGAACTATGCTACTGGCTTCCGATTCCTAAAGATAGGGCTTTGTGAAAGGTACTTTTTATCTTTTGCATAAATAAAAAGAAGAGAACCGCCTTTAATGGTGTTGATAATCTCTCTGCTTACATTTTCAGGAAGAGCCGGGCAACCTAAACTTCTCCCCAAACGTCCGGATGAAGCAATCACCGAAGGGTTGGAGTAGGGGGCACCGTGCACAACAATGGCTCTCTCTTTGGCTTTGTCGTTGATTCCTTTTTCCAGCCCTTCCAGAATCAGCGAATAACCGTTTTTTCCGGTATACGTATTTTCAGTGAGATAAAAACCCAATGAGCTTTGGAAAGAACCATTTCGGTTAGAGAAAGAGGTGGCATATAGTCCTCCACTGTTTTTTCCGTGAGAAACCAATGAAGAGTGGAGAAGCTTTTGAGCTTTAATATCGAGTACAAAAAGTCGTTCTTCTGTAGAAGGTTTACTGAAATCAATCAGCGTAAGAATCTCTTTCTTCTTTTTTTTAATTTGATAGTAGCCTTTCATGGCTTGTTCAAAGGCTGAATAATTAATGGTTTTATTCAGGTTCATTTCATAGTAAAGCCTCTCTATGTCAGAGTCGGCATTTAGCTTTTGCAGCATTTCGCTATTCTCCTTGTTTATCGAGTAAAAGGCAGGAGAAAGACATAAAATTAATAGGATAAAAAGAAGTTTCCGCATACTTTTGAAGAATGAATAAACAAAAGTAGTAATTCTATGGTTAAAACCTCAAAACCAAATGTTATATTTACTATGAATTTAGTGATTGATAAATTATTTTAGGACTTAATCCTCTACCTACCTTTTATTTACCATCTCTTTTCCGCTTCTTCCATAATTGCCAGGAGTTCACTATGTTCTGCCACAATACATAAAAGCCGGGACCTACTGCTGCTATGGGGTTTAGATAAGTATGAGCCATCCAGATAGCCAGAATCGTATTCTTCTGTCCTAAAGATTGCCCACCACTGATTCGATCGTTATAAACACTTCCCAATGTTTTACCTACAAAGAATTGAAGACAACAAACTATAAAAGTGCCTATGCATACGTAGACAGCTGTTTCCCATCCCGCAGAATAGTCGGAGAAAGAAGAAATAATTTGCGCCGTGACAATTGTTAATGCCAAAGCCCACAGATAAAAGGCGAGGTCGGGCATGTTTGAAATAGTCTTGTGCACCTTTGGCAGAAGGAGTTGTATTAACCAGGCAGCAATCAATGGACAAATCAATAACAAGAATACTCTATACAAGATAATAGAGAAGGATTGAAAGAAGCTTATTTCCGGATGCGATTCTATCAAAGGAAACATGATCGGAACGATCATAGAAACAACTATATTAATGAGAAATGTATAAGTAGATACACTTGCAGCACTTCCTCCAAGTTTAGATGTAATTACAGCAGCCGAGGTTGCAGTAGGGCATATCAGGCAAACCATAATAGCTTGGGCGAGGATTTCATTCACTCCACGTAATAGCAAATAGGCAAGGGGGGCAGCAATGACTTGTATAACTATTAACCAGATATGTAATGGCTTAGGCTTCAAGTCTTGAGGCCTAATCTTACTAAAAGTCAACAGCAGCATAATAAAAATCAATGCCGGTGTAAGAAAAGTCAATTTGCTGAATAAAGGGAATCCAATAATTCCTGCCAGCATAGCTACTGGAAGAGTCCAGTCTTTTAAAAACTTCAACATTTCATTTCTTTTTGCAAAGAAAACAAATTGCAAGGAATAATGCTATCTTTCCTCTATAAATAAATTGAACACAGAGACACGAAGACACAGAGGTTTTAATATAATCTCTGTATCTCCGTGTCTCTGTGTTCAATATTATTTTTATTCGACTTGCTTATAAATCCTTATTTTTATATACATTTGCCCCCGGATTTTTAACTAAAACAATTTTTTAATGAAAGAAAACAAGTTAACCAAGCAACGCGTTTTCCGTTGGAAACAGTTCAACCGCAAGGCTTACTCTGCTTTCGTTAGTTTGAGTTTTAGGAAGGAGTTCTGTATTGGTGTATTGACTACAGCCACTTTAGGCTTTGCCAATGTCGACACTTTATCTGCACAGAACACTACCAAAGCTCAAATCGAAAACTATGAGTTGGAAGAGGTTGAAGTGACGGGCACACGCGTTCCGCTGACTGAAGCACAGTCGGCCAAAATGGTAACTGTACTTACCCGCAATGACATTCAAGCGGCGGCAGTACACAGTATTAACGACCTCCTTGAGTATGTTACGGGAGTGGATGTTCGCCAGCGGGGCGAATTTGGTATCCAGACCGACATCTCAGTACGCGGAGGAACCTTTGATCAAGTTACTATTCTTCTCAATGGGGTAAACTTCACCAATCCCCAAACAGGCCACAACACGGCCGACTTTCCGGTTTCCATGCAAGATATTGAGCGAATTGAAGTCCTTGAAGGACCGGCTGCTCGTGTGTTTGGAACCTCTGCCTTTACAGGTGCCATCAATATTGTTACTCGCAACGACCGCCAGAGTCATGTTTCCGCCAATGTAATGGGAGGGAGTTACGGACTTTTGGGTACAGGAGCGCGGGTAAATTATACCAAAGGTGCACTCAGTAATCAACTATCCGGAGGCTATCATCGTGCCGATGGAGATCAAAAGAACAGCGATTTCGCCGTAAAACGTACTTATTATCAAGGTACTTATACTTCCCGCGAGGTAGATATCCGTTGGCAGTTAGGTATGAGTGATACAAAGTATGGAGCCAATACCTATTATTCGGCTAAGTATAACAATCAGTATGAAGAGTTAAGACGTTACTCTGCATCTGTACAAGCCGAAACAAAAGGTAAGTTACGTTTTGCACCTACTCTTTATTGGAACAGGATGCACGATCATTATCAATTGATAAGAGGGATTAGCGGATCGAAAAACGGTGAAAACTTCCATCTGAATGATATCTATGGAGTAAACCTGAATGCTTATTTTAACTCTGTAATTGGTAAAACGGCTTTCGGTGCCGAGTTCCGTAATGAGGGCATCTTAAGTACAAATTCAGGAAAGAGATTGCATGAAGATGAATACGTAAAAGTTCCCGGTGAAGAGGGCATCTATTTTACTCAAAAGGACAATCGTACAAACATTGGCTATTACCTGGAACACAATATTCTATTACGGGATTTAACCATCTCAATGGGAGTAATGGCTAATATGAATACGGGGTTGGATCATAAATATCGCCTTTATCCGGGTATTGATGTTTCCTATCGTCCGGCTCCCCAATGGAAAATTTACGCTTCATGGAATAAAGCATTACGTATGCCTACTTTCTTTGATCTATATTACACGAGTGCAGTTATCGAAGGCAATAATAATCTGAAACCCGAAGAAACGCAAGCGTTTAATTTAGGTGCGAAATACAGAAATGAATTGATAGATGCAAGCATTAGCGGATTTTACCATAAAGGTAAGAATATGATAGACTGGGTAAAGTACACCGAGAATGATGAATTATTTCATTCCGCTAATTTTAAATTAGATAACATGGGCGTGGAAACTTCTTTAGTTATGAACCCACGTCGTAAATGGGGAGAGAACTGTTTTATAAATACTCTTTCCGTAGCATATACCTATATTTATCAGGAACGTCATGATAAAACGGAAATCTATAAATCGAACTACGCCCTTGAGTATTTACGCCATAAATTTGTGGCTCGATTGGAACACCATATATGGAATAAGTTACATGCATCCTGGGGATTTCGTTGGCAGAAACGGATGGGTAGTTATCAGGAATATATAAATCTGACGGCTACCGAAAAACTTATTCCTTACCCGTCTTATTGCCTGTTAGATGTAAAGCTATTCTGGAATCATCCTAAGTACGCTGTTTTTGCAGAAGCTAATAATGTGCTGAATCGTGCTTATTATGATATTGGGAATATTCCTCAACCGGGTATCTGGATAAAAGGGGGAATTAGCTATCGTATAAACTTTAGATAGTATAACCCGAAACGTTTTTTAGCCACGGATTTCGCAGATTGTACGGATTCTAAAGCACGGATAAATTATCTCTATTTGAGATATCATAGACAAAATCCGTGTTCCTAAATCCGCGTCATTCCGTGAGATCTGTGGCTAAGTTTTCTTTTATTCAAAGCTTCCGTACCGTGTAGGCAGCAATTTTCGATCTCCCAATGTATTATCTACACGAGCTACATTGATCCAGAACTTATTCTCTTTAACAGACTCTATCGGATAGGCAGCTTTCTCGCGCGAGTAGGAATGATTCCATTCGGAAGAAATAACCTCGTATTCCGGGTGCGGTGCGTTAACTAACACGTTATCAGACTTATCTGCTGCTCCGCTCTTTATTTCTTCTATTTCATTCCAGATGTTCAGCATTACATCTACAAAGTTGTTTAACTCTGCCAGGCTTTCGCTTTCCGTAGGCTCAATCATTAATGTGCCGTGAACGGGGAAGGAGAGAGTAGGAGCATGGTATCCATAGTCCATCAATCGTTTCGCAATATCGCTTTCGGTGATGCCGGTTTCTTCATGTACTTTTCTACATTCAAGAATCATTTCATGTCCTACAAATCCATTGGCACCCCGGTAAACAATGCCATAAGTATCTTGCAAACAAGCTGCCAGATAGTTAGCACTAAGAATGGCTATTCGGGTGGCTTGGGTTAAGCCTTGGGCACCCATCATACGAATATATCCATAAGTAATGGGTAATATTCCGGCACTGCCAAAAGGAGCAGCAGATACTTCGTTTTGTGTATTTCCAAAGAGTACATGTCCGGGCAAGAACGGAACTAAATGCTCTGCCACACAGATAGGCCCTACACCGGGACCGCCGCCGCCATGAGGAGAAGCAAATGTTTTATGTAAATTGAGGTGGCATACATCTGCACCAATAACTCCCGGATTGGTAAGTCCTACCTGAGCATTCATGTTGGCACCATCCATATAGACTTGTGCTCCACAGGCATGTACACATTCGCATATTTCTTTGATCTCGATTTCAAAAATACCATGCGTAGACGGATAAGTAATCATTAAAGCAGCAAGATCCTCTTTGTTTTCTTTTGCTTTCTCACAAAGATCTGCCATGTCAACATTTCCCAACTCATCGCAAGCACAGGTTATTATTGTATAGCCTGCCTGAACAGCCGATGCCGGGTTGGTGCCGTGTGCCGATGCCGGAATCAGCACCTTATTACGATGCCCCTGTCCGATGCTTTCCAAATAACTGCGGATTACACGCAATCCGGCATATTCTCCTGCGGCACCCGAGTTGGGTTGTAGGCTAACTCCGGCAAATCCGGTGATTACTTTCAAGTCTTCACAGAGGTTATTAATCAGTTCACGATATCCGGCTGCTTGTTCTTCGGGCACTAATGGATGCATAGCCATACATTCCGGACGGCTTAATGGAAGCATTTCCGATGCTGCATTTAGCTTCATTGTGCAGGAGCCCAAAGAAATCATAGAATGAGCCAACGAGATATCTTTGCGATCTAAGCGTTTAATGTAGCGCATCAATTCCGTTTCGGTACGGTACTTCCGGAATATCTCGTGAGTAAGGAAAGAACTTTTCCGTTGAAACTCTTCGGCCAGAATTGTGCTTGGAGTAATACGATCTACTTTAATTGTATCTCTTTCGGCTGCGATAGCAAAAATAGACAGTAGCGTATTTACAGCCGCTAAGTCGGTGGTTTCGTCTATACTTAAGCCAACATCGCCATTCTCGAAGTAGCGTAAATTCACTTCCTTATTTTGCGAGATGGTACGGATTTCGCGAGAGGATACATGAGCAGGCAAGGTAAAACGTAATGTGTCAAAATATTGATTGTTTACTTGAGTGTACCCTAATTGAGTAATGTTTTTATCTAAGCAAATAGCTATACTGTGTATGCGGTTTGCAATGTTTTTAAGACCCTCTTCTCCATGATATACAGCATAAAAGCCGGCCATCGTGGCAAGCAATGCCTGAGAAGTACAGATATTAGATGTTGCCTTTTCTCGTTTAATATGTTGCTCGCGGGTTTGTAAAGCCATGCGGTAACAAAGCTTGCCATATTTATCTTTAGACAATCCTATGATGCGTCCCGGAACATTCCTCTTGTATTCATCGCGAGTGGCAAAGAAGGCTGCCGATGGACCTCCATAGAACATGGGTGTTCCTAAGCGTTGCGAACTTCCGAATACAATATCCGCTCCCCATTCTCCCGGAGGGGTAAGGATTACAAGACTCATTATATCTGCGGCTACGGCTACTTTACAATTGGCTGTATGTGCCTTTTCGGTAAATGCCCGATAGTCTTCTACATTTCCGGCTGAATTAGGATATTGTAATACACAGGCAAATACATTCGGGGTAAATTCAAACTCTTTATACTTTCCTGTTTCTATAATGATTCCTTGAGGAATGGCACGCGTTTGAATAACTGCCAACGTTTGTGGGAAAATTTGCTCATCAATGAAAACTACATTAGCTCCTGATTTTTGCTGTTCCCGGGTGCGGAGAGCATACATCATGTTGATAGCTTCGGCTGCTGCAGTAGCTTCGTCAAGCAGAGAGCAGTTTGCAAGAGGAAGGGCAGTCAGGTCGCTAATAGCTGTCTGAAAGTTCATGAGCGCTTCCAAGCGTCCTTGTGATACTTCTGCCTGGTAAGGAGTATAAGAAGTGTACCATACCGGGTTTTCGAATACATTTCGTTGGATAGCGGCCGGGGTGATGGTGTTATACCATCCCATTCCTATATATGAAGTAAAGATTTTATTTTTGGAAGCTAACTCCCAGATATGTTCGGCGAATTTATTCTCAGTGAGGGTTTCAGTGAGCTTCATTGGCTCTTTCAACCGGATATTCGCCGGAATTGTTTTCTCAATCAGCTCGTCTAATGAGTTCACGCCTATCTTCTTTAGCATGAATTCTTCATCTTGGGGGGTAATGCCAATGTGGCGATCAGCTAATAAATCTCTTTTCATGGTATTGTGTATTAAGTTTTATCTGAAGAAAGGGTTTTCTACTTTTTCAATGCCGATGGTGGTTGCTGCACCATGTCCGGGATATACAACGGTTTCGGCAGGTAGAACAAATAATCTGCTGCAAATATTCTCTATCAGTTCATCGAAGTTCCCGCCGGTAAGGTCGGCACGTCCCACACTCCCTTGGAATAAAACATCTCCGGCAAACATGCAATTGCTTTCCTTGCAATAAAACACCAGGCTTCCGGGAGAGTGTCCGGGCACATGTATGGCTTCGAGCACTGTATTTCCAAAAGTAATTTGATCTCCATCGCAAAGGTATTTACCCAATGGAATAGGATCGTCGGGCAATTTAAAACCATACGAACGGGATTGGTGAGGGGCCATCTCCAACCAAAACTCATCGGCTTTGTTGGCCTCGGGGCTCAACCCAAACTCCTGTTTCATAAAAGGATTGCCAAAGATATGATCGAGATGCAGATGGGTATTAAGCACATGCTTCAACTTTAAATCATTGTTTGCAATATAATTCTTTAACGTTTGTTTTTCTTCTTCGTAGAAACAACCGGGATCAATAACAACTGCTTCTTTGGTTTCGTCCCAAAGTACATAGCAGTTAACAGGAAACATATTGAATTCAAAACGTTTTATTTTCATGGTTTCAACTATTAGGGTATAGGAACATATACTACTTTCTTAGTCTCAAAAAAGGCTTCCTCAAAGTCTTTGCTTAACTCGTGCATTAAGACTTTATTCTTAAATGGCATGGCTTCGTGTT
The DNA here is from genome assembly GCF_010500995.1 of Bacteroides sp. 224. Classification (GTDB taxonomy): domain Bacteria; phylum Bacteroidota; class Bacteroidia; order Bacteroidales; family Bacteroidaceae; genus Bacteroides. Next base: position 218,797 of record NZ_QVMK01000004.1, on the reverse strand, counting down.
CCAGTTCACCACCTTTTAAGCAAATCAACCCGTTTGGCAATGCATTGTGCTGTTTGGGTGAGATGTTTTTTCGGATAATCTTAATCAGGTCGGTAAGGGGCATTACTGCGCGGCTAACTACATAGTCGAAGAGTTGCTTCTCTTCTTCGGCACGTGCATGCCGGAAAGTAACATTCTTTAGTCCGATAGCATTGGCTACTTCTGTGGCCACGCGCACCTTCTTGCCGATGCTGTCTACCAAGTGGAAAGATACCTCCGGGAAAAGAATAGCGAGGGGAATACCGGGAAAACCTCCACCGGTACCCAAGTCCATTATTTTAGTGCCGGAACTGAACTTAGCCATTTTGGCTATGCCTAAAGAATGTAGTACATGGTGTTCGTACAGATTTTCAATATCCTTTCTGGAAATCACGTTAATCTTAGCGTTCCAATCTATATATAAATCATACAACGCGGCGAATTGGCCGCGTTGCTCTTCCGTAAGATCAGGGAAGTATTTTTGAATAATATCCATATTATTTTCTAAGTTGACCGATGATAGGATTTTCTTCTCCTATAATATGCAGAATCATGTCGAAAGGTAATTTAATAATGGTTGGCCCCATTGCATAAGGGGTAAATTCGTATACATTATAATGAAATGTAATACCTTCTTTATCTAAATAGAAGTTTTCGGTAGGAATAAGATCGCCTGTGAGGCCATATCCCATTTCTTCAAGCTCTTCGCGGGTGGCTACGTTATTATCCATCATTAACTGATTCCAAAGTAAATCGGTTAAGGCTTCCTTATATTCGCCTACAAAAATATCATTTAAAGAAAGAATATGAATGTTTTTCAGGTCTATATTAATATAAGTAGTTGTGTAAGTGCCATGAGCACCTCCTGTATATTCATTGAGGTGAACACTGTATACCAGTAAGTCTTTTTCGTAAAAGAGTACCTTGCTTTCTATGTTTTTATAATAAGAGTACCAAGACCGAATGACATCTTTGTTCTCTATGTCTTTGAGGTTTTCTGCGTACATCGGTTCCAGATCCCGACGGTTTTGATCGAAGTAATTTTCGGCATAAAGCTTTATCGCTTCTTGGGGAAATTCTCCAATATACTTCTCTCCCAAACATGCAGATAGAAAAATATTGTTTAAGCTATCTTTCAATTTCTTATCGGACGACTTTATGGGGTAAGTGTACTCAATAACAAAATTAGAAGCGGGATTGGCTGTGTCTCCGAAGAGATGAACGGTATCATTTAGTTTTATTTTATCAAACTTCAGGGCACCAGTGTTCTTATTACATGAAAACAAAAACAAACCTACAAGAAGCATAAGTCCTGCCAAAGTAATATAATGTTTATTCATCAGGCTTTAGTTTTTTAATTGAAATTATTTACTGCTATTCCGTACTACAAATATAGAACATATTGGCGAAAAGAAAGAATAAAAAGCAAAAATAATGGGCGTATGAGCACAAAACGCTCTATCTTTGCGCCACTTATGAAAACAAGAATAACAATTTGTACACTGATACTGTTCGCTGCGTTTTCATCTGTTTCTTATGGACAAGTGAAAGGAATGGTAAAAGATCGGGAAGGAATGCCTGTTCCCGGGGCGAATGTAGTTTGGATAAATACTTCCACGGGGGTTACTACTCGTGCCGACGGAAGTTTCTCTATATCAAAGCCGGACAATAGTAGTCGGTTGGTGGTAAGTTTTATGGGTTATGAAAATGATACAGTTTCAGTAACCGGTAAAAATGAAGTACTAAATATAATATTGCGTGATGGGGTAGAGTTGGACGAAGTCCAAGTCATTAGCCGCAAACTTGGCACCATGCAACTCCGCAACAGCGTAATGAATGGAGTTATGATTACCAGTGCCGAGTTAAGTCGTGCTGCCTGTTGTAATCTGGGAGAGAGTTTTGTAACAAACCCCTCGGTAGATGTAAGTTACTCCGATGCGGCAACGGGAGCCAAGCAAATAAAGCTCTTAGGACTATCGGGCACGTACGTGCAGATGCTTACCGAAAACATTCCCAACTATCGCGGAGCCGCTGCCCCTTACGGGCTTGGCTATGTGCCCGGCCCGTGGATGGAGAGTATACAAGTGTCTAAAGGAACCTCTTCGGTGAAGAATGGGTACGAAGCACTTACCGGACAGATAAACGTAGAGTTCAAAAAGCCCCAAACAACGGAAGACTTTGTTGCCGTAAACCTCTTTGCGTCATCTACCAATCGGTTGGAGGCCAATGCGGATGCCGCCATTAAATTGAATAACCGATGGAGCACCATGCTGCTTGCCCATTATGAAAACGAAACCAAAGCGCACGATTCCAATAATGATGGCTTTGCCGATATTCCCCAAGTGGAGCAATACAACCTGTGGAACCGTTGGGTGTATATGGGCGACCGTTATGTGTTTCAGGCAGGCATCAAAGGCATGAAGGAGGAGCGGAGAAGCGGGCAAACATCTCACGGAACCGAAAAAGCACTAACCGATCCTTATAAAATAAATATTGAAACCGATCGTTACGAAGCTTTCACCAAGAATGCTTTCATCCTCAACAAAGAAAAGAATACGAATATTGCCTTGATACTCTCGGGTAGTATACATAACCAGGATGCCGGGTATGGGCGTAAATTCTACAACGTAGATCAAAGCAATGGGTATGCTTCTTTGCTTTTCGAAACCGAGTTTTCCAAGCAACATAGCCTCTCTACCGGGCTGAGTTTTAACTATGATGGTTTTGATCAGAATTACAACTTAAATAAGAATGAAAACGATTCTTTTAAAAAAGAATTTGTTAAAGAATCTGTTTATGGAGCTTACGCTCAGTATACATATAATTTGAATGATAAGTTGATGGTTTTAGCCGGAATCCGCGGAGATTACAGCAGTGAGTACGATTTCTTTGTTACTCCCCGTACTCATATTAAATACAATCCCAATGATTATGTACATTTTCGGGTTTCGGCCGGCAAAGGCTATCGCACCAACCATGTTTTGGCCGAAAGCAACTATTTGCTGGCAAGCAGCAGGCAGATACACATAGCCGATCGTCTGGATCAGGAAGAAGCCTGGAATTATGGTGCAAGCATCTCTTCTTACATTCCTTTGTTTGGTAAAACGCTGAATCTGAATGCCGAATACTATTACACCGACTTCTCTAAGCAGGTGGTTATTGATGTAGATAGCAACCCTCATGCGGTTTCATTCTATAACCTGAATGGCCGTTCTTATTCGCAAGTGTTTCAGGTGGAGGCAACCTATCCGTTCTTTGAAGGCTTTTCTTTAACTGGTGCCTATCGGTGGACGGATGCAAAAGTAACTTGCAATAACGTATTGAGAGAGAAACCCCTGACCGGAAAGTATAAAGGATTGCTGACGGCTTCTTATCAAACTCCATTGGGGCTTTGGCAATTTGATGCCACATTTCAGTTGAATGGAAGCGGTCGTATGCCCGATCCGTATACGCAATCAGATGGCTCCCTGTCTTGGGATAAACGCTATAAAGCCTACGAACAGTTGAGTGCGCAAATTACCCGTTATTTCCGTAAAGGGTCAATCTATGCAGGCGGAGAGAATCTGACTAATTTCAGACAAAAGAACCCTATTATAGGTGCTTCCGACCCTTGGGGAGATAACTTCGATTCTACTATGATCTGGGGGCCGATGCATGGAGTTAAATTTTACGTAGGTGTAAGGTTTAATTATTGATGAAAAGTACGTATTTCGGATAGAACTTAGTTATAGCGAACGCTATAGCGACCCTATAGCAATATATATACTGATGATGATGATAATACAGAAGAACTAAAAACGAAAAAGAAAAAACACAAAGAAACAAATTACTATCGGCAATGAAAAAAAGTGCTACTGTCTTCGAGGGCAAATGCTACCGGCAATCAAAGCAAATGCTACCGGCAACCTCGAATAAAGGGGGTATAAGGGCTGGTTGGGCGTTTCTCTCGACTTGAATGAAGCTCACTTTTTTCTTGAGCGAAGTGCTTTTCTTCCATTGTTTTTTTGTACCTTTGTGGGAAGTTTAAAATGATAACGAAAATGAAAAAGAAACTAATAATGGCATTTGCCATACTCATTATAGGTATTTCTACTGCATTTGCCAAAGAACTTCGTGTTGTTACTTTCAAAGTGCAACAAATGGAGTGTGCCAACTGCGAGAAGAAAGTAAAAACCAATATCCGATTTGAAAAAGGATTGAAAGAATTATCTACCGACCTGAAAGAGAAGACGGTAACCATCACGTATGATTCCGAAAAAACAGATGTGAAGAAACTGCAGGAAGGCTTTAAGAAATTCAAATATGAGGCGGTTTTGGTGGAAGACAAAGTAAAAGAGTCTAAAAAGTAACCGAACAAACGCCCATATCTACTGTTTAATCTGTAGTTGATATCAACTCTAACAGCTAATTTTTATGGGTAAAAATACAATAAAGAAAACGTTTCCTGTACTAAACCTTCACTGTGCAGGATGTGCCAATAACGTAGAGAGAATTATTAAGAACCTGCCCGGCATTGCCGATGCTTCGGTAAACCTGGCTGCAAATACGCTTTCCGTATCTTACGAAGAACACCTGATTACTCCCGGAGAAATGAGAGCCGCCGTGCTTGCCGGAGGTTATGACCTGATCATTGAAGAAGATCATAAAATGGAGCGTCAGGAAGAAGAACAACAAAGGCACTACCAATCGTTAAAACGTCGGGTAATTGTAACTTGGATATTTGCCATTCCAATGTTGCTGCTCTCCATGGTTTTTATGGATATGAAGTATGCAAATGAGATTATGCTGCTGCTTTCTCTCCCCGTACTTCTGTTTTTCGGACGTTCTTTCTATGTAAATGCTTGGAAACAAGCCAAGCAAGGGCGTAGCAATATGGACACCTTGGTGGCACTGAGCACTTCCATTGCATTTATTTTTAGCGTGTTCAATACCTTCTTTCCTCAGTTTTGGTATGATAGAGGATTAGAACCGCACGTTTATTATGAGGCTGCCACCGTTATTATAGCTTTTGTGCTTACCGGCAAGCTGATGGAAGAGCGTGCCAAAGGAAACACATCAACTGCAATAAAAAAACTAATGGGGCTGCAACCTAAAACAGCACGCGTATTGCGTGATGGCGTGGAAGTAGACATCCCCATTGAACAACTGCAATTGAAAGACCGCGTAGTGGTGCGCCCCGGAGAACAGATTCCGGTAGATGGCAACCTGATTAGCGGAGATTCTTATGTAGACGAAAGCATGATTAGCGGCGAGCCTGTTCCGGTAGAGAAAAAAGAAGGCAGTTGCGTGCTTGCAGGAACCATCAATCAAAAAGGATCGTTTGTTATCGAAGCCACCAAAGTGGGCGAAGAAACATTGTTGGGTCGGATTATCCGGATGGTGCAAGAAGCACAAGGAAGCAAGGCTCCCGTTCAGCGCATTGTAGATAAAATAACAGGGGTATTTGTGCCCGTAGTCTTAGGGCTTGCTATACTGACCTTCGTAATTTGGTTGACCGTAGGAGGAACCGGTTATCTCTCTCATGCTCTCTTATCTGCTGTTTCCGTGTTGGTTATTGCTTGCCCGTGTGCATTAGGGTTGGCCACGCCAACTGCTTTGATGGTGGGGATAGGCAAAGCTGCCGATTATCATATATTGGTAAAAGATGCAGTGGCCTTGGAACAAATGCGCAGGGTTAATGTGGTAGTACTCGATAAAACCGGCACATTAACAGAAGGACACCCTACGGTGACAAGCATTCTTTGGAACAGCACCCAGGAAGATCATTTTAAACCGGTGTTATTGGCTGCCGAATTGAAATCGGAACATCCTTTGGCAGAAGCCATTGTTACCGCTCTGCACGAAGAAGGTGTAACGCTTTCCGTTCCGATTGAAGATTTTAAAAGCATTACCGGAAAGGGTATTGAAGTAATTTATCAGAAAGAACGCTATTGGGCGGGTAGCCATAGACTGCTGAAAGAGTATCATTCCGAAGTTCCCAAACTAATGAATGAAATGAAACTAAAGTATGAGCAGGATGGCAATTCTATTACCTACTTTGGGCGCGAAGATGAATTGCTGGCTATCATCACAATTACCGACCAAATAAAGCCAACCTCTATCGAAGCAGTGAAAGAGCTGAAAAGGCAAGGTATAGAAATCTGTATGCTTACCGGAGATGGCGAACGTACGGCTTCGGTAGTAGCAGAACGCTTAGGCATTCAGCAATATATGGCAGATGCATTGCCCGATGATAAAGAGAAGTATGTGCAGCAACTCCAGGCACAAGGCAAAATGGTGGCTATGGTAGGAGATGGCATTAACGATTCGCAGGCATTGGCCCGTGCAGATGTCAGCATCGCTATGGGTAAAGGCACGGATATTGCGATGGATGTAGCGATGGTTACACTCATGACCTCTGATTTAATGCTGCTTCCCAAAGCCTTTACTTTATCCAAACAGACGGTACGTTTAATCAAGCAGAATCTCTTTTGGGCATTCATCTATAATCTGATAGGGATTCCCATTGCTGCCGGAATACTTTATCCGATAAACGGATTGCTTTTAAGTCCGATGCTGGCAAGTGCCGCAATGGCATTCAGCTCTGTATCTGTAGTATTGAATAGTTTGAGCTTGGGAAGAAAGAAGTTATAAGAATGTAATTCGAAAAGTAAATTGTAGAAAACGAAGGTGGTTAGTGTTGAATTTATTGATTGGGGGCTTATTAGTTACGAAGAAGCCTGGAAGCGTCAGACGGAATTGTTTGATGCTTTGATTGCCGCAAAAATCTCCGGAGGTGTCTACAAGAATCAAGTGGTGTTTTGTGAACATCCGAATGTTTATACTTTAGGCAAGAGCGGAAAAGAAAACAATATGCTTTTGGGCGAAGAGCAACTTAAAGCCATACAAGCCACCCTTTACCATATCGACAGGGGAGGAGATATTACTTATCATGGTCCCGGGCAATTGGTTTGCTATCCTATTTTAAATCTTGAAGACTTCAATTTAGGGTTGAAGGAATACATCCATCTTTTAGAAGAAGCCGTAATCCGGGTATGTGCTCATTACGGGGTAGTTGCCGGCAGGCTTGAAAAGGCAACCGGTGTGTGGCTCGACGTAGGTACTCCGCGTGCCCGTAAGATCTGTGCAATAGGTGTACGAAGCAGCAGGTTTGTAACCATGCACGGATTGGCTTTAAACCTCAATACGGATCTTCGCTATTTCAGCTATATCAATCCTTGTGGGTTTATGGACAAGGGCGTAACCTCCTTGCAAAAGGAACTGAACAAAGAGGCAGAAAGGCATGAAGTGATAAAGCTGCTTGAAAATGAAATCAAATCTCTTTTAAAATATAAACAAATTGATCTATGAAGAAAATCGCTTATTTAGTTATCCTACCGCTTTTATTTGGTGCATGCAAAAGCGCTCAACCTACAGATGGTAAAGGCGTGTCGAAAGAAGAAGCAAGTGCCTACCTTAACACAGTATATCCCAAATGGTTGGAGGCAGTAAAAGAAGAAAATGCCAAAGCCTGGGAAGAGAAAGTGTTTGTGCGCAATGGCAAAAAGATGCCTATCGATTATAAAATAATTGGCGAAGCACCGGCCGATGGTCGCAGCCTTTTCATATCATTGCACGGAGGAGGAAACACAGCTCCGGCGGTAAATGATCAGCAATGGAGAAACCAGATCAGATTATACACTCCTAAAGAAGGTGTTTATGTAGCTCCGCGAGCTCCTTGGGACGATTGGAATATGTGGTTTAAACCGGGAATCGATTCTCTGTATGATGCCATTATCCAAACAGCCGTTACCCTTGAAGGAGTAAACCCCAACAAAGTTTATTTGTTAGGTTATTCTGCCGGTGGCGACGGGCTTTATCGTATGGCTCCGCGTATGGCAGATCGTTGGGCGGCTGCATCCATGATGGCAGGACATCCGGGCGAGGCTTCGCAAGTAAACCTGCGTAACCTGCCTTTTATGATTTGGATGGGCGAGAAAGATGGTGCTTACAACCGTAACAAATTGGCTGCTGTCTGCGGACAACGGTTGGATTCTTTGCAACGTCTTGACCCCGAAAACTATATTCACGAAACCCATATCGTTAAAGGTAAAGGGCATTGGATGGAAAGAGCAGATACAGTTGCCATTACATGGATGGAGCAATATAAAAGAAATCCATACCCCGATAAAGTGGTTTGGAGACAGGAAAATGTAGTTCTGCCTGCCTTGTATTGGTTGTCTGTTCCGTTGAAAGATGCCAAACATACGATGGAAGTAGTGGTAACCCGTTCGGGCAACACAATCAATATTGAGAAAAATGATTATCCGGAACTAACCATACATTTGAATGATGAGATGTTCAACCTGGATAAACCTATTACTCTTCAATATCAGGGCACAGAGTTGTATAAAGGAAAAGTAGCACGTACATTAGCCAATATCGAAGAAGAACTGAATGCACGTGGTGATAAGTATTATGCTTTTCCGGCTAAGCTTACAGTGTTGAAGAACTCAAAAGTAGTAAGTAACAAATAATTTGCTCATGAAATCCGATATTCAAATAGCTCGCAGCATAGAGCTGAAAAAGATAAAACAGGTAGCTACCTCCATCGGTATTCCTCGCGAAGAAGTGGAAAACTACGGTCGTCATATTGCTAAGATTCCTGTAGAATTGATTGACGAGGAAAAAGTACAGCAGAATAACCTGATACTTGTTACTGCCATTACACCTACTAAGGCAGGAATAGGTAAAACCACTGTATCAATCGGTTTAACGCTCGGATTAAATAAGATTGGTAAAAATGCCATTGTGGCTCTGCGCGAACCCTCTTTAGGTCCTTGTTTCGGAATGAAAGGCGGAGCAGCAGGAGGAGGTTACGCCCAAGTGCTTCCGATGGAGAAAATCAACCTTCATTTCACCGGAGATTTTCATGCCATTACCTCTGCACACAATATGATAACTGCTTTGCTCGATAATTATCTGTATCAGAACCAGGCGAACTTCGGTTTGAAGGAAATACTTTGGAAACGTGTGCTTGATGTCAACGACCGTTCTCTTCGGGATATTGTGGTAGGATTAGGACCTAAAACAAATGGAATAACCCATCAGGCAGGCTTTGATATAACCACCGCTTCGGAGATTATGGCTATTCTTTGTCTTTCTACGGATATGGAAGATTTGCGTCGTCGCATTGAAAACATTTTGCTTGGCTTTACTCATGACGATAAGCCGTTTACCGTAAAAGATCTTGGAGTGGCAGGAGCCATTGCTGTATTACTGAAAGATTCCATCAATCCTAATTTGGTGCAAACCACCGAGAATACGGCAGCGTTTGTGCATGGAGGTCCGTTTGCTAATATAGCACATGGTTGTAATTCCATATTGGCAACCAAAATGGCTTTGACTTACGGAGATTATGTGGTGACGGAGGCTGGCTTTGGAGCCGATCTCGGTGCAGAAAAGTTCTACAATATAAAGTGTAGGAAAGCAGGTTTACAGCCTCGTTTAACTGTGCTCGTAGCTACCTTGCAAGCACTGAAGATGCACGGTGGAGTAGCTGTTGAAGCTATAAAAGAGCCTCATGCCGAAGGAATAATTAAAGGATTCGAGAACCTGGATAAGCATATCGAGAACCTGCGTTCATTTGGACAAACCGTCATTGTGGCTTTCAACAAGTATGGGGGCGACACGGAAGAAGAAATAGAGCTGGTTCGCCGTCATTGTTTGGAAAAAGGAGTAGGGTTTGCCGTTAACAATGCCTTTGCACAAGGTGGAGAAGGAGCCAAGGAATTGGCGCAGTTGGTGGTAGACACCATTGAAAAGCAACCCTCGCAACCGATGCGGTTTACCTACGAAGAATCTGATAGCATACCTGCGAAGATTGAGAAAGTGGCTAAACAACTGTATGGTGCCGAATTGGTTACGTATAGCAGTAAATCTCGTTCAATGATCAAGCTGATTGAGAAAATGAATATCTCTCATTATCCTATCTGTGTAGCAAAAACACAATATTCCTTCTCCGGAGATCCGAAAGCTTACGGAGTAGCCAAAGATTTTGAACTACACATCAAAGATATTGTTATAAATAACGGAGCAGAGATGATTGTAGCCGTTGCCGGAGAGATATTGCGTATGCCGGGGCTGCCCAAAGAACCTCAAGCCAAACATATTGATATCATAAATGGAGAAATAGAGGGCCTTAGTTAAGGCAAGAAGGTATAAAACAATGAAAATAATAACCTATAACGTAAACGGACTTCGTGCTGCCGCAAGCAAAGGCTTAGACGAGTGGCTGATTGCCGAGAACCCGGATGTACTTTGTTTGCAGGAAACCAAACTGCAACCCGATCAGTATCCGGCTGAAACTTTTGAATCATTAGGATACAAAGGTTATTTGTATTCGGCTCAAAAGAAAGGATACAGTGGAGTAGCCATTCTTACCAAAAAAGAACCCGACCATGTAGAGTATGGTATGGGCATAGAGGAATACGATAACGAGGGACGTTTCATTCGGGCAGATTATGGAGACTTATCTATTGTAAGCGTGTATCATCCTTCGGGCACCAGCGGCGATGAACGGCAGGCTTTTAAAATGAATTGGTTAGATGCTTTCCAGAAATATGTGATAGAGTTACGTAAACCCCGTCCTAATTTAATTTTGTGTGGCGATTATAACATCTGTCATGAAGCCATAGATATTCACGACCCCATTCGGAATGCTAAAAACAGTGGCTTCCTCCCTGAAGAGCGTGAGTGGATGACGGGATTTCTAAAAGAAGGATTTACAGATAGCTTCCGTTACCTGTATCCGGACGAACAGAAGTACACCTGGTGGAGTTATCGATTCAATTCCCGGTCGAAGAATAAAGGATGGCGTATTGATTACTGTATGGTGAGTGAGTCTTTAGTACCATCCATAAAAGGTGCACGGATACTCAATGAGGCGGTTCACTCCGATCATTGCCCGATGGAATTGGAAATAAAAGATTTGTAATATATGGAAGATACTCGTATTCAAAAGGCTGTAGATCTTTTTAAGAGTGGATATAACTGTTCGCAATCTGTTGCAGCAGCATTTGCCGACAGGTATGGCTTTACCGAGGAGCAAGTTTTTCGTATGTCAGCTTCTTTTGGAGGTGGCATAGGACGTATGCGCGAAACCTGTGGGGCAGCTTGTGGTATGTTTATTCTGGCAGGACTCGAAACCGGTGCCACCGATGGGAAAGATGCCGAAGGGAAAAAAGCCAACTACGAGCTGGTTCAGCAATTAGCCGATACGTTCAAAGAGAGAAATGGAGCATTAAGATGTGCCGATTTGCTTCAGCTTCAAAAAGGTACTCCCATTGTTTCTACGCCCGAAGCCCGAACAGAGGCATATTATAAGAAAAGGCCCTGCGCAAAAATAGTAGAAGAAGCAGCAAGGATATGGTCGGAATATCTTAAAGAATCTTCCAATGCTCGTTAAATGGCTGTTTTTGTTGAAAAAGAGCTGAAAAGCAGGGGCTTATATGTTGTATAACATACAAAATGTGTATCTTTGCATCGTGATTAAACCAGAATAACATTCATAAATCAGGTTTAAACTAATATGTTGAACAAAAAAACATTAAGCAAATGTTGAATGAAAAAGCCGGTAACATTGCAGGTACAATCTGGAATGCATTGAATGAGACCGAGGGATTAACAGCTAAACAAATCAAGAAAGCTACTAAATTAGTAGACAAAGACCTTTTCCTTGGCCTTGGATGGTTGCTTAGAGAAGACAAAATCGCTACGTCTGAAGTAGAAGGTGAACTTTTTGTAAAGTTAATCTAAGCGAAGATTAAAACTACGAATTAAAAAATGCGTTGATACAAGATTTATTGTTATCAACGCATTTTTTTTTGTTCTTCCATTTAATTATCTTTGCCCTCCAACAATTGAAGATTAGGTTTAGTGATGAAAAATATAAGGAATTTTTGTATTATTGCCCATATTGATCATGGGAAGTCAACCTTGGCAGACAGATTACTTGAATATACCAAAACCGTTCAGATTACCAGCGGACAGATGCTGGATAACATGGATTTGGAAAAAGAAAGAGGTATTACCATTAAGAGCCATGCCATACAAATGGAGTACATCTATAACAATGAAAAGTATATTCTGAATCTTATAGACACTCCGGGGCATGTTGACTTTTCTTATGAGGTTTCTCGTTCTATTGCCGCTTGCGAAGGTGCTCTACTGATTGTAGATGCCACACAAGGCGTACAAGCCCAAACAATATCGAACTTATATATGGCTATTGAACACGATTTGGAGATTATTCCGGTTGTGAATAAGTGCGATATGCCCAATGCCATGCCCGAAGAAGTAGAAGACGAGATTATTGAACTGCTCGGTTGCAAACGCGAAGAAATAATTCGTGCTTCCGGAAAAACCGGTATGGGGGTAGATAATATTCTGGCTGCTGTAGTAGAGCAAGTTCCACACCCCAAAGGAGATGAAGAAGCTCCCCTGCAAGCATTAATCTTTGACTCTGTTTTTAATTCATTTCGCGGAATCATTGCTTACTTTAAAATTACTGACGGTGTAATTCGTTCCGGCGACAAAGTGAAGTTTATAAATACAGGAAAAGAGTATGTTGCCGATGAAATCGGAGTGCTTAAAATGCAAATGGTTCCTCGAAAAGAACTTCGTACAGGTGATGTAGGGTATATTATATCAGGGATCAAGACCTCTAAAGAAGTAAAAGTAGGAGATACCATTACTCATGTGGCAAGACCTGCCAAAGAAGCAATATCCGGTTTTGAAGAAGTAAAACCAATGGTGTTTGCCGGAGTTTACCCGATTGAAGCCGAAGATTATGAAAATCTGCGTTCTTCTCTGGAGAAATTGCAGCTAAATGATGCTTCATTGACTTTCCAACCGGAGTCGTCGTTAGCCCTTGGTTTTGGTTTCCGTTGTGGTTTCCTCGGGTTGCTTCACATGGAGATAGTACAGGAACGCCTCGATCGTGAGTTCGATATGAACGTGATTACTACCGTGCCCAACGTTTCTTATCAGATTTATGATAAACATGGTAATATGACGGAGGTGCACAATCCCGGTGGAATGCCCGACCCTACTTTGATAGATCATATTGAAGAACCTTATATCAAGGCATCTGTGATTACAACAACCGATTATATTGGTCCTATCATGACGTTGTGTCTTGGAAAACGAGGCGAACTCTTAAAACAAGAATATATTTCGGGCAACCGTGTGGAGATCTATTATAGTATGCCACTGGGCGAAATTGTAATCGACTTTTATGATAAACTAAAAAGTATATCCAAAGGGTATGCTTCCTTTGATTATCACATGGATGGTTTCCGTCCGTCTAAATTGGTGAAATTAGATATCCTATTGAACGGAGAATCTGTAGATGCACTTTCTACCTTAACCCATTTTGACAATGCTGTCGATTTCGGTCGGCGTATGTGCGAAAAGCTGAAGGAACTAATACCACGTCAACAATTTGATATTGCCATACAAGCAGCTATTGGTTCAAAGATTATTGCTCGCGAAACAATAAAAGCTGTTCGTAAAGATGTAACAGCAAAATGTTATGGGGGTGATATTAGCCGTAAGCGTAAGCTTTTGGAAAAGCAGAAAAAAGGAAAGAAACGAATGAAACAGATTGGTAATGTGGAGGTTCCTCAGAAAGCTTTCCTTGCCGTGTTGAAACTTGATTAATCCCTAAATACTAATACTATGCCTTTAATCAGCTCAAGAAGATATTATTCTTCAATGAATATTTTTGCGAGTGTTTTGTTGTTCATATCAGCATTAGCTGCTGCTGTTCTTGCCAATTCACCATTGGCAGAATATTACCATTCTTTCCTCAATATGGAGGTTTGTTTGCAGATAGGTAATTTCAATCTGCTTTCTCATGGTGGGCATAATATGACGATGCTCCAGTTTATTAATGATGGGCTAATGACTGTCTTTTTCCTGATTGTAGGTTTGGAAATAAAAAGAGAGTTGTTGGTAGGAGAACTATCTTCTTTTCGTAAAGCTTCTTTGCCTTTCATTGCGGCTTGTGGAGGTATGATACTTCCGGTGCTGATTTATGCAACAATCTGTCCACCGGGAACGAGTGGCGATCATGGATTGGCTATTCCTATGGCTACGGATATTGCTTTCTCTTTAGGGGTGTTAAGCTTGTTGGGTACGCGTGTGCCGGTATCGTTGAAAGTATTCCTTACCGCTTTTGCCGTAGTAGATGATATAGGAGGTATTTTAATTATTGCTATTTTCTATAGTTCTCATGTGCACCTCATCTATTTTCTGTGGGCGGCACTTATCTATGCCTTCTTATACTTTATAGGCAAAAGAAGGACGGTAAATAAAGTGGTTTTTCTGATAGGAGGTATAGCTGCTTGGTATTTATTTATGCAGTCGGGTGTACATAGTACTATTTCCGGAGTATTGCTTGCTTTTGTGATTCCTGCTCGCCCAAGGTTGAATGCCGGTAAATATGTTGAAAGAATAAGAAGACTAATTAACTCTTTTCCTACTATGTGCGAAGAAGGAAAAGACAATATTGTACTTACCAATCAGCAAATATCTAAACTAAAGCGAGTTGAATCTGCTTCCGACCGTGTGATAAGTACGTTGCAAGCCATGGAAGACAGTTTGCATAATTCAGTGAACTACCTGATACTTCCACTGTTTGCCTTTGCCAATGCCGGAGTTGTATTTGGTGGCGGTAGTGGCGATCTTATAGGCAATGTAAGTCTGGGAATTATGCTTGGGCTTATTATAGGTAAGTTTGTGGGTATCTTTGGGTTTACCTGGTTGGCCATTAAAACCAAATTGGCACCTATGGGAGAAGGTATGAACTGGAAAAATATCGCAGGTGTTTCTTTACTGGGTGGTATTGGTTTTACTGTATCTCTGTTTATAGGAAACCTTTCATTTGGAGAAGAACCAATATTATTAAATCAGGCTAAACTGGGTGTTATAGCAGGGTCGGTAGTTTCGGGTATATTGGGATATATAGTTTTATCAAGGGTACTTTCTAAGAAAAGATAATATTTAACTAACAAATAAATAAAAAATTCAAAGTTATGAGTACATCATTAATCGTTATTATAGTTGTAGTTGTTCTTTTGGTTATTATGTTGATATCCAAATACAATACCTTAGTGAAACTAAGAAATAACAGAGAAAATGCTTTTGCCGATATAGACGTGCAACTTAAACAGCGCCACGACCTTATTCCTCAGTTGGTAGAAACAGTTAAAGGATACGCAGCTCATGAAAAGGAAACCTTGGATAGAGTGGTTAGCGCTCGTAACGGTGCCATGAGAGCCGGAACAATTGATGAGAAAATAGTAGCAGAAAGTGCGTTGACATCGGCGCTTTCGGGACTTAAAGTAACTTTAGAAGCCTATCCGGATTTAAAAGCAAATCAAAATTTCCTTCAGTTACAAGAAGAGATATCCGATTTAGAAAACAAACTATCTTCTGTAAGACGCTATTTCAATTCAGCTACTCGTGAGTTGAATAATGCGGTAGAAACATTCCCTTCGAATATTATTGCAGGTATGTTTGGATTTCACAGAGAAATTATGTTCGATTTAGGAGATCAACGAGCTACTCTTCAGGAAGCACCGAAAATTCAATTCTAACGATGGAATACGTTGGTATACATACTCAACAGAGCAGAAACAATGTGCGTTCATTGATTCTGCTCTGTTTGTTTCCATGCTTGGTAGTTGGACTTGTATTTCTGTTTTGCTATCTATTATCTTATTTGGGTAGAGATGAATATGTGGACGTTTCTATATGGCAAACCTCTATCGAAATGTTTGTACAAATAGCTCCTTATGCTATCGGAGGAGTATTTATTTGGTTTATGATTGCTTATTTTGCCAATACAAGTATTATAAACAAAGCAACGGGATCATACACACTTTCCAGAAAAGAAAATAAGAGAGTATATAATCTGGTAGAGAATCTGTGCATGTCTCAGGGAATGCAGATGCCTAAAGTAAATATAATTGATGATGATTCTTTGAACGCTTTTGCAAGTGGTATTAATAAAAGAACATACACAGTAACCTTGTCGAGAGGTATTATTGATAAACTGGATGATGATGAATTGGAAGGAGTTATAGCGCATGAGCTATCTCACATTCGCAATCATGATGTCCGTTTACTTATTATATCCATTGTTTTTGTAGGGATATTTGCCATGGTAGCAGAAATGGCTATGCGGATGGTATATTACTCTAATTATTCCCGTAGCAGAAACAGTAAAGATAATGGTGGTGGAGTAATTATATTATTAATAGCTGCCTTAGTTGCTGCCATTGGTTATCTTTTTTCTTCTTTGATGCGTTTTGCCATTTCTCGTAAAAGAGAATATCTGGCCGATGCCGGAGCAGCGGAAATGACAAAGAATCCTTTAGCTTTAGCCAGTGCACTTCGTAAGATATCAAGAGATCCGGATATTGAAGCCGTAACTCGTGATGATGTTGCTCAACTTTTTATAGAGCATCCCGGTAAACAAGCAAAAGGAATTTTCAGTGGACTCAGTGGATTATTTGCTACACATCCACCAATTGGAAAACGAATAAAAGTATTGGAGCAATTTTAGAAAGATTTCTTAGTCTGCCATCTCTTTCAGCATTTTAAAATGCTCGATAATGCCTACATAGTCTTTATCCCTTTGTGTGTCGAACTTATCCCACAAATTATTCATTACTACGGCGCCCCCGAATCCAAAGTCTTTTACTTCTAATATATTTTCGGGGGTAATACCTCCAAATGCCATAACATTGGTGTCGATAAGTTTCTCTTTGGCTGCCTGTCGAAGATCTTCGGCGGTATAATCGGTGAGCAATCCGGATTCGGTATCATACATGGGCCTCAGAAACACATAATCATAAAAATGCTTTTTCCGGCCAAGATCGTCTAAAGAACGGCAAGAACAACTGACGTGCCCTGCATAATCATGAGGTTCTTTAGGATTACGCGTATTCAGGTGAATACCCATTAGTTTAAATTCCTCTTTCAAATAGAAATGTTCATGCGTAACAATACGCTTATGATATTTCTCCGGAATGAGAGTAAGAAGTCTTTCCGAATACATGGCTGATGCTTCGGGCTTTCGGAGATGAAGAATATCCAGCCCTTCTTCAAACAGAACAGTTATTATTTTATCTTCCTCAATGAAGAAAGTAGGAGGAGTTATTACTATCAATTTCATGTCATCAACCTTTATATAAACAAAGTTAACTAATTAAGGCTTTTACTATGCAAGTTTATTGTGAAAAGTTGTTATTCAATACGTCGCAGTGTATTTCTTATGCAGGTTTTCACTCCGGTAGAGTAATATTCCGGCTCTGCATTCTCTAAATACAGCTTCAATTCGTATAATAACTCCGGTTCTACACAGCATATTTTATAAGCCATTTTTATTGCGAGAGATTGCACCCCAATAGATTCATTCATATCGAGCATGTGGCTAAAGCAATAATCAAGCAAGGGAATCGGAATAGGTTTGTAAACCGGAAGATTGTATAAAATAGACAAAAGAATACGTTTACTCCCGGCATGTGTACAATTTAATAGTTTATGAATTACTTCCTCTTTTAGAGAGTCGAACCAATCCGGATGTAATTCTGCTAATTTTTCGCATGCCCATAAAGCCCTCCAGGATATTTTAAGCTCTTCGTGGTTGGTATAATCATATATTAATTTGAAATCTTCCGGATGATGGTGTACGGACTCAACAATATCATCTATATTGCTTTTTGAGATAGGATCCGAAAGTTTTCCGAAAAAATCAGTTACTCTTTTCATATTCTTTATCGCTTTAGAAAACAAAGAAACAGAAAAACCGGAAGAAAACAATAACACCGAGAAGATTTATACTTAACGGCTTGAGTATTTAAAGTACAGCCGTATGTTTAAACTACATGGCTGTACTCTTTGTAAGGTTTAGATTATTTGTTCTTATTTATTTCCTTAATCGTTTCTCTACCACTGGCCAGTCAATAATAGTCCACAGAGCTTCGATGTGGTCGGCACGGCGATTTTGATAATCCAAATAATAGGAGTGTTCCCAAACGTCAAATCCGAGTAATGGATTTAAACCGGCACGTAGAGGGTTGCTGCCATTTATTTCTTTGGTAATTACCAATTTACCATCTTTATTCTCAGAGAGCCAAGCCCAACCTGAGCCAAAAAGAGAAATAGAAGCTTCTGTAAATTCTTTCTTAAAATTTTGGAAGCTACCGAAATCACGTTTAATTGCTTCGGCTAATTTTCCGGTAGGAATTGCCTGCTTTTGATCGGGGGTAAACTGAGAGAAATATAGAGAGTGATTTAAAACTTGTCCTGCATTATTGAAAATTGCACCATCGGGTGCTGTTGCTACAATCTCTTCCAATGCTTTCCCTTCATATTGTGTTCCGGGAACAAGATTGTTTAAGTTTGTTACATACATTTTTAAATGCTTTCCATAATGGAAGCTTATGGTTTGCCGACTGATTACAGGTTCCAATGCATTTTCTGCATAAGGAAGTTTAGGCATATCGTAGGTCATAATGGTTAATAGTAAAGATGTTAATAACGAAATCATATCATTTATGTTTTTAAGTTTAGTATAAATATAACGGCAACAAACTTAATTTGTTCTTCAGTGATTGAATTTTATCTATCTTTGTCTCTTATTTACTACATAGAAGATAGATTCGAATGTCTGCAAATTATATAGAAGAATTAAACGAAAATCAGCGAGAAGCTGTGTTGTATAACGATGGTCCCTCATTGGTTATTGCCGGAGCCGGATCGGGGAAAACACGCGTACTGACCTACAAAATAGCCTATTTGCTCGAAAGCGGATACGAGCCTTGGAATATACTGGCTCTTACTTTTACCAATAAAGCCGCCAGAGAGATGAAAGAGCGTATTGCCAAACAAGTAGGAGCACAGCGTGCCCGTTATCTTTGGATGGGTACCTTTCACTCTGTTTTTTCTCGCATTCTGCGTGCCGAAGCAAATAGTATAGGCTTTACCAACCAATTTACAATTTACGATTCTGCCGACAGCAAAAGCTTGATTCGTTCTATTATCAAAGAAATGGGACTGGATGAAAAGGTGTATAAACCGGGAGCGGTGCAAACAAGAATATCTAATGCAAAGAACCGCCTGATAGCCCCTACTCAATATGCCGCCGATCGCGAAATATATACAGATGATAATGCAGCTAAGATGCCGGCTACCAGAGATATATACAGTCGCTATTGGAGTAGATGTCGGCAAGCAGGGGCTATGGACTTTGATGATTTGCTTTTTTATACCTTCCTTCTTTTCAGAGATCATCCGGAGGTTTTGGATAAGTATCGTTCTCAGTTCCGGTATTTGCTTGTAGATGAGTATCAGGATACAAATTATGCCCAACACGCCATTGTATTGCAGTTGTCGAAAATAAATCAACGAGTTTTTGTGGTGGGAGATGATGCTCAAAGTATATATTCTTTTCGCGGAGCAAACATTGATAATATATTAGGGTTTTCAAATACGTATCCCAATACAAAGGTGTTCAAGTTGGAGCAGAACTATCGTTCTACACAAACAATTGTTAGTGCTGCCAATAGTTTAATAGAAAAGAATATCAGGCAGATTCCTAAATCGGTATACTCCGAGAAAGAAAGGGGAGATGCCATTTGTGTGTTTCAGGCATACTCCGATGTTGAAGAGGGCGAGATTGTAACCAATAAAATTGCCGAAATGCATCGTAGAAAAGGGTATGAATATGCCGACTTTGCCATTCTGTATCGCACCAATGCGCAGAGTAGAATTTTTGAAGAAGCTTTGCGCAAGCGGATGATACCCTATAAAATCTATGGTGGTCTTTCTTTTTATCAACGTAAAGAGATAAAGGATGTAATAGCTTACTTCCGGCTGGTGGTTAACCCTAATGACGAAGAAGCGTTTAAGCGCATAATTAACTATCCGGCTCGTGGGATAGGGAATACCACAATCGGTAAAATTGTAGGTGCAGCGGTAGAACATGGAGTTAGTCTATGGGAAGCTATGTCAGAACCTTTAACCTATAATTTAATGATATCCAAAAGCACTCATACTAAATTACAGGCTTTTCGGGAAATGATAGAGGGCTTTATGTCCGATTCTACCGAGAAGAATGCTTATGATATGGGGAGCGACATCATACGCCGGTCGGGTATTATGAATGATGTTAGTCAGGATAATTCTCCGGAAAGCTTGAGTAGAAAAGAGAATATTGATGAGTTGGTAAATGGTATGCACGATTTCTGCGCCCAACGCTTAGAGGAAGGAAATACCAATGTATCGCTTATTGATTTCCTTTCCGAAGTGGCTTTGCTCACCGATCAGGATTCTGATAAAGAAGGCGATAGTAAGAAAGTAACATTAATGACTGTACACTCTGCCAAAGGACTTGAATTCCCAAACGTTTTTGTAGTAGGACTGGAAGAAAACTTGTTTCCGAGCGGCATGGTGGGAAATTCTCATGCTGCATTAGAGGAAGAACGCCGTTTGTTTTATGTAGCCATTACCCGAGCCGAGCAATACTGCTTTCTGTCTTACGCCAAGGCGCGTTTCCGTTATGGAAAGATGGAGTTTAGTAACCCAAGTCGCTTCCTGAGAGATATTGATATCTGTTTCTTGCAATTGCCGGAAGAAGCCGGCATCAGCAGGCAAGTAAATGCAAATAAGAACGTAAGTGTTCCCCCTCCACGAGCCACCATGAAGAGGGTATCCTCATTGCCTCCTCGCCCCATTGCTACTTCATCGACTGCATCAAATACATCGGAAGTTACTGATTTGCAAATAGGGCAAACCATCGAACACGAACGCTTTGGAATAGGAGAGGTGATAAAGATAGAAGGCAATGGCGATAATACAAAAGCCACCATCCGCTTTCGGAATGCAGGTGATAAGCAATTGCTACTTCGCTTCGCCCGTTTTAAAGTAATCTAACCCCCAAAACTCCAAACTATAAACTCCAAACTATAAACTCAAATGATAAATTTCACTCAATTCCCTTCTCCCTGTTATATCATGGAAGAAGAACTGTTAAGAAAGAACCTCGAATTAATTCGTAATGTAAAAGACCGGGCCGGGGTAGAGATTATCCTTGCTTTCAAGTCATTTGCTATGTGGCGTTCCTTTCCTATATTTCGGGAATATATAGATCATTCTACGGCAAGCTCGGTATACGAAGCGCGTTTGGCTTTAGAAGAGTTTGGCAGTAAGGCGCATACCTACTCTCCGGCATATACCGAAGAAGATTTTTCGGAGATAATGCGTTGCAGTAGCCATATCACATTCAATTCTTTATCTCAGTTTCAGCGTTTTTACGGGCAAACGGTTGAAGAAGGAAGTGGCATTTCCTGTGGAATACGTATCAATCCCGAATATTCGGAAGTAGAAACAGAACTCTATAACCCTACGGCTCCGGGCACCCGTTTCGGTATTACGGCCGATTTATTGCCCGATCGCCTTCCCGAAGGTATCGAAGGTTTTCATTGTCACACCCATTGCGAGTCTTCCTCTTATGAATTGGAGCGTACTTTAAAACATATTGAAGAGAAATTCTCGCGTTGGTTTCCGCAAATTAAATGGTTGAACTTAGGAGGCGGACACTTAATGACTCGCAAAGATTATGATGTAAATCATTTAATCGGGTTGCTACAACAACTGAAAGCACGTTACCCACACCTACATATTATACTCGAACCCGGTTCGGCTTTTACCTGGCAAACGGGTGTCTTATCTTCCAAGGTAGTTGATATTGTAGAGAATAAAGGAATTAAAACAGCTATTCTGAATGTAAGCTTTACCTGCCATACACCCGATTGTTTAGAGATGCCCTATCAGCCTGCTGTGCGAAACGCAACAATGGGGCAGGAGGGTGCTTTTGTGTATCGACTGGGAGGAAATTCTTGCCTGAGTGGCGATTATATGGGGTATTGGAGCTTCGATCATGAGTTACAGATTGGAGAGCAGGTTATTCTCGAAGATATGATTCACTATACAATCGTGAAAACCAATATGTTTAATGGTATTCATCATCCGGCCATTGCTTTGTGGACTCGGGATGGAAAGGCGGATATTTATAAAGAGTTTACTTACGAAGATTATAAAAATCGGATGAGTTGAGCAGAAAAGTAATCTTATTATTTGGAGGTTTACAGAAATTATTTACCTTTGCATCCGCAAACGCGAAAGTAGCTCAGTTGGTAGAGCATAACCTTGCCAAGGTTAGGGTCGCGGGTTCGAATCCCGTCTTTCGCTCCATAATTGTTTTAACTCTCGCCCAGGTGGCGGAATGGTAGACGCGCTCGTTTCAGGTGCGAGTGCCGCGAGGTGTGCAAGTTCGAGTCTTGTTCTGGGTACAGAGATTAAAAATAAATTATTCTTTGAAAAGATGGAGGAATGGCGGAATTGGTAGACGCGCTACTTTGAGGGGGTAGTGACCGGTCGGTCGTGTGAGTTCGAGTCTCATTTCCTTCACTTATTATTTGCGAAAGTAGCTCAGTTGGTAGAGCATAACCTTGCCAAGGTTAGGGTCGCGGGTTCGAATCCCGTCTTTCGCTCAACAATAGAACCTTTCAAACAAGTGAGTTTGGGAGGTTTTTTGTATCTGTTTCCTTCGGCTTACAATAATTCTATCTCTTCCAAAGAAAGCCCGGTTAGTTCTTGAATTGTTTGCAATGGGATGGATTTAGATTTCATGTTTCGAGCAACTTCAATAATGCCTTCTACTCTGCCTTCTACTCTTCCCTGCGCAAGTCCTTTATTCAGTGTTGTTTCCATCACGCTATACCAGTCTCGGAAGTTTTTTAAACTATCTTCGTACTCCACTAATTCCCGACGGTCGAATTGAGCTATCTCAGCAGCTTCGAACAAACGATTGAATACGCGTTCCTGCAATGCGGCTGGGCGTTCCATTAGTCCGGATAGGTTGCGAAGTACAAACATCCATTTGTCGAACATATTTTCCAACTCTTCTTCTGCTTTGTTGAACTTGGGCATTTCGAGGTAGATGAGGGTCAGTTTGTCGTAAAATACCTCTTGACTGCCCATATCTACAAGTTTTACTTCGTGGTGAAAATAATCGTCACTACTGTTGTCGAAAGTAAAGTTGAGTATACCAATGGTGTAGACTGCTTTAAGCTCGTAGTTCCAATTCTTACCTTTTTCTGCTTGTTCGCGAATAGGGAAAGTACTGTAGAACAGGCTGCGGTCTTTAAAGAATTGCTGCTCGCCTTTTTGCATCTCTACAAGGAATTTCTCACCTTGCTCATTTTCGCAATAAACATCGAACACGGCACGGCGATCTATCTCTTGCGTGCCCAGTTTCTCAGTGTTGAGGTAAGTTATGTCCTTTACGGTTTGACCATCAGGAAGTAGGGAGTTTAGAAAACTGATTAGCAACTCTTTGTTGAGTTCTGTGCCAAATAGCTTCTTGAAACCAAAATCGGTATAAGGGTTGATGTATCGTGCCATAGATGCTTCGTTTTTGTAGCGTTATGATAACAAAGGTAGTGCTTTTTTTCGTATTTAAGGAAAGTCTATTAAATTCATTGCCTCTACAAATAAAAGTACTATTTTTGTAATAACGAAAATAGTAATTACACAGTTATTTAAACTCTTATGCGATACCTCGACCCTAAAGCCGATTTGACATTCAAGCGTGTGTTTGGCGAGCATCCCGACTTGGTGATGAGCCTCTTGAACGCACTTCTTCCTATTAACGAAGGAGAGGAGATAACCGATATTGAATACCTTTCTTCTGAATTGGTTCCTGAAAACCCTTTGCGTAAAAACAGTATTGTAGATGTGCGTTGCAAAGATAAACAAGGCAGGCAGTTTATTGTAGAAATGCAGATGATCTGGTCGCCCGAGTTTAAACAGCGCGTACTATTCAATGCCTCCAAAGCATACGCCCGTCAGATAGATAGTGGCGAACAATATGAACTGTTGCAACCGGTATATTCGCTCAATCTGGTAAACGAAGTGTTCGAATCGGACCTGGAGGGGTATTACCATTATTATCAATTGGTACACGCAGAACATACCAAAAAGGTAATAGAAGGCCTTCATCTGATATTTGTAGAACTTCCTAAATTTACGCCGCAAACTTATGCCGCAAAGAAAATGCATGTATTATGGCTTCGCTATCTAACAGAAATCAGTCAGAAAACACACGAGGTATCCCAAGAATTATTGGAAAATCCTCAAATCAAGAAGGCTCTTAATACTTTAGAGGTATCTGCCTTTACCGAAGACCAACTGTTTGAATATGAAAAGTTTTGGGACATCATTAGCGTTGAAAAAACACTTTATAGTAGTGCAGAGCGAAGAGGAATGGAAAAAGGAATGGAAAAAGGAATGGAAAAAGGTATGGAAAAAGGTATGGAAAAAGGTATGGAAATAGGAATGGAAAAAGGAATGGAAAAAGGAATGGAAAAAGGAATGGAAATAGGAGCCAAAAATCAAAATATAGCTAACGCACGAAAGCTCAAACAGTTTGGTGTATCTGCTGACATCATAACTCAAGCAACCGGCTTGTCGATAGAAGAGATAGAGGGGCTGGGATAGCCCTTCTAAAAGGTCGGACCTAACGCTACATTAGGTCGGACCTTTTGAGTAATTAGGTCCGACCTTTTGCCTCGTTAGGTCTGACCATATTTTGCTTCACTTTCTGCAACAATAAACTCACTCTTTTTTCCTCATCTCTACAAACCGTATCTCCCTTATTCCCAGCTTACTAATCGAATCCGACATTACCCAAATAACAGCTACCTCATAAGTGTTCAGTTCTGCTTTATCCGTGAAACACAAATAACCATCCTTTCCACAAAGGGGGTAGAGGTAGCAAGTATGCGGAAATTCCGGCAGAGCCGGAACCACTTGTTTATTATCCACACACATACTAAGAGAAATTTCGTAAGCTTCCTGATACGAATCCACTCGCACCATGCGTTTATCCGGTTGAAAACGGCTGAATGCTTGCCCTATTGGTTTGCCTTTTGGAAACAGAACCCGTAATACAGGGTCATTCTCATATTCGCAGGGTTTAATACGGCTTTCTCTTCTATAAGCTAATATAGAACCGGTTATCAGGGCTATCAGTAGGGCAATCATTCCAATGTTCTTTAATAAATCACTCTTTGTTTGCATCATATTTTTGGTAGGCAGCAGCCAGCTTTTCGTCGTATCGGTTTTGAGTATAGCCGGGACCATTGTAACGACGGGCAAATTCACTCCAATTAAGCGATTGTAGATATTGACTCCATTTGTTTGCTTGCAGAAAACGGATAAACAAAGTCAACTGTTCGCCTTCGCTTGCCGACATTCGCTCTACAAATTCTATAACATCTTTGCAGCCGCAAGCTGCGTAATTGAATCCCATAATCTGAAACATGCCCCAACTGGCAGAACTATAGGCAGCAATTATGTTAATCTTCTTTGCCTGCTCCAATCGGTCGTATTCTTTGAGGCCGCCTTTGCAATAAATGTACTTACTTTCTCCACTTCGTCTTGCGCTTTTTTTACTTTGGATAAGGCATCCATTGCTTTTTTCGATTGTTGTTTGTCGATGGTAAGTACAAGGCAGCAGGAGGAACAAATAACCGAATGTGAGGTTAAAAGTTGTTCTATAGATACAGGAATGGTTTTGTTACATCGGGGGCAAGTTATACCGGGTGTTTTGTTTGTTTGGTTCATTTTATAGTATATTTAGTGCTATTATTCGTTCTCTTTACTGTTCTCTTCTTCCATCAATATATTGTTGGCCGTTAGGTGGAGTAGGTTAGCCAGTCCTCCGGGAATATCTGCCTGCTGCATTTTTACTTTTACTTTCATGTTGCTATTTAAGCCTTGTTGCATCCGTTGTTTGGTATTTCCATCACCTTGTGAGGGGGTGAGGGCAACACGCAGTCTTGTACTGTTACGAGTATTTCCTTCCTCTTGCACGGCCTCTTCGTTTTTGAATGAGAAGGTTTCTTCACGTTCTTCGTTAATGGCATCTATGATTTTTATATCAAAATCGAAGTCGGCTTCCTTTACTTGTAAAAGTGGCAACGGAACCAGTGTCAGCAACGGAATAGAAACTTTCTGCAGACGGCTGCCGTTCACATCATGATTCATATAGCTAAATGTCAGCATTCGCAGCGCACCCACTTCGCCGGTTTCTTTATTATAGCTTTCGAAAGCAATCTCAAACAGGTATTGCAGATATCTTTGCGAAGAAATAGAATCGGCATCAATGGTTGCAATCAGTGGCCCCGATATCAGGTTTTTCAAGTCCATAACATGGCTACTGCTTTGTTTAATCTTATTGTTTTTCTTTGTCATAATCATTGTTTTTATTCATCGTGTTCGTCTTCTTCTGTGTAGAAAGGTATTTCACGAGGAGATATTTTTAGTTTGAAAGTATGGATACATTCTTCGGGAAGTTTCGCCAGTTCGTCGGCTGCAATCACTACATCCATAGAGGGAAGTAGCCTTTTGCGCAGGAAATTGGAATCTTTAATTAAACCGGGGATGATTTCGGTCAAAGCAGCTTGTACCTCCTTTTTAGCATTTTCTTTGATGTTAACCGTATATTCGCCGGCAAAAAACGGAGTGATTTCTTTGTGATTGAGAAATTCGTTTTCGCTTATCTGCATGATGTTCTTTGTTAGTTTAGTGCCATCGAGCATACCATCTTCTTTCATCAGGTTGGTAAAGTCGTTTTTAATGGAGCGATGAAACTTTTTGCTTAAAAAGGAACAGTATTTACTGAATAGTTCTGTTTCTTTGGCAAGTTGTGTAGGCAATGCGCGGTCTATGTAAGGATTGTCTTGCAAGGAAGTCAGTATAGAAGATGCCACCCTGCCGATTACTACTTCTGCCAAACGGAAAGCCATGCTTTTGCTCAATTTGCGGAATTCTACATAATTAATCTCTGTTTGTTCGCATTGTGCAAGAGCATCTTGTACGCCATAACGAATTTCTAAATCTACCTCTCCCAAAGCAACAGCCGGTAGGGGGGATTTTTCTGTAGGTGTTTGCCTGGTGTTGAGCCAGTACCATATCACGAAGGATAGAACTGATTATTGTACTTCTCTTTTCTAACAACAAAAAAAGTGATAAAAGGTAAATCTCCTTTTATCACTTTATCTCTATTTTCGTTGTGTAAATACGATCTGCTACACTTTAGTCATAATAATCGCCCAATTCTATTATTGTATAGGATCAAAATGCAAATCGAACCAATAACGTTTTCCTCTTTCAAAATAGTTAACACCATTATTAGCAGCTGCTATTTGGGATGCATCTATTGTAAGGAGTGTAATATCTTTTTCTTCGTCTCCGACGATTATTTGTGCAGAAATAACAAGTTTTTCATCTTCGGCAAAAGTAATATTTTCACTATTTTTCATACCTGCTCCTGTCAAGAATGGCATAAAAGCATCATAACTCTCATTATTAGCGATTGTGGCATAATCGTTATTATTGACATTCGAGAATTTAAGTGTACTACTGTTACTTGATATTTCTGCAGTCATAGTAAATCCCAATTTATTATAAGGGCAAAATGAAGCGTGTTTTACGAAAAGTGGGCTTGTCATGGTTGCTGTAATATTTTTCACTTTCAGTTCTGTGCCTGTATTATTATGCAGCGTATAACGGAAAAGCGAAGACAAGTGCTTAAAATCCGATGTAGATATTTCTCCTTCTGGTTTTATTTGGACTTCAGCCCCGAGGTACGACAGCTTTACGATACCCGAACGAAACATAAAACATACTTTGCTTTGGTTCTATGGCTTATGCACATTTGTGTGGTTTTCTTTTTTTATCTATACTTATCACCCTGCCGGATTTGTTTGTTTAAATAGTTTTGTGTATGCTGCTGTGTTGTTAACGGTGGTTAGCTATTATCGTTATATATTTCAGTTAACTTCATCAGATATACGGCAAAATATTTCTGTATGGCATTATATCATAGCCGCTATTGTGCCGGGAGCCTTGTTTGTATGTTCTTTTTTTATTCCGTTTGATGTGCAAGAAGCTCTTGTAGCAGGGCGTGGACAGCTATACGAGGGGTATAAAATATACTCTCTTCTTTTCCTGTCAAAACCCATCTTACTATTTGTCTATGGAATGGTTTATACAGTTGCATCCATCCGCCGGTTGTTTGCTTATTATACAACTGCAAAGAGCAAAGAAGATGTACCCATAAAGCTGAAGCGTTGGGTGGTGGCACTGATGGCTATTGCGTTGACTATACTTCTGTTTGCGGTCTTTATGCTTTTGGTTCCTCGTTCGCGGCTAACGTCTACCGGAGGTTTCCTGGGATTGGTATTGCTTTCTTGCTGTCAGCATATAGTATTGGGATACAATGCTATATGCCGGAATTTCCTTATTTATATGGTAAAAGAAGAAGCCGGCGAAGCTACTCCCGATATTCCGGAACAGGCAGAGAAACCGGAATTAAAGAAGAGAGAATATAAACGAACATCCGAAGTAACACTCTCTCCGCAAGGAAAACTGGTATCAACACCCATCACAAAGAAACACTTTGAAGCCTATATGCGAAATAACAAGCCATATCTGAACCCCAAAATGAAGATAACCGACCTGATAGAACCGCTCAAAGCAAACCGCACGGCCATATCTAACTTTGTGAATACTACTTATGGCATCAACTTCAATTGCTACATCAACCAACTGCGGTTGAAGGAAGTGAGGCGGTTGCAAAAACTACCATCCAATGTAAATACCGACTTGGCTAAGCTGGTGAAAATAGCAGGGTTTACCGACGTAAGGCATTACCACCGTGCTTCAACCCCCATAACACATACCGAAGAATGACGAATACATCGAACATTATCGTACTCATATCCCTTGCAGGAGCCGCTTTCATTACGCTTTTCAGTTGTGTGGTGATGCTGGTCAACCGGTTTGAGGCACGTAATAAAGGAAGTCAATCGAAGAAGATCTCCACGGTGGTGGCAGTTATGTTTTTTTGTTCCTCTTTTTGTTGGTTTTCGATGTTGGTCTACCTGCTGCATCCGAGGGTATTTGTTTTTATACACCCTGCTCTGTATCTGGCGATGCTTTATTTTGAGGTGTTGCTCTATTATATTGTTTGTTGCATCACTCGCACAAAAGGCGATAAGCGTTTTTGTGTATGGCACTTCCTCATTCCCCTATTTGTTGTGGGTGGCATTTTCGCCGGATCTTTTTTCGTTCCCTTTGATGTTCAGTTAACCATTATCGAGAGTCATGGGAGGGTTTATGGCGATTATCGATTGTATGCATTACTGATGACCTCTAAATCTTTCGCATTTTTCGTTTACAATATTATTTATTCCTTGCTCAGCCTTCGGCGCATCCGGCATTATCGGCAGGCAATACAAGATTATTCGGCCGACGAAGGTCGCTCACCCATTCGGTGGCTCTACCTGCTGTTTTTCATTTCATTGGGTACTCTTCCACTTGTGCTGTTGGGTTCTTTTTTAGGTCGAAATCCATTGTTTAACACCATTGCACTTATATTTCCACTCATGTTATCTGTTTTTCAGGATGTGATTATTTGCTACAATGTAGTGGTTGTGAATTTTAAGATCATAGAGTCGGAAGAAGCGTTGCATACTTCTGCATCTGCACCTGTGCCTCTTGGCTCAAAGAGCGATGTTACAGAGAAAGAGAAAAGAGATAAAAAGATTGATAAAGAAAACTTTGAACGCTACATCCGCCAAAAGAAACCTTATCTGAACCCCGACCTCCACATAACCGATATGGCTACCGAATTGCTGACCAACCGCACTTACCTCTCTGCATTCATCAACCGGGAGTATGCAATGAATTTCAGTCGCTACATCAACCAGCTGCGCCTCAAAGAGTTGGCCAAACTACGCGTTCATCCCGATTATGAGAATCTTAGCGGAATGGAACTTGTACAAAAAGCCGGATTTAGCAACTACCGGGGCTATATACGGGCAAAGAACAAAGAAGATAAAGAAGCAACAATAAGGATGGAATGATATTTTGTTCTTTTTTTATGAAAATTTCTTGGTGGTTTCTACACCCCGGTGGAGAAATTCAGTACACCCGGATGTACGGATAGCGGACATCCCCGTCTACAAGCCTGGTACACCCGGGTGTACAAAAGCCTTTTCTATCGGCAGAAAAATAAAAAAAATGAATAAACGAAAGAAATAGTATAGGTCATAAAAAGATAATCTATGTAATAATATCGAAAAAGGTGGGACTTTGGTGGTACTTGGTGGAACTTTTTTTAGGAACTTCCATCAATATATCTTTTTGTATACCAATTAGTTATTCGTTCGGTGGAACTTATGGGACTTTTTTTTAGGAAAAACTTTCTGAGGGAGAAATTATGCTTTTTGATTATTTTGATACAAATAAAGCGGTTTTCATGGATTGTTTTATAGGTAAGTGTTCGGGATTAATTTATAAAGTACCCCCTCCGCCCTTTGGGCACCTCCCCCTTGCAGGGGAGGAATTCCTGCGGCATCGAGGACTTGGCTTCGGCGCCTCGCCGATCCTCCCCTGCAAGGGGGAGGTGCCCAAAGGGCGGAGGGGGTATCATACAACTAATTATGAGCATCTACTTAGATGAATTAATTTTGAATACCTACTCAGACCATTTTATTCAACCAAGATTGGGCAAAATCAATAAGTTGACGTTATCTTTGCAACTAAAAGATAAAAGGTGAAACAAAAGACCGTACAAATAGACTCTTTATCTATTGGATATCAGAGTTCTTCTTCTCATAAGAAGGTCGTTGCCCAACATATCAATGCTACCTTGTATAATAGAGAGCTTACCTGTTTGCTTGGTGCTAATGGTATTGGGAAATCAACCCTCCTTCGTACCTTATCTGCTTTTCAACCTAAAATAGATGGAAAAATATCCCTCCTGGGTAAAGAACTTGAAAGCTATTCCGGCAAAGAATTATCTTCTTTAATCAGTGTGGTGCTAACCGACAAAATAGATGTACGAAACATGACTGTAAGAGAACTGGTAGCTTTAGGCAGAACACCTTATACCGGATTCTTTGGGTCGCTGAATAAAGAAGATGATGCCGTAATAGATCGTTCTTTGAGTTTGGTAAATATCACCCACCTCTCTCGGAGAATGGTGCATACTTTAAGTGATGGTGAAAAGCAAAAAACACTAATAGCCAAGGCATTGGCACAAGAAACGCCTATCATATTCTTAGATGAGCCTACTGCCTTTCTCGATTTCCCAAGTAAAGTAGAGATGATGCAATTACTGCATGAATTAAGTCGGCACACCCATAAAACCATCTTCCTGTCTACCCATGATTTGGAACTGGCTCTTCAGATAGCCGATAAAATATGGCTTATGAACCAGGGGGGCATTACGGTGGGAACCCCCGAAGATCTTTCCTTAGACGGCACTTTGGCACATTCCTTCTCGGGCAAAGGGCTGGCTTTTGATTTAGAAACCGGGTTGTTTCGCATTCATACTGAAATAAAGAAAGAAGCGGCATTAATAGGAGAAGGGCAAGCATATACCATGATTCGGAAGGCGCTTTTACGAAATGGAATTCGGGCAACAAAGAGCACAACTAATCAGGAGTATGTGATTGAAATAATAAATGAAACTACTTTCAGTATTTATATTACTGCAACCGGAGAAACTGTAAAAGTGAATTCTGTTGACGAATTATTGGGTAAGATAAATTAATCTGTTACATTTGTGTACATATAATCATCATTTAATCCTTTATTTTATAGTATTATGAACATTCTATTAAATATCCTTTGGCTGCTTTTAGGAGGTATATTTACCTGTATCGAGTATATAATTTCCAGTTTATTGATGATGATTACCATTATAGGTATTCCTTTTGGTATTCAAACATTCAAAATGGCAGGGCTGGCTTTGCTTCCTTTTGGAAAAGAAGTGAGAACTTCTCCTCAATCCGGAGGATGTTTGAGTGTATTTATGAATATATTATGGTTTTTCGTAGGTGGAATCTGGATCAGTCTTTCTCACCTTGTATTTGGCATAGTGCTTTGCATTACCATTATTGGCATTCCTTTCGGAAGACAGCATTTTAAACTGGCAGCTTTAGCGTTAGCTCCGTTTGGGAAAACGGTGGTGGATAAAAAGGGGTAGATTAACAACTTAGTGAAGAAGATTTTCCTCACTGAATGGCATGGATTTGATTTGTTTTTGTATTTTTGTGGAAAATATTCCTCATAAATATGGATAATATAGATATAGAACTTAGAAAAGTTATTGATGCAGCTATTCAATCATCAGTCAACATTGATGAAGTTAAGTCACTGAAAGAACTATATATTTCCAAAAGAAATAGCCTAAAATTGTCTGACAGACAAATACAGAAGATGTTAGGGATGGATGCCAAGACCCTTAACCCTATACTCAATGGTGAGGCTAAACAGATTAATTTTGTTAATGTAATAAAGCTGGCTCATTTTCTTGGCATTTCGGTTAATGATCTAATTAAAGTATATGTGCCGGATTTGGATAGTAAACAAATAGGCGATATCCAGCGAGCGAGAGAAGCTGGATATATTGTAGAGTATTTTGATGTTTCGATTTTAAATAAGATAAAGTTTTTTAAATCAGGATCATCTTCTTATGAAATGGCTGAAAAAATAAAAACTTTTTTCAATATAGAAACTTTGTATAACTATTCAGAGGACTCATTGCAGTCTGCTTTCAGTCGAACTAAAAGGAATTCCAATGATTTAATGCGTAATTTCTGGGTGAAATCTGCATTTGTTCAATTTGAAACAATTGCAAATCCCTATAATTATGACAGGAAAGAACTGATTGATTTGATTCCCAAAATTCGTCCACATACAAGAGATATTGAAAATGGTCTTATCAAGGTACTAAAAGCATTATACAGAGTTGGTGTAACTGTTCTTTTTCAACCCAGTGTTGAGAAACTCCAAGTAAGAGGAGCAACTATGGTTGTAAACAGTAAGCCTTGTATTGTTTTGTCTGATTTACAAAATAATTATCCTACACTCTGGTTTACTTTGCTGCATGAATTGCACCATGTTTTGTATGATATAGAAGAAATAGAAAAAAGAACATATCATATTAGTAGTGGAGAAGGAGATCTTTTTTTGATGAATGAAGAAAAAGCTGATAGCTTTGCTCAGGAGTATTTGCTGAATGAATCTCGGCTAAAATTTGCTTCAGGGTATATTTCGTCACCTTTAAGCATTGAGAAACTCGCAAAAGAGTGGGGGGTTCATTCTTCTATAATTTATTCTATTTACTGCTATAAAACAAGCGAGTGGGCTTTTTATAATAAATATATACCTAAAATGGATAGTGCGTTACAGTTATTAAATACGCATCCATTTGAACGAGAGACTCTAATTGAATCTGCCAAACAAATTAAAAAAATAATAGCCATATAATAAAGAATGGAAGAAAAAAGAAAAAAACTCTCTAAAGAAGAGCTTGAAAAGATAAAAAAGGAACGTGAGCAAGAGATGGAGCGTGAAGTTATTCTTATGAAAGCCGATGAAGTTAAAGAAGAAACTTTAATCTTTGACATGGATGGTCAAATTGAGTTTAAAAATGAAATTGCGGATTTGGTGTTAGAACAAATAGACGATCCTGAGGAAAAATTTAATTTGTATTATAATGTAGTGAATCGTTTGTTAAAAAAGCATCTTCCTAAAGGTGAAGAAAATAAAGATGCAAGAGAATTGATTTATGAAGAAAAGAATACTTTTCTAACCAGAGGTCATAGAAAAAACGAAAAAGGAATTAGAGGCGCTGATGGCAGAATGGCATATATTCCGGATATTAATGAATTGATTAATATAATAATGGATTGGATATCGAATAAAGGAACAATGTTTGATCTTTACACAAAAATTCGAGACCTTAATATTAGTAAGGGTTATGGGAGTCCGCGCATATAAAATCTCAGTGTAAAGCAGCTCCCTTTTTTCAGTTCCGATTTCACCTGAATAGTACCTTGGTGAGCACTCATGATTTGTTTGCAAAGACTGAGTCCAATACCCGATCCAGATGTTTTGGTAGTAAAGAACGGCACAAAAATTTTGTCGGTTACTTCCGGCAAAATGCCTTCTCCGTTATCTTTTACATGAATGCTTATTTCTTCTGTCTTCTTTACTTCGGTGCTAATTAGGATGTGTGGATTTTCTTTTTTCTCTGTAGTTTCAAGAGCATTCTTTATCAAATTAATCAGCACCTGCTCTATCTGAGAACGATCTATATGTAAGGTAAGGTTTGGGTAATTGTTTTCGAATACCAAGTTCTTATTGGCAAATAATCTCTTGATATCGCCCAACAGATCTTCCACGCGTACGTCGGAACAAGTGGGAGCAGGCAGCCTTGTCAGCTTCCTGTAGTTTTCTACAAAGTTTAATAACCCCTTACTTCTTCGGTGGATAACCTGTATGGCTTGAAGCATTACTTTAGATTCTTTGGTGTTCTCGGTTAGTTCTGCTTGGCGCTCGCTGATTGTTTCTGAGAGGGAAATGATGGGAGTAATGGAATTCATAATTTCGTGGGTTAATACCCTAATCAGCTTTTGCCATGCTTCCATTTCATTTTGTTCCAGCACAGAATGAATGTTTTTCAAGCTGATGATAAGCTGTTCTTTGCCCTGTGCCGAGAAAAGAGTAGAGGATACCGCCATTTCCTGAATGGTTTTATTTACTTCCAAACGGATAATTCGTGTTTCGTGTGTGGAAAGCGAGAGCAATATATCCGGAACTTGTGGTTTAATTCCCAACAGCTCTTTGGCTGCTTGGTTAGACCATTCCACTTTTCCGTGTATGTTACTAACCAAAACGGCCGTATCTACTTTGTTTAGCAGGTTTTCATAATATTGATGCTTTATTTCTTCGGTTGCCATTCGTTGTTTAAGTTCTATTTCTCTGGCGCGCACGTTCTCTGTGATTCTGTACATCGAATTGATATGCTTTATTTGCATGCTGTACAGATGTATGCAGACAGCAATAAGAATAACTGTGGATACAATAGAGCTAAACCATAGCTGTTTTTGCAAACACATAAAACTTACGATGGAAAGGGAGATAATAAGCAATATATGTATGGCTACTGACAAAGGATATTTCTTCATAAACCTAATTTTTCGAGTTTCCGGTATAAAGCAAAACGGGTTATGCCCAGGTATTCGGCCGCACGTGTAATGTTTCCTTCGCTTATTTTCATGGCTTTCTCTATAGCTTTACGCTCCAATTGTTCTAAATTCAGTGTTTCAATCTCCTTGTGTGACTGTTGCGAAGCAGATTGAAACATGAAATCATTAGGACGCAATTGCAAATTATCATTTAATATAACGGCTCGCTCCACACTGTGTTGAAGCTCGCGTACATTGCCCGGCCAACCATATTTTAATAGCTTATTCTTGGCTTCTCTATTAAAACCACTGATTTTCTTCTTGTATTTAGTGGTATAGATTTTTAAGAAGTGTTCCGCAAGCAGAATAATGTCATTCCCCCGTTCGCGTAAGGGAGGGATATGAATTTCGATTGTATTGATGCGATATAGTAAATCTTGCCTGAAAGCTCCCTCGTTAACCATTTGATGAATATTCGCATTGGTTGCACAGATAAGTCTTACATCAATAGATTGCATTTGCGTGCTTCCTAACCGGCTGATTTGTTGTTTTTCTAAAGCTGTTAACAGCTTGGCTTGCATGGGTAAAGACAGATTGCCTATTTCATCTAAAAACAGCGTGCCGCCGGTTGCCATTTCCATACGACCCTCTTTTGACTTCCGGGCATCGGTGAAAGCTCCTTTTTCGTACCCAAAGAGTTCGCTTTCGAATAACTGCTCGGGTATGCTTCCAAGATCTATAGTAATGAAGGGTTTGCCGAAACGAGAGGAAGACCGGTATAATAATCGCGCAAAAACATCCTTTCCGGTGCCGTTTTCTCCTAATATAAGTATATTGGCATCGGTATCGCTTAATTTTTGGATGGTAGAGAAAACATTTTGCATGGCGGTCGATTCGCCTATAATTTCATTTTCCGTATAAGAAGAGCTGCTTAATACTTCCACTTGTTTTTTGAGTATGGATACCTCTTTGCGCGAGTTGCTTAACTTAATGCTCGACGATAAAGTAGCCAGCAGCTTTTCCTTCTCCCAGGGTTTGGATATAAAATCTGTGGCTCCTGCTTTAATTGCTTTTACGGCTTTATCGGTATCGGCATAAGCAGTCATAAAAATAACTATGGCTTGCGGATTTATAGAAAGAATCTCTTTTAAACTTTCGAAACCTTCTTGTCCGCTGATTGCATCTCTTCTGAAATTCATGTCCAGCAGAATAATGTCAGGATCATACGTATGCATAAAGTGGGCAATTCTTTCCGGAGTAGTGGCTACCTTTATTTTTTCGAAATAGGGCTCTAATAGTAGGTTAAGAGCAAAAAGTACATCTTCATTGTCGTCTACAATTAATATTTTCCCTTGTTTATTCATATCCAAAGTTTATTTTAATGTTTGAACCGCAGAGTTACGCGGATTAACGCGGAGTTTTAAGTTACGTTGCCGCAAGAAAATTAGAAAAACTCTGCGTTAATCTGCGTAACTCCGTGGTTCAATTAATAATGCAAATATAGGTATTATTCCCCTGTGCTGTATGTGCGTTATTGCACGTAATTTGTGCACATACGCACATTGTTTTCTCTCTATCTATTTTCGAATAGTCCTGATTATAAGTTGATTACGACTTTGGCACAGCTTTTGACTATTAATAACCGAAGATTAATTTTTAAACACTAATTGTACAAAGTAGCAATATGCTTGTGATACTACAATCTTTTAGGTTTGTATATTATAGTATGTGAATATTATTATCATAAGCGCTACTTTCAAAAGATACCATATTAAAAATTTAAAAGAAACTATGATCAGAACGTTATTAATATTATTCATTTCTTTATTCTCCATACAAAGCAATGCGCAAAAAGTATGGGAACTGACTCTTGAGGAAACAATAACCAGAGCACAAAAGTTTTCTCCTGATGCTCAGACGGCACGGCATAGTTTCCGGTCGGAATATTGGAATTACAAATATTATCAGGCAAACTATTTGCCGTCAGTTACATTAGCGTCAGACCCTTACTTAAACAGGTCTATAAACAAAATTTCTTTGCAGGATGGAAAGATGAAGTTTGTAGAACAAAACATGTTGGGTACCGATCTTTCCTTGTCTATCACCCAAAATATTCCATGGACCGGTGGAAGCCTTTCACTACAAACAGAAGTGCAACGAATGGACATGTTGGGCGATAAAACCGTTTCCTGGCAAACATCACCGGTAAATATCGTTTATCGTCAGTCTATATTCGGGTATAATGGGTTGAAGTGGAGCAGGCGGATTGAACCTGTACGTTATCTGGAAGCCAAGAAGAGTTATATGGAAACGCTGGAGCTGGTTGCCTCAAGAGCTGTAGACAGATTCTTTGATCTTGCTAACGCACAAAGCAATTATGAAATAGCTTGTTTTAACTATGCCAATGCAGATACGCTCTACAAATATGCAGAAGGCAGATATAAGATAGGTACAATTACCGAAAATGAAATGTTGCAATTGGAGTTAAATAAACTTTCGGAAGAAACGAATCGGATGAACGCGCGTAATGAGGTTGACAATTCTATGCAGAACTTTCGTTCCTTTTTGGGTATTCAGGAAGATATAGAGTTGAAAGTAGTAATAAACGATTCTGTACCGGATTTTATAATAGGGTTGAGCGAAGCACTGTTGATGGCTAATGAAAATAGTCCGGATATACAAAATATGATACGTCGCAAGCTGGAAAGTGAAAATGCAGTGGCACAAGCAAAAGCCAATGCAGGGCTTAAAGCAGACATTTATATAAAGTTTGGGTTAACTCAAACCGCAGATAAATTGCGAGAGGCTTACAAGAATCCGATTGAGCAACAACATATTAGCTTGGGCATTTCATTACCTATCCTTGATTGGGGACGAGGAAAAGGAAGGATTCGTGTGGCACGTTCTCAGCGCGACCTGATCTACACGCAGGTGGAACAAAATAAAACGGACTTCGAACTGAATATCCGCAAACTGGTAAAGCAATTCAATTTGCAGGCACAACGTGTGAAGATAGCTGTGCGTACAGATGAAACTGCTCAACGCAGAAACGATGTAGCTCGCAGGCTTTATCTTCTTGGGAAATCTACTATACTGGATCTGAATGCCTCTATTGTAGAGAAAGATAATGCCCGGAAAGGTTACGTAAGTGCTCTTTATAAATATTGGAGCCTCTATTATACACTACGTAGTATTACTTTATATGATTTTGAATTTCAGAGAGAATTAATGGTTAATATAAAAGAATTAGAACAATAAATTAAAAGAATACAATTATGAAATCAAGAAAAGAATTTGTTTTAAGAAGAAGTTTGAGACATTTTTATATACTTTCAGTAAATCCCGCAGGGATTGAACCTTGAATAACCCCCAGTGAAGCGAAGCGACTGGGGGGGGGTAACGTGCCAACGCCTCTCAACGCTGAAGGTGTTGAACCCACTTCGGGGTTCAGGCTGTGTGTGGCGACTTACTATCCCCCAGTCGCTTCGCTTCACTGGGGGTTATTCAAATTGAATCCCCTCGGGATTCCGATGATAAAAGTGCACAGAACTTATGACTAATTGCGAACATTAACTTAAGAGCTATAATTAAAAACAACTAATCTTCAAAAAAGCAATGGATATAAAACTTAAAAAGAAACCTTGGTATATTCGGTATAAGTATTACCTGATGGTTGGGGTGTTGTTTTTTGCTTTCTTTATTTACGTAATCACTCTATCTTTGAGTCCGAGGAGGTTGCGTGTTGAAGCAGACAGAATTCAGATAGTAGAAGTAAAAAACGATAAGTTTATGGAGTATGTAGATGCGGAAGGCGTTGTGCAACCCATTTTAACCATCAAAGTAAATAGTCGCGAAACGGGGAGTGTGGCTCGTATAATAGGCGAGGAGGGCAGTATGCTTCATAAAGGAGATACTATTCTTGTATTGTCGAACCCAAGTTTAATCCGTGCTATTGAAGATCAGCAAGATGAATGGCAGAAGCAATTAATATCTTTTCAGGAAAAAGAAATTGAAATGGAGCAAAAAAGCCTGAACTTGCAAAAGCAATCTTTGCAAACCGAATATGAACTGGCTTTGCTAAAGAAAAGCTACGAACTGGATAAAGAAGAATACAAGATGGGGATTAAGAGCAAAGCACAACTGGAAGTAGCCGAAGATGAATATACTTTCAAAACAAAAAGTGCCGAGCTACAACGAGAAACCCTGAAAAGAGATTCTGCCGTTGCCATTATTCGTAAAAACCTTATCCGAAACGAGATGGAGTGGGAGCAAAAGAAATACGAACGAAGCAAAGAAAGACTTGAAGATTTAGTAGTAAGAGCTCCCATTGATGGGCAACTTAGTTTCGTAAAAGTCACCCCGGGACAGATTGTTTCTCAGAATGAAGCTATTGCAGAGATTAAAATCCTGGATCAGTTTAAGATACAAACATCATTGAGCGAATACTATATTGACCGTATAGTAACGGGTTTACCGGCATCTGTTAACTATCAAGGTAAAAAGTATCCGTTAAAGATTTCAAAAGTAGTGCCGGAAGTAAAAGAACGAATGTTTCAGGTCGACTTGGTATTTACCGATGAAATTCCGGACAATGCACGTATCGGCAAAAGCTACCGCATACAGATAGAGCTTGGCCAACCCGAAGAAGCTATAGTTATCTCTCGTGGAAACTTTTATCAGTACACCGGCGGACAATGGATTTATAAGCTGGATGCTTCAAAAACAAAAGCCACCCGTATACCATTATCTATAGGTAGACAAAATCCACAGCAATATGAAGTGACAAGTGGCTTAGAAGTTGGCGATTATGTGGTAACTACCGGGTATGATACTTTTGGGGATGCACAGGAGTTGATAGTAAAATAAAACAATAGTTATTGAAGAGCGAGGGACTTATAACTAATAAAAAAAGAAATCATGTTATATAATTATATAAAGAATGCATTCCGTAATATAATAAGGCATAAAATACAAACTACTATTTGTGTTTTAGGGCTAACAACAGGTGTGCTCTGTTTTAGTGTTTG
Organism: Bacteroides sp. 224; assembly: GCF_010500995.1. Lineage (GTDB taxonomy): Bacteria > Bacteroidota > Bacteroidia > Bacteroidales > Bacteroidaceae > Bacteroides. The sequence goes on along the minus strand of NZ_QVMK01000004.1, from coordinate 178,587 downwards.
TTCTTATTATGGAAGAGCGATGTTTCGTGGAGATAGTTGTTTCTCCACTTACAACCGAATGGCAGGGCTTTTTACTCATTATGAGGGTATCCCTGATGGAGGTAATGGAATTTATAAATATCATCAGGCAGCAGGAAGCGTCATTGATCAGTTTCTGGAATTAGGATTTCCGGAAGTTGAGTATGTAGCTCGTTATAATACTTCAACTTCTGCAAATATAGAGCTTGAAATATCAGATACTTTATCCAATGAATATAGAGTTCGTCTTTTTGAAGGAAGTCGGGATTTCTTTAAAGTATATCCTCCTAAAGTGATTGAGGGAACTGTTTTTTCGTTCTCCGAGCGACTTGATGCAGCTTTAGTTACGCGTTCGTTCGTAGCCCGATTGGGATTAGACAATCATTCTATTGTAGGGAAACAGCTAATGGTTAATTCTTTTAGATACATGAAGTTTGATCAGCCCAAGTTCTGTATAATTGTTGGGGTTATTGAGGATTATCCTTTATGGACAAACCTTCAGAGAGAAATAGATGTTATAACCCGGAATGATAAAGCCTCCGGTGATATTTCTCTATTAATGTTTCCGGAAGTAAATGTAGAGAGCATAAACAAACGATTGCAAGGAAAGATATTTGGGGGTGGAGATTTAAGAGAGCAAACACTGGAAGTGCAGTTATATTCAGATATGAGAGTTCGCAACCCGACCGCCATGTATCTGTCTTTTATTGGATTTTTAGTGTTGTTTGCCGGATTAATAAACTTTCTGAGTTTTACAGTGAGTTCTTTCCTGAACAGGTCTAAAGAAATCAGCTTACGCAAAATTTTAGGGGCAACTTCAAAGAATTTATTCGGATTGCTATTTACTGAATTGTGCTTATTAACTCTCATCTCTTTTTTGTTGACTGTGTCTTTAACCGAATCGCTGATATCATATATTCTATCTATTCTTCCTTATAAAGTTCAAGCCGATTTTTCACTTGATATAAAGGAATTAATGTTTCATCAAGGTCAATATTTTATATGCATTATTATTATTTGCTTATTGGTAGCCCTTGTAAACGTCTGGAGAATAAAGAACAAAAAGAATGTTATGGTATGGATTCGGAATGGCAATCGGCATAAATTAAGAAATATACTATTGGGTGTTCAACTATTTATTTGTGTTGCGTTTCTTCTGGCTACAGTAGGTGCCATCTTGCAATCAGATTATATAAAAACTCAATACAACCCTTATTTAACATTGAAGGAGCAGAAGCAAATTCTATTTATGTCTTTTGAGAATGAGCACAAACTATATGACCATGCCGATGAAATCATTCATTATATAAAGAATACAAATTGGGTAGAAAAGATAGCATTTTATTCTGCTGATTATACAGAGTACCAATCTGCTAATGGGACAACAGACCTTCAACTGAAAGGCGTTTCTCCGGAATATTTTTCTATAATGAATTATCCGATAGAGCTACCTTTGGAGAATAAACCCTATTGTTACATTAACCATAGCCTGAAAGATCAATTAGAAAAGGATTCATTGCTGAGTGGTTTTAGAGTAAAAAACAAATATTATTCAGTTACAGGATTAATAAACTATAAAGAACGAAATTCTTATCTTACAGAAGTAGCTTTCATTCCTTTTTGGGAGAAATCACCAAGAACAATTTATATAAAAGTGAAACCGGAAATAGATAGCGAAGAAATAGCCGACAGCTTAACCAACTACATAAAAAGTTTTTTGCCGGCAGGTTCTTACTATGAAGTAACAACATTAGAAAAACACAATGAATCTCTTGAATTGGTGCTGCTGAAAATTTTATTTCTAATTTGTGTTATTGTATGCTTAATGATTACTGTATTAGGTATTTACAGTGCAATAACTCTTGATACGCAGAGAAGGCAAAAAGAAGTAGCTATTCGTAAAATAAACGGAGCCGTTATAAAGGATATTTATTTGCTTTTTGCTAAGTTATATATAAGATTGTTTGTTATAGTATCTTGCTTATGCGTTATTCTTGGCTTGGCAGTATGTATTAAGCTTTCTGAGAGTTTTGAAATGTTTAATTACAAGAATCCACTCTTTTGGATTTATGCATTAGCAATAGCAACTTTTATTATCATTCTAACTATTGCATCTCGCATATATCTTACTTCAAGGCAAAACCCGGCAGAAACAATAAAGAGTGAATAATCGGCGAGGTGCCGAAGCCAGATTCCCGATGCCGCAGGAATACCTCTCCTGCAAGGGAGATGCCCGAAGAGCAGAGGGATTATAATAACTAATTAAGAATATTTATAAAAAAAGAAATCATGTTATACCATTACATAAAAATAGCAGTTCGAAACTTACTGAAATATAAAACACAAAGTATCATTAGTATTTTAGGATTAGCCATAGGCTTTACTTTTTTTGCATTATCCATGCTCTGGATACATTATGAACTAACCTATGACTCTTTCCATGATGGTGCAGACCGGATTTATCTAGTACAAATGGAAGATATGGCAGGAACGAGGCAAACTACAACTACAACGCATGCTTTGGCAGCTTATTTAAAGGAAACCTTTCCGGAGATAGAAAGTAGTTCTAATAATCATCATCCTTACATGAATGATGTTATCATAGATGGAATAAAGCAACAAAGCTGTATAATGTTTACCAATGAACGCTATCTTGATATGTTCGACATTAAAACGGTAGAAGGAAGCATAGATTTTCTGGCACCCAACAGCAAAAAGATAGCAATAACCCAACAAGCTGCTGCCCGTTTTTTTGGAGATGAAAGTCCTATAGGAAAAGAAGTAAGTAGTTACGGAACTCTGTACACCATTTCGGCTATAATAACAGGCTGGAGTGAACATTCTAATATGTATTATGATTTTATATCCGGTTATGAACAAGCAAGTTATTCTTGGGGGTATGCATCTTGGATTACCTATATAAAACTAAAAAAAGGAGAGGATTTCGAGAAATTTGCAACTAAATTGGCTGCTCACGAAATCAGAAAAGAACATGTAGTTATCAACTCATTAACGTTGCTCCCTCTTAGTAAATTACATTACAGTGGTGCAATGTTTATTTTAAATGTTAAGTTCAATCATTTAATCATTTTCTCTATTGTAAGTGCACTGATTATTTTTTGTGCATTGTTTAACTACCTTACCATCTTTGTAAGCAGGCTGTATATGCGTTTAAGAGAAACAGCCTTGCGCAAAATCTGTGGGTCAACTAATGGGAGTTTATTTATGCTTTATTCGGTGGAGCTATTAATTATTTTGTTGTTATCTACAGTTATAGGAATGGCTTTTCTTGAAATTGCATTGCCTGCATTTAAAGAACTTTCATCGGTTAGTTCTACAAAGGGAGAGATTTATTTAGAAGCCATTGGCTATATGTTCGTAATCGTTTTGATAGCCTTGTTAATAGTTCGTTTTTCTATTTATTATGTAAACAAACGGGCGCTTTACCTCTCTATAAAAGAAACATCGGATGGAAGACGCAGAAATATTTTCCGCAAATCCAGTATCATGCTTCAATTGATAGTTGGTTTGGGTATTATGTTTTGTTCTGTTGTGATGATAAAGCAGTTGCAGTTTTGGAAAAATACAGATATAGGCATGGAAAGAAAAAATAGTGCAATGTTCGGTGCGCTTTTCCCTATAAAGAATGATGTTCTTGTGAAAAAAGTAACAGAACTCCCAATGGTTACAGATATGATAGAAGGTAGTTATCCTTTAATTGGAAGACCTAAATATTATGAACAAGTAGTAAATTGGGAAGGAAAGCCTGAAGATGCTGAGTCTTTTCAAATAGAACTTATCGAAACAAATGAGGAATATTTAAAGTTTCACGGGTTGGTTTTGTTAGAAGGAGAAATGCTGAGTGATAAGAGTCCCAAAGAAAGTATTCTGCTTAATGAAAAAGCGGTGAAGGTGTTGGGATGGCATAAGCCTATTGGCAAAAAAATATTAGATAAAACAGTGATAGGGGTAATTAAAGATTTTTATTTGGCTTCTTATAGTACTCCGTCAACTCCAATTGGTTTTGTTCTTCCAAGAGAATCAGAATATACATACATTCCTCCTGTGGTATTATTCAAGTATCAGGAAAATACTTGGTCTGAATGTAAAAAGATTATTGAAGAATGGATGAAACAGGAATATAAAAACGAAAGTTTTTATATTCGAAATATAGAAGAAGTATATGATGAAGCCTTAAAGTCGGAAAATGCCTTATTGACAATGCTTATTTTTGTTGCTTTTGTTTGTATGCTCATCTCTGTATTTGGTGTGTTCTCTTTGATTACGTTAACTTGCGAGCAGCGTCGTAAAGAGATTGCTATACGCAAGGTAAATGGTGCAAAGCGTATCAATATTCTATTGATGTTTTTTGATGAATACTTTGTGCTATTGGTTATAGCCTCAGTTATAGCTTTCTCGGTAGGTTATTTTATAATGAGCTCCTGGATAGAATCATTTATATTACAAACAGAAATAAGTTGGTGGATTTATGCGGTAATATTTTGCTTTACGCTCCTTGTATTGGCTCTGACTATTCTTTGGAGGGTTTGGAAGGCGGCTGTGCAGAATCCGGCAGAAGTGATTAAATCAGAATAATAAATTATTTATAAAACGAAAAGATTATGATTAAAACAGAAAACTTACAGAAAATATTCCGTACGGAAGAAGTGGAAACCTGGGCATTGAATAATGTAAGTATCCTGATTAACGAAGGAGAATTTGTGGCTATTATGGGTCCATCGGGTTGTGGAAAGTCTACGCTTTTGAATATTTTAGGGTTGCTTGATAATCCAACAAGCGGAGCTTACTATCTGAATGGAATCGAAGTATCCAACTATACCGAATCTCAGCGAACAAATCTTCGGAAAGGGGTTATTGGCTTCGTATTCCAAAGCTTTAACCTGATTGATGAACTAAATGTTTACGAAAACATAGAGCTGCCTTTGCTCTATATGGGTATTTCTTCGGCAGAAAGAAAATCAAGAGTAGAAAAAGCAATGAAGCGTATGGATATTACTCATCGTAGCAAGCATTTTCCGCAACAACTCTCAGGAGGGCAACAACAACGTGTGGCAATAGCCCGCGCGGTGGTGGCCAATCCGAAGTTGATTCTGGCAGATGAGCCTACCGGTAATCTCGACTCGAAAAATGGTAAAGAGGTGATGGCATTATTAAGCGAACTGAATAATGAAGGAACCACTATTGTAATGGTAACACACTCTCAGCACGATGCCGGTTATGCCACACGTATTATTAATCTGTTTGACGGGCAGGTGGTTACTGAAGTAACGGTTTAGGGTGTCAATAGCAACTTTATATATTCTTAACTAAACTTCCTCTCTTTTCTTTAAGTCCGACCTAATTGTTCGTTAGGTCGGACTTAATTTATCAAAAGGTGGCACTTAACCAATGAAAAGGTGCTACCTTTTAAATTGAATAAAAGTGTTTCTTTGATGGAATGAAACCGTCTTTCACCTCGTTTAGAAGGCTTTTGGAAGGGGTAGGCGTAAAAAAAGAGGAAAGCAACAGCTTTCCTCTTATATGGGTGAATTGATTGAAATCTAATTCACGATTGTTTCACAAATATACTACATTGGGAGAGGGAAAGCAAGCTTTTCCCTTTATTTTTTAAATGATTCCCAGTTGTTTGAAACACTTAAACAGTTTCTCTATAGCATAATCTATCTGATCGATGGTATGAGTAGCCATCAGAGAGAAACGAATCAATGTATCTTCCGGAGAACATGCCGGAGGAATTACCGGATTAACGAATACGCCTTCGTCGAACAACATTTTGGTTACCATAAATGTCTTATCTATATCTCTTACATATAGCGGTATGATAGGGGTGGCGGTATGACCGATCTCGAATCCGAGTTCGCGGAAACGTTTTAATGAGTAGTTGGTATTATCCCAAAGTTGTTGGAGGCGTTCCGGCTCAGTCTTCATGATATGCAAAGCGGCACGGGCAGCGGCAGTGGCGGCAGGAGTGCTACTTGCACTGAATATATAAGAGCGAGAGTTATGGCGAAGATAGTTAATAATAGATTCGTCGGCAGCAATAAAGCCTCCCAAAGAAGCTAACGACTTACTGAAAGTACCCATAATTAAATCTACGTCGCCAGTCAATCCGAAATGATCGCAAGTCCCTCTTCCCTGACGACCTAATACGCCAAGTCCGTGAGCTTCGTCTACCATGATATTGGCGTTGTACTTCTTGGCTAAGCGAACGATTTCGGGTAGGTTGGTGATATCTCCTTCCATGCTGAAAACGCCATCTACTACAATGAGCTTCACGGATTCGGGCCTGCACTTCTGCAATTCCTTTTCCAGCGAGTTCATGTCGTTGTGCTTAAACTTAAATGTTGTAGAGAATGACAAACGACGACCTTCTACGATAGAAGCATGATCGAGTTCATCGCATATAATATAGTCTTCGCGGCCGGTAATGCAAGATACAACTCCTAAATTCACCTGAAACCCGGTAGAATATATAAGGGCATCTTCTTTACCTACAAACTCGGCTAATTCTTTCTCTAATTGAATATGGAGGTCGAGTGTTCCATTCAGAAATCTTGATCCGGCACATCCTGTACCATACCTTTTAGTAGCTTCAATCGCAGCTTCAATAACTTTTGGATGATTGGTTAGCCCTAAGTATGAATTTGAGCCAAACATAAGCACTTTTTTTCCGCTCATCATCACCTCTGTATGTTGCTCACTCTCAATACAGCGAAAGTATGGATATACACCCTTTGCTTTTATTTTCTGAGGAATATCATACTTAGCTAACTTATCTTGTAATAATCCCATTATTTATTTCCCTATAAATAAATTTATTAATTCCTTTTGAATCTGTTTTCAAAATCGGGGTCAAAGATAGTAAAATATGTATTTGCCTGTTTCTTTTTTACATGAAAATATTCTGTTTCTATTTTAAATGATGGCTCCTGCCTTACTTTTGAGAGATTTATACTATTTTTGTCATTGCATATTTTTGAATATAACACAATGATAAACACCACGGAATAGTTGATATTATTAAATGAACCGCAGATTAACACAGATTTTCACAGATTATTAAATTAAAACTCTGTACCCTTTGTGTCTTCTGTGGTGAATTTCTTACTAAAGATCTGTGGACATCTGTGTTAATCTGTAGTTCAAAAACAAGCAGCATATTACTTTAAAACTAAAAAACAGAAACTGTACTTTATGAAGAAGGTACTATTTATAATAAACCCGAAATCCGGAACACAAAGTAAAAACTCTCTCACCTCTCTTATTAATGAGGTGATAGATAAAACTCGTTTTACATGGGAGGTTATTTATACTCAATATGCAGGACATGCCTCCGAACTTACCATTAAAGCCACTGAAGATAAAGTAGATTTGGTAGTTGCAGTAGGAGGAGATGGCACAATTAATGAAATAGCTCGCTCGCTGGTTCATACAAAGACCGCCCTTGGAATCATACCTTTTGGCTCAGGAAACGGATTGGCCAGGCATCTGCAAATTCCGATGGAAGCCAAGAAAGCACTTGAGATCATTAACAACGGAATAATTGAATTGGTAGATTATGGAAAGATAAACGATACTCCTTTCTTTTGTACTTGTGGAGTAGGGTTTGATGCTTTTGTCAGTCTGAAATTTGCCGAAGCCGGTAAAAGAGGGGTGTTAACTTACCTGGAGAAAACGCTTCAGGAAAGCCTGAAATATCAACCGGAAACCTACGAGTTGGAAACAGAAGACGGCATGGTAAAGTATAAAGCATTTCTGATAGCCTGCGGCAATGCTTCTCAATATGGAAATAATGCTTATATAACTCCTCAGGCCACTATTACCGATGGTTTGCTGGATGTAACTATCTTAGAGCCGTTTACCGTGCTCGATATTCCTTCGCTTTCTTTTCAGCTATTTAATAGAACCATCGATCATAACAGCCGGATAAAGACATTTCGTTGTAAGAAGCTACATATTCACCGATCTAAAAAAGGAGTGGTACATTTTGACGGCGACCCAATGATGACCGGAGAAGATATTTATGTAGAAGTAATTAAAGATGGTTTGTATATGTTGACTCCCTCGGAGAAACAAAAACAGGTTTCTAACGTATTGAATAGAGCTTCCGATTATATTAGCGGATTACGCTTGTTGAATGAAGCAATTGTAGGCGATATAGCCCAAAGAAATAAAGATTTGATAAAGAAACTGACCAAGAAAGAATGAAATTAAGATGCACTCAAATAATCTATATCGAATAAATATGTACTTTTGCATCAACTTTGAATAAATCAAAATAATATATATATGTATAGAACGCATACGTGCGGAGAACTTCGAATCTCCGATGTGAATAACATGGTTACCTTGGCAGGGTGGGTACAACGCTCTCGTAAAATGGGTGGAATGACTTTCATTGACCTGCGCGACCGTTATGGAATTACTCAATTAGTATTCAATGAAGAGGTAGATGCCGAACTTTGTGACCAGGCCAATAAGCTGGGACGCGAATTTGTAATTCAAGTAACCGGTTCGGTGAACGAGCGTTTTAATAAAAACGCCAATATTCCTACCGGTGATATTGAAATCATTGTATCTGAATTGAAAGTATTGAATGCTTCCATAGTTCCTCCATTTACCATTGAAGATAATACAGATGGTGGCGATGATATCCGCATGAAGTACCGTTACCTGGATTTGCGTCGTAATGCTGTTCGTGCCAACTTGGAACTTCGTCATAAAATGACTATTGAGGTACGTAGTTATCTTGATAAATTGGGCTTCCTGGAAGTTGAAACTCCTGTATTGGTGGGGTCAACTCCCGAAGGTGCTCGCGACTTTGTAGTTCCTTCGCGCATGAACCCCGGGCAGTTCTATGCTTTACCACAATCTCCACAGATATTGAAACAATTACTGATGGTTTCCGGCTTCGATCGTTATTTTCAAATCGTGAAATGTTTCCGCGATGAAGATTTACGTGCCGACCGTCAACCGGAATTTACTCAGATCGACTGTGAGATGAGCTTTGTAGATCAGGAGGATGTTCTCGGTATATTTGAAGGAATGTCTAAGCATCTTTTCAAATCCTTGAGAGGTATAGATATTCAAGAGCCTTTCCAACGTATGTCTTGGCATGATGCGATGAAGTATTACGGAAGCGATAAGCCCGATACGCGTTTTGAAATGAAATTCGTTGAGCTGATGGAGATTATGAAAGGTCATGGTTTCTCTGTATTCGACGATGCAGCTTATGTAGGTGGTATCTGTGCAGAAGGTGCCGCTTCTTATACGCGCAAACAACTGGATGCCCTAACCGATTTTGTGAAAAGACCGCAGATTGGTGCCAAAGGAATGGTGTATGCTCGTGTAGAAGCAGATGGAAATGTAAAATCAAGTGTCGATAAATTCTATTCGCAAGAGGTATTGCAAAAGATGAAAGAAGCTTTTGGAGCTAAACCGGGCGATTTGATCTTAATTCTTTCCGGAGAAGATATTATGAAGACTCGCAAACAGCTTTGTGAGCTTCGCCTGGAAGTTGCTTCTCAGTTAGGATTACGTGATAAAAACCAATTCTCTTGCTTATGGGTAGTAGATTTCCCATTATTTGAGTGGGACGAAGAATCCGGACGATTCATGGCTGTGCATCATCCGTTTACATCTCCTAAACCGGAAGATATCCATTTACTCGATTCCGATCCGGGAGCGGTACGTGCTAATGCTTACGATATGGTTATTAATGGCGTTGAAGTAGGAGGGGGCTCTATCCGTATTTATGATAGTGCTTTACAAAATAAAATGTTCGAATTATTAGGATTCACTCCCGAAAGAGCAGAAGAGCAATTTGGCTTCCTGATGAATGCATTTAAGTATGGTGCACCTCCTCATGGTGGTTTAGCTTATGGATTAGATCGCTTTGTGTCTTTGTTTGCCGGTTTAGATTCTATTCGCGACTGTATAGCATTCCCAAAGAATAATTCAGGACGTGATGTGATGCTGGATGCTCCTTCAGTGCTTGAACCGGCACAGTTGGAAGAGTTGAATTTGGTGGTGAAGGTGAAAGAAAATTGATGATAGAGAAATGGTCTAATAGGAATTATTACCTATAGACCATTTTTTTTAGTCTTAATAATTTTATTTATGATATAGTTTATAAATAAATTTTAGATTTGATATAATAATAATGGTTATATATGATGTGAAACACATATAAACAGATAAAATTACCCAATTATATTTTATAAATGAAAGAGGGAATAACCAATCTTTCCAAAGTAAATGAAAACAAAGAATAATAATAGACTCTTTCCCGAATAAGACTAATATATCTCCGATTTTGTTGTTAAATATTTTAGGCGCAACTTTGTTGATATAACAAAAACAACATAGAAATGAAATAGCAGGAATGGCAGATAGTAAAATGTTTTCAATGTCTCTGTTGTTTAACGAAACAAAAGTATATAGCGGATTTGCTAAAAATAGGAGTATTAGAACTAACCCCAATTTCATATTTAATATAGATAAAAAATCAAAATGATTTATACAGTATCCTACAAATAAATAGTATACTGCCCAAAATGAAACATCCAAACTCCATGGCAAAACAGGAATATTAGGGAATATATATTTTAAATGGGCTAAGAATAGAATGACACAGATTTGTATAAATAGGATTTTTATTCTTAATACTAAATTAAGAATAATTAAGCCACAAAAAAGACAATAAAGAAACCAAGCGGGACCAACAGCAGTAATTCCATTACAATTAATTCCATTTCCCCATAGAAAAGTTTTTGAATTTTCAAGTAGCACTTCTAATATATGGATTGTTGGCGTGTCTTTGAATGGGGAAGGGCACATGAAAATTAACCATAAGAGAAATATCATAATGGTTGTAATTAATGCAGGAATAATGCATGATTTGATTTTCTTTTTAATCAGGAAGAATATATTTGAGTATTTTTCTTTGTTATAAAAATAACCCGAAATAATAAAGAAAAGAGGTAAATGGAAACTGTATATAAAGCTTGATAATGAAATAGGAGGATTTGCATGTCCAATAATAACAAAAATAATTGTTATTCCTTTTAAGATATCAAAAGTACGATTACGCTGTTCTTTTAAATTGTTATTCATTGATGAAATAATTATTTAATATTGAATTTTTTGAAATGTCTTTCGTCTGCATATTCAAGAAGTTCTTTATCTCCTTTGCTATCTCCATATACAATTAAATAATAGTTATCTCGCATTGGAAAATATTGAAGTAGTCTATTAACTTTTTCTTGCCCGTAGCAATTTTTACTCAGAAATGTTCCTGTGATTTTTCCCTCACTTACTTCTACTTGAGTTGCTAATACTTTATGAATGTTATGAGAGATTGCCCATGGATAAATCCAGTTTTCAAGTGATGCGCTAATTATAATAACATCATTATTATTACTAATATGTTCTTTAATGCATTCTAATGCACTAGAATAAGTTTCAATAGTACTAGCAAATAAAGAACATGAAGAATTAAAATCTTCAATTGTCCAACCTTTATAAAAAAGAGAAAATAATTTCTCTTTTGCAATATAATTCTTTATAATACCTAATTTATAGGCTAAAAGAATTGGGGATAAAAATAGAAGATATAAATAGCTCTTCCATCCATGAGTAAACTTGAGAAATTCAAGAAGTGTATCTTGTTTTGTTATTGTTCCATCAAAATCAAAAGCGACTACTTTTTTCATATAAAGTATATTATTAAAGCAAAGGATAATAGCCATGCAATGATACAACCTTGTATGAAAAAATCTTTTAATAATATAAAGGTTGGACTTCCTCCTTTTTTATCAACTATTGTTAATTGCAAATATCTAAATATACCAAGGATTACAAATAAAGAGGTTAGGTAAATATAATTACTTCCAAAACGATTAGTAATTTCATCAGATATAGAATACATTAGATATGCAACAACTGTAACTGTTGAAGTTATCATTAAAAGTGCGTATAAAAAAGGTACATTATATCTAATAATATTTTTTCTTCCTGCAACCCCTGTTTTGGTGTAAATTTGCACATCATCTAAACGTTTTGCAAATCCTAAAAATATAGCTAATAAGAATGTCATAATAACGATCCAGTGAGAAAGAGTGATATCTCCTATGATTCCACCAATGATTATTCTAATTACAAATCCGATTCCTATAATAAAAACATCTATAATTGCTATTCTTTTAAATTCTATGCTATATGCTATGTTAAGGATTAAATATAACAAAACAATTAAAATTACAGATATACTTCTATAAGCCAAAAATAAAATGCTACCACCTGATATTATTAAACAAAAAGATATTATCCAACCTGAAAGTGTTGTAATATCTCCACTAGCAATAGGCCTTTTTTTCTTTAAAGGATGCTTTTTGTCATCTTCTCTATCAATAATATCATTAAAACAATAAACAGCACTTGTTATAAAAGAAAATCCTAGAAAAACAATGAAACATGTTGTGAGTAATTTTAGGTCTCCAAATCGTTTATCAAAAAACAAGGGTAAAAAGATAAAAAAATTTTTAGCCCATTGATGAATTCGAAGAAGTGCTAATATTTTGTTCATAATTAAAATACTCTCAGATATAGTTTCACTTAATTTAAGTATTTGGATAATATGGCTATTTTTAATCGAAATGCAACAGTATATTTCTTGATATTTAATTTTTGTAACATTTCTCTTTTATTTTTTTGTGGGAAAAATGCACTTTATCTGTAATTCGTCGGGCAAAAATGGAGCCATTTTATCTAGAGGTGCTGAACTCATTTTTCCATTTTCATCCATGAAAGAAGCTGATTTAGGGAAAAGTGTTTGCATAGGATTCATTTTTATTTCACATATCATAGAACTTTTTGCGTCTAACACTTTTTTTATTGAAGAAACTAAATCCTCTCCTTCTTGCTTTATACGTATAAAAGGAATGTCGTATGCATAAGCAATACGCTCCATATCAGGGCAAATAACGCCACTACTTGGATCACTACCAGTGTAATAACCTTCAAAGAATGACTCTTGTGTAGTTTTTATTGCCAAATATCCCTGATTTTCTAAAATAAATATTTTAATGGGAAGATTGTAGGTTTTTAAAGTTTGCAGTTCTTGCAAATTCATTTGTATACTACCGTCTCCTGTTATTAAAATTGTTTGGCCTGATGTATTAGCTGCTGCTGCTCCTATAGCCGCAGGTAAATCATACCCCATAGCTGCACAACCCTGATTAGCAAATACTCTTATTCCTTTTTTAACTTTCATAGCCTGAAAAGTAGAAGTATATGCAGTTCCATTTCCTGTGACTACAACATCACCAGCTTGCAATTGACTAAATAATTCATCCGCAAAAATATAGGAACTAACATAATCAGAACTGGATGGATTATCTGTGAATAAATTAGGAAGCACTGATTCACATTCTTTTCCCCATTCTCTCCATTCTTTAAATCTTGGAGATGTGAAATTTTTCAACTTTTCTTTTAATATAGTAAAGAAATTACGTAGGTCAGCATTGATTTTAAGATCAATTGATAATGTTGGTTTATTCAATTCAGCGTTATCAATATCTACCATTACTTTATAAGCATGAGGTGCAAATAAATCATATGCATAGCTAATTTGGCGAATGCTCAATCTGGTACCTAAAATAATAATTAAATCAGAGTTCTGCACCATGATGTTCCCAATACGATCTCCACAAATACCCGGTTTACCATAGTATAGAGGATGGTCATACCACAATATATCTGAACCACTAATAGCAGTTACTACAGGTATTTCAAGCTGTTCTGCTATACTTATGAATTCATCTACTTTATTGGCTAGTCTTACTCCATTACCAACATAAATTACAGGATTTGATGCTTTAGATATTTTATTTACTAATTGATCAATTTGAAGTGAGAGTGTATTATTGTCTTCTTCTATTTTTATTTCATTAACATCAAACTCTCTCAATTTGGATTCGTCAATCATTGTGCCTTGTACATCTAATGGAATATCAATCCATACAGGACCAGGACGACCATTCAGAGCTATATAAATTGCTTTATCAATATGATATTTAATTTCAAGTGGATTTGTAATCATTACCGCATATTTTGTGATGGGTTTTACTATGCTTACAATGTCTACTTCTTGATCTCCTAATTGTCTAAGTTTTATGTGAGGACAAGAAGCAATTGTTGTACTTTCTTTTACTTGTCCAGAAATATATAATCCAGGTATTGAGTCGCACCACTGTCCAAGAATCCCTGTTATTGCATTGGTTCCCCCTGGACCAGTTGTAACATTAGTAACAGATAACTTACCAGATGTTCTATAATAACCCTCAGAAGCTATTGCTGATGCTTGTTCGTGATGGTTGCAAATATATTTTACACCTGTAGTACGTCCAATAGAATTATTTAAATGCATAGCTCCACCACCCGTGACTAGAAAAACATGATCAATTTGGTAAGCATCTCTTAAATACTTAAATATATAATCGCTAATCTTTATCATAATGTTCTATTAAAAATTTATTCTTTCTTTTTCTATAACTAAAGGACGTTTATGTACTTGAGTATAAATTGCTCCAATATATTCTCCTATAATTCCAATAAATATTAGCTGTACTGAAGAAAAGAAAAATAAACTTATTATTAAAGGAGCTATTCCTATACTAAAACTATCCCAATACATTAGTTTATATACCATATATCCAACACCTGTTAATAAACTCAATATTGCTAATATAAAACCAATGAAACAGGCCATTCGAAGAGGTAATTTTGATTGATTCACAAAACCGAGCATAGCCATATCATAAAGTGTATTTATATTATTTTTAGTTTTTCCTTTAGTACGTATGGGTTGAGTAAATTCTATTTTAGAATAGTTATTACCTAATTCAGCCACCATTCCACGAAAATAAGGGTAAGGATCATCTACTTTTCTTAAAGTCTCAATAAAAGATTGATTATACAAACCAAATCCTGTAAAGTTACTGATGTGCTCAGATGAAGATGTTTTTGCTATTACTTTATAATATAATTTTCTAAGAGCAAAAACTAAAGGGCTTTCTTCACTCTTACTTTTGATAGCTAAAACTAATGGATGACCTTTTTCCCATTCTTCGATAAGTTTGGGGATTAGATTGGGAGGATCCTGAAAATCAGCTGCCACTAATATCACAGCATCACCATATGCTTGTAATAAACCATAGTAAGGAGAACGAATATGCCCAAAATTCTTTGTGTTCAATATAACCTTAACATTAATGTCATTTTGGGCTAATTGTCGCAATTTTTTTATTGTATTATCTGTCGATGCATTATCAATAAATATATGTTCGTAATCATAATTGAGATTTTCGAATATTGATTTTACGGCTTTAGAAAGTTCTTCAACGTTCTCTTCTTCATTATAACAAGGAGTAACAATGCTTATTTTCTTTTTCATGTTAAATTAGGCTTTTTTGAATACAAAATTCTTTTGGATAATGTATGATATAATCGCAACGATAGGTGTTGAAAAGATACCTGCAGTATATTCGTTGGTTCCTTCAAACATAAGAAGAATTCTAATTAATCCAATATTTATAAAATAAGTAATAGTATATGAAATTATAAATTTGAAAATTAATTTGTTTTCTTTATTCTTAAAAACAAAAGTACCAATTGTTTTAAAATTAAATAAAACTCCTAATATTGTACTTAAAAGCACAGAGAATTTATAAGATAAACCTAGATATATGAATAAACAATATAGGCCAACACCAAATAATGTATTGATAATTCCAACACAAATAAAACGAATAATCTCAGTATTGACCTTTTTTAAAAAAATATTCATGATTTATTTTTTAGAAGGAATAAGTATTTCATAATTTTTATTATTCCATACTGATATATATTTATTTTCTAAAATGAAAGAATTGATAACTTGTGTTCTCTTTTTCTTGAAATATCCGGTTTCTATTCGGTTTTCATTATAGAAATTCTTATCATAATCCCCCCATCTATTCGTTGCAATAAAATGTTGTCTAACAATTACAGGTAATTCTTTTTTCTGGATAACAGCCTTTTTAAGTTCATATTCAAATTTATGCCCTGAATAACACCAAATCCATGAATTGGGAGTATATGAACGAGTGTCTGTCATATAATTGATTCCGGGAATAAAATCATAGGCAAGCAGATAATCATTTGGTTTTATATATTCAGGTAGCTTTTCTAATAACTCATTAGTTATTTTCGCTCTATATTCATTTGTATAAACCAATCTTGTGAACTTATTATCTATAGCATATAGTTTCTCACATCTACTGCCAGGATCATAATATGCCTGATAATCAACTTTGTAAATACCTGTAACAAAATAGACTATGCTAACAATTAATGAATATTCAATGATACTTTTCCGAGAAACGAGAACTTCAGTGTTTCTTATTTTAAATTTAAATCCTCTGATACATTTATAAATATATGCTGTAGCAAATGGGAGTGAAAGCCATGTAGAAGTCCACATTGTTTTTATGCCTTTATCGCTACCAATAGATATAAACAAAACCATAAACAAAGATGCAAGTCCAATAAATTTTAATCTGTACGACTCTTTTTTTCGGTTAATAAAAAGTAGGATAATTCCTAATAAAGAAATAAAATTAACGAAATACATATCATTATGCCTCAAAGCCTTATTTAACATTATGGATAAATAGCTTATAAAAAATAGGAGTATAATTTGAATAATTCGTTTATAATATATGCTTTTTATTTTGTTTGTAGAATAAGAATAAAAAACACCTATTCCAATAAAAAAGAGGCCAACAAGAAAAATTCCTTTGTAGTTTTTCAAATATACTAGCAACATTGCACCTAGCTGGTGAGAGTTTGTCTCATCAGAAGCACTCGCAATAGTATCAGTTAAAGAATTTAGATACAAATTCCAGTGACCAAGTGACTTCATTGAAACTATACAAATTAAAACAGCTGTTAATACTCCTAATATTGAAATGAGCATTTCTTTATTTATAATAACAATTTTATTATATTTTATGTAATGGTAAATTGGAATAAGCAGAATGAATACTAAATAAGAGATATTAGGTAGTCTAACAAAAAAGTTTAATCCTAATATGATGCCACCTAAAAATAAATGTGACAGTTTCTTTTGCTCCATTCCACTAAAAAATAAAATAATAACGAAGATTACTAGGAAAGCTGATAGTGGATTATATCCAAATGGTTTAGGATCACCTGCTACAACTACTACCTGAACTAATAAACCTAGTAACAATAATGGATTATCTATAAATCGTTTTAGAAATGTATAAATCAAATATGCCATTAAAGTATTTATACTTATTCCTAAAAAGCGCATAAAGAAAAAACCGCCTCCTGGCCATAGCTCATACCATGCTCCCCCTATTATTCCTGTAAACCAATAAGGCATTTGTGCTTCTACGCATTCCGGATTTTTAAATATTTGTTGGCAGAAATACATTAACCATCCTTCATCGGATAAATCGAATCCTTGGATGATACACAATAATTGATATAGGAAAGCTATTAATAAAGTAATTGCCAATTTGTGTTTACTAATGAATTGAACCATAAGAAGTTTTATTTATATTATATCTATTATCAATATATGTTTTGTGGAATTAGGATCTCAAAATGTTGATTACTCCAAGCTGTTTTATAATCATAACTTGATATGAATCTATTTATAGCTTGAGTACGTTTATTTTTGAAATGAGGACTTTCCGGACGATTTTCATTATAATAGTCTGGATCATATTCGCTCCATTTGTTACAGGGTAGAAAATGATGCCTAACAATTACAGGAAGAGTCTTTTTCTCTATTACAGCTTTTTCTAATGCTAAGTGTAATCTATTATCTGAATAAAAATGTATCCATGAATTTGATGTATAAGAACGTGTTTCTGTAAGATAATTTATTCCCGGAATAAAATCATATGCCAATAAATAATCATTTGGCTTAACATACAATGATAAACCAACTAATAATTCATTAGTTAGTTTGGTTCTATATTCATTAGTGTAGATATTATGGCAAAATTTATTGTTGATAGAGAATATTTTTTCTTTTCTACAACCAGGATCATAGTATGCGCAACAATCTACTTTATAAATACCAGTAATAAAAAAGACTACAATAATAATAATTGAATACTCTATAATACTTTTTTTGAGAATAATAAGCTGAATCTTTTTGAATTTAATTTTAAAATCCTGAATAGATTTATATATATATGCTATAGCGAAAGGCAATGATAACCATGTTGATGTCCACATAGTAAGTATACCATGATCACTTCCTACAGATGTGAATAATACCATAAGTAAAGATGCTATTCCAATATATTTAATGCTAACTTGCTCTTTACGCCAATTAAAAAATAAAAGAATAATCCCCAATAAGGATATGAAATTAATAAAAAACATATCATAGTCTCTTAGCGCTTGATTATATTTTATAGATAAATATCCTATAAAAACAGTAATCAAACTTTGAAGAAAATAGCTAAATATTTTTATTGAGATATAATATCTAAGAACAATATAAATCAATCCTAGTCCAAGAAAAAAAGATGCTATGTACAATATACTAACATAGTTTTTAATGTAAATTGATAGCATTGTCCCTAATTTATGCGAATTAGTTTCATCTGAAGAAGTGTTTATTATATCAGATATTGAATTTACATAAATCTCAAAATGCCCCAGAACTTTCATTAAAGCTAAACAAAAAAATATCGCTATAATAACCCCTAGAATTGCTGATATAATTTGCTTATTTATGAGAATCAACTTTTTCTCTTTTATTGATTGATAAAATGGTATTAATAATAAGAAAATAGAATATACTACATTAGGTAATCGAACAAAAAAGGTTAAGCCTAAAATAAAACCGCCTGTTATGAAATAAAAAACATTTTTCTTTTCAACCCCATAATAGAATATGATAATGACAAATATTACTAAAAAAGCTGATAATGGGTTATAGCCAAAAGGCTTAGGGTCTCCGGAAACTATTAAAACCTGAGCTAACAAAGCAATTAATAATAAAGGAGTATTTATAAATCGTTTTAGAAACCGATAGATAACATAAAGCATAAAAGTATTAATCATTATACCTAATAGGCGCATAGAGAAAAAACCACCTTCTGGCCATAGTTTATACCATAGACCTCCAATAATTCCAGTAAACCAGTAGGGCATCTGTGCTTCTACACTTTCTGGATTTCTAAATATTTGTTGATAGAAGTACATTAACCAGCCTTCATCTGATAGATCAAATCCTTGAATAATACAGATTAATTGATAAAAGAAAGCAATTGAAATTGCAATTCCTACTTTATAATTATATAAATAACGTTGAATCATTTTTTTTATTTGTCTATCAGTAGTAACTCTTTATTGATTATGTTTTTACGACTATTGTACCATTTGAATAATTTTTTAATTCCTTCGGATGGAGATGTGAAGTGTATACTCTGGTACTCATTCTTTAGTCTTGAATTATCACCACTATACTCTAATCCTAAACCATCTTGTACTATTTTAATTGGTAATTCTCTATTGGCATTCTGATTAACTAAAAAAGCTAATTCTTGTAAGGAAACAGAATTGTCTGGAGTAATATTATAGGATTTGTACAGAGGATTTTGTGTAATAAACCAATCTAATATAGGCATTAAATCATCTATAAAAAGATAATCAAATTTTCTGTTTTGTTTAATGGTAATTGGTAAATTAAATATTGTTTTGCAAATAGCATTTGAAATAAATCGAATGGCATAATCTTCATATTTTCCATAAATTCCAAAAACTCGTAAGTCATAAATATTTGAAGACTTTTCTATAACCTTTTCGCAGATATATTTGCAATAGCCGTGTTCATCAACAGGGATATGCCTAATATAATCTTCTTCTTTCATTTTAGAATGATAATATCGCATATCATAAATAGCACCAGATCCTATAACTAACATCTTTTCAAAATACTGTGAATATCTTTCCAAGTTGAAAAACATTCTTGTATTTGAATAGAGTATATTATTAAAGTCTATTGCATTACGATGACTTGGCTTTACTGCTGCATGAATTACAATGTCTGGAGAATATGTTGAGAAATACTTTTCTACACTTTCTTCATCAACTAAATCTAATTCCTTACTTGAGGGGGCTTTTATAGAATATTTATCAGCTAAAAAACTCTCAAGAATATTTTTACCAATAAATCCATTTCCTCCAGTTAATAAAATATTCTTCATTATAAAGTAAAAGATTTTATCTGTTCCACACACAAATCATACACACTTTCTTTCTTATACCTCTTATACCACTCAGTTGTCAACCCAACCGTTTCCGAAAGATTTAATCGAGGCTTCCATCCTAACTTGAACACCGCTTTCGAAATATCAAGCATCAACAATTTAGCTTCATGAACGGCTGTAGGGTCGGAGAGGTCTTTTAATTCGCCTTTTCCGTAGCTTTTTATAACTTGTGTAGCTACTTCCCATACATTAGCTATGGATTCGGCATGAGGACCAAAGTTCCAACCTTCGCAATAGCTGATGGGATCATTCCACATTTTTTGAGCTAATAGCATGTATCCACTTAAAGGTTCTAATACATGCTGCCACGGACGGATAGCTTTGGGACTGCGAATATCAATTGTTTTGTTCGCTTCCAATGCTCTTATGCAATCGGGGATTATTCGATCCAGTGCCCAGTCGCCACCACCAATCACGTTACCGGCACGAGCACTGGCTATTGATTTTCCGTGTTTGGAATAACTGTTGGGATGAAAGAAAGAGCGACGCCATGAAGCAATAGCAATTTCTGCTGCTCCTTTACTACTGGAGTAGGGGTCATATCCTCCCATTGGTTCATCCTCACGATACCCCCAGATCTGCTCTTTATTTTCATAGCATTTATCTGTGGTTATCATAACAGCAATTTTTACACTGGGGGTTACTCTGATGGCTTCCATTACATGAATGCTACCCATTACATTGGTTTCGTATGTTTCAACGGGTATCTCGTAGCTTAACCTAACTAAGGGTTGAGCTGCCAGATGAAATACAATTTCCGGTTGGTATTGTTGAAAAACGTCTTTTAAGAGATTACCATCGCGAATATCTCCTCGTATATCTGTAATCTTGCTCCCAATGCCGGAAAGAACATAATTATCTTTATCAGTAGCAGGGTCAAGCGCAAACCCAATTACTTCGGCTCCAAGCTGGTGTAGCCAAATAGCCATCCAAGATCCTTTAAATCCTGTATGTCCTGTAATTAGAACGCGTTTGCCTCGATAGAAATTATTATATAAATCTATAGACATGTTTACCATACTTTCCAGGGCGCTTCTCCGGCATCCCACATTTCATTTAACTCGTTGTTATCTCTTAGAGTATCCATTGGTTTCCAGAATCCGTTATGACGATAAGCATGCATTTTACCTGCACGAGCAATGTTTTCCAAGGGTTTTCGTTCAAAGGTTACATTGTCTCCATCTGGGATAAAATCAAAAACTTCTGGTTCGCAAACGAAAAATCCTGCGTTAATCCAGTTGCGGTCTCCATCGGGTTTCTCTTGAAAAGAAAGGACTTTATCAGTTTCCAAATCTATTTGTAAGGCTCCAAATTTACCTCCCGGCTTATAAGCAGTAACAGAAAGAATACATCCGGATTCTTGATGAGCTTTTATTGAATCGGCTATATTCAAATCGGATACTCCATCACCATAGGTCAACAAAAATGGTTCATTGCCTACATATTGTTGAATACGCTTAATGCGTCCTCCGGTCATTGTATTTAAACCGGTGTCTACCATAGTAACTTTCCAATTCTCGGAGTGGGAGTCATGTACTTGTACTGTATTATTCGATAGGTCTACTGTCAGGTCACAGTTATGTCGAAAATAGTTGGCGAAATATTCTTTGATTATATATTGCTTATATCCACAGCAAATAATAAATTCATTAATGCCGTAGTAGTTGTAAGCTTTCATGATATGCCAAAGAATAGGTTTACCTCCAATTTCAACCATAGGTTTAGGAATCGATGTAGTAGCTTCGCTCAATCGTGTACCGAAGCCACCTGCAAGAATTACGGCTTTCATTATTAAAATTATTTAGTGTGCTTTAAAGTAAAAGTTTTTATAACAGATATCATGTATTGCAACATTTCATCAGTCATTCCCGGATAAACTCCAATCCATAATGTATTATTCATTATGTAATCAGTTGTTTTAAGATCTCCAACCACTCGATAGCCTTCTCCCGATTTTCTCATTTCATCGAAGGCAGGGTGTTTCAACAAATTGCCGGCAAAAAGATTTCTGGTTTGAACTTTCTTTTCTTCCAGATGTTTGGCTAAATCATTCCGGCTGAATCCTGCATTTTCTTTCACTGTAATCAAGAAGCCAAACCAACTGGGCTCTGAATCTGTTTGAGGTTCGGGAAGTATCAGACTTTCAATGCCTTCAAGACCTTGTCTCAATATAGAGAAGTTTCTTTTGCGGGCTTCTACTATATCATCCAGTTTATCTAATTGTGCACAACCAATGGCTGCTTGCATATCTGTTACTTTCAGATTATATCCGAAATGAGAATAAACATATTTATGATCGTATCCTACCGGAAGCTCGCCAAATTGTTTATCGAAACGATGTTTGCATGTATTATCAATACCTCCTACACACCAGCAGTCACGTCCCCAGTCGCGGAAAGAATTTACGAGTTTATGTAGTAGTGGATCGTTTGTATATACAGCACCGCCTTCTCCCATAGTCATGTGGTGAGGAGGGTAGAAGCTACTGGTGCCAATGTGCCCCACAGTACCTGTTTTTTTCTTTTCTCCTCCTATAGTATAGGTAGAACCTAATGCATCACAATTATCTTCAACTAACCAAAGGTTATGTTTGTCACAGAATTCTTTTACGGCAGCTAAGTTAAAAGGATTTCCTAATGAATGGGCTATCATTACAGCCTTGGTCTTAGGTGAAAGAGCTGCTTCAAGCTGAGTTACATCAATATTATATTCAGGTATTGTAACATCAACAAAAACCGGAACTGCTCCATATTGAATACATGGGGTTACAGTAGTAGGGAAACCGCATGCCACAGTAATAACCTCATCTCCACGTTTGATGCGTCTATCACCCAGTTCTTGGGCTGTTAGTGCCATGAAGGCAAGAAGATTAGCTGAAGACCCGGAATTTGTTAATGAGCAGAAAGAAACCCCCAGCCATTGTGCAAATCGTTTTTCAAATTTATGTGCCCACGGACCGGCTGTTAACCAGAAATCCAGCGAAGAGTCAACAAGATTTATTAGTTCTTTTTCATCAAAATATCGTCCTCCATAATTTACGAACATTTTCTCAGGGACAAATGCTTTGGTTTCACCAAACTTCTGTTTATAGTATTCAGATACTAAAGATAATATTTGGTCTTTCAGATCAGTGCTTTTAGTTTCCATTAAAATATATATATAAAAATCTATAGTGCAAATTTAGTAGTTTACTAACTACTCATAATAAATCCGCAAAAGTAACATAAAATTTCAATACTGAGTAATGTGTGTGTATAATAACCAGATTATTTTATGTCATTTGAGAGTTATTTCTGTAGTATTATTAGTTATTTAATATTCAATCCAAATATCTTTCCATCATCCCTTGATATTTATCAATTCTTCTATCTCGGAGGAAAGGCCACCAGCGACGTACATTTTCCGAACGTGTAAGATCTAAATCTACAATGATGTTCTCTGGGTTCTCATTGCCTGCCTGCGCCAAAATTTCCCCTTGAGGACCTGCAACAAAGCTATTTCCCCAGAATGAGATACCATTTGTTTGTGATGAAGGATCGGGTTCGTGACCTACACGGTTAACAGAAATAACCGGAATTCCATTGGCTACGGCATGAGCACGTTGCGAAATTATCCATGCATTTAATTGCCTACTTTGTTCTTCGGGGGTGTCACTGCTTTCCCAGCCGATAGCAGTTGGGTAGATTAGAATTTCTGCCCCTTTTAATGCCATTAATCGGGCCGCTTCCGGGTACCATTGATCCCAGCAAATAAGTACTCCTAATTTCCCTAAAGATGTTTGTATGGGCTCAAATCCAATATCACCGGGAGTAAAATAGAATTTTTCGTAATATGCAGGATCATCGGGGATATGCATCTTTCTATATTTTCCGGCTATCTCTCCATTAGTATCAAATACAACTGCGGTGTTATGATATAATCCTGGTGCTCGTTTCTCAAACAGGGAGGTAATCAATACTATATTGTATTTTTTTGCTAATTTGGAGTAGAACTCAGTAGAAGGACCAGGAATGGGTTCCGCTAAATCAAATAACTGAGTATTTTCTGTCTGGCAAAAATAAAGTGTATTATGAAGTTCTTGCAAGACAATGAGTTGCGCACCTTCCTGTGCACACAGCTCTATATTCTTTGCCAGATTCTCCAAATTCTTCTCTACGTCGGATGTATTTGCCTGCTGAACCAACCCTACTTTTAGTTTTTTCATCCTATAACATTTAGTGGATATTGCATAGTTACACAATGCAATGAACCATGTTGTTTTATTAATAAACGACAATCTATGCCAATTACTGCATGATTAGGGAAAACTTTTTTTAATACTTCTTCGGCTTTTAAATCATTTTCCGCTTGATTGTAAGTTGGGAATAGTACAGCTTCGTTGATAATCAAAAAGTTAGCATAAGTGGCCGGCAATCTTTCCCCATTCTCCACAATTTTGTCTGCCATAGGTAAAGCAAATAGCTTATATGGTTTCCCAGATAATGTTCTGAAGCTTTTGAGTTGTTTTTCCATTTGCTGCAATGCTTCGTAATGTTCGTCCTCAGGATTTGTACATTGTATATATGCAATTGTGTCCGGAGAACAAAATCTGGCCAATGTATCTATATGGCTATCGGTGTCATCTCCGGCCAAATAACCATAATCTAACCATAGAATTTGCTGTAAATGGAATACTGATTTTAAATATTCTTCTATCTCTACCTTATTCATCTGCCCGTTTCGATTTGGAGAAAGCAAACAAGCAGATGATGTAAGTAAGGTGCCCATTCCGTCGCTTTCGATTGATCCTCCTTCCAATACAAATCCCAAACAATTCTCGTATATTCCTTTCAATGCTTTTTCTTTTACGGCATGGCGAGTAATCAGATTGTCTTTATCAGACGCAAATTTTAGTCCCCAACCATTAAATGTAAAATCAAGTAGAATGGGAGTATCTCCATCTATAATTGTAATAGCACCGTGATCTCTTGCCCATGTGTCATTGGTATCACAGGTAAGAAAACGAACGTTTTTCATATTAACACGCTCTTCAATCTGTGCTTTTACCTCTTCGGGATTGGGGGTTACTATCAAAAGTAGTTCTCTTTTAGCTATTTCATGAGCTATGCGAATAAAACACTCCTGAACTTCAGATAAAATATAATCCCAATCCGTTTCTTTATGGGGCCATGTCAGTTGTACCCCGCTTTGCGGATACCATTCGGCAGGCAAATGAGCTTGTCTCATTTATTAATATCTTTAGGTTTTCGATCGAAAAAAGGATTTTTAGAAGATGCACTGATAGGGATAGCCATTACCATTTTACAGTCTTCCAACCAGTTTAATCGTTGCGCGGCTATCCCGGCAGAAAACATAACGCGGCTGTCTACCCGATGATCGGCGGCTGTTGCACAGGCCGAACCTATGGCAATACCCAAGTCAATTGCATTCAGAGAGCAGGGAACGCCGCTGGGTCTTTCTGCGCAAGTATTATAACCACAATGAGAGCAGTTCAGTCCTTGAGCTTGTTCTCTTGTACCTATTAATATAATGCATTCGGCATTTAGAATGTTTTCGGCATCCCGAAGAAAGAATTTGAAACCGTTTTCTTTATTAATTTCAATCATAGTTTCGGAAAGAATCTGTATCTCCTCTCCTGTAATGAGTGCTGTTTCTATAATATCAACACCTTTGCCCTTGGGGGCTGTACGGGCAGCAACCATCATTTGTCTGCCTACATTTACTGCTTCTTCGTGACGACAATCGCGTTCATTCAATATCATAACTTAGTCTCTTTATAAATTAACGGGCAAAGATAAAAAATAGTATTAGTATAACCCTTGCCTGTGGAATTAAAATTATAATATGCTTTATTAAGAAATTATTCTATTTTAGTTATTTCTTCTTTCCCTCCCATGATTTTGTTTTTTGCATTTTTGCCAGCACGCCAGCACGATTCGCTTGTATCTAATTGATATTTAATCAGTTAAAGCGTGCTGGCAACCCGTGTTGGCAGCGTGACGGCAAATTTGCCAGCACGCTTGTGATTTGATAAAATTAGTGTACTATTTACTGGGGAATTTGCCGAGTAGTTTCTATCAGTTTGCCAGTATGAAACTACTTGTTTGCTACTATGAAACAAGTAGTTTGAAACCGGAAAACAATTTGTTTGCCACTTTAAAACAGGTAATCCCAAGGTTTGAAATAAATCGATTTATATACTATTCTAAAGTTGTATATTGTTACATATTGATGAATTGTACCGATTAATAGTACCCCAAAATTAGTGCTATATTTTGTATAAGTACAGGTACTTTTTGCAAGAATTGGCTCTAAATCCGTTTAAGTTTTCCACAGAATAACTATTATAGGATGCTTTCGTTTATCTCTAAACAATAATTAAAAAGAGGTTCTTGGGTATTTATTAATCTCAAAATCCCATTAACTTTACAGGCTAATAATTATGTTGTATGTTGAAAGTTACCAATGCAAGTATTGCTTTTGGAGAAGACATCCTGTTTTCAGGTTTAAATATGCACCTTTACCAAAGTGAGATGATTTGTATCTCTGGAGAGTCGGGTAGAGGGAAAACGTCCTTATTAAATGCTATTATGGGCTTTATTCCTTTACGAGAAGGAGAAATTGAAGTAAATGGAATCAAACTCGATAAATTCACTATTGATACAATCAGGAAACAAATAGCTTGGATACCACAGGAACTTTCACTTCCTGCTGAATGGGTCAGCGAAATGATTAAACTTCCTTTTGAATTGAAAGCCAATAAAAAGAAAGCCGGTTTTTCCAAAGATAAACTTATGGAGAACTTTGTTGAGTTAGGCTTAAACCAGGATTTATATAATAAACGTGTTACTGAAATATCAGGCGGGCAACGGCAACGCATTATGCTAATTGTAGCTGCCATGCTCAATAAACCTCTGATAATTATTGATGAACCAACTTCGGCACTCGATGGTATATCTATGGATCGGGTATTAGCTTTTTTTCGAAAGACAGCAGCTCAGGGAACGGCTGTTTTGTCGGTTTCTCATGACAAAGGATTTGCGTCAGGTTGTGATAAAACAATTTATTTATAAATAAAGAATAGTTGAAGAATGAGTACAATAGATATTTCGTATCTAAGTTTAGGAATAGGGTTATTATTATTGATTATTCCCATCTATTATCTTTGGAAGTTTAAAACAGGATTGGTTAAAGCAACTATTATAGGAGTTGTAAGAATGATTATTCAGTTACTTCTGGTAGGAGTATATCTTCAATATCTTTTTATATGGGATAATCCGTGGATTAACTTTCTGTGGGTGGTTATCATGATTTTAGTGGCTTCCCAAACCGCTATATCCCGCACACGAATAAAGACAAAGATTCTTTTGTTGCCTATTTGCATTGGCTTTCTGACTTCTGTTGTCCTTATCGGATTGTACTTTTTAGGATTTGTACTTCAATTAGACAATATCTTCAGTGCCCGATATTTTATACCTATATTTGGTATTCTGATGGGCAATATGCTTTCTTCTAATGTAATTGCTTTGAACGCCTATTATACTGGGCTACAACGAGAACACCAACAATATTACTATCTGCTTGGTAACGGAGCTACCCGACAAGAAGCCCAAGCGCCTTTTATTCGGGAAGCTCTTCGAAAAGCATTCAGTCCTCTCATTGCTAATATTGCAGTGATGGGGTTGGTAGCTTTACCGGGTACCATGATTGGGCAGATTCTGGGAGGAAGTAATCCAAATGTAGCCATTAAATATCAAATGATGATTATGGTAATTACATTCTCTGCTTCTATGCTTTCGTTAATGATTACCATTTCACTTGCCTCACGCAAATCATTTGATAGCTTCGGAAATCTCCTTCATATAATGAAAGAAGATAAATGAATGAATTAAAAGATGAAGTAGTTGATGAAAAATATGCATTGAAAAATAAGGTGTTTAAATAAAAACACTATCTTTGCGCAACAACAATCAAGGGGTGCCCTACCAAAGGCTGAGATTATACCCTTATAACCTGATGCGGATAATACCGACGTAGGAATGATAAGATTCTCTTCTTAGTAAAGATATCTCTTGGTTGCTTATTTGTAATTAAATGCAACAATTATGAGATATCCCACAGCATTAACCATTGCGGGTTCGGATAGTGGAGGGGGTGCCGGTATTCAGGCAGACCTGAAAACATTTTCTGCTTTAGGTGTATTTGGAGCATCGGTGATTACAGCTATCACAGCACAGAATACACATGAAGTACGTGCCGTAGAAGCTTTATCTGTCAATATCATTCGTCAACAATTGGAAACTGTACTTGACGATCTTCAGATGGATGTTCTTAAAACCGGTATGTTGGTTACTCCACAAATTATAGAAATTGTAGCCCAAGCCATCGATAAATATCAGGTAAAGAGGGTTATTGTAGACCCTGTGATGGTTGCTACTACTGGTGCAAATTTAACTAAAGCCGATTTGGCAAATGCCTATCAGGAACTACTATACCCTCGTGTTAGTTTGTTGACTCCCAATATTCCCGAAGCAGAATTGCTAACAGGCATACCTATCAAAAACGAGAAAGACAGAGCCCAAGCCGGAGATTATTTTTTGAATCAAGGTTGCAAAGCTGTATTGATTAAAGGCGGGCATTGGACTGATAACAAAGAATCAGTAGATGTTCTTTTTTCTCAAGATTCGGCTCCTCAGTCTTTTTCTTCCGGTTTTATTCGTACACTCAATATGCACGGCACAGGGTGCTCATTGGCTTCTGCTATTGCTGCATATATGGCATTGGGAGATGAAATGACTGTTGCTATAAAAAATGCTAAAGAATATATCACTGAAGCGATTAAATCCGGATCTCATGCTGATTTTAATGGTGGGAATGGTCCCATCAATCACTTCTTTCATCCTCAATCATTAAAACTAAAAATATGATTACCATTCAGTTAAACAACAAACCATATAAGATTGAAGTGGGTACAACGCTCATTTCATTTATAGAAAGCCTTGAAATTAAACCGCAAGGAATTGCTATTGCGATTAATTATGAGGTTATTCCGAAAGAGTTATGGGAAACAACTATTTTATCGAACGATATGGAGTTGATGTTGATACATGCTGTTTCAGGAGGGTAAATTATGAAACTAATTGTAATTACCTCTGAGAATTTGTTTCCTAAAGAAGGAGATGTACTAAACGCTCTTTTTAGAGTGGGATTATCTACATTGCATTTGCGAAAGCCGCAGGTTTCACTGGAAGAGACTGAAAATTTATTGCAGAGTATTTCGTCTGAATTTCATTCGAGAATCATGTTACATGATCATTTTGAATTGGCTGATTCTTATACTGTAAAAGGACTTCATTTAAATAGAAGAAACCCTGTAGCTCCTGTTTATAAAAACAGAATGTTAAGTTCTTCCTGTCATTCTTTAGATGAATGTACACAACAGTTGAATGTTTGCGACTATGTGTTTCTGAGTCCGATATTCAATAGCCTTTCCAAAGCGGGCTATGAGAGTTCTTTTACAGGAGAGCAATTATCCGAAGCTCATAAACAAGGAATTATTCATTCTCAAACTATCGCTCTGGGAGGAATTACGATCAACAATATACCATTAATACATAACTATGGATTTGGAGGAGTGGCTGTATTGGGAACTCTTTGGCAGGAATTTGAAAAAGACAAAGATGTGAAAGCATTACAAAAACGTTTTGTTGCATTGCAAAATATATGTGAAACATTACTATAATATGAAAGGACTATTATTTATATCTCATCAAACAGAAAAATATTCTTATCTGCAATCAGTGCAAATAGCCTTAGAAGGTGGTTGCAAACAAATACAGTTAAGAATGAAAGAGGCTGATCTGGAAGAAATCCAAAAAACTGGAACAGAAAGCTTAAAACTATGTAATCAATATGAGGCACAACTTTACATTGATGACCATGTGAGTGTTTGTGAGGAAATCGGAGCAAAGGGCGTTCATCTGGGGAAATTAGATATGTCTCCTTCTGCAGCACGTACTATATTAGGAAATCGGTTTATAATTGGTGGAACGGCCAATACCTTTGAGGATATCCGAAAATTAGATGAAGAGGGAGTTGATTATATAGGTTTAGGTCCTTTCAGGTTTACTTCTACCAAAAAGAATTTAAGTCCGATAATCGGTTTGGAAGGATATCGTCGGATTATAAACAACTGTAGAGAGCGTCACATACACTTACCTATATTAGCCATCGGAGGAATAACTATAAATGATATTCCTGAGATTATGCAAACAGGTGTTTCGGGTATCGCGCTTTCTTCCACCATTTTGAATGCTGCAGATCCTGTGGCAGAAACACAACGAATTGTAAATCTAATAAATACATATCAACAATGAAAAAGTTAGTGATAGCAGGAAAAGAGTTTAACTCTCGTCTTTTTCTTGGGACCGGAAAATTCAGTTCAAATGATGTAATGAGTAAAGCTATTGAGGTTTCTCAAACCGAAATGGTGACCGTAGCCATGAAAAGGTTAGACCCTGAAAATAAAGAAGATGATATGTTGAAACATATTCAAAAACCTCATATCCAATTATTGCCTAATACATCCGGTGTACGAAATGCTAAAGAAGCTGTTTTTGCAGCTAAACTTGCGCGTGATGCTTTTGAAACAAATTGGTTGAAGTTGGAAATTCATCCCGATCCGCGCTATTTACTTCCGGATCCCATTGAAACATTGAAAGCAACCGAAGAACTGGCCAAATTAGGTTTTGTAATTCTACCTTATATTCAAGCCGATCCGGTGTTATGCAAACTCCTGGAATCTGCCGGAGCTGCTACAGTTATGCCTTTGGGGGCACCTATAGGCACAAATAAAGGTCTTTGTACGCGCGATTTATTGGAGATCATTATTGAACAAAGCAATATTCCGGTGGTTGTTGACGCAGGTATCGGAGCACCTTCTCATGCTGCCGAAGCAATGGAAATGGGAGCAGATGCCGTATTGGTAAATACAGCCATTGCCGTGGCCGGAGATCCTGTTGCAATGGGCAAAGCATTTCAAATGGCAGTGGAAGCCGGTAGGATCGGGTATGAAGCTGGGTTGGCAGGACAAACGAATACGGCCATTGCAAGTAGTCCCTTAACTTCATTTTTAAACGATTAAACTGAAACCATGAAAAAAGAACAACGAATTATTTATCCTTCTTCCCATAAAATATATCAGGTGGGGAAGATACATGATATTAAGGTAGCCATGCGTCAAGTGTCCTTATTGGATACTATTCGTATAGCAGATGGAGAAAAGAAAACAGAAGAGAACTCCCCGGTGACTATTTATGACACAAGCGGACCTTACTCGGATCCTTCCATAGAAATAGACATCACTAAAGGACTTCCTCGACTTCGGGAAGAATGGGTTGAAAAAAGAAAAGATACGGAACATCTTGTTGCTTTCTCTTCCAATTATTGTAATGAGCGACTTTTTAACTCCTCCTTGGATGATCTTCGTTTTCCTGTGATTAACCATCCACGAAGAGCAAAGCAGGGTCGAACAATCACTCAGATGTATTATGCACAACAGGGAATTATCACCCCTGAAATGGAGTATGTGGCTATCCGAGAGAATTTGCAAAATGAAGAACTTGGCATCGAAAGCCATATTACTCCTGAATTTGTTCGGGAAGAAATTGCTGCAGGAAGAGCCATTATACCGGCCAATATCAATCATCCGGAAGCTGAACCAATGATTATTGGAACAAACTTTCTGGTAAAGATTAATACCAATATCGGAAATTCTTCTTTGATGTCCGGCATTGATGAAGAGGTAGAAAAAGCCATTTGGAGTTGCAAATGGGGAGGGGATACCTTGATGGATCTTTCAACCGGAGATCATATTCATGAAACCCGCGAATGGATTATCCGTAATACACCGGTTCCTGTGGGAACTGTGCCTCTTTATCAAACCTTAGAGAAATTGAATGGAAAAGCTGCCGATCTTAATTGGGATATTTATCGGGATACATTGATAGAACAATGTGAACAGGGAGTAGATTATTTTACTATTCATGCCGGCTTACTCCGATCGCATTTACCTTTACTGAAAAATCGTACTACGGGTATTGTCTCGCGTGGGGGTTCTATTATAGCTAATTGGATGACTCAACACAAAAAAGAAAATCTGTTTTACACTCACTTTGAGGAGATTTGCGAAATATTAAAACAATATGATGTAGCTGTTTCTTTAGGAGACGGATTACGCCCGGGATGTATTGCCGATGCTAACGATGCCGGGCAATTTGCGGAGCTTTCCGTTTTGGGGGAATTAACTCAAATAGCTTGGAAACATCATGTACAAGTTTTGATTGAAGGCCCCGGACATGTTCCCATGCATAAGATTCGAGCAAATATGGACGAGCAAATCAAGCATTGTCATGGAGCACCCTTTTATACCTTAGGACCTCTTACCACCGATATTGCCCCGGGATATGATCATATCACATCTGCTATCGGAGCAGCACAAATCGCTCGTTATGGCACAGCCATGATTTGTTATGTAACTCCTAAAGAGCATTTAGCTCTGCCGGATAAAGAAGATGTGAGGGCAGGAGTAGTGGCCTATAAAATAGCCGCCCATGCAGCCGATTTGGCTAAAGGACATCCGGGAGCAGAAGTCAGAGACAATGCATTGAGCAAAGCTCGTTTCGATTTCCGTTGGAAAGATCAGTTTAATTTATCTCTGGACCCCGAAAAAGCCCTCGAATATTATAAGGCAGGCAGACTGGATGATGAAAGCGGACATTGTACCATGTGCGGTCCCCATTTTTGTGCCATGAAGCTAACCAAAGAAATGAACGATTGCATCAATTAAAGGATAGGAAATGGAGTTTAAAGAATTAATAAATAATTATAAATGGGAAGATATCAAAGCTTCTGTTTATTCCAAAACCACAAGAGATGTAGAACTTGCCCTGAGTAAAAGTAAGTGTTCCATAGAAGATTTTATGGCTTTGATCTCTCCGGCCGCTCAACCTTATCTGGAACAGATGGCTGTATTGAGCAGAAAGTACACCCAACAACGCTTTGGAAAAACGATTCAATTTTATGTGCCATTGTATTTAACCAACTCGTGTATCAATCATTGTGTGTATTGCGGATTTAATCATTCCAATGACATACAAAGAATTATTTTGACTGATGAGCAAATCCTCCGAGAGGTAGAAGCCATTAAGAAAATAGGAGACTTTCGACATCTTTTATTAGTTACCGGCGAAAATCCCCGGGATGCCGGCGCAGACTATATTGCACACGCCATTGAGTTGGTAAAGCCTTATTTTTCTTCTATTTCTATTGAAGTACAACCGCTGAAAGAAAATGAATACCGACAACTCACGGATGCCGGAATGAATGCCGTGTATTGTTATCAGGAAACTTATAATAAAGAACGGTATAAAATATATCATCCGAAAGGCATGAAATCCAAATACGATTGGAGAATTGATGGTTATGAAAGAATGGGAAAAGCGGGTGTACATAAGATTGGGCTGGGAGTACTGATCGGTTTAGAGGATTGGCGAACAGATACAACAATGATGGCTCTTCATCTTCGATATCTTCAAAAAACATATTGGCAGACGAAATATTCTTTATCATTTCCACGAATGCGCCCCTATATGGGAAATGGTTTTCAACCGAATGTAATTATGAGTGATAAAGAATTTGCACAATTAGTTTTTGCTTTCCGGATATTCGACCATGATATTGAGATAGCTATGTCCACCCGAGAAGAAAGCAGATTAAGAGATTGTATGACTACTTTAGGAATAACTTCCTTAAGTGCAGGCTCTAAAACTGATCCCGGAGGATATGCCGTTTATAAAAATGAACTGGAACAATTTGAGATAAATGACGGACGCACTCCAGAGGAAGTATTGAGTGCTGTAAAGAAACAGGGATATGAAGTGATTTGGAAAGATTGGGATCTTAGCTTGCAATAATCAGGCTTTAATAATCATATTTTTTACTTTTTAAACCGCAGAGTTTCGCAGATTAACGCAGAGTTTTATGTATTATTATATATAAATATTAACTTTGCGTTAATCTGCGAAACTCTGCGGTTCGAAATAATATAAATCGCTTATAATCATTCTTCAAGCAAATAAAAGTCATGAGAAAAAGATTATCTGTCTTACTTATTTTTGGCTGGGTCTTCGTTTTTAATCTGGTTGCCCAAGAAGATTTTTATTCCCGTTTGGCTGATGCAGCCATGAAAATTGTAAATCCTAACGTGGTTTATGATCCGGCATATACACGAATATCTTATCCCAATGGAGACGTAGCTTCATCTAAAGGAGTGTGTACCGATGTAATAATCCGGACATACCGTTTGGAAAATATAGATTTGCAAAAAGAAGTTCATACGGATATGAGGGCTAATTTTTCTCTTTATCCCAAGATTTGGGGACTCAAGAAGCCGGATACCAATATAGATCATCGACGGGTTCCTAATTTAATGACATTTTTCTCTCGGAAAGGAACCATTCTTCCAATGTCGGAAAAAGGAGAAGATTATAATCCCGGCGATGTTGTTTGCTGGCGACTTTCAAATGGAATGACACATATAGGGCTAGTCGTCAAGGAGAAGAATGCAGCAGGCAACAGATATAAGGTTATTCACAACATTGGGTATGGACAAGTAGTGGAAGATTGTTTATTCAGTTTTAAAATAATCGGTCATTACAAATATAAAAAATAATGGAGAGATATTATCGTAACATTCTGATACCCGGTTTTGGAAAAGAAGGACAGGATAAATTGCAGAATGCCAAAGTGTTAGTAATAGGAGTGGGGGGCTTGGGTTCTCCGGTTCTTTTTTATTTGGCAGCGGCCGGAGTGGGAACAATTGGTATGATAGATAGTGACAAGGTGAATATATCTAATCTTCAACGCCAGATTCTGCACTATACAGAAAATCTATATAATTATAAGGTGGACTCTGCCAAAGAAAAATTAGAAAAGCTAAATCCGGATATCAAATTTCATACATATATAGAATTATTCTCAGCTCAAAATGGAGAAAACTTAGCCCGGAATTATGATTTCATTGTGGATTGCAGCGATAATTATGATACCAAATTCCTTATTAATGATATATGTGTGAAGACTAAAACACCTTATTGCCATGCCGCGGTTACAGCAATGAAAGGGGAGGTTATGACTATTCTTCCGGAAAGTGCCTGTTATCGTTGTGCCTTTCCTGAACCTCCGGCAGAAGGTGATGTGGCAACGTCATCCGAAATAGGTGTCTTAGGTGCTGTGGCTGGAATTGTTGGAAGCATTCAAGCTACGGAAGTGGTAAAATACTTTACGGGAGTAGGAGAGCTGCTTACCAATAAATTGCTCCTGATAGATGCTAAAACCATGACTTTTTATACGCTTAAAGTTAAAAAAACAAGTAATTGTTGTTGCTCCTGAGTGGATTCTCAGTCTTTATATGTATATTTGCATTTCAATTTTCTATAATAATGAAAATTAAAGAAGTAGTAAGCGCCCTTGAACGGTTCGCGCCTCTGCCCTTGCAAGACGGATTTGATAATGCCGGCATGCAAATCGGACTAACAGATGCGGAAACAACAGGGGCTTTGTTGTGTCTTGACGTTACTGAATCTGTACTTGATGAAGCTATTTCATTAGGGTGCAATCTTGTCATATCTCATCATCCGCTAATTTTTAGAGGCTATAAATCCATTACCGGAAGGGATTATGTGGAACGCTGTATCATGAAAGCTATCAAGAATGATATAGTTGTTTACTCTGCCCATACCAATTTGGATAACGCTGTGGGCGGAGTCAATTACAAAATAGCAGAGAAAATCGGATTGAAAAATATAAGTTTCCTGTCCGAAAAAGAAGACAGTTTACTTAAATTAGTAACATTTGTTCCGGTTGCGCAAAGTGAAATTGTTCGCGAAGCCCTTTTTAATGCAGGTTGCGGTCATATCAGTTCCGTTGGTGAATTGCATCGCGAAAATGAATTGCGTATAGAGACCATACTTCCTGCATATAAAAAGTCGCAAGTATTGAAGGCTTTGATAACTGCGCATCCTTATGAAGAACCTGCTTTTGATTTCTATCCCTTAAAGAACTCCTGGAAACAGGCAGGTTCCGGTATTATTGGAGAATTAGAAAAGCCGGAAACGGAGCTCGATTTTCTAAAACGCGTCAAGAAAATCTTTGAAGTAGATTGTCTGAAACATAATAAACTATCCGGCCGATTAATAGAGAAAGTAGCTCTTTGTGGTGGTTCCGGTGCCTTCCTACTTCCTCAAGCCATAGCTCGACAAGCAGATGTTTTTATTACTGGAGAGATGAAGTATCATGAATATTTTGGTCATGAATCGGATTTGCTGATAGCTGAAATCGGACATTACGAAAGTGAACAATATACAAAAGAAATTTTTTATTCCATTATAAAAGGGCTATTGCCAAACTTCGACCTTCATTATAGTAAAGTAAATACGAATCCTATTAAATATTTATAAATTAAATGGCAAAAGAAACTAAAAACACTGATCCGAAAGAGTTGACAGTGGAACAAAAGCTCAAAGCTTTGTACGAGTTGCAGACAATGTTGTCAGAAATAGACAAGATTAAAACTTTACGCGGAGAATTACCACTTGAAGTGCAAGACCTTGAAGATGAAATTGCAGGTCTGTCAACCCGTATAGATAAAATTAAAGCAGAAGTTTCAGAACTGAAATCAGCAATCGCTGCTAAGAAAATTGAAATAGAAACAGCTAAAGCTACAATTGCAAAATATCAGGACCAACAGGAAAATGTTCGTAACAACCGCGAATATGACTTCTTAACTAAAGAAATCGAATTCCAAAACTTGGAAGTGGAACTTTGCGAAAAACGCATCAAAGAGTTTACTGTAGAGGAAAAAATAAAATCGGAAGAAATTGTTGCCAGTGCCGAAGCTTTGGAAGAAAGAAAGAAAGATTTGGAACAAAAGAAAAACGAGTTGGATGAAATCGTTTCTGAAACTAAGCAAGAGGAAGAAAAACTCAGAGAAAAAGCTAAAAATCTGGAAACAACCATTGAACCTCGTTTACTTCAATCTTTTAAACGTATTCGCAAGAATTTAAGAAACGGATTGGGAATTGTATATGTTCAGCGTGATGCTTGTGGTGGTTGCTTTAATAAAATTCCACCTCAGAGACAGTTGGATATTCGTTCTCGTAAAAAAATC
Source organism: Bacteroides sp. 224 (assembly GCF_010500995.1). Taxonomy (GTDB): domain Bacteria; phylum Bacteroidota; class Bacteroidia; order Bacteroidales; family Bacteroidaceae; genus Bacteroides. Next base: position 140,961 of record NZ_QVMK01000004.1, on the reverse strand, counting down.
ATTGTTTGCGAATATTGCGGTCGTATCATGATTGACCCGGAATTGGCTGGAATTACTTTAGAGGTAAAAGAAGAAGCACCGGTAAAGAAGAGAACAAGCAGAAGCAAGGAAAGTTAAGAACTAAAATATAATAGTTAAAAGTAAAGAGAGGAAAGTATAAGTTTAATTCAGTAACTTTTATCTTCCTCTCTTTACTTTTTTCTTTTAACTCTTATCTTTTAACTCCTCGTATTGAGGTATCTCTCTCAAAAAGCTATAGCTCATATCTGAGTAGTTTATTTTGCAACAATAATGATCCAATCCATTGGTAACCACCAGATATTCGACTTTTAATACCATATTATAGCGGGTTATCTGATCAAACACTGCTTGGGTGATTTCTACCGAAGGAGCTTTATATTCTACAATCATCCGTGCTGATAAATCTTTTCCGAACAAAACAGTATCACAGCGTTTACAAGTACCGTTGAGTTTAACTTTTACCTCATTCGCCATTAGTGATTTAGGATAGCCTTTGTGCGAAATAAGAAAATGGACAAAATGCTGTCGCACCCATTCCTCAGGAGTTAACGCAACATATCGTTTGCGAATAATATCAAAAATTGCTTCTTTCCCGTTTTGAAGAATAACTTTCGTGCTACATTCAGGTAGGTTTAACGATAACATTTATTATTTTTGTAAGTTAAATAATGATTCCTGTAATTTCAGGAACACAAATTTAATGGATTATAATGAAAACAAAGCAAGAAATTGTAGCAAACTGGCTTCCTCGCTACACAAAAAGAAACCTGGAAGACTTCGGTAAATATTTTTTGTTGACTAATTTCAATAAGTATGTAGAAATATTTGCGGAGATATTTGATGTTCCGATTCATGGTAAAGACGCTAATATGATATCTGCCACTGCAGAGGGAATTACCATTATTAATTTTGGTATGGGTAGTCCTAATGCAGCTATCATTATGGATTTATTGAGCGCTGTAAAACCTAAAGCTTGTTTGTTTTTGGGGAAATGCGGGGGTATTGATAAAAAAAATAAAATCGGAGACTTGATTCTACCGATAGCGGCTATTCGAGGTGAAGGTACATCCAATGATTATTTTCCTCCCGAAGTGCCTTCTCTTCCTGCTTTTATGTTGCAACGTGCTGTATCATCGGCTATCCGTGACAATGGGCTTGATTATTGGACAGGGACAGTTTATACCACCAACCGTCGTATCTGGGAGCATGATGACGCTTTCAAAGAGTATTTGCGTACCACCCGGGCTATGGCTGTAGATATGGAAACTGCTACACTATTTAGTGTTGGGTTTGCCAATCATATTCCCACCGGAGCGTTGCTTTTGGTATCCGATCAACCTATGATTCCGGAAGGTGTAAAAACCGAAAAGAGCGATACAATTGTAACCAAAACATTTGTTCAGGAGCATGTGGAAATGGGAATTGCTTCTCTTCGAATGATAATTGATAAGCAGAAGACAGTAAAACATCTAAAATTTGATTGGTAAATACATTTATCCTAATTTATGGCAAAGCAAGAACTTACATACGATGATATAATCAGAGATTTGAAAGCAGGTAAATACCAGCCGGTATATTATTTGATGGGAGAGGAGTCTTACTTTATTGACAAGATTTCTGATTATATCATTGATTGTATACTTACGGAAGAAGAAAAAGAGTTTAATCAAACGGTACTTTATGGAATGGATACTGATATCTCTACCGTAATAAATGCTGCTAAACGTTATCCGATGATGTCTAATTACCAGGTAGTTGTGGTGAAAGAATCACAATCTATGCGTAATATAGATGAATTGGTTTATTATTTGCAAAAACCTTTGCTTTCTACCATATTGGTGTTTTGCCATAAACATGGAACATTAGACAGACGTAAAAAAATATCCGCAGAAATAGAGAAAGCCGGGGTGCTTTTCGAATCTAAAAAGATAAAAGAAGCTCAACTACCAGCGTTTATCACTTCTTATCTTAGACAAAAAACAATTGATATAGAGCCTAAAGCTGTAGCCATGCTCGCTGATTTTGTGGGGACAGATCTCAGCCGACTTACCGGAGAATTGGAAAAGCTGGCGATTACACTTCCTGCCGGACAAACTCGTGTTACCCCTGAGCTTATAGAAAGAAACATTGGTATTAGTAAAGACTATAATAATTTTGAATTGCGCAGTGCTTTGATTGAAAAAGACATATTGAAAGCTAATAAAATAATAAAATACTTTGAAGAAAATCCAAAGACAAATCCAATTCAAATGACACTTTCTTTATTATTTGGTTTCTTTTCAAATTTAATGTTGGCTTATTATGCTCCCGATAAATCCGATCAGGGAATAGCTGCTATGTTAGGGCTTCGTACTCCATGGCAGGCTAAAGATTATGTTGCTGGTATGAGAAAATTCAATGGAGTAAAGGTTATGGAAATTGTTGGAGAAATAAGATATGCTGATGCTAAATCTAAAGGAGTAGGGAATTCTTCAATGTCAGATGCTGATATTTTAAGAGAATTGGTGTTTAAAATTCTACATTAATACGGAAGGCTTTTTCTTCCATTTGCTTGTAATTACCTTTCATTAGAAAGGTAAAGCCAGATTATGCTTAGGTATATGTCTGTTTTTTCTATAAGATTTTCTTTTAGTATATTGCTTTATGCAGAATAATCCTTTACAATAGAAAGCCATTTTATTCTACGATTTTTTATTTGAATTTTCTCCGTTTTAATATGTCTTTTTCTCTATTCAAATTCCCTTCTTCTCTTCTTTTTTTACGAACCTTTTTTTACGAATAAGTAGTTTCTCATTTTTTACATCTTTAATTATTTAGAAGCTTTCATGCTATTTGCCAAAAATGATAAACTTTTCGATGAAGCTCCTATATTCTGAATTCTATATTTGATGCTAAAACTTTCATTTTGTTAGTTAAAGTCTTCTTTATATTATTCTTAGCCATAAATTTTCTGGAACATACTTTTTTTAAAGTATTAAAATTGGGGGTAAATATTTAATATTCAGTGATTTATCCGATTTTAAAGGCTCCTATTTTTCGATATTCTCTTTCATCTGACCCTTTACACGTAAAAAATGAAAAATAGAGTGGTTAAAAAACTCAGAAGAGACTATTCACTCAAAAAAGGACAAGGTAATTTTTTTTATTCAGATTTACCTAACCACATTAATGCGGTGTAGTCAGACTGTATGAGGTGGTAGTCGGAGAATTGATATGCTTGTTAACCAAGTAGAACCAAAGGGGGCGAATTTGTAGATTTCTTCAAATTACAAGAGTAATAATAGTTGCATATAGAACAATATTACTAATACAAATGTATACTGCGCGTTGTTTACAAGCGTAAACATGCTAATATTACAAATGTATACATGAATAATCGTAGAATAATACAAATTTATATATCGGTTTGTTCATTATTGTATTATAGTTTCTATAATGATCCCATTTGTATTTAACTGTTCTATATTGAATAATTAAGTACCTTAAAATCAGCTATATACTAATACGGTGTTTAAAGTGTTACTTTATATTTGCCATTTATGTAACTGTTACATTTGTGAAATCAAATAAATAATCATTATTTGTTTATTCTAATGTGCATATAATGAATGTTATATACCATATAATTAAAGTTTTACTTTAAGTTGTTTTTGGGTTGAGATTATTATACATTCGTATCTTTACATTTCCACAATGCTACAAATGTGAATAGTGATTAGATTTGTGATATTTATATTTGTGAATTATGAATTTGCTTTTGTGAAATCTTATCATTACATTTGTATCAGCATTTTCAGCATTATGCATTATATATGTAAAATATGAATTTATGGACATAAAAGATAGGATTAATTTAATCATGGAGAATGAGAATATGAAGTCTGGAACATTTGCTGAAAGCATTGGAGTTCAGCAATCTACTCTCTCTCATATTCTTAATGGACGAAATAAACCAAGCTTAGATGTAATAATGAAAGTTCATCAAGCATATAGCCATATAAACTTGGAGTGGTTATTATATGGTACTGGTGAAATTTCGGATTCATCTAAAAATATACCTTTTTCATCACCTTCTATATTAAATAAAGAACTTAATAAAGAAAACAAAGGAATATTACCTTCTTTATTTGATCAGAATCCTATAAATCCGACCGATTCATCAGATGATTCGAAAAATCGCAAGGAAAAGGCATTAGAAAAGGCTGAAAACATCTCAAAAGAGACTGTTATACAGGAAGTTAGATATATAGAAAGGCCTCCCAGAAAAATTACTGAAATAAGAATTTTCTTTGATGATAATACTTATGAAATCTTTAAGGGTGAAAAATAAGGTATAAACTCTGTTGGGTAGATCATTTTAGCGTATCTTTGTTGTCTGAATACAATTAATATACTTTCTCTATTACATGAAGAAATTTATTTTGGACCTGATGGTCAAAGAGAATGTTAAGCTCAACGATACCAATGTTTTGCTTAAAATGACTTCTCAGGATAACTTGCCCAATATGCTTCCGGGGCAGTTTGCTGAATTAAGAATTGACGGATCTCCTACTACTTTTTTACGCCGTCCTATTTCTATTAATTTTGTAGATAAAAAATTAAACGAGGTCTGGTTTCTGGTACAACTTGTTGGAGACGGAACCAAGCGTTTGGCTGAATTACGTAGTGGTGATCTCTTAAATGTAATGCTTCCTTTGGGAAATACGTTCACTACCCCCCAAAAAACGTCAGATAAGCTTCTATTAGTAGGTGGCGGTGTAGGTACTGCTCCTATGCTTTTCTTGGGAGAACAACTCTCTAAACAAGGTTTTAAACCTGTTTTTCTGTTGGGAGCCCGAAGTAAAAAAGATTTGCTTCAATTAGACCTTTTTGCCGCTTATGGAGATGTATATACTACTACCGAAGATGGAAGTTACGGAGAACAAGGTTATGTAACTCAGCATTCTATATTAGAGCAAATAAAATTTGATCAAATTTATACATGTGGTCCTAAACCTATGATGGTAGCCGTGGCTAAATATGCCAAAGCGAATAATATCAACTGTGAAGTGTCATTAGAAAACACAATGGCATGTGGTATAGGTGCTTGTTTGTGTTGTGTTGAAAACACTCAGGAAGGTCATCTATGTGTGTGTACAGAAGGTCCTGTTTTTAATATAAATAAACTACTATGGCAGATTTAAATGTAAATATTGGTGGATTAAAATTGAATAATCCTGTAATGACGGCCTCAGGTACATTTGGATATGGAGAAGAGTTTTCCGATTTTATTAATATAGCGCGAATAGGTGGTATTATAGTTAAAGGTACTACTCTTCACAGGCGTGAAGGAAACTTCTATCCTCGGATGGCAGAGACTCCTTCGGGTATGCTAAATGCGGTTGGACTGCAAAATAAGGGAGTAGAACACTTTGCAAATGTAATATATCCTCGTATAAAAGAGATCGATACAAATATAATTGTGAATGTTTCCGGTTCCGCCATTGAAGATTATGTAAAAACGGCTGAAATCATTAATGAACTTGACAAAATTCCTGCTATAGAATTAAATATCTCTTGCCCCAATGTGAAGCAAGGTGGAATGGCTTTTGGAGTCACTGCATCTGGAGCAGCAGAAGTTGTTAAAGCCGTGCGTTCTGCTTACAAAAAGACACTTATCGTAAAACTCTCGCCCAACGTTACCGACATCACCGAAATAGCTCGTGCGGTCGAAGAATCGGGTGCGGATAGTGTTTCTTTAATTAATACAATGTTAGGGATGGCTATCAATGCGGATACTAAACGTCCTGTACTGTCCACTATTACAGGAGGTCTTTCCGGAGCCGCCGTAAAACCGGTCGCATTACGTATGGTATGGCAAGTTTCTAAAGTGGTAAAAATTCCAATCATTGGATTGGGCGGTATAATGAATTGGAGAGATGCCGTTGAGTTTCATTTGGCAGGTGCATCTGCTGTTCAAATTGGTACAGCAAATTTTATAGACCCGACAGTTACCATGAAAGTAATTGATGGTGTAAATGATTACTTAGATAAGCATAATCACAAGTCTATTACAGAGATTATAGGTGCACTTGAGGTGTGATAGAAAAACATTATTCTCGACTAAATAAAAAAAGAGGTATGATTCATTTTTTTTCATGCCTCTTTTCTTTTCTCAAAATTATTCTTCTAGCAAATCCGGTCTTAATCTTTTTGTTCGCTCCAAAGATTGTTGCAGTTCCCATTCTTTAATATTAGCCTCATGGCCTGAAAGTAAAATATCAGGAACCTTCCATCCATTGTATTCTGCAGGACGTGTGTAGACGGGTGCTGCCAACAAATTATCCTGAAAGGAATCGGATAAAGCTGATTGTTCATCGGAAATAACTCCGGGGATGATGCGCACAATGGCATCAGCCATCACTGCCGCTGCCAGTTCGCCTCCTGTAAGTACATAATCGCCGATACTGATTTCTTTGGTTATTAAGTGCTCGCGTATACGATAGTCAATACCTTTAAAATGCCCACAAAGAATGATGAGATTACCCGATAAGGATAAAGTATTAGCCATTTTCTGATCGAACTGTTCCCCATCCGGAGTTGTGAAAATCACTTCATCATAGGTTCTTTCAGCTTTCAGTTTGTTAATGCAGCTCTCTATGGGCTCTATTTTCATCACCATGCCGGCAAATCCTCCAAATGGATAGTCGTCTACCCGACGGTGTTTATCGACCGCATAATCTCTTAAATTATGAATATGTATTTCGGCAAGTCCTTTATTCTGAGCACGTTTCATGATTGAGCAATTAAAGAATCCTTCAATCATTTCGGGCAAAACAGTTATAATATCAATACGCATGCTTTTTAATTTTTTGCAAAATTACGAATATTCAAAGATAAACATGTATTTTTGCCTAAAACAATCAGGCTTTATATGACTCCAAAAGATAGAATTGAACAATTACGTGCAGATCTTCACAAGCACAACTATAATTATTATGTATTAAATACGCCCGAAATATCCGATAAGGAATTTGACGATTTAATGAGGGAATTGCAAGATCTGGAACAGCAATACCCTGAATATCAAGACGAAAGTTCTCCTACGATGCGTGTTGGTAGCGATTTAAACAAAAATTTCGTTCAGGTAGCTCATAAATACCCCATGCTTTCTTTGGCAAATACATATTCCGAAGAGGAAGTGCGAGATTTCTATGATCGGGCTTATAAGACTCTGAATGAAGATTTTGAGGTTTGTTGTGAATTGAAATATGACGGAACATCCATTTCCCTCACCTACGAGAACGGCAGATTGATTCGTGCGGTTACTCGTGGAGATGGTGAAAAAGGTGATGATGTAACCGATAATGTAAAAACAATTCGAAGCATTCCCTTATTGCTTCATGGTAATACTTATCCTTCCTCTTTTGAAATACGAGGTGAAATATTAATGCCCTGGAAAGTTTTCGAAGCACTTAATAAAGATAGAGAAGCGCGTGAAGAAGCTCTTTTCGCTAATCCGCGTAATGCAGCCTCGGGTACCTTGAAATTACAGAATTCTTCTGTTGTGGCTTCCAGAAAGCTCGATGCATACCTTTACTATCTTTTAGGCGAAAAATTGCCTTGCAATGGTCATTACGAGAACTTGCAAGAAGCAGCTAAATGGGGATTCAAAACACCCGATACCATGCGTAAATGTAAAACGTTGGAAGAGGTTTTGGAATATATAAAGTACTGGGATATAGAAAGAAAGAATCTTCCGGTAGCTACAGATGGCATTGTTTTAAAGGTAAATAACTTAATTCAGCAAAAGAATCTTGGTTTTACAGCTAAATCTCCTCGCTGGGCCATTGCTTATAAGTTTCAGGCAGAACGTGCTGTAACTCGTTTAAATAAGGTCACTTATCAGGTAGGGCGTACAGGTGCAATTACTCCGGTAGCCAATCTGGAGCCAGTGCAATTATCGGGTACCGTAGTGAAACGTGCTTCTTTGCATAACGCAGATATTATAGAAAACCTCGATTTACATGTTGGTGATATGGTATATGTAGAAAAAGGAGGAGAAATTATACCGAAAATAACAGAGGTCGATATGGCTGCACGAAGTTTTATGTTAGGCGAAAAGGTGCATTTTATCACCGTTTGCCCGGAATGTGGCAGTAAATTAATTCGTTATGAAGGAGAAGCGGCTCATTATTGTCCCAACGAAACAGCTTGTCCCCCTCAAATAAAAGGTAAGATAGAACACTTCATCAGTCGTAAAGCCATGAATATTGATGGTTTAGGACCTGAAACAGTAGATCTTTTCTATAAAATTGGATTGATAAAGAATACAGCCGACTTATACAAATTAACCGTAGATGATATAAAAGGTCTGGAAAGAATGGGCGAAAAATCTGCTGAAAATATCATCCGAGGCATTAACAACAGTAAAGAAGTACCTTTCGAAAGAACGATATTCGCCTTAGGTATTCGATTTGTAGGTGAAACTGTGGCTAAAAAACTGAGTCGTTCATTTGCCAATATCGAAGAACTTGAAAATGCCGATCTTGAAAGATTAACGAACGTAGATGAGATTGGAACCAAAATAGCACAAAGCATTATTGCTTATTTTTCTAATCCTTCCAACAGAGAACTTGTAGATGCTCTGAAGAATGCCGGAGTGCAATTTAGTCGTTCCGAGGAAGATATGAGCAGCTATACAAATAAGCTTTCAGGACTTTCTATTGTTATCAGTGGGGTGTTTATGCATCATTCCAGAGATGAATATAAAGAGATGATAGAAAAGAATGGTGGAAAGAATGTGGGAAGTATTTCGTCCAAAACAAGCTTTATATTAGCCGGCGATAATATGGGACCCGCCAAACTTGAGAAAGCTCAAAAGCTCGGAGTAGAGATTCTTAGTGAAGATGAATTCCTCTCTCGTTATGATTTTGACACAAAAAACTAAGTTTATCTGAATTTATGCAATGATAATACGAGAAATAAATAAAAATAATCGTACTTTTGCCACTAATTCAAAAAAGAGGGATTAATAAGAGTCATGATACATACAACTCGATTGAAAGGAATGGGAGTAGCTTTAATTACTCCATTTAAAGAAGATGAAAGCATAGATTATGATGCTTTGATTCGTATGGTAGATTATTTGGTGCAAAACAATGCCGATTATATATGCGTGCTTGGTACCACTGCCGAAACCCCCACATTGACAGAAGAAGAAAAAAAGAAAATCAAAGAGCTGGTGGTTGAACGTGTCAATGGAAAAGTTCCTATCTTGTTAGGTGTAGGTGGAAATAATACCCGTGCTCTTGTTCAACAGCTAAAAAACGACGATTTCACCGGGGTTGATGCCATATTATCTGTGGTTCCTTATTACAATAAACCATCACAAGAGGGTATCTATCAGCATTATAAAGCAATTGCTGAAGCTACAGAACTTCCAATTGTGTTATATAATGTTCCTGGGCGTACAGGGGTCAATATGACAGCGGCCACTACATTGCGCATTGCTCGTGAATTTAAAAATGTTATAGCTATTAAAGAAGCCTCAGGCAATATCAGCCAGATGGATGATATCATTAAAAATAAGCCGGAGAGCTTTGATGTGATATCTGGTGATGATGGTGTAGCTTTTCCTTTAATCACTTTAGGAGCTGTAGGTGTGATTTCTGTTATAGGTAATGCATTTCCCAAAGAATTCAGTCGCATGACCCGATTAGCACTGCAAGGAGATTATGCTAATGCTCTGCAAATACATCATCGTTTTACTGAGCTATTTGATTTGCTTTTTGTTGATGGGAACCCCGCCGGAGTAAAATCAATATTAAGCGCGATGGGAATGATTGAAAATAAACTTCGTTTGCCATTGGTACCTACTCGCATTACTACTTTCGAGGCAATCAGAAAGGTATTGAACAACTTGAATATTAAGTGTTGATTCGGAAATGAATCACATATTTATCACATAACTTCTTATGTCAGTTTTTTCCACGGCCGCGGCAGAGTTTTGTCACGGCCGTAGAAAAAACTTGTTGCGGCCGTGAAAGAATCTTGTTACGGCCTGTCAATATATCCATGCTGGGCGAACAAACAAAAAATCCCCTGCAAATGCAGAGGATCTTTGTGATCGCGACAGGATTCAAACCTGTAACCGGCTGATCCGTAGTCAGCTACTCTATTCAGTTGAGCTACGCGACCGTTTTTGTTTCTGAATGGTGACCGCGACAGGATTCAAACCTGTAACCGGCTGATCCGTAGTCAGCTACTCTATTCAGTTGAGCTACGCGGCCATTTCTTTAACGGGTGCAAAGATAGGGCTTTTTTGTAATTATACAAATCTTTTTCCTGTTTTTTTTATTAATAATCGATGAAACGGTTATTAAATAGCTGCCAACCGATGGTTAGCCCTACATTCCACTCCTTCGCCGGTGAGCTGAAATGATTGAGATAGGCAGCAATCGTACCAAAAGGAAGCTGACAAATAACAGATACCTCTCCAATGTATTCAAACTTAGAGAATGCTTTTCCGTAATAAGCATTGCTTAAACTGTTCCTTTCTATTGGATAAATAGGCATGAAACCATAAAATTCTCCTCTTAGATGAAATAAATCATTTAAGTGATAGATTGGTTTTATTCCTGCGCTGACAAATTGATTTGCCCGGAAAGCTTCATTATAAGTTAGTTGACTATAAGGAGTGGGAGCAAATTCTCCTGCCTGCAAAAGAGTAGCCGTATAATTTTCGGAGAAATTTTTCGAAGCATATAAGGCTTGCACATAACTTCCCAAAGTGAATTTGGAACTTATTTTATGATAATCTTCTCGCAAATAAGACAATTGTAACCACGCATGATGCTTTTTAAAAGGAAGACTCGGATCAAGGGTGGTTAATCCTGGTATATATTTCTCCTTACCTGTATATATTTGAGCAGTAAGGAATTCGCGATATCCTCTGGTTGCATATTGTCTGCTATTTAATGTACTTCCATTGATACTGATAGACCCTCCGAAAAGCATATAAGAGTTTTTATCATATTTGTCCTCTTCAAAGTTGATAACATTATTTTGAAAGTATCGGTCTTTAAATTCAGCTAAACCGATACTGAAATCAGCTCTTTTACTCGATAAAAAAGGAAGTGCCAGGTATAGTTTTATAAATCGTTCATCTTTGCGGTTGAAGGCTGGTTTGTTTCTACCGAATATTTTATCATTCTTAAAGTAATCAAATGTTGTAAGAGATGCTATAAGTCGATAAGAGGTCGGTATAGAAGTCGGAAAATCAACTTTGGCCATAAACTGTGCATTATTATATACTTTACCGATTTGACCGTCTAACATGAACTCTTTCGAATAATAATTTAAGTCTTGATAGCTTAATCCTACATAAATTTGGTTAGAACTTGTAGTGGATACACTACCTCCAAATTTAAGCGAAAATTTATGTTCCATTTTGACTTTTAAGTATAGGTCAAAGATGTCTTCCTCTTTTTTATAAACAGCTTTAGGAATAATTTCGGATATGATGTTATCGGATAATAGGCGGAAATAAGCGCGTTTTATGTCTTCATAATCAAAAATTTCGTTCTCTGATTCTCTGAATTCTTTTTTGATATAAGATTGTTGCTGAGAGTTGGCTCCTTCAATATACAAATTTTTGAAACGTAATTCAGGATAGCTACTGCGATACACCATTCTTCTCAGGCGTATATTATCTGCATTTACTCTGCGAGGAATTCTGGATTTTATGGAGTCCATCATACTCATAGTCTTATCATAACCTATCTTTTCAAGTTCTTCAAGACGATGAAAATCTAATAAAGTAACATCCGTATATTTAAAGGTCAGGAGCACACCAAGAGAATCGGCCATCGTGTAATCGGTTTTTTGCATCACCATATTATCAATCTGGCTCATCAAATCGTCTTCTTTGGGTTTAGGAGGATTTTTAGCAACTACAGAACCTATAATTATATCAGGGTTGAACTCATCTTGCATAATATCTACAGGAAAGTTATTGTAGATTCCGCCATCGTAAGCAAGAACGCCATCTATAGGAATGGGTTTAAAAACGAAAGGGAAACTCATAGAGGCGCGTACAGCATCTCCCAGATCTCCATTTCCTAAAATAAGCTGTTTTTTATTGTATACATCGGCCGCTACACAGCGAAATGGAACAAACAGATTGTCGAAACTCCCTTGGCATGCCGCTGTAGCCGATGCAAACAACTGAATAAAAACCAAATTCATTTGAATGGGGTTTACAATGTGTGTAGGCAATATTTGCGGTTTGAGGTTGAGGGAGTCTTTAAGAGACATGCGAATATTAAAAAATTCCGGAGTTTGTCTGTTAGATTTGAAATAATACCTGTAATCCTCTTCGACAACAGCAGTGTACCAGCGCTTAAAATCTTCAGAAGAAATTAATTCAGCCATTTCATCAGGAGAATATCCCATGGCATACATGGAGCCGATAATTGCCCCCATGGAAGTACCTGTTATATAATCGATTGGAATATTGTTTTCCTCCAAAGCACGGATAATGCCAATATGAGTCATTCCTTTAGCACCCCCTCCACTAAGTACCAAACCTACTTTTTGTGCATGTAGAGTAGGAATCTGGAGTAAAAAAAACAGTATAGTTAAGAGTACCTTTTTCATATTACAATGCTGCTATTGCTTTGTGGCTCAAATATAGAAAATAGTTTTCAAAAGCTTTGGTTTTATTCCAATAAAAAGAGCATTATACTTTGTTGTATAACGCTCTTTTTATATTTATTAGTATTCTGATTATAATCAGATCAGATCTATGCTTCGTTTTACGAAGTTGTTAAGAGCTTCTCCTTTCAACATATTATTTTGTAAAAGGGCTAAATCTATTAACTGACGAACCACTTTATTATTTGTGGCGTATTGAGCAAACACAGAATCTTTTTTATTTTTCAGTTCATCCCATTTGCCATCCAAATTGTTCAATTCGTCTTTTTCGGCAGTTGGAACTTCTTCATCTTTCTTATTCTCATGTTCTTTTCTTAACTCATTACGACGCTTGTCAACTTGTGCCATTTCCTCGTTTATGGGAGAAATTTCAGTAGCACATGCTTTTTCTCCGTCTTCCAGAACATTTTTAATTAATTTATGATCAGCATTCAATACCAAGTTGAACATATCGGGCATTTCACCGTAAAAACTCATGCCGGCTTGTATATTGGCCATTTCTTTCATACGACGCATATACTCGCTTTGGGTAATCATTACAGGGTTACTATTTTCGCCCAAAGACTGTGTAACTACACTAAATTCAACTTTTTCTATTTTAGGAAGCTGACTTTTGAATGTAGCAGACAAGGCTTCTTGCTTATCAGATGCCAAATTATCAGCCTTTTGTTCATCTTTTACGATTAGATTGTCGACAATATCACTGTCTACACGGGTGAAACGAGATTTCTCAAATTTCTGTTCCAACATGCTGACTAATGCTACATCTAATTGTCCGTCGAGCAATAATACATTGTATCCTTTATTGGTAGCAGCTTCGATATAACTGTATTGCTCATTCTTATTGCTTGAATATAAATAAACAAGAGTTTTATCTTTATCTGTTTGATTATCATTGATTAATGCTTTATATTCCTCATAAGTATAATGCTTGTCGTCGGTATCTGTGAATAAAGCAAATTTCTGTGCTTTTTCGTAGAAATCATCTTGTGTAAGCATTCCGTAGTTGATGAATATTTTAAGATCATTCCACTTTTCTTCAAATTGCTTTCTGTCGTTTTTGAAGATAGATTGTAAGCGATCTGAAACTTTCTTGGTTATGTGAGCTGAAATCTTCTTCACATTTGAATCGCTTTGTAGATAAGAACGAGATACGTTCAATGGAATATCCGGAGAGTCGATAACTCCATGGAGAAGCGTAAGAAAGTCGGGAACTATACCTTCTACAGAGTCTGTAACATATACCTGATTAGAATATAGCTGAATTTTATTTTTTGTCAGATCAATATTTGATTTAACTCTTGGGAAGTAGAGGATACCTGTCAGATGGAATGGATAGTCCACATTTAAATGAATCCAGAATAAAGGCTCATCAGACATTGGGTAAAGATCGCGGTAGAATTTCTTATAGTCTTCATCTGTTAATTCGCTTGGTTTACGTGTCCAAAGCGGATTAGTATTGTTGATGATATTGTCTTCTTCGGTTTCTACTTGTTTGCCATCTTTCCACTCTTTCTTTTTGCCGAATGCAATGGGGGTAGGCAAATAGCTGCAATACTTCTTCAATAACGAGGATACGCGATCTTCTTCTAAGAATTCTTTAGATTCATCATCAATATAAAGAATAATATCGGTTCCGCGATCTTCTTTCTTAACTTCTTCCAGAGTGAATTCAGGGCTTCCATCGCAAGTCCATTTAACAGCTTGGGCACCTTCTCTGTATGATTTTGTAATGATCTCAACCTTTTTAGATACCATAAAAGCTGAATAAAAACCAAGTCCGAAATGACCTATAATGGCATTTGCATCATTCTTGTATTTTTCAAGGAAATCATTAGCTCCCGAGAAGGCAATCTGATTGATATATTTATCAATTTCTTCGGCTGTAAGTCCGATACCACGATCGGAAATGGTGATTGTTTTCTTTCCTAATGAAACGCGAACAGCAAGATCGCCCAATTCACCTGTAAAATCACTCATGGATGCCAGTGTTTTTAGCTTTTGGGTAGCATCTACAGCATTCGAAACTAATTCTCTAAGAAAGATTTCATGATCACTATACAAAAACTTTTTGATAATGGGGAAAATATTTTCCGTAGTAACCCCAATATTACCTTTTTGCTTACTCATAGTTTATTTAATTTATAATTAATTTTCCATACAACGAATTGCAAAAAAAATGCCAGACCAATTGGCCTGACATTTTGACGTATTACAAACTCTTTTTTATTCCTTTTTTCTGCTCTTAACAGACTTTACTTTCATATCCAATTCACCCTTTTCTTCGTTTAAAGAGACATTAATTGTATCGCCCTCTTTTAACGAAGAAGATATTATTAGTTCAGAAATTCCATCTTCCAGGTATGTCTGTATGGCTCGTTTCAATGGGCGTGCACCATATTGAACATCATATCCTTTGATGGCGATAAATTCTTTGGCTTTATCTTCTACGGCCAATTTGTACCCAATAGATTCAAGTCTGTCATAAAGTCCTTTCAGCTCAATGTCGATAATTTTCTTGATAGCTTCCAAAGGTAGTTGATCAAAGGTAATTATCTCATCAACACGATTCAGAAACTCGGGAGCAAAAGATTTATTTAAAGCTTTTTGTATCACACTTCTCGAATGTTCCATATCATCCGTACGTATCTGAGCAGCAAATCCTACACCTTTACCAAAGTCTTTCAACTGGCGTGTACCAATATTGGAAGTCATGATAATAACGGTATTTTTGAAGTCTACAATTCTGCCAAGACTGTCAGTCAAACGTCCTTCATCCATCACCTGAAGCAAGAGGTTAAATACATCAGGATGTGCTTTTTCTACCTCATCAAGTAATACGATTGAGTAAGGTCTGCGACGAACTTTCTCTGTTAATTGTCCACCTTCTTCGTAACCAACATATCCCGGAGGTGCTCCGACTAAACGAGACACGGTAAATTTCTCCATGTATTCGCTCATATCAATGCGTATTAAGGCATCAGATGATCCGAACATATATTTGGCTAATTCCTTTGCTAAGTGTGTTTTACCAACACCGGTAGGTCCCAGAAACATAAATGTCCCAATAGGTCTGTTAGGGTCTTTCAAGCCAACACGGCTACGTAGTATAGCTTTCACTAACTTGTCAATGGCAGTATCTTGAGCAATTACTTTTGCTTTCAGATCTTCTTTCATCCCTGATAATTTGATGCCTTCTGCTTGAGCCATACGCTGTACAGGTACTCCGGACATCATTGAAACGACATTTGCAATTTCTTCTTCGTCAACAATTTCACGATGTTCTTTGAGTTTTGCCTCCCAATTTTTTTTCATTACTTCCAGTTGAGAAGAAAGTTCTTTTTCTTTATCTCTGAAACTGGCGGCAAGTTCATAATTTTGAGATTTTACAGCTTCATTTTTCTTTATTTTGGCTTCTTCTATCAGATGCTCTTGTTCTTCTATTTCTTTAGGTACATTGATATTAGTTAAATGAACGCGTGATCCTGATTCATCGAGTGCATCAATTGCTTTATCCGGGAAATTGCGATCCGTGATATAACGGTCGGTTAACTTCACACAAGCCTCTAAAGCGGCATCTGTATAGGTAACATTGTGATGATCTTCATATTTTTCTTTAATATTTCGAAGAATCTGCAATGTTTCTTCCGGAGTAGTTGGCTCTACCAATACCTTTTGGAAACGGCGCTCCAAAGCACCATCTTTTTCAATGTTTTTCCTATATTCATCAAGAGTGGTAGCGCCGATGCATTGTATCTCCCCACGTGCCAAAGCAGGTTTCAACATATTGGCAGCATCCATAGAGCCGGCAGCAGAACCTGCACCTACAATTGTATGTATCTCATCTATAAATAAGATTACATTCGGGTTTTTCTGTAACTCATTAAGTATAGAACGTATACGCTCTTCAAACTGGCCACGATACTTTGTTCCTGCTACAACAGAAGCCATATCCAAAGCCACTACACGTTTGTCGAATAAGATACGCGATACTTTTTTCTGAACAATGCGGAGAGCTAATCCTTCAACAATGGCAGATTTTCCAACTCCCGGCTCACCTATCAGTACCGGATTATTCTTTTTACGGCGACTCAAAATTTGCGCCAAACGTTCTATTTCGCGCTCTCTTCCTACCACCGGGTCAAGTTTGCCTTCTTCGGCCGCTTTTGTCATATCCGTACCAAAATTGTCCAGTACGGGAGTTTCATTAGTCGGTTTCTTTGGAGCAGCGGTTTGTTGACGACCTTCGGAATGAGGTGCGTCCATATCGTCGTCGTCTTCATCGTCAAAACTCATGCCCGAGGTAATATCAGGTTGCAACGATACTTGTTCAAATACTTTTTTGTAATCCACGTCGTTTTCCTCTAAAACGTTGGCAGCCACATTATTCTTATCTTTAAGTATAGCGAGTAGAATATGTTCTGTGTCAGCTACATCTTTTTTCAATAATCGAGCTTCCAATATACACATTTTCAGTATTTTGGCTGCTTCGTTAGATAAAGGTATGTCCGCATTTGGAAGTAGCATTTCATCTTGATACTTCTTTAATATAGCTTCAATGCGTGTCTTTATATCAGCAAAGTCAATATTGAGTCTTGACAAGACTTCGACGGCTTTTCCTTCACCGCCGCGAATCAACCCGAGCAATAGATGCTCCGGTCCTATATAGCCATTTTTTAAGCGATTGGCTTCTTCTTTGCTATATATGATGATTTCCGAAACTTTCTGTGAGAATTGATTATTCATATAAATATCTCCTTATATTAAAAGGTTTAGTTGTTGTTCAATACAAATATAATATATTTCTGTTTATATGCACTATTTTATTGTTTTATAATGATGTAACAAACATCGTGCCATAATTGATCAAATAACTCTTCTGTTTTTATTTAATTTAAAATAAAGTGAAGGGGTGATGTAGATATCAATATATCAATATAGAAGACAAGAAAAATACTTATTTTATATTGAATATTTACTTCTCGTTAATTATATGTGATGAGATATCTTTATATAAAGATAAGCAATCTTCTTATTACTATCAGAAAAGCAATAGTTTTTTGACGATGATTAACTATGCCAGCATTTAGCACTAAATTCCCAGATATATAGCCCTGTAGTTTTTGTCATTTAGCCCTATATTGCAAAACATATAGAGCTATATGTCTGGAAGTTTAGCCCTTTATGATTGGGGATTTAGTGCTAGATGCTCATATTGAAGGGGTTTGAAAAGCAATAAGCTTTAATTATACCCACAATTCTTCTGGAAGAGATTTTAATACTATTTTCTGATAATCGATCGATTGTCATTCTTAAGATATCGAAATGCTCTTGACAAAATCTCGTAGTTGATACCTTTGTAGTGTAAGTAATAGAAGGGTATATCCTCACTCATAGATAAAATTTGAATCAATTCAAAATATGTAAATTATTTCGCTTGTTAACTAATTGAATTTTATTATTAAATTTTCATCTTATCAGATAGTATACAACGAAAAATCTTTTATAATCTTAAAAATGTCATTATTTATAGGGGAAAGTTTTCTCCGAAACCCTTTTGTATATCGTAAAAAAGCAGTAATTTAGCGAGGTTTTTTATAAGCCCAAAAATGTATAATTAATAATCTTTTTAAATGCTTGAACAAGACAGAATTATAAAGATTAACATTGAGGAAGAAATGAAGTCATCGTACATCGATTATTCGATGTCTGTGATTGTATCTCGTGCTCTTCCTGATGTTAGAGATGGATTTAAGCCCGTTCATCGGAGAATCCTTTATGGAATGATGGAACTGGGAAATACTTCAGATAAACCATATAAAAAATCCGCCAGAATTGTAGGTGAAGTATTGGGTAAATATCACCCACATGGCGATTCATCCGTATATTTTGCCATGGTACGTATGGCTCAGGAATGGGCAATGCGTTATCCTTTGGTTGACGGGCAGGGTAACTTCGGATCGGTTGATGGCGACAGTCCGGCAGCTATGCGTTACACAGAAGCCCGCCTGAATAAGCTTGGTGAAGAAATGATGCAGGATCTTTATAAAGAAACTGTAGATTTTGAGCCAAACTTTGACAATACACTGTCAGAACCTAAAGTAATGCCTACCCGTATACCAAACCTGTTGATTAATGGGGCATCGGGCATTGCTGTAGGTATGGCCACCAATATGCCACCTCACAATCTATCGGAAGTAATCGATGCTTGTATTGCTTATGTTAACAATCAAGATATAGAAGTTGAAGAACTGATGGAGTATGTAAAAGCTCCCGATTTCCCGACAGGTGGCTTTATTTATGGAATAAGCGGAGTACGCGAATCGTATTTAACCGGTCGTGGGCGCGTAATTATGCGTGCACGTGCAGAAATAGAAACCGGAAATAATCATGATAAGATAGTTGTTACTGAAATACCTTATAATGTAAATAAGGCTGAGTTAATTAAATACATTGCAGATTTAGTTAATGATAAGAAAATAGAGGGTATTTCGAATGCAAATGATGAATCCGACCGCGAAGGTATGCGTATCGTTATTGATATTAAACGCGATGCTAATGCAAGTGTGGTATTGAATAAACTCTATAAGATGACTGCTTTGCAGACATCATTTGGGGTGAATAATGTAGCACTCGTAAATGGTCGTCCAAAAACATTGAATTTGCTTGATATGATTTCCAACTTTGTGGCACATAGACATGAAGTGGTTATTCGTCGCACTCAATATGATCTTCGCAAGGCCAAAGAACGTGCTCATATTCTGGAAGGTTTAATCATTGCTTCTGACAATATTGACGAAGTTATTCGTATTATTCGTGCTGCCAAAACGCCGGCAGATGCAATAAATAACTTGATTGAGCGATTTGAACTGACAGAAATACAGGCCCGCGCTATTGTTGAAATGCGTTTGCGTCAGTTAACTGGTCTGATGCAAGATCAGCTTCATGCAGAATATGATGAAGTAATGAAGCAAATAGCCGGATACGAAGAAATTCTGAACAATGAAGAACGTTGTAAAGAGGTTATCAGGGAAGAATTGTTGGAAGTTAAAGCTAAATATGGCGATAAACGTCGTTCGGAGATCGTTTATTCTTCCGAAGAATTCAATCCAGAAGATTTCTATGCCGATGATGAGATGATTATAACAATTTCGCACATGGGATATATTAAACGTACTCCATTAGCTGAATTCCGTTCTCAGAATAGGGGCGGAGTGGGCTCCAAAGGTACTGAAACAAGGGATGAAGACTTTGTAGAGCATATATATCCGGCCACTATGCATAACACCATGATGTTCTTTACTCAGAAGGGTAAATGCTACTGGCTTAAAGTGTATGAAATACCGGAAGGAACTAAGAATTCCAAAGGACGTGCTATTCAGAACTTATTGAATATCGATTCTGACGACGCAGTAAATGCTTATTTGCGTGTGAAGAATTTAGGAGATACTGAATTTATCAACAGTCATTATGTATTGTTCTGTACTAAGAAAGGTGTAATAAAGAAGACATTGCTGGAACAGTATTCTCGTCCACGTCAAAACGGGGTGAATGCAATCACTATTCGTGAAGACGACCAGGTTATTGAAGTACGTATGACGAATGGAAACAACGAAATAGTTATAGCCAACCGTAATGGTCGTGCAATACGTTTCCATGAAAGTGCAGTTCGTGTAATGGGACGTACAGCTACCGGAGTTCGCGGTATGATACTTGATGAAGATGGTGAAGATGAAATAGTAGGAATGATCTGTATTAAAGATCCTGAAACTGAATCTATTATGGTAGTTTCTGAGCAAGGATATGGAAAACGTTCTGAACTGGAAGATTATCGTAAGACAAACCGTGGTGGTAAAGGTGTTAAAACCATGAACATTACAGATAAAACGGGTAAATTGGTTGCCATCAAGTCAGTAACCGATGAAAATGACCTAATGATTATAAATAAATCAGGTATTACTATTCGTTTGAAGGTGGGAGATGTTCGTATTATGGGACGTGCTACACAAGGAGTTCGTTTAATTAATCTTGAAAAACGAAACGATCAGATTGGTTCTGTGTGTAAGGTAACATCCGAACAAGAGGAAGAACTTCCTGAAGGAGAAGATGTGAATGAGAATATCGACGAAAATAACGAAGAATAGGCACACATAATATTATTAATTACTAATTTAAAAGATTATGAAAAGAGTATTATTTTTAATTGCTTTAATGGTGACAACGACTCTTTCTTTTGGTCAAATTAAAGCTGTGAAAGAGGCTAAAGCTATTTTAAATGAAGTAAAACCAGATTTAAAAAAGGCGAGAGACCTTATTTCCGGAGCACTGAAAAATCCCGAAACTAAAGATAATGCAGATACTTGGGATGTAGCTGGTCTTATTGAAAAGAAGTACAATGAGAAGGAAATGGAGAAAGCATATTTAAAGAAACCTTATGATGAACTTGGTGTATATAATAGCGCTTTGGGCATGTATAATTACTTTTTAAAATGCGATGATTTGGCACAAGTACCTAATGAAAAAGGTAAAATTAAAAATAAATATAGAAAAACAAATGCTGGATATCTGAAACCAGAGCGTGCCAATCTTATTAATGGAGGAATTCAATATTTCAATAAAGGTGACGACGAAGGTAATAAAAAAGCATTAGAATTCTTTGCTATGTATATTGACGGGCCTTCGCATCCTATATTCGAGGGAGAAAATATTCTGGCAAATGATACTCTTCTTGCGCAAGTTGCATATTATGCTGCTTTAGCTGCTGCTAAACAAAAGGATTATGTTGCAGTTTTAAAGTATGCTCCTTATGCAGTAGAAGACCCGGAAGTAGGTAAATTCGTTTTAGAATTTTCGGCAGTGGCATATAGTGCAGAAGAAAGTACTGTTAAAGACTCTATTAAATGGATTGAAACATTGAAAACCGGTTTGCAGAAATTTCCAACTCATCAGTATTTCTTTGGTAATTTGATTGATTACTACAGCAAAAATGAAAAATATGGTGAAGCAATGGAGTTCGTAGATAAGATGATCGCTACTGATCCTAGCAGTCCTTTCAATTATTATGTAAAAGGTTACCTTTATCATAATATGAAGGATTATGATAAATCTATTGAAGCATATAAGAAAACAATTGAATTAGATTCTGATAATGCAGAAGCTAATTCAAATTTAGGTTTGGTTTATTGTCAGTTAGCGCAAGATTATTCTGATAAAGCAACTACTGATATAAATAGTCCTAAATATGCTAAAGATCAGGCTGAAATTAAGAAATACTACGAGTTGGCAAGACCTTATTATGAAAAGGTTAGAGAATTGAAGCCAGATGAAAGCGGACTTTGGGCAAATGGACTTTATAGAATTTATTATAATTTGAATATGGGTAAAGAGTTCGAAGAGATGGAAAAAATCTTAGGACTGTAAATTCAATGATAAAAAAATAAATTTGAAAAGGGATCTACAAAAGCAGATCCCTTTTTTCGTATCTATTTCAGAATCAAAGAGTTATATTATAACAATATGAAAAAATATAATTCGTATTATGTTTAATTAGAATAATGATATAAAAAAGACCTTACCCCTCAATGTGTTTTTATCCACTTGTCGAAGTAAGGCACTCTTCTTATTTGATAACCAATGGAACTTTGCTTCGGTCTATAACCTCGGCAGTTACGCTACCAATTAGATCAATATCTTTTTGATTCTTACCACGTGTTCCCATGATAATTAACAGCGGATGTTCCTCCTTGGAATATCTTAATATTTCTTCCTCCGGAATGCCTTCTTGCAATAAGCATTGGAATTTAATATCTGGGAATTTACCTATTTGAATATTTTCCTTTATCTTATTGGAGAGTTCATTTATGTCGTGATTAATCTTCTGAATGATGTTTTTCAAACTCTCTTCATCTGCAATTTGGTAATTAAAAACATCTCCGTAAGGTAATGATGAAGCATATATGGGCGTAAAATATACATGTAACAGAATTACTTCTGCATCTATTGTTTGGGCAAAATTAAATCCTATCTCACATGCTTTCATCGAATAATCGGAAAAGTCGATAGGTACTAATATTTTGGGAGTGCCCAGAAACTTATTTTCGGGTTCCTTCTCTCCTACTACATCCTCTGAGAGCCATGCTGAACTTTCAATAATCTTCAATGCACGTGGTAAATCACTTTCTTTGATTCGAACACGTCTCCTGATGAAATGATCGGTTGTATCTGATTAACATTATGAATATATGCTTCTATACCTTCATTTTCCAGTACACTTTTAAGAATCTGAGCTTTTGAATAAGTCAGAATGGCTAAAGTTACTAATTTTTCTTCCATAAGATTTCTTTTATTTAATGAGATATTGAAATGATAATATATAAGAAATCCCAATTGTTTATTAACTTGTTACAATTGGGATTTTTATTATTCATATATTTTTTAGACTTGAGCTGCTTCGGTAGTTTCTTCTTTTTGCATTTCTATATTTAGTTCATCTAATATCTTCAGTGCCCGATCCAAGACTGTTGTATCATCAATCATCACAAGCCCCCCATCCGGACCAGGCTCAAGATGTATTCCGACACTTTTCCCCTCTTTGAAATTGTGACCACCGAAGAAGTTTCTGACTGTGCTGACACTAAGCCCTAATTCATCAGCTATTCTGTGCATACTACCGTTTGGCAATGAGTCTTTGATCTTACGAAGTTCATTGAAAGTTATTGTTCTCATGATTACCTAAATTTAACTGGTTAATACTATATACTAAAAGTATCACGCTATAAACTTAGGAAAAAAAAAGGATAAATCAAATTATTTATATATATTTTTGATAAAAAAAGACTGTTTATCAGATGGGGCAATTTTAAATAATTTCGATATCCGATGCAGCAATCCAACCCACTTTGCCGTCCTCAAGCGTGATTTCTTTCCATGTTTTCATCGAATTATCCTTTATTTTGACTTTTCTACCTTCATGTAAAATAAATAGACTAGTACCACTTCCGTCAGGAGTACTTCGAACAGTAACACTTGGAGTAACGACTATGGCTGTATTTCTATTCAGCAAAATGTTTTTTTGATAGGATGCAAATGAGTTACTGCAAATTGTAAACAGAAGAAAAACAATTCCTCCTATAAAACCTAACTTCTTTAACAATGATTGCTTGGAGAAGATAAAGAAATACATGGCAAGTATGAAAAGAATAAAAAACGTAATGGCCCATTTAGCCCAAGTATCTATACTTGCTGTATTAATTAAAGATTTAATCCAGCTGATATAGAAAATCTCATGTACTTCCTCCACCTTGTCTACAGTCTTACTACGCGCAATTTCAAGATTAGCTTGAATGTCATCATTACTTGGATTTAATAGTAATGCGCGTTCATAATTCAATATGGCTTTCGCTATATTATCTGATTTATAATAGCTATTACCTAAATTATAGTATATTTCTGCTGCTTCCCCATGCTCTAACATAGATTCATAGAGTTGAACAGCTGTAGCATAATCATTATTCATGTAAGCACTATCGGCTTGTGCTTTTACCTGATCCAGATTCCATGATTCCTGAGCAAAGGAACAAACAGCTATACATAAGCTCAAGGTAAACAATAATATTTTTTTCATAATAAAATCCTGCATTGTTAGTGTTTGATTGAGTTTTCTATTTTACTAATTACATTGAGTGCTACAGAGTACACATTATCCATAGCCTGATTTTCATCACCCGGAGCAAAGCGAGCGAATTCGCATTCATTTAAAGCATTCAGGAACTCTTTTATCAGTTCTTCACTAACACCACGTTTAATTAATTTTTCTTCGATATTATCTTTAGAAAGCTTAGATACAGG
Organism: Bacteroides sp. 224; assembly: GCF_010500995.1. GTDB lineage: Bacteria > Bacteroidota > Bacteroidia > Bacteroidales > Bacteroidaceae > Bacteroides. Next base: position 116,397 of record NZ_QVMK01000004.1, on the reverse strand, counting down.
CATATTTAGTTTATCTCCAATATATCCCCACAAAGCTTTTAATACTTCATCATAGAAAGCTTCTTTTTGGTTTTCAGCAAGTAATTTACCGGCTACTTTTAAGCGCTTAACTGCTATTTTATTAGCTTTCTTGGTACGAACCTTAGCTACGTTTGCATTCTCTATAGCTTGTTTACGATGTACAATAAAGAATATTATGAAAACTGCTAATGGTATAATGTAGAATAGCCAATAGGTAAGTGAACCGTAAAAGAAATCTCCTACAGAATGAAGATTGACATCATTTCTTTTTATAAAGCGGATATCTTCTCCCAACACCTTAATTTCTTCCTTATTTGTGAAGTTAGAAACAATTTGATCGGCATTCCCCTCTCCTTTTTCAACCTTAATTTCATAATCTTCGGTTTTCAAGGTTTTATAGGCTTTAGATTTTATATCAAAATAGCTGAATGTAGCTCCTGGAATTTTATAAGTTCCGGGATGTCTGGCAATAGCCAGATATTCAATAACTTTATTTCCGGTATTGCCGTCTCTTGTTAATCTAACTTTATTATCTACTTTGGGATCATATACCTCAAAATCATTTGGGAATTCTACTTTAGGATTAGAAATCAATTTAAGATTTCCAGTTCCTGAAATAACCAATTTGATGGTGATAGCATCATTCGTTTTTATTTCATTACTATTAATCGACGATGTTATACTGAAGTTCCCTACTCCACCACTAAAACCCGCAGGTTTTCCGGCAGGTAATGCATTTGTATTTATTTTAACTTTAGGTGTATAAAGGGTTTTCTTTACTTCCACATAATTACTTCCTCCGTTAAAGAAGGCATCAAATGGGTCGACTGAACGTACAGCTTTGGCAATGGATGCATCAAAACGAGCAGGTTCAATGGTTAATTCTCCTGCTTGTTGAGGAAACAACACAAATTGTCGATAGATACCCGCATTGTAATTACGCCCATTATAATGTTCTAATTCAAATGTAATGTTTCGGTTTGATTCTATTTCCTGAGATAAGAACCCCTTAAAATCCGGAAGTTTTACGCTATCAAAGTTTCTCAAATCAACTGCTGTATATATTTTATAGGTAAGCAAAAATGCTTCTTGCTCATATACTGTTGTTTTAGTTACATTCGAAGTTATAAATAAGTCCTGACTGGAAATCGTTGAACCAGAGGAAGAAGAGGATACACCTCCTTGTCTTTGTTGCCCGGAGCTACTATTATTGTTTGATGATGCTCCTGAATTACTGGTTTTATCTTTAGGAAGTACCTTTATATCAACGGCATTAGATATTAATTGATTGCCATTAGCTACGATTGTAGCAGCTGGTATAGAAAAATTCCCCTCCTTATTGGCCATTAATATATAAGTAAAAGTAATGCTTGCAGAAGAAGAATACTTCCCATTTATAATTTGAGTGCTACTTTGCTGTGACCGGGTAGGTCCCATCAATACATCAAATCCGGTAAAGCTGGCTGGCGCCCGAAAGTCTTTTATCTTATCTGTTGTTACTACATAAGAAATCCTAAATTGATCTCCTACTACTACCGTATTCGGGGCAGAAGCTGTAAATGTAGCCTTTTCATCTGCAAAGATGCTATTTGTAATTAATAAGGCTGTTAATAAGAAAAACAGTTTTCTCATTTATCTATTGCTTTTATATCGTCTATACTATGTTATTACCAATCATTTTCCAAAGGCCTGCTTTGAATAACCTGCATTTGCTTCTTCACTTTTTCCTGAACATCTTTCTCATCCTGCATAACAGCATTCAGCATTTGCTCTGCGTTTTCTTTGGATATTTCATTCTCTTGTTGCTCAGGTTGTTGTTGCTCTTGATTTTGCTGATCCTGTTGCTGTTGATCTTGTTGGTTCTGTTGCTGATCCTTCTGATCTTTTTGTTCTTCTTTGTCTTGTTTATCTTCTTGATCCTGATTTTGATCTTGATCTTGATTCTGGTCTTGCTGATCTTGCAACATTTTTTGTGCTAATGCCAGATTATAACGCGTTTCATCATCCTTTGGATTATTGCGTAAAGACATTTTATATGCTTCTATTGCTTTCGCATAATCTTTTGATGCATGAAATACAACACCTGCATTATGGTAAATTTGAGCTAATTTGCCTTTGTCTTTTTCTATCTGAGCAGCTTTTTGATACTGCTCCATCGCCTCTTGTGCTTTTTGTTGATGAAGAAGTGCATTCCCCAAATTATACATGGATATACTCGATTGCGAATTTGCTTCCAGTGCTTTCCGGTAGCTTACTTCTGCATCTACATAAGTACTATCTTTATAGGCACGATTTCCTTTACGAATATAATCTCTCTCCGTTTTCTGCGCCATTGTTGTAAAAGTGGCAGAAACTAAGAATAATATGAATATTATATATCTATTGTTCAACATATCAATTACTTGTTAGAAAATAACCTGATGTTTTTGAATAGTGGGTTTTTGCATTCCAATATCAATAACTCAGCCAATAACAACAATAAAATGATCCATGCAACGGCTTGAAATTGTTCGTTATAATCAGTATAGATGGTGGTTTCAACATCGGCTTTAGCCAATTTATTGATTTCACCGGTTATTACACGTTGTGCAGAGCTACTATTATCAGCACGTGTATAGATACCATTACCTTCTTTTGCAATTTCCTGGCACATTGCCTCATTCAGGCGAGTTACAATCACATTTCCCTGTTTGTCTTTTCTATAGTCATTAGTTCCTTCGGTTGGAATGGGCGCCCCTTCCGGTGTACCTATACCAATTACATTGACTTGGATTCCTTTTTCCTTTGCTGCTTTAACTGCTTCCATAGTTCCTCCTTCATGATTTTCACCATCTGTAATAATGATGATGGTTCTCCCTACCCCTTCCTGAGGCGTAAAACTACGGACTGCTAAATTAACAGCTGTGCCAATCGCTGTTCCTTGTTTAGATATTAAAGAAGGATTGATTGACTCTAAAAACATTTTAGCCGAAATAAAATCACTTGTTATCGGAAGTTGTGTAAAAGCATCGCCTGCAAAGACAATTAGCCCCACTTTATCATTTTCCAGTTCATCAACCATTCTGGATATAAGTCTTTTAGCACTTTCCAATCTGCTTGGTTGAACGTCTTGAGCTAACATCGAGTTAGAGATATCTAAAGTTATAAGAACTTCTATCCCACTTCGTTTCACGACTTCGGGTTTTGCTCCAAATTGCGGACGAGCCAGCAGAAAAGCTAATAATCCGATTGCTGAAAAAACTAACCAGAACTTAACATCGGGACGATACTTTGACACATTTGGCATGAGTGGTGCCATAAGTACCAGATCGCCGAATTTCCGAAGCGCTTTTCTTCTTCTATAATTAGAATAGAGATAGAAAGCTGCCAAAAATGGTAATATCAGCAGTAAATATAAATATGTAGGATCTTCGAATCGAAACATTTCAATCTATATTTTAAGTTATGGTATCTTTTTTAAGATAGAGTTACGCAATAATACTTCAAGCAATACACATAAAAGTGCAATTAAAGCAAACAAACGATATTCTTCCTGCCGTTTACTGAACTCTTTCACATTCAGTCTGGTTTTTTCCAGTTTATCAATCTGTTCATAAACTTCTTTCAACTTTGAATTGCTTGTAGCACGATAATATTCTCCATCTGTTACATTTGCAATTTCAGAAAGTGCCTTTTCATCAATTTCTACAGGTACATTAACATATTGCACTCCCATTGCAGTAGGATATGGGTAAGGAGCCGTTCCATTGGTTCCAACTCCAATCGTATAAACACGTATTCCAAAGTTTTTGGCTATTTCAGCAGCAGTCAGTGGCGAAATATCTCCTCGGTTATTTGTACCGTCGGTTAACAGTATGATTACCTTGGATTTAGCTTTGCTGTCTTTCAAACGAGAAACGGCGTTGGCTACTCCCATTCCGACTGCTGTACCATCTTCTATAAGTCCTGTTCTTATACTTTGAAAAAGGTTAAGCAATACAGCATGATCTGTTGTTAGCGGACATTGTGTGAATGTTTCTCCCGCGAATAATACAATTCCGATGTTATCATTCGGACGTCCGTTTATAAATTCTGCTGCTACATCTTTGGCTGCTTCCAGTCGATTAGGTTTCAAATCCTCGGCCAGCATACTGGTAGATACGTCAATGGCCAGCATAATATCAATACCTTCAATTTCACTACTTTGCCAACTATCGGTAGATTGAGGGCGCGCCAACACCAAAATAATCATTACCAACGTAGCTAAACGCAATAAAAAGGGAACATGTAGCAAATATATCTTATAGCTTTTAGGAGTATGGGCATATACTCTGGCATCAGAAATTTGAAGGGTAGCTTCATTATTCTTCCGTTTTAGAATATACCATACTATATAAGGTATAAGTAACAGCAACAAAAATAAATATTCAATATTGGCAAATACCATTCTTCAACTATTTGTTTTAATGTTTACAACAAGTTATATAATTGTATGCCTATGTATACAAATGATGCAATAATGGATGCAGAGAGTATCACAATACCGGAAATCAATAATATCTTAGCGCATAATGAACGTTTTTCAATAATAGTAATCTCTGTAGGTTGTGGCTTTTGATTCTCTACTTCTGGCTCTTTGGTTTCATTAATGAATTCAATGGCATTAATCAAGTTCGCATCATTTTCATTCATTAATGGATTATGTTTGGCAAACTTCACCAAATCGGCTGTTTGGAAAAGAAGTTTTAATTCACTAATGTCTTCTTTCTCTTTGATCTCTGTCAGTTGGTCTACGATTTCGGATGAAGTCATTTCCAACGCATTAAAACCAAATCGATCACTTATATAAGTACGTATAATATCCGTTAATTCTGTATAGTATGCTTTAGGTTCGCCTTTTTGCCATACTTTTTCGGTTTTCACACGTTCAATCTCTTTCATAGCCAATACATGCGGAGGTAATTTAGGCTCTACTTTTACACGACGAATAATTGGCTTATTATCACGTACCCGGATAATTAAATAGATTAATACTATTAATAGAGGTATAGCTAAGAATGAAATAGCTATTAATCCCCACCAATCTTCCCATGCAAAAGGCGCTTTCATTACATCTTTCGGACCGAAAAAATGATCCGGATTTTCTGTATCAACAGGAATAGAGTATACTTTCAGTGCCAAAGGGTTCGACTTATACTCTTTTTCATCAATCATCACAGACAATGGTTGTACATAATAAAGAGCAGAGTCAAAAGAAGTAATGGTATACTCTTGAGTAATAAGCAATCGTTGTTTATTATTAAGATATTGTGTATCTGGTTGAGATACTTCCAAGACCTCAATTCCCTGCATCAATGTATCAGTGAATTGAGGAAATACAGCATGTTGCTTACTATCCATTGAAACTTCGAGTTGAATCTTAGCCTGTTCTCCAATCAAAATCTGCAAAGAATCAATTCTTGCTTCCACCGTTACGGTTTGAGCATAAGAAGCAACAGATAATCCCAATAGTCCGATGAGTAGAAATATATATTTCTTCATTTTTCTTTTAGTTTCGTTTTGCAAACAAACTTAGCAATGCTTTTACAAAGTCCTGATCAGTACGCACAGACACCGAGTCGACATTGCTTTTGGTAAATGTTTCGTTGAGAGCAGTTTGTTTATTGACCCACCATTCATGATGGGTTCTACGCACAGCTTTCGAAGAGGTATCTATCCACTGTTCATGACCGGTTTCTGCATCTACAACTTTCATTAATCCGATGGATGGGAGTTCAGCCACACGCTTGTCATATACTTGTATAGCAACGACATCATGCTTACGGTTGGCAATAGTCAGCGCATTTTGAAAACTCTCTTGATCAATGAAATCTGAAAGAATAAAAGCAGTACAACGTCTTTTCATAACGTTTGTCAGGTATTCAATTCCCATTCGTATATTTGTTCGACGGCTTTCAGCTTTAAAATCAATCAATTCACGTATAATATAAAGAATATGTTTTTTTCCCTTTTTAGGAGGAATAAACTTTTCAATTCGATCAGAGAAAAAGATAACACCTATTTTATCGTTGTTTTGAATTGCTGAAAAAGCCAATGTAGCAGCAATTTCAGTAACCATGTCCTTTTTAAATTGTTTAGATGTACCGAACTCCAAACTACCCGAAACGTCCACCAATAACATAACTGTTAATTCACGTTCTTCTTCAAAAACCTTCACATAAGGTTTATTAAAGCGTGCAGTCACATTCCAGTCAATATCGCGTATGTCATCTCCAAATTGGTATTCGCGTACCTCAGAAAATGCCATCCCTCTACCTTTAAAGGCTGTATGATACTGTCCGGCAAAGATATTGCTGGACAATCCGCGGGTTTTTATTTCAATCTGACGAACTTTTTTTAATATATCAGCTGTTTCCATTCTTTAAGTTTTAAGTTTTAAGCTTTAAGTTTTGAGTTATTCTATACAAAACGTAATTTATAACTCAAATCTCAAAATTCATAACTTAAGGTACTTCTACTTTATTCAAAATCTTACTGATAATTTCTTCGGATGTAATATTGCTTGCTTCAGCTTCATAAGTTAAACCGATACGATGACGAAGTACATCATGAGCAATGGCACGTACATCTTCAGGAATTACATATCCACGGCGTTTGATGAAAGCATAACTACGAGCAGCTAATGCTAAATTGATGGATGCACGAGGAGAACCTCCAAATCCGATCATATCTTTCAACTCTTTCAAACCATATTTTTCAGGATAACGAGTTGCAAATACAATGTCTACAATATATCGCTCAATCTTTTCGTCCAAATATACCTGTCGTACCACTTTGCGGGCTTCCATTATTTCTTCGGCCTTCATGATGGGTTTTACATTGAACTTTTCGCCACTGATATTCTGTCGAATGATTAATTTTTCTTCTTCATGCTTCGGGTAATCGATAACTACCTTTAGCATAAAACGGTCTACCTGTGCTTCAGGAAGTGGGTATGTACCCTCCTGTTCAATAGGATTTTGTGTAGCAAGAACTAAGAAAGGTTCATCCAGTTTGAATGTTTCTTTTCCGATGGTCACTTGTCGCTCCTGCATGGCTTCGAGTAAGGCACTCTGTACTTTAGCCGGAGCACGGTTAATTTCATCAGCCAATACAAAATTAGCAAAAATTGGTCCCTTTTTTATCTGAAAAGATTCATCTTTCTGACTATAAACCATTGTACCGATAACATCGGCAGGAAGCAAGTCAGGTGTAAATTGTACACGGCTATATTTTGAGTCTATTAAAGAGGCTAATGTTTTGATAGCCAATGTTTTTGCCAAACCGGGAACCCCTTCTAAAAGCACATGTCCATCAGATAATAAACCAATTAATAATGATTCAACCAAATGTTTTTGACCAACAATAACCTGGTCTATTCCTGCTGTGAGATTGGTTATGAAAGCACTCTGTCTTTCAATTCGTTCATTTAGCTCACGAATATCAATTGTTTCAGCCATAATTATAGTATAATTTATTGTTTAATGCCTTTTACTTAAATTGATTCCAAAAGTACATTATATAATTAATCACCGCAACTAAATTATATTAAAAAATTATGTTAAGTCTTTAGTGGATTTATAGGATTTAAAAATGTAATATTACCAAATGCCTCTATTTTGATTTAAAACCGTCCTTCTGTTCTACTATTGGATTTTATGCGATTTTAAGCCTGTTTGGAAAATGCAAAATAACAGATAAAATTGATCGATCATTTGTAATAGATAGTTTTATTGAATAATAGATGTATTTAAGGCATTAAAGTTGAGTTATCGAAAGATAAATGCTATTTTCTGCATGCATTAAAAGTAACTCTAAAAAAATGATGAGTAAAAATAGTTGTATTTAAACGAATAATAAATGTTAAAGAGCGACTGTACCTCGTTAACGAGATGGAAAAGGATTTTAGCCAATTTAAGCATTAGCTATAGTTAACAGCAAAGAAGAAGGACTGGCTTTTATTTCTTTTTTAGTTCGGGTATTTTTAGTGTAATTCCACTGGGAACCACATCCGGATTCTTTATAATATCCCTATTATGCTTTAGTAAATACGGCCAAAGATCTTTTGTTCCATAAAAACGCAGGGACACTCTGATTAAAGTTTCTCCTTCTTGCAATTTGTAGGTTGTTTTTGTTCCTGTAATTTTATAACTTGTTGAGTCCGGATTTACAGGAGTTTTGGGTTTAGATGTGGTATTTGTCTTTCTTTTTACTTTTACCTGATCAACGTTTTTTTCCAATTCAGTTGGAGCTAGATCAACAGTAACTGTATCTTTATCTTTAATCTCTACCGTATCAGCAGGTATTATTATTTCTGTTTTTTCAGGTACAGGCATGGTTATGTCAGCACTGGAATTTTGCTTCTTTGAAAAAAGATCCGGATAGCAAACATATAAAATAATTCCACCACACAAAAGGAGTACAACTATAATTAAAATAATAAGATAGTTTCTAACACGAGTATCATTATTTGTTGTAGTAGCTTTCGAAGAAGGTTTGACCTCTGTTTGAGGAGTGCTTTCAGTAGGAGCCAATTCAGGAATTTCTTCTGCTACCCTTTCTGTTGGTTGTTCTATTTCTTTTTCTTCAACTTCTTCTTGTGTATTTTCTTCCCTATCAAGGTCGGAAGTCATGTTAACTTCTTCTTTCTGAGCAGAGTTTTCTTCTACAGAGTCTTTATCTTCTTGCTTGGGAATAACAGGAGAAACCAGAATTTCCGGTTCTTTTGTTTCTTCCGGCTCTGTAGGCTTTATATTTTCCTGTTCGTCATCAAAAGTAACATTTTCATTCAAAACAACAGTTTCAAAATGAGCAAACGGTTTATTTATTCTATCACGCAAACTGGTTTCCGGTGTGAAAGAGACTTTTGTATGGCTTTGAATTTCGAAACGTTCACCGGTATTAACATTGATACTCTCTCTGCTATCTATATTAACTAATTTGAAAGTACCTAAACCTTTGATTTTAACATAACGATCTTTCTCCAGCCCTTCTATAATTAACTCGAAAAAGGCTTTGGAAAAAGCTTCAGCATGTTCCTGTTCTATCTCGAACTTCCGGATGAACAGATTAACTATATCTTGAACAGTGATCTTATTTCCCATAAACTACCTTATTTATTTAAATTTCTCCTTTAAATAACTGTGAGGCTTATAGCTTATAGCAAGTTTAGGTGGAACGAGCATACGAAGTTTAGTAGTAGGATTTACAGATATGCGTTCTGCTTTCTTTTTTACTTCAAAGGTACCAAAATTATGAACCGAAACTGTATTTCCTTCTTCTAACTGCTCAATCACTTCATTGATAAAGGATTCAGTAAGCTTCGAGGTATAGTTAATAGGATACTCTAACTTACTGGCAAGTGCTGATATAAATTCTTTGTTATTCAAGGTCTAAAATTTTAATTCGCTGCTATATTACTAATAATCAGCGTAAAAAGCAAATGTTCAAGGAAAATATGTTTAAATAATTTTCCCAAAAAGATCGAATTCATCGGAATCAGTAATCAAGACATGGTAAAAATGTCCTATTTTAAGTTCACCTTCCTGATGGTGTATGAGTACCTCCGGATCAACTTCAGGGGAATCAAACTCAGTTCTTCCAATGTAATAATCTCCTTCCGAACGATCTATAATCACTTTAAATTCTTTGCCAACTTTTTGTGCGCTTAGTTTTCCTGCAAATTCTTGTTGGATATTCATGATTTCATCTAAGCGAGCCTGCTTAATTTCTTGTGGAATGGAGTCTTCATAATTATTTGCAGAATAAGTACCCTCTTCTTCCGAGTAAGTAAATGCTCCCATTCTATCGAACTGTGCTTTATGAACAAATTCTTTCAACTCCTCAAAATCTTCTTCTGTTTCTCCGGGATGCCCTACCATTAATGTTGTTCTTAAATGGATTCCCGGAACTTCTTTGCGAAATTGTTCGATGAGTCCATAAGTTTCTTCTTTGGAAACATGACGTTTCATTTTCGATAACATATTATCACTAATATGCTGTAGTGCAATATCCATGTATTTACATACATTATCGCGTTCTCTCATTACTCTAAATAAGTCGGTAGGAAAATGTGCCGGATATGCATAATGCAGGCGTATCCACTCTACACCGGGAACGTCGGATATTTGTTCTATAAGCTCAGGAAGCATTTGTTTTTTATACAGGTCAATACCATAATATGTAAGCTCTTGTGCAATAACCTGAAACTCCTTAACTCCTAAAGAAACCAGGTATTTAACCTCTTCTACAATCTCTTCGATGGGTTTCGATACATGTCGCCCTGTGATTATAGGAATTGCACAATAGGCACACTTCCTATCACATCCCTCAGAAATCTTTAAATAAGCATAGTGTTTAGGCGTAGTTAGCGAGCGCTCTATACAAAATTCATCATGATAGCTCTTTCCTAAGTCAGCTAAAAGCTCTTTCCAATTGAATTTACCATAAAATTTATCTACTTGTGGAATTTCAATAGAAAGTTCTTTCAAATAGCGCTCCGACAAACACCCCATCACATACAGCTTTTCTAAATCGCCTTCTTCTTTGGCCTGTGCAAATTCAAGAATCATATTGATTGATTCTTCTTTAGCATCCCCAATAAAACCACAGGTGTTAATGACAGCTATTTCTCCTTTAGGCGATTCCGAATCGTGGGTTACGCAATACCCCTCTTCTTCCAGTTGCCTTATTAATTGTTCCGAATCGACGAGGTTTTTGGAACACCCCATCGTTATTATATCAACAGTCTTTCTTTTCATTTATTTTCTCCAAACAAAGAATCTACAAACTCTTTCCTGCGGAATACTTGCAAATCCTCCATTCCTTCTCCTAACCCTATATATTTAACAGGAATTTTAAATTGATCTGATATACCTATTACTACTCCACCCTTGGCTGTACCATCTAATTTAGTAATGGCCATAGTAGTTACTTCCGTAGCTAAGGTAAATTGTTTCGCCTGCTCAAAGGCATTTTGCCCGGTAGATCCGTCTAATACTAATAATACTTCGTTGGGAGCATCCGGAAGTACTTTCTTCATTACATTTTTAATCTTGGTTAATTCATTCATTAAGCCAACTTTGTTATGAAGACGTCCGGCGGTATCTATAATTACTACATCTGCATTATTTCTAACAGCAGAGTTAAGAGTGTCAAAAGCTACTGAAGCAGGATCGGAGCCCATCTGTTGTTTAATCACCGGCACTCCCACTCGTTCTCCCCAAATAACCAATTGTTCTACTGCTGCTGCTCTAAATGTATCGGCAGCTCCTAAATACACTGATTTTCCGGCTTTTTTGAATTGATAAGCTAATTTACCGATCGTAGTAGTTTTTCCTACGCCGTTTACTCCTACCACCATAATTACGTATGGTTTCTTCTCAATAGGAACATCAAAATCGGCTACGTCATCCGAGTGATTTTCTGTTAGCAAATCTGCTATTTCGTCACGTAATATAGCATTCAGTTCTTGTGTATTTACATATTTGTCGGTAGCTACTCGTTTTTCTATTCTTTTAATGATATTCAGCGTAGTTTCCACTCCCACATCAGAGGTAATCAATATTTCTTCCAGGTCATCAAGTACCTCATCATCTACTTTAGACTTTCCGGCAATAGCCCTATTGATTTTACTAAATACACTTTCTTTGGTTTTAGATAGCCCTTTATCCAGTGTCTCTTTTTTTTCTTTGGAAAAGAAGTTGAAGAATCCCATAATATCTGGTATTTATATTATATAACTTATAATTCTACAAAGATATAACAACAAATGAAAAGTAAAAAGTAATTGTGTAGGAATATAAAAAATCCTCTTATTACTTTAAAATAAGAGGATTTATATATGATACCGTAAAATTACCGGCGCTAATTACTTCTTAAAGAAGTCTTGTACTTTTTCATTAGGAACCATTTGTTCATCAAAGATGTAAGCTCCGGTTTTAGGAGACTTCACCATTTTGATAACTTTGGAATAAGAACGGCCTTCTTTGGTGCCATCTTGCAAACTTGCTACTGTTTTCTTTGCCATGGGTTATAATGCTTATTTAATTTCTTTATGAACAGTTACTCTTTTCAGAATTGGGTTGTACTTTTTCAACTCAAGTCTTTCGGTGGTATTTTTTCTGTTTTTAGTCGTAATATAACGAGAAGTACCTGGCATACCACTTTCTTTATGTTCTGTGCATTCAAGAATTACCTGTACTCTATTACCTTTTGCTTTCTTAGCCATAAGTCTATCTCTCCTTCGTTTTAACCGATTACTTTAATGGTTTTCCAATCACAATAACCTTTAGATACTGCATCATTCAAAGCTGCATCTAAACCTTTCTTATTAATAGTGCGAAGACCTGCGGCTGAAATACTCAGGCTGATCCAACAATCTTGCTCTACATAGTAGAACTTCTTTTTAAACAAGTTCACATCAAAAGTTCTCTTAGTTCTTCTTTTAGAGTGTGAAACATTGTTGCCAATCATGGCTTTCTTTCCGGTAATTTGACAAATCTTAGACATTTCTATCTTATTTTTTATAGTTTTTATCTTTAGTTATCTTAAACAGAGCGCAAAGTAAGTGCTTTTATTGATAAAAAACAAATTATTTAGCCAATAATTCGCTGTGTAATAGCAATATTTCCTTATTTTATAAGATTTAGGAATAACAGAAGTGCATTGTTTACAGCTCTTTCCGTATTCATTTCTCTTCCCTGATCCGTTTCTTGTTTCATTGTTACTATTTCGTTTTTATTGGCAACAGCTATCCAGATTGTGCCTACAGGTTTAGTTGGTGTTCCTCCTTCGGGACCTGCAATGCCCGATGTTGCTATGCTGCAATCCGTATTTAATGATTTCATCGCACCTTTTACCATCTCAATTACGGTTTCCTCGCTCACAGCTCCATAAGTTTGTAGGGTTGCAGGGTTTACATGCAAAATAGATTCTTTTATCTCGTTCGAATAGGCAATAATACTTCCTTTATAATAAGAGGAGCTTCCGGGAATAGATGTGATTTTGGCTGCAATATTCCCTCCGGTACAACTTTCGGCGGTGGAAAGGGTCAGATTCTTCTTTATTAGAACTTCACCAATATATTTTTCTATGAGATTATCGTTTTGCATGACCATTTATTTAAATGAACACAGAGGCACTGAGTTACAGAGAATAATTAAACACTTTGTGTCTTTACGTCTCTGTGTTCATTATTATTTTATCTAAATTACAACTCGCGAGTAAGCTGGCAAGTCTATCGAACAAAAATCGTTATTCTGATATTTGAAATACCCTGTAATGGCTATCATAGCAGCATTATCGGTGGTATAGTTAAATTTAGGGATAAATATTTCCCAGCCATACTTCTTAGCATGTTCATGAAAAGCATTCCTCAACCCGGTATTAGCCGACACACCTCCTGCCACAGCTACTTGCTTAATTTGGTATTGTTTGGCAGCTTTACGAAGTTTATCCATTAAAATATCCACTACAGTGGCTTCCAATGAAGCTGCAAGATCTTCTTTATGATGCTCGATGAATTCGGGGTCTTCTTTTATCCAATCTCGTAGAGAGTATAGAAAAGAAGTCTTTAAACCGCTAAAGCTATAATCTAATCTGGGGATATGTGGTTTGTTGAAGGTATATGCTTTGGGATTGCCTTGTCTGGCCAACCGATCAATAATAGGACCACCCGGATACCCCAGCCCCATTACTTTGGAACATTTATCGATGGCTTCGCCGGCAGCATCATCAATGGTTTGTCCAAGCACTTCCATCTCATTATAATCTTTTACTAAAATAATTTGTGAGTTTCCACCGGAAACAAGCAGGCAAAGAAAAGGGAATTTTGGTTGATTTGTATCTTCATCCTTTTCTTTAATAAAGTGTGCTAAAACGTGAGCTTTCAGATGGTTAACATCTATCATCGGAATATTCAAAGAACGGGCAAGCCCTTTAGCAAATGACACTCCAACTAATAAGGACCCCATAAGTCCGGGACCTCTTGTAAATGCTACTGCACTTAAATCGTCTTTGTTAACCTCGGCACATTTCAATGCTTCATGTACTACAGGAACTATATTTTGCTGGTGGGCACGTGAAGCCAACTCGGGCACTACCCCACCATAAGCTTCATGCACAGCCTGACTAGACACCACATTCGATAATAAAACGCCATCTTTTATGACAGCTGCCGAAGTATCATCGCAGGATGATTCAATCCCTAATATAATCGTACTCATCTTTTTGGGTATTTTTAAGATGCAAAAGTAATGATAAACCGGATTTCATTGGTTATTATTTTATATTTTTGTTGGCAAATTAACTAAATCCACCATATCAGAAGAATAAAAAGAATAGTACGCTATCTGCTCGGTATATTAATAGGTGTATATGTCGGGGCTCTTATCTTGTTGAATATTCCTTTTATTCAGCAGAAGATGACTGTATATATAGCTAAAGAACTGTCTTCTACACTCCATACCAAAGTTGAAATTGGCCGTATCAATGTCGGGTTGCTAAACCGAATCATTCTAGATGATTTATTATTGGATGATCAATCCGACAAAGAAATGCTGAAAGTTACACGCCTTTCTGTTAAGTTTGACCTTATAGATCTTCTTAGTGGTCGAATATCAATTAGCAATGTACAACTTTTCGGGTTTAATATCAATTTGAATAAGCCGACTCCTGATGCAGATTCTAATTTCAAATTCGTGCTTGATGCTTTTGCTTCCAAAGATAGTGTAAAAACTCAAAGTGATATTGATTTACGCATTAACTCTCTTTTAGTTCGTCGTGGTAAGCTGGCTTATGATGTACTTTCGGAAAAAGAGACTCCCGGAAAGTTTAACCCCAAACATATTAAATTATATAATATAATAGGGAATATATCATTAAAGGCACTCCAAAATGATTCTATCAATGCACAGATTAAGCGTTTAAGCCTGGATGAACAGTCGGGATTCGAACTTCAGAAGTTAAATATGAAGATATTGGGCAATGATAATAACCTGACTATTGATAACTTTGCTGTAAATCTGCCAAACACATCTTTGCAAATGGATACTATCCACATGAATTATGATAGTTTGGGAGCCTTTCGGAATTTCCTGACAGATGTACAATTCTCACTTAAAATAAAACCCTCTCATATAACATTGCACGATATATCTCCGTTTGTTCCTGTATTGGAACATTTTAAAGAGAAGATAAAGCTCGAACTGAGGGCAAACGGAACTATTGATCAATTGAATTGCCCCGAATTAACCATCAACTCCGACAATCATTTGCGAGTAAGAGGAAACGTTTCGCTACATGATCTTTCTACTCCTGAAAATGCGTTTATTTACGGCAAACTCTCCTACTTGTCGGTAAATCAGGATGGCATCGACTTTCTGGTACGTAACTTTAGTAAGGAATACAGTACAACTCCGGATATATTGAAACGATTGGGAAATGTTTCTTTTACAGGAGAGATATCCGGATATTTTAATGACTTGGTTACATACGGGACCTTTCAAACCGGCTTGGGAAGTGTTAAAAGTGACGTAAAAGTAAGTTCTGATAAAGAAAAGGGTATTATTTCCTATTCCGGAGGAGTAAAAACTGAAAACTTTGAACTTGGAGCATTATTGAATAATAATAAGTTGGGTAAAATCACCTTCGATTTTAATGTAAAAAGTAACCATCAGCCTAAACAATATCCTTATATATTATTAAAAGGATTGGTTTCGTCTATAGAATATAGCAATTATCAATATGATAATATTGAACTGGATGGCGAATATAAGCAGGGAGGATTCGATGGGAAAATAGCCTTGAATGACGAAAACGGTTCTGTTTTTCTAAATGGAAACATTAATGTAGCAGAAAGAGTTCCAACATTCGATTTTAACGCCATTATTAAAAATGTTCGTCCTTATGAGCTAAATATAGCTTCAGATAAATATAAGGATACTAACTTCTCGATGAAGTTAACTGCTAATTTCACTGGGAGTACCATCGATGATATGGTGGGGAGCATACACATGGACAGTGTATCTTTTATAGCTCCCAATGACACTCTTTCTATCGACAAAATTCGTATTTTATCTACACGTACAGACACAAAGAATATCTTAACTCTTGATTCTGAGTTTATGAATGCGCGTGTAGAAGGCACATACTCATATCGTACATTGCCTATAAGTATTATGAACACTATAAGGCGATATGTTCCGGCTGTTTTCCCTCCTAATGGAAAAAAGGAGATTGAAACATCCAATAATTTTAGTTTCGATATCAATATATTTAACACGAAGTTTTTGCCTATCGTATTTGATATACCTTTAAAGGTTTATACTCATTCTACTTTCAAAGGTTATTTCAACGATAAAGCCAATCGAATGATGTTGGAAGGTTATATACCTCAATTACAATATGGAAACATGTTTCTTGAGTCCGGATTTATTTTATGTGAGAATACTTCTGATTACTTAAGAGGTAGAGTTAGACTGAGTAACCATCGGAAAAACAGCATTGTTAACCTATCATTAGATACACAAGCCAAAGACAATGTGTTAGATACACAGATAAATTGGGGAAACACCGGAAACATTACCTATAGTGGTAAGTTTGCTGCCCTCACAAACTTCTCGCGTTCGGGAGAAAACAAAAAATCTCACTTAAAAACGGTTATTGACGTAAAACAAACAGATGTGATCTTAAATGATACTATTTGGAAAATACATCCTTCTCAAATTGTAGCAGACTCGGGAAAAGTTCATATCAACGATTTCTATTTTAGTCATGAAAATCAACATCTGCATATCGACGGACTTGCTTCTGACAACTTGACAGATACCGTAAAGGTTGATCTAAAAGGAATCAATATAGAATACGTATTCGATTTGCTTAATTTCAAAAGCGTTGATTTCAAAGGACATGCCACAGGAACGGCCATGGCATGTGGAGTATTGAAAAAGCCGATAATGAACACCCGTTTGTTTGTTAAAGACTTCTATTTCAACGACGGATTAATGGGCGACATGAATGTTACCGGAGAGTGGCACCAGGAGGAAGAAGGTATTTGGGTAGATGCACATATCAAAGAACGGAATATTTCAGAAACGCTGGTAAAAGGTTATATTTTCCCTTTAAAGCCTAAAAGTGGACTTGATTTAGACATAAGAACCCAAAATGTAGATATCAGATTTCTCGAAACATACGTAAAAAGCCTTGCCTCCGACTTCTCCGGTCGCGTATCGGGTAAAGTAAGGCTTTACGGGACTTTTAAAACATTAAATCTCGATGGTGCCGGTAAGCCGGATGCTACATTTAAGGTGAATGTGCTGGATACTTATTTTGCAGTAAGAGATAGTGTCTACCTCTCTCCTCGCGAGGTTTCATTTAAGAATATTCCCTTTTATGATATAGAAGGGCACAGAGGAGCTGTTAATGGATATTTAAGGCATCAGCATTTCAAAGATATGAACTATAGACTGGATATTAACACCAACAATATGCTGGTGATGAAAACTTATGAGGATGCAGAAGTGCCGTTCTATGGTACTGTTTACGCTACAGGAAACGGATTACTCAGAGGAAATGGAGAGGGATTAAATATTGATGCTGCCATAACCACGAATCGGAATACAACCTTTGTTTATACCATGTCTCCAACTGCATCTGCTGTAAGCAATCAGTTTATTAAGTTTGTAGATAAAACGCCAAACAGAACAGACCTGGATTTTTTGAGTAATATTTCGGACTTCGATCGGGCAAGACAACAGCAGAAAAAAGAAGAGGAAGAGTTGGATATAGATGTACGCCTAAATCTCCAGATAGATGCTACGCCGGATGCCAATATGCGTATTATTATGGATCCTATAGCCGGAGACTATATTGGAGGTAAAGGTACCGGTAACGTACGCATCGATTTCTTTAATAAAGGAGACATCAAGATGTTTGGAAGTTATGCCATTAATCAGGGTGTCTATAAATTCAGCTTACAGGAGGTGATACGAAAGGATTTTATTATAAAAGATGGTAGTAATATTGTATTCAATGGAGATCCTTTTGATGCAACAATGGATGTGCAGGCGGCATATACAGTAAATTCTGCCTCGCTTAATGACTTATTGACTTCCGAGGAAACTGCATTGATAGCCAATGTCAACGTAAGGGTAAATTGTTTAATGAATCTTTCGGGAGTACTTACCAATCCAACTATCAAATTAAATATTGAGTTACCCAATGAAAGAGATGAGGTACAAGCATTAGTACGCAATTATATTAGTACCGAAGAAGAAATCAATATGCAAACACTTTATTTGCTTGGTATTGGTAAATTCTATCCACCGGAACATTTAACTACCGGGCAAAATTCGAATGTGATGTCATCGGTGCTATCTTCTACCCTATCCGGACAATTAAATAATCTATTATCTCAAATTATTGATAATAACAACTGGAACATTGGTACCAATTTAAGTACAGGCGATAAAGGATGGACCGACGTAGAAGTGGAAGGAATACTTTCCGGACAGTTATTAAATAACCGTTTATTAATAAATGGAAACTTTGGTTATCGGGATAATCCTATGTCTACCACTAATTTTGTGGGTGATTTTGATGCAGAATGGTTGTTAACTCGCTCAGGAGATATTCGATTGAAGGCTTATAACCAAACTAATGATCGCTATTATACACGTACCAACCTAACCACTCAGGGCATTGGTATTATGTATAAAAAAGACTTTTATAAGTGGAATGAATTGTTCTTTTGGAGGAATTGGAGAAAGAAAAAGCAAGCAAAAAAAGTGGAAGTTAAAGAAAGAGTTGCTCCATTAGATACTATTCCTGCAGATTCTTTGCATAATCAATCTACTTCTTGGATACAACTTCGTTAATGGAAGGGGGTGAAAACACAGAGACACAAAGACACGGAGTTTTTTATTTAGATAGTCTAACTATAAACTCCGTGCCTTTGTGTCTCTGTGTTCAAAATTTCAAAATATTATTTAATAAGCTCTTGCAAATACTACCCTGCAAGCAGAAGGTTTACCCGTAACCATGCAAACACCCGGAGTTTTATCTCCTTCTAAAGGTATACAACGGATTGTTGCTTTGGTTTCTTCTTTAATTTTTTCTTCTGTTTCGGGAGTACCATCCCAATGCGCAAGAATAAATCCACCTTCTTCTATTTTTTCTTTAAATTCATCGTAAGAATCTACGGTGATAGTACGGGAATTACGATAATCTAAAGCTTTCTTATATACATTTTCCTGAATTTCTTTAAGCAGATTCTGTACGTAAGTCTCAATGCCATCACAAGAAATAGTTTCTTTCTCAAGAGTATCACGACGCATTACTTCCATTGTATTGTTTTCCAGGTCACGACCACCCATAACCAAACGAACAGGAACCCCTTTCAACTCATAGTCGGCAAACTTAAAGCCCGGACGTTTATTGTCTGCATTATCATATTTTACAGAAACACCCATTGCCTTTAAATTAGCTACAATGCTGGCTACCTTTTCATTGATAAGAGAAAGTTGCTCATCATTTTTATAAATAGGTACAATTACCACCTGGATAGGTGCAAGTGTTGGAGGAAGTACTAAACCGTTATCATCGGAATGAGTCATGATAAGTGCTCCCATCAATCGGGTGGAAACTCCCCAGGAAGTAGCCCATACATATTCCAATTTATTTTCTTTGTTTACGAATTGTACATCGAAAGCCTTGGCAAAGTTCTGGCCCAAGAAGTGTGAGGTTCCACTTTGTAGAGCTTTACCATCTTGCATCATTGCTTCAATAGTATATGTTTCGAGAGCACCGGCAAAACGTTCGTTGGCACTTTTAATACCTTTTACTACAGGCACTGCCATATATTTCTCTGCAAATTCGGCATACACATGCAACATTCGGATTGCTTCTTCTTCGGCTTCATCTTTGGTAGCATGTGCTGTATGACCCTCTTGCCACAGAAATTCAGCGGTACGAAGGAATAAACGAGTACGCATTTCCCAACGCATTACATTTGCCCATTGATTAACCAATATAGGAAGATCACGATAAGAGTTAATCCAATTCTTATAGGTATTCCAGATAATTGTTTCGGAAGTAGGACGGATGATTAATTCTTCTTCCAGTTTAGCTTCAGGGTCTACTACCACCCCTTTTCCATCGGGAGAATTTTTTAATCGATGATGAGTAACCACTGCACATTCTTTGGCAAATCCTTCTACATGCTCAGCTTCGCGACTTAAAAAAGATTTCGGGATCAGCAAAGGGAAATAAGCGTTTACATGCCCTGTTTCTTTAAACATATCGTCTAATTGACGTTGCATTTTCTCCCATATTGCATAGCCATAAGGCTTAATCACCATACATCCGCGAACAGCCGATTGCTCAGCTAAATCAGCTTTCAGTACCAGGTCATTATACCACTGTGAATAGTTTTCGCTGCGCTTTGTCAGATCCTTTAATTCTTTTGCCATTTTATATCTTGTTTCTTAATTGATTTTATACATTTTGAAAGTGCAAAATTACTAAAAAAAACGATTCTAACACATATATCTAAATCGTTTGAAGGGATATACCTTTATATCGGTAAGATATATACCTTTAAATGTTCAAGGTGTATGCCCTTGCACTCCAAAGGTATATAGTTAAGCATGCCAAAGGTATATACCTACAGAACCTAAAGGTGTATACCTAAAGGAGGTTTAAGTATACACCTTTGGAAGACTTAGTTATATACCTTTGTCCTCATAATGCAATTGCGAAAGGCAATTTCTCTGGCTTATTTCAAAGCGCTTGAACCATTGCACGCAAATAATCAAATCTGAGCGCTTTTAGATGTGAAATTATGTTTATCCGACAACCGTAATAGTGTCTTCTTTTAACTTTTTTTCTTTTAATGGTGTATTTGCATATCCTAATGCAGCACAGCCATACACTTTATGATGCTCAGGAACCCCCAATGAAGTTAAGTAAGCTCTTACTTCCGGATCATCACAAGTGGTACCCAACTGATTTATCCAACAAGAACCGATTCCTAAAGATTGAGCAGCCAGAAATATGTTTTCCAAAGCTACGGCACAATCCATTCCGGCCCACCACTGAGTAGGTTCATTAGATACAATAATAAGTGTAGGAGCATGATAATAGCAATTATAGTTCACATTATTTCCGCGTTCTTGTAAACGTTTATCGTCGGATTTAGCAAAAGCCCCTCTGATATGTTCATTTAATAGGGTAAGTTTTTCTTTATTTTGTATAGCTGTAAAATGCCATGTTTCCAGATGCATGCCATTGGGCGCATAAGTAGCAGCTTCCAAAATTGCATCTAAATCTTCTTTTGATACTTGCTGTTCGGTATAAGTACGTACACTTCTGCGGTTTTTTATTGCTTCTAATACTGCATTTGTTTTCATAACAATCTCTTTTAATTATCTTTTTGATAGCCCTATTTTGGCATTTAGTTTAAAATACCAGATTCCATTTTCACGTTCCAGGTAGCCATATTTATCTTTTTCGATAGCCCCCTTTTCAAAACGTGTATTATGGAAAAGAAAATCCTCAAATTCTTTTTTATCTGATTTATGATAACAATCTAATTCTCCATTTCCATGAATTAAAATAATTCCCTCGATGGCAGAGTCTGTTCCGTTATAAATTTTAGCCGGACGCATTCCTAATGCCAAAGCCATCAAGAATTGTTTCATTTTAAACTCATAAAAACCATGTTTATTGATCAGTTCCTCTTTTATTTTAAGTGGATTAATGGTTTTCATTGTTTCTGTTAATTCATTGATGCGCATAATACCGTCTAACTGCATGATGCGCAACATTTCAGCCAGCAGGCGAGGGAAATGCAAATCTATCATTAATAAATTACAGCGGAATACACGATCTGCTACATCTGCATATTTCAGTATACCTCCCAGGCGCTCAATCAGCATCATCCGATCGGGAACTTCGTTAGGGCTATCCAAAGCATTTACTTTGTTTACAGTAGGTACAGCAAACTTAACTCCGGTTAATTCAAATTTCAGATTAGCTGTCCGCCCTCCGTCCAACAAAGAACGCATTTTGCTTAAACGTGAATAGATACTAAACCCAATAAGTGGAGCTTCGGGATGCCAAAAAGCAATGGAAAGGTCTGTACGATCTTCGGTTTGTGCTTCCAGGTTGTAGATGGCAAGTTCGTCCAGAAACTCTTCTACCCCATCGGGAGAAACTACTACATCATCCGAAGAAGATTTAATGGCAGATAATATAAGCTCCGCTACTGTTTGGATATCTTCTCGCAGAATCTTTTTATTTATCTTTTCGCCTTCAATACAAATGTTCTCTTTTTCGATGTAGTATTTCCTCAAGCCATCATGTTCTGTTCGCTGAATTACTGCTATGGGTTTATCATTAATTTTTCCATTAGCAAGTAAATGAAAGAAAGCATATAGTTCACTCCATTCTCTTTTTGTAGCTTCAAAAGGCATAATATTTAGTAGTTAGTTGTTATAATTCATCAGTAGTAAGAAGTCGGGCGGAATCTACTTTTTCCAGTCGTGCACGCAGTTTCTCCATTTTAGACTTACGAATGCTCAAAGTCATGGTGCAATCCATATCATAGATTTGAGAAACAATAGTAGGCTCTTCCTCTTTAACGATACGCATGATATCATTCATAAAAGGAAATTCAAACATTACAGTTATTTCTTCATCTACTGTTTTTTCAATGATGGTTGCGTTGGCTATTGCTTCTGCTGCTGCCGCTTTATAGGCAACTATAAGTCCACTTGTACCTAATTTAATTCCTCCGAAATAACGCACTACAATAACCAAAATATCTGTTAACTCATTGGAGTTTATCTGGCCAAGAATGGGCTTCCCGGCTGTACCGGAAGGTTCTCCGTTATCATTGGCACGGAAGTCTTTTCTATCAGCACCTAACATATAGGCGTAACATACATGACGGGAATCGTAGTATTTCTTTTGATAGACTTCGAGGTGGTCTTTAATTTCGTCAATAGTGGTTACGGGGATGGCAAAAGCAAGGAATTTGCTTCGCTTTTCGGTGTAGATGGCTTCGGAGAGGGTTGATATGGTTTTGTAGGTATCGTTGAGCATTATTTGAATATAAAACTGAATTAGTGGCAAAGATAAAAAAGAGGATCCAAACTTTTGTTTGAATCCTCTTTTTTTATCCTCTTTTACTAATTAATTATTCGCCCACATAGATATTATCTAATTGAACTGTAGAGGTCTTACCTTTACTTTTATCGCCCCAATACTTGAATCCGATATAGACTTTTTGACCTACATAATCATTTAATGAAGCATTACCCACATTGGTAAATGGAGAATATCCTCCTTCTCTTTTAGGGAAGCTGAATTCATTCGTAATTTCAATCCATTTTTCTTCTTCAATAGAGGTTGCCAAATCTTCTTCTTTTCCAGAGAAGCTCGACGAAACAAATACTTGTAATGCGTCATGCATCCAATGTCCGGAAACCATATCAAAAGTTAAATGGTAATCTTTCTTAATTTCTAATTCGGGAGTAATAAGCCAAAGCTCTATTTCGCCTTCAGTTTTTGATCCATAAGCAACTCCTTCTGTATAGATATTGTTACTATATTTTCTGTCACGCCAGAAGTCTTCTCCTTTTACAGAAACGGTTAGCCATCCTTCTATTACAGTCTTTTCTTTTTCTGCATAATTTCTATTTTCAAATCCTTCATTTAATGCAGCTTTAGGAACTGTGCGAATAAACTCCCATTTTGAGCCATTATATTTATATTCATCAGTCAAATCTGTGACGCCCCCTGTGAGCACCCATCCGGTAGCATCTCTTTGAAACTCTAAAGCCATAAACGCATTTTCAGAAGTTTTGAATGCCACAGCTTTAATGGTACCAACAATTGCTAATGGATATTTTTGAGCAAGGAACATCGGAAGATGTGCCTGAACTGTGGCAGATGTAAAGTAATCAACTCCCATACTCTTATAATCTTCAGATTGAAGAATAGATGCTTCTTCGTATATTTTCCAGGTTTCTTCAGTGTATTTATATAGCGTATTCTTAGCTGTATACTCAGCCGGAACTTCATTCGGATCTTTAACAATAACATTGTCTATTCTTATAGTACTGGTTGCATTAACATCAGGATCACCATTACCCTCATATCTAAATGCAACTCTGATTTTTTTTCCTACATAAGAAGACAGGTCGTATGATCCGGCATTTGCAAACTCTCCTGTAGTAGGAATGGTAAAGTTGTTTGTTATATCAGTCCATTGTGTGTTTTGTACTTGCTCCTTCTCACTTCCAAGCAGGTTGGTAGTAATCAAAACTTTAATTCTTCCACCATCCGCTGTATAATAAACATATACTGCATCAAAAGTTAAAACCATACCATTTCCAACAGTGAATTCTTTAGATATTAAATAAGAATCCAACTCGCCATCTTCATGTTTATTTGCAGATTGTTGCGCATGTAAAGTTTTAAAATAATCTCTTGTTTGCCATAGGTATTTTCCTTTTACAGTAACATTGATCCAATCATTATAATCAATGTTTACCCTATTAGTACCCGATTCAAAGTCTTCTTTAAAGGCAGTTATAGCACCATCCTTTTCTGCTTCATTATAAGTAACTGCCAAGATATCACCTTCAGTTGGCTCAGCAATAGTATTACCTAAAATTGTAGGTATAAACGTTTTCGCAGGTTTAGAAGGTGAGAAATAGTTAATACTTGATTCTTCTCCCCATGCTTCCTGATAATCAGCAACAGCAAGAATATGAGATTTTGTAGCAGATAGATTGGTTATATACTCGGGTGTTGATAGCATGTATTTATAATCTACCATAGCCGTAGAACCTTCATCGGCAGTGTAATAGCGTCCCAATAACCATTCTGGAAGAACTGTATTGGCTGGCTTATCAGCACTAAATACCCCTCCTGCATAGGAAGTTATGTATTTAGCGACATTCTTAATTTGACTTGCGTCATCTAAACCAGGAAAATCTGGTTCATTGTTGCAAGAATTAAAAGTAAACAGTCCTGCAACAAGAGCACTGAATAAATATATCTTTTTCATATTAATATCTTTAGTCGGATTGATTAAAATCTAATTTTTAAACTTGTAGACCAAGTACGTCCAAAACCATAAAATACAGTAGCATCTTGCCAACCATGGCCACCTGTTTTAGCACCATTATCTTTAGCATCAGTAATGTATTTCTCATTGAGTAGATTATTGCAGTTTGCAGTCCATGTAGCATTCAAATTACCAACTTTAAATTTGTAACTTAAATGTCCGTCATATACAAATGCACTTGGAATTCGCCAAGGTTGTTCAATCGTAAATTCTCCTGACTCAAATTTGGTGGCACCTGTAATATCATAGTCAGAGTAGTTTCTTCCATAGAAATTACCACTAAGACCTATGCGCAACCCTTCAAGTACTTCATAAGAAATTCCTAAAGCTGCAGTAGTTTGTGCCGAGTTACCTACTTTGACATCTTTCATATTTAAAGTAACGAATGCATGGTCTGGACTTCCGGGGGTGGTAGCATTACCATTTTTATCAATTGCCTGACCACTACGATTATACCAATATCCTGTTGCATTACTTTTCCATTTCCAATCTCCAAAAGAGAACATACCGGTTAATTCCATTTTCGGCATTGGTTTATAAACAAGTTCCAACTCTACTCCTTGATGAAGTGCATCAACACCAGACATATTCAAATAAGGACTTCCTTGAGCATCTGTAGCTGTTTTTACTGTTGATTTATCTAACCAAGATGTACGATAAATATTCAAATTAGCATTGAAATTGCGAGAAGTATATCCATAACCCAATTCAAATGAAAACACTTTCTCATTAACTGATTTATCATTCAGTAGGTTACTGGTATTTGAATTTAAAAATACCCCATACGATAAGAAAGGAGCACGTGAGAAGAAACCTACATTGGCAAATACATTATGATTGCTAGTTAAATTATAGTTGGTTCCTCCTTTAACGCCAAAGCCGTACTTTGTTTGAGTATCTGATTTTTCATTGTCGTAATAAAAATAATCCTGTCTTTGAGTTGTATTTATATTCGCATTTGCAGAAACAAACGCAGACAATTTATCCAAAGAATATTCTGCTTGACCAAATACGCCATATTGTCCTACATAACTATCATAATCACGATATACAACATCTCCAATATACAAACGTTGATTTGTCCATGTCGGATCATCTTTAAATTTGCCTTTTTCACGATCTGGGTCAATAATATACTCGCCGCCGTATAAATCAACAATTTTTGCTTTATGTGTACCTACATAATAACGCATATCAACACCAGCCTGAATATTAATTCTGTCAGTTATTTGATTTGTATATGTCGATAATAATCCGTACCATTTATGGCTATTGATATTTTTAGCCACTGCCGCTAAGCTACCATTGTCAGATGCTGCATTCTCTGCCATAATTTTCGCATAGTCAAAAGTGCCGTCTTCTTTACGATATCCGGTATTTGGTACACCATTGGTAGCTCCATATAAATTAGAATAATTAGTACCCACACCACGATATCCATATCCGTCTCCTATAGACATATAAAGTGAAGATGACAAGCTGGATTTTGCATCAATATCCCAGATGTGATTTAAAGAAATCTGAGGTTTGTGATAGCTGTTATAGTTTGTACCTACACGTTCTTTGCCAGTAGCATCAAAGCCATAAGTTGCGTTATAGCGATAGCCGGCACCTGATCCTACTTTTTTCTGTTTTTCCCATTCAACAATAGTCAATCGGTCATATCTTTTATTATGCTTTTGGGGAGATCCTGTTGCTGTTAATGAGAGAGAATGATTATCGCCAATCATCTTTGAGATATTGACAAACCAAGCATAAGCATCAAATGCCGTACCTTGTACATATCCATCTCCCCATGTTTTAGAACCTAAAACAGAGAATGCCCAACCTTTGTCATTTACTCCCGAAGATAAACTAAAAGCAACCTTATTATAACCGTCATTAGCTATACCGTAAGAAACAGAACCGCCTTTCTTCGCATCTGTTGAATTAGTTATAATATTAATAGAACCACCCACTGAAGGCGAAGCTATTTTTGAAGCTCCTAATCCTCTTTGTACTTGCATGTTACGTGTTACATCAGTTAGCCCGGTCCAATTTGACCAATAAACTCCACCCCACTCCATTTCATTCATGGGAACACCATTTACCATTACAGCGATATTTGCTGATGCAAAACCACGAAGGTTGATACGAGAATCACCATACCCTCCTCCTTCTTTAGTAGCATATACCCCAGGAGTTGACTTTAATATTTCAGGAAATTCCTGTGTGCCTAATTTCTCTTCAATAAAAATCGGATTAATAGTAGAAACAGCTACAGGGGTTTTTCGAGCTACAGCGATAGAAGATGTAATAGTTACATCACCCAAAGCTACAGCATCCGATTCCATAGAAATAACACCTAAATTAGTGCTTTTCTGACCTATTTTTCTGTTTAATTCTTTATAACCCAAGTATTTAAAAAGGATAATAGAGTTTTGCGGAACGTCCAATGAAAAATGACCATTCACATCGGTAACTGTACCTTGTGTGCCTCCAACAACCGTAATTGTTGCACCAATCAATGGCTCATTGTACTCATCCACTACTTGACCTTTCACTGTAACTTGAGCGAATGCTGCGGAAGCAGAAAGCACCGACAGCATGGCAACTAACAGGAAATGAACTAGATGTTTTCTCATAATTCTGTTTTTTGTTAATAAAATCGATTAAGATGTTTTGTATATTGATGCAAATATATTAATAATATTTATAATTGTGAGACATCTTAGGAGCTTCTTTACAAGCAGAATAAACAATTTTTCATTTTCTATTATACAAGTGTTAAATAATTAAGTTAAGAGAAATATCGAAGAGTATCGAATACTCAACAACTTTATTTTTCTACAATAAGTCTTTGTATAATGGTAGGAGAATTCATACCTTTGCAAGCAAATTAACCATTAGGTAACTACTATTTATAATCAATGAGCGAAAAAGCCAATTTTATGGTATTCTCGGGTACTAAATCGAGATACCTGGCAGAGAAAATCTGCACTAGTCTTAATTGTCCTCTGGGTAATATGAATATTACTCATTTTGCTGACGGTGAGTTTGCTGTTTCTTACGAAGAATCGATCCGTGGAGCAGATGTTTTTTTAGTTCAATCAACATTCCCGAACTCCGACAATTTGATGGAGCTTCTTTTAATGGTTGATGCAGCCAAAAGAGCATCGGCTAAAAGTGTCATTGCGGTAGTGCCTTATTTTGGTTGGGCCCGTCAGGACAGAAAAGACAAACCTCGTGTATCTATTGGTGCTAAGTTGGTGGCCGATTTGCTATCAGTTGCAGGTATCGATCGTTTAATCACTATGGATTTACATGCCGATCAGATTCAAGGTTTTTTTAATATTCCTGTAGATCATTTATATGGTTCGGCCGTATTTCTACCTTATATACAATCGCTAAAGTTAGACGATTTGGTTATTGCGACTCCTGATGTAGGAGGTTCAAAACGTGCAAGTACCTTTTCTAAATATTTAGGTGTGCCTTTGGTATTATGCAACAAAACCCGCGCGAAAGCCAATGAAGTAGCAACTATGCAGATTATTGGTGATGTAGAAGGCAAAAATGTTGTATTGGTAGATGATATCGTAGACACTGCCGGCACCATCACCAAAGCTGCTAATGTTATGCTCGAAGCCGGTGCTAAATCGGTACGCGCTATCGCCAGTCATTGTGTGATGTCTGACCCTGCGTCAGAGCGAGTATTAGCTTCAGCCTTGGAAGAAATGGTATTTACCGACAGTATCCCCTTCTGCAAATGTTGCTCAAAAGTAAAACAACTCAGTATTGCTGATATGTTTGCAGAAACAATAAGAAGGGTCTTAAATAATGAGTCTATAAGCTCACAATATATTATTTAAATTGAAGTTATAGCTTTCGATATTCTTTGGGAGACATTCCGGTGTAATGCTTGAAATATTTCCCAAAGAATGATTGATTGGCAAAGTTCAACTCATCAGATATTTCCTGGATATTCTTCTGGGAAGATTTAAGCAATGATTTTGCTTCGAAAATAACAAAAACATCAATCCACTCGCCTGCTGTTTTCCCACTCACTTCTTTTACTACACTTGAGAGATGCTTTGGAGTAAGAAACAGTTCTTTTGCATAGAAATTAACACTACGCTCTTTTCTATATGATTCTGATAGTAACCGCATAAACTGATCAAAAAGAACCTCTTTGCGGTTTCTTTTTTCAGATTTACGCGGAACGCGCCGCCGGTAAAGATCATATATCTCGTAAAACATGGAAACAAGAATACCCTGAATGATTTCTTTACTATAATAAGAGTTCTCTCTCTTTATTTTACCCCAGAACAAATCATAGTAATTCATCAAAGAGCCTACTTCCTCACCAGATAAGTTTATACAAGGGTATTCCTTTGTATAGAAAAACAGGGGAAGTATAACCTTTAGTTTTGGATATACTTCGTCGGATAATTTCTTAGAAACAGCAATGAAAACTCCTTGAAAGTCATCACTTATTTCTAAGCTTTGCATAATTTGGTCCGGAAATATTATCAATAATGTGCCTGAAGATATATAATATTCCTGCATATTAATTGTAATCCTTGTATAGCCATTTGTGCAAATTGAAACCACAGAGGTTTCCATTCTGGTAGGCGCTTCATATAAAGGCATACTTTTGAGGTCATTAAATATGATAAAATCATTATCCTGAATGGATGCAAATCTTTGAGAGTTTGAGACTGCAGGATAAACCTCAAGTTGATACTGGGGAGGAGGGGTTGGAGTATTTGTAGTCATAGGGCGTAATGTTTTATACAAACGTATTGATAATTAGGCATTAAAACAACTATTCTTACGGCAAATCGGAGAAAAAGAACAATTATTGGGAGGATTCGAACTTAAATAAGAGATAAACAAAATAGTAGATGTTACAAAAGTTTTTCAAAAAAGCAATAAGGCTGCCTTTATTCTACTTAAGACAGCCTTATTGTGGGATTTTGTGTTGTTAGTTTGTTATTTTAAACCCTATAAAAAATGTGCGGGGTTGAGTGGGACCATAAAAATAACCAGAGTCTCTGTCTTTTCCTCTATCTAAATCTTTCTGAAAAGAATCAAAGATGTTCTGTACACCGCAATTAAGTTGTAACTTTATATGATCGCGTATTGGAAATGTGTAATTTAGCTTAATATTCATATCTGCGAAATCCGGTGTATTTTCCATACGTGGACCATCTTGGGCTTCATGTGGTACAATCATCTTACCTGTGTATACTCCAGATATGGAGAAATCAAACTGTTTTGATGGAGCAGAGGTAAAAGTAAGGTATCCGTAATAA
Source organism: Bacteroides sp. 224 (assembly GCF_010500995.1). Classification (GTDB taxonomy): domain Bacteria; phylum Bacteroidota; class Bacteroidia; order Bacteroidales; family Bacteroidaceae; genus Bacteroides. The sequence continues at coordinate 85,929 of NZ_QVMK01000004.1, read as the reverse complement.
TCGGGAGTACGCGTCATGCGCTTAGTAGTCAATGATATAGCATCATCTCCTTCTCCTATTTTAGCCCATTCTTCATCTGTTTTGTATCTACTGCGTTGAGCGGTAAAGCCTAATTGAAATTGGGCTTCGCGGCCGTGTGCTAATTTAGCATCCAGGTTAAGCCCGTATACACGTGCACCTTCTCCGTTACGACGTTCTTTTATGATATCTCCATTTTCACTTTCTCCTATTTTTTCCAGAAAGAATACATGATCGAGGTTTGTATAAAAGCCTTCCAGCAATAGATTTGCCTGCCAATGTCCTATATTAGTACTCCAATCCACTGAACCGCTATAGCTGGTAGAACGCTCTTCGCGAAGACCGTCGGCTAATTTTATTAATTCTCTTTCTCCTTGTACAACAGTAACATGCAAATCCTCGTCATACGCTTGAGGAGCACGGAAACCTGTAGAGAAACTTAATCTGGCCTGAAAATTTTCTTTCGGTTTATACATTAAATTAGCTCTGGGGCTAAATATCAGATTGTCTATCAGGTTGTGTTTATCCAAACGGGCTCCAACAAGAAGAGTGAAGAGGTTTATATTCCATTCATTCTGAAGAAAACCTCCTCCAATACGAACATTCTGTTTTATATTACGATCTCTTACATTATCATCTAACGAATTGTTTTGATACTCAATACCACCCGTAAATACCGAAGGGGCAAAAAGACAGTTGCGCATCTTATTTACATACATAGCACCGGTTACCCAGGTTAAGTCATCAGTTTTGCCGTAGGCCTCCAAATCTTGACCACCACCGTAATAACTGTTACGATCTATATGCTGAATAGAGCCATATATCGAAAGTTTATGCTTATCTTCTTTCCAATAAGTATCATAACTTAGTCCTCCACTATTAATAATGTGTTTGGTTTGTTCTGTTATATCGGTTTCGTGAGGTTGTTTGTCGAAATCATTTCCTCCCCTGCGGAATTCATTTGTTGTATGATACTCAATATTTAAACGACTCCAATGATTAGGGCGATAATAGGCTCTCACGCCAAATGTATTCATATTCAGTTTTCCTACTTCCGAGAAACCATCGTCATCCCTGTCATAAGGATTCCTGTTTCGATAAGATTGGTAAAGAGCTATACCATAAGAGTTATCTTTTCCTACCAACGAAGCATTTGCACCGAAATATTGTTCCCAAGACTGTCCGTCCATGTTTGATAATGAACCGGCCAATTGAAAAGAGTTATTGATAGGGTCTTTAGTAATGATATTGATGGTACCTGCTACGGCATTTGCCCCGAAAAGAGCAGAACCTCCTCCGCGAACTACCTCTACCCTCTCTATCATATTGGCAGGAATCTGTTCCAAGCCATATACGCCGGAAAGAGCACTAATTATGGGGCGACTATTGATTAGTATTTGAGAATATGGACCCTCCAAACCATTAATACGAACCTGAGGAAAGCCACAATTCTGACAGTTGTTTTCCACACGAAGTCCCGACTGATAATTAAGCGTTTTAGCTAAATCAGTAGAATTGACCAATTCAAATAACTTAGGAGTCATCACATTAACTACCACAGGAGCCGAACGTCGGTTAACTTCATTGCGGTTTGCCGAAACTACCACTTCATCTGTAACAAATGCTTCTTCGTGCATTTTAAAGTGAACAACAGTGGCATACTCGGAACTTACCATTACTGATTTCTCCTGAGTTTTATACCCTAAAGCCTGAACTCTTAATGTGTATTTACCTGCCGGTATTTTCCGGAATTCAAATTGTCCTTGCTCATTCGTTGTCGTACCTTTTCCGGTTTCCAGAATAAGTATACTGGCATACGCTATATTTTCGTCACTTCCATTTACTATTACATGCCCGGCAATAACATTGCCATCTTTTATCGGATTGACGGCAACAACCTCTGTACCCATGCAAAAAAGCATGAGTAGAATAAAATAATTCTTCATTTTGAAATTGAATATGATTAATAATAACTTTTCTATTTATATTATATTATCATATTTGAAGGAGGAGCACGTAAAGAAAGAACTTTGAGATGAGTACTTTTTATAATGGGTGTTGTATCTTTAACCTCTATACAACACAATAACTGATCTACATGAATTAATTCATTATTTGAAGAAGGAGAAAACGAATATAAAGTGGAAAAATCATTAATTAAAACACATTCAGCACATGAGTGTGAATGCTCTCCTTTAGTAGGGTGAAAATGCGTGATGTATCTCCCATTTATATAATGTACATGGGTGAATATAGCTATATTGACCTGGTAATAGGCAAATATAGAAAAGAAAAAACAAGCCAGTAATCTACACGCTGATCGACTCATCACTATTCGTTAATTCGAGAATGCAAAGGTAAGCAATAGTTTGATAGTATCATATAGTTCTACTTTCAAATTGGTTTAAGACTTACTCTCTGTTTTTATATGCAAAGGATGAGTAAAAATAAAACGAGCACCATCATTGTAATCAGGATCTACCCAAATATCTCCTCCCCATTTAGATGTAATCAGTTTACATATAGATAATCCCAACCCTGTGCCTTGCACATATTCGTTTAGCTTTTCGAAACGCTCAAATACAGCGTCACGTTTTTCCGGAGGAATACCACATCCGGTATCTGTTACTGCAAAAACAGCTTTGTTATTTACTTTATCTACATCAAATGATAAAGTAATTGTACCATTTTTTGTGAACTTTGAAGCATTCGAAAGCAAATTAATCATTACTTGCTGCATACGCTGATTATCTGTATTTAATTCAAAAGTCGTGTATTCAGATTCAAAAACGAACTTATTAGTTGTTTTCTTTGAATACTCCATTGTTGTTAATACTTGTTGAGATAATTGTACCACATCACACATCTCAAGTGTAAGCGTAACCTTCCCGGTTTCAAGTCTTGATATATCTAAAATATCATTAATAAGCCTAAGTAAAAGGTCTGAATTTGCTTGAATAATTTCAGAATAGGAATACTGTTCTTCCTGAGTGCCCACTCCCATAGCTAATACATTGGAAAAACCAACAATAGAATTTAAAGGAGTACGAATTTCATGACTCATATTTGCCAAAAAAGCACTTTTCAGGCGATTAGATTCCTCAGCAGCTTCTTTAGCTACACGCAATTCAGCTTCGGAAACCTCCAGACTATCTTTCAGGCGTTTAGTTCTCACGAAAAAGAATAATGAAACAAGAAGAGCTATTGTTAGAGTTGCCAGAATGGTTACCCCTGCCCATATTTGATATTTATATTCTTCATAAAAAGAAGTGTCAAGATTAATCAATTCGGTTCCTGACGGCAATGATTCTAAATGAATGCCTACCTCTTCAACTTTCCTGCTATCAACTATCAGCCGATTAGGTATTATAACCACTTGATTATGGATGTGAGGATCATTTAATTTATTGATAACCTGATGAGCTATGTCTTTACCAAAATTACGATAAATAGGCATAACACCTCCAATGGCCCAATATCCAAATCCTATAGAAGTTATAGAAAATACAGGTACTGTAGGAATAGCCTCCATCATAGCGTATGTAGCGTTTCGCATAAAATAGCCGTCATTTTCATCTACTCGCCAAGTGCCCAATAATAATGCAGTGTTAGGTGGAAGCTTGCGTAATTCTTCTACAATAGTATAAATAGTATGAGTGCGGCCATCTAAAAGAATTAAATTCAGTTCCGGGAACTTTTCCATTTCTTTTCTGGCGTATGCCTGAATGGATACTCCGCCGTATGTGTTATCAGATATAAATGCTATATTCTCAATGGCAGGGTATAGACTTCTTATGAATTTAATATTATCTTCAAAATTATATTCATAAACAAAACCTCCTTCTATTTGATGAGTCAGAGAATCTGATATAAAGTCTATCGATTCCGGCATCCATTTTTTTAAAGAAGATGTGGTACTATCCGGCAATATAATTGCATTTCGACTTGCCATTGCCGAGAAGACCGGAATGTCAACCAAAATAGAATCTTCTTGTGATAAATAAGATGCCCAAGCTTCTTGACCTAATAATATGATAAGTTGCGGTTTATTATTCCCTCTATATTTATCAAGGATAGATGCCATTCTATCTTTCCATAAAAAAGACTCAGAAAAACTTCTACAGTTCATATTTTCTATCTGAACAGCGTTAGTTCCTCCTAATTTATTGTATTCTTCAATGAACTCGGAAATATTAGTAGCCGTGTTGCGGGAATCCGGATTATAAGAACTAATAATTAAAATGGGGTTGTCGCTCATCGCTACTGATGCATATAAAAAACTCACATTAAAAAAGATAAATGTGAATATGCAAAATAGGGTATAATAAGTTCTTACTGATTGGCTGTTCATCTTACAATCTATAAATAGGCTTCTATTAAGCAAATATACATCTATTTTATTAGTTGTGAAAATTAATACCTACATTTGTGTTTCAAATAATATAATTAGAATTATATGGAGTTATTTCATCAATTGATATCAGATAGACTGAGTATCAGCAAAAATCAAGTCAAAAACACATTAACATTATTGAATGATGGTTCCACCATTCCATTTATCAGTCGTTACCGGAAAGAGGCTACAGGCGGATTGGATGAAGTGAAAATCGGAGAAATAAAAGAATTGAATGATAAATACTGTGAGATATCCAAACGAAAAGATACAATTCTATCTACTATTGAAGAGCAAGGTAAACTCACAGAAGAGTTAAAGCAGCGTATCAATGAAACATGGGATGCTACCGTACTCGAGGATATATATCTACCCTACAAACCAAAACGCAAAACAAGAGCCGAAGCCGCTCGCCAGAAAGGTTTGGAACCACTTGCTCTTCTCATGATGCTTCAAAGAGAAAACAATATTACAGATAAAGCGCGTTTATATGTAAAAGGAGAAGTAAAAAGTGTAGAAGATGCCCTAAAAGGTGCTCGGGATATTATAGCCGAACAAATCAATGAAGATGAACGTGTACGTAATCTGATTAGAAATCAATTTTCCAGACAAGCCATCCTTACAGCAAAGGTTATAAAAGGAAAAGAAGAGGAAGCTGTGAAGTATCGTGATTATTTTGATATAACTGATTCTTTAAAAAGATGCACTTCGCATCGTTTGTTAGCAATTCGAAGAGCTGAGAGCGAAGGGTTATTAAAAGTGAGTATCGATATTGATAGCGAAGAGTGCATATCAAAAATCGAAAGATTAATCATTCGCAATAATAACGAAAGTAGTAAGCAAGTATCGGAAGCCATTCTGGATGGGTATAAGCGGTTATTAAAGCCTTCTATCGAAACGGAGTTTGCATCTCTTTCAAAAGAAAAAGCAGACGATGAAGCTATTCGGGTTTTTGTGGAAAATCTTCGGCAGTTATTGTTGGCTCCTCCATTGGGACAAAAGAGAGTACTTGCCATAGACCCCGGATTTAGGACTGGCTGTAAGGTGGTTTGTTTAGATGAACAAGGAAACTTGCTTCACAATGAAAATATTTACCCTCACCCTCCTGTAAATAAAGTGTCGGAAGCAGCTTCTAAGCTTCGAAAAATGGTAGAAGCATATAATATCCAGGCTATTGCTATAGGTAATGGTACTGCCAGCCGTGAAACAGAATCTTTTGTTACAAACCAACAGTTCAACAGAGCTATTCAGGTATTTGTGGTAAGCGAACAAGGTGCTTCTATCTATTCGGCTTCCAAAATAGCCCGTGAAGAATTTCCTGATTATGATGTAACAGTTAGAGGAGCTGTTTCAATAGGTCGTAGATTAATGGACCCTTTGGCCGAGTTGGTGAAGATAGACCCAAAATCTATTGGTGTAGGTCAATATCAACATGATGTAGATCAAACTAAGCTCAAAAAATCATTAGACCAGACAGTAGAGAATTGCGTGAATCAGGTGGGAGTTAATCTAAACACAGCAAGTAGTCATCTCCTTACTTATATTTCCGGATTAGGACCACAATTGGCGCAGAATATCGTAAATTACAGAGCAAATAACGGAGCATTTGCATCTCGGAAAGAAATATTGAAAGTGCCTCGTATGGGTGCCAAGGCATTTGAACAATGTGCCGGTTTCTTACGCATTCCGGATGCATCGAATCCTTTGGATAATACAGCCGTACACCCGGAAAGCTACCATGTAGTAGAGCAGATGGCTAAAGATATGCAATGCAAAGTTACCGATTTGATTGCCGATAAAGAATTAAGGGCTAAAGTCGACATTAATAAATACGTCTCTCCTACTATCGGAATACCTACACTGAAGGATATTATGTCGGAGTTGGATAAGCCGGGAAGAGATCCTCGCAAAACAATTAAAGTTTTTGAGTTTGATAAAAGCGTACGTACTATAAATGATTTACGGGAGGGAATGATTCTTCCGGGCATTGTTGGGAATATAACCAACTTTGGTGCTTTTGTGGATATAGGTATTAAAGAAAATGGATTGGTTCACCTCTCGCAATTAGCAGATCGTTTTATTTCAGACCCTTCTGAAGTTGTATCCATTCATCAATATGTTATGGTTAAAGTGATGGATGTAGATATGGATCGGAAACGTATTCAATTAACGATGAAAGGCGTCGAACAGTCTTAATTTTCAACGGTTTAAAACATCTTTCTCCACCCGGGTGGAGAGGGGTTGTACACCCGGATGGAGAAACTTCCTCCACCCGGATGGGGAAACCACCCACACCCGGGTGGAGAAAGAAATCTAAAATAGTCAGTCAAAATCAGGGAAAGTCAATCAGGACGAGTCACAGTGTGACACTTGTGACACTTCTGTGATGCTTTTCTGAAAAGTGTCACAGGCTATTTGATATTGAAAATCAGCCTATTAGTGCGGCGTGTGACACTTGTGACACTTTTTGATCGAAAAAATCACTCTGACAGTTAATTCTTTATATAATGGAAACTGCATTACTTATTATAAACGTTCTCTTATTAATAATTATCTTGGTGGTTGTAGTGATGAACTACCTGAATAGGTTGAAATCTAATCAGTTAGATGTTCTTTTGCGGCAACAAATGCAGGAAAACCGACATGAACTTGGTCAAACCATTCGCGAACTTCGTATGGAAATTCAGGATAGCATGCACAAAAACATGCTGACTACCGGAGAACTGCAAAAGCAAAAGTTCGAAATGATGGCCAAACAGCAGGAAAAGCTCATTTTATCTACCGAAAAGAGATTGGATGAGATGCGACTGATGGTAGAAGAAAAACTCCAAAAAACATTGAACGAGCGGATCAGTCAGTCATTTGAATTGGTACGGGCGCAACTGGAAAGTGTACAAAAAGGATTGGGAGAAATGCAATCGCTTGCTCAGGATGTAGGGGGATTGAAAAAAGTACTGACCAACGTAAAGATGCGCGGCACCTTTGGAGAAGTTCAGTTAGGAGCTTTATTGGAGCAGATGATGAGCCCGGAACAATATTCGGCCAACGTAAAAACGAAAAAACGAGGAACGGAGTTTGTAGAATATGCAGTTAAGCTTCCCGGAAAAAATGATGCGAACGAAGTTATATATTTACCTATTGATGCCAAATTTCCTAAAGATGTATATGAACAATACTATGATGCATACGAATCCGGCAACACCACTTTAATAGAAACTTGTGGCAAGCAGTTGGAAATAACGATCAAGAAAATGGCTAAAGATATCTATGAAAAATACCTTGATCCGCCATTTACAACCGATTTTGCCATCATGTTTCTTCCTTTTGAGAATATATATGCAGAGGTTATTCGTAGAACTTCATTGATTGAGTTTTTGCAAAAAGAATATAAGGTAGTAGTTACAGGACCTACCACCTTAGGAGCTATATTAAACAGTTTACAGATGGGATTCCGTACACTGGCTATTCAGAAACGAACCAATGAGGTTTGGACAGTGCTTGGAGCTGTTAAAACCGAATTTGGAAAGTTTGGCGGATTGCTTCAAAAAGTACAAAAGAACATTCAAAGTGCAGGAGATCAACTCGAAGAAGTTATGGGTAAACGCACACGCGCTATCGAGCGGAAACTTCGTGATGTCGAGAAACTTCCGCATGAAGAAAGCATGAAGATATTACCCATTGAAGATATGGAAGAAGAAGACTAAAAAGAACTGCTGTCTGAAATTCATCAAACAGTAGTTCTCAACCATATTTCTAAAAAAGAAAGCTCTTAATTCTTCTTCCAGAGTTTGCTCATTTCCTCCAATGTCTTTCCTTTTGTTTCAGGCACCAAACGCCATACAAAGATAGCAGACAACAAGGCAAAAGTAGCATATATCAAATAAGTACCTCCTATACTCCATTCAGATAATGAAGGGAATGTACTCGATACTGCGAAGTTAGCAATCCATTGTGCGGCTACTGCTATAGCAACAGCTTTCCCACGAATGGTATTGGGGAATATTTCGGAAATCAATACCCAGCAAATCGGTCCCCAGCTCATCATAAATGAAGCAGTATAGATAATGATAAAGATTAATGCTCCAATACCTATTAGATTCATGAATGAAAGGATGCTTAACGCTACCATACCTATCATCATACCAATAGAACCGATAATCAATAGAGGTTTGCGACCAAATTTGTCCACAGTAACAATGGCTACTACTGTAAAGATGATATTTACAATACCCATAACTACAGTCTGTATCATGGATATATCACCGGTAGCTCCCATATTTTCAAAAATACGAGGTGCATAGTAAAGAACTACATTAATACCTACAGCTTGTTGAAATATGGATAATAAGATACCGATAATGATAACTCCCACCCCATAAGTAAATAGCTTCTCGCTTTTCTCTTTAGCAGTGGCTTTAATTTCTTCGAGTATTCCGGCGGCTTTTGACTTTCCGTTAATACGTTCCAAAACATTTAATGCTTCGTTAGGATGTCCACTCAATACTAAATAACGTGGAGTTTTGGGGACGAAGAAAAGTAATAGTCCAAATATGGCAGCCGGGAAAGCTTCACTTATAAACATACGACGCCAGCCAATTTCAACCATCGCTTCGGCCGAAGGCAAATGATTACGAATCAGGTAGTTCACAAAGTAAACAACAAGCATACCGAAGATTATAGCAAATTGGTTGCAAGACACCAATCGTCCGCGCATATTAGCAGGTGCAATTTCAGCAATATACATGGGGCATACTGCAGATGCAAGCCCTACCCCAATACCGCCAAGAATACGATATAAATTAAATGCTACGAGCAAACCACTCGTTGGTTTACCATAATCGAAGAATAAGAATTCAGGATTATAAGAACCTAAAGCAGATAAGAAGAAAAGCAATGCAGCTAAACGAAGTGAATTTCTTCTTCCAAGTCTTGAAGCAAGTATTCCGGAGATTGCTCCCCCAATTACGCAACCTATTAATGCGCTGGAAGCAGTGATACCGTGCCATGCTTTTGTATATTCAAAGTCAGGAGCCGAGCGAAAAAAGGCTTCTAACCCTTGTTCGGCGCCGGAAATAACAGCCGTATCATAACCGAACAGTAAACCGCCAATAACGGTTACAGCTGTGATACAGTATAGGTAGAGTTTACTACCTTCTTGTGTGTTTTTAATCATGGCCATCAAATATACATATTCAAGATTGCTTCGTAAAGCTCTTGTTTTCCGCTGATTTGTTTGGGTTCGCCATTAGCTTTGGCATAAGCAACCAAATCTTCCAATGTAAGTTTGCCATTTTCGAATTCCTGACCTTTGCCTGAATCAAATGAAGCATAACGTTCTGTGAACATTTTCTTGTATGGAGATTCATTCAAAAGAGCTGCTGCACTTTCCAGAGCACGTGCCATAACATCCATCGCAGCAATGTGAGCGATAAAGATATCTTCCAGATCAGTAGAATTACGACGAGTTTTAGCATCAAAGTTTGTACCGCCTGTTCCTAAACCGTCATTGCGGATAATTTGCATCATAGCTTGTACCATTTCAAACTGATCGATTGGGAATTGGTCTGTATCCCATCCGTTTTGATAATCACCACGGTTAGCGTCGATAGAACCAAGCATGCCATTATCTACAGCTACTGCCAATTCATGTTCGAAAGTGTGTCCGGCTAAAGTGGCATGGTTTACTTCAATATTTACTTTGAAGTCTTTTTCTAATCCATGAGCTTTCAGGAATCCGATAACAGTTTCTGTATCTACATCATATTGATGCTTAGTAGGTTCCATGGGTTTAGGTTCAATCAAGAATGTTCCTTTGAATCCACGAGAACGTGCATAGTCGCGAGCAGCTTTCAACATTTGAGCTAAATGATCTTTCTCACGTTTTTGATCTGTGTTCAATAAAGACATATAACCTTCACGACCACCCCAAAATACGTAATTTTCTCCGCCAAGTTCAATCGTTGCGTCAATTGCATTCTTAATTTGAACAGCAGCACGAGCTACCACATCAAAGTTAGGGTTAGTAGCAGCACCGTTCATGTAGCGTTCATGACCAAATACATTGGCTGTACCCCACAATAATTTGATGCCTGTTTCTGCTTGTTTTTGTTTAGCATAAGCTACGATTGCTTTCAGGTCTGCTTCGTATTGTTCAATGGTGTCTGCTTCATCTATTAAGTCAACATCGTGGAAACAATAATATTCGATACCTATTTTTTGCATGAACTCAAATCCGGCATCCATTTTATCTTTGGCAGCCTGTAATCTGTCATTGCTTGTTTTCCAGGGGAATTTCATGGTTCCACCTCCGAATGGGTCGCCACCTTCTGCGCAAAGTGTATGCCACCATGCCATAGAAAACTTAAACCAATCCTTCATCTTTTTGCCGTTAACTACCTTTTCAGGATCATAATAACGGAATGCCATTGGGTTTTTACTTTCTTTACCTTCAAATTTAATTTTTCCAATACCGGGAAAATACTCTTTTGTTGCCATAATTACATTAATTTTGAATTGTGAATTATAAATTTCAAAATGATTATTTACTCATTGATTTTTCTAAGCGATGTTTCCATTTGGCGTAAGCATCTTCATAAGCTTGCTTTTGTGCTACATTAGGCTCAATTACATCGAGTTTTTCAAGTGTAGCAAATGCTTCGTTGTTATCCTTATAAATACCGGCTCCAATACCTGCGCCTTTGGCTGCTCCTACTGAACCATCTGTATTGTACAATTCAATAACAGCTCCTGTTACGCCTGCTAAGGTGTCTCGGAATATGGGGCTCAGGAACATATTAGCATGTCCGGCATGTATTTTTTTCACAGGAATACCCATTTGCTCCATGATATCGATACCATATTTAAATGAGAAAACAATTCCTTCCTGCGCTGCCCGTATTATGTGATGCTTGCCATGTGTATTAAAATCTACTCCACGTATGCTGCAACCAATTTCTTTATTATTCAGCATACGTTCAGCTCCATTACCAAAAGGTAAAATACTGATTCCTGCACTTCCTATAGGAGCTTTAGAAGCAAGTACATTCATTTCGTTGTACGAAATTCTTTCGGGAGCGATATTTCTTTTTACCCAGGAATTTAATATACCTGTTCCATTAATACAAAGTAGTACTCCTAAGCGAGTTTGCTCTAATGAATGATTTACATGTGCAAAGGTGTTTACACGTGATTGAGGATCATAATTAACCTCTCCATTCACACCATATACTACACCCGATGTTCCGGCGGTAGAAGCAATTTCTCCCGGATTGAATACATTCAGCGAAAGAGCGTTATTAGGTTGATCTCCGGCTCTATATGTAATAGGAGTTCCTTCCTTCAAACCTAATTCTTTAGCAGCTATGGCATTTACATACCCTTGTTCGGAGAATGTTGGTTTGATGTTTGCTATTAAAGAATTATCGAATCCATAATAATCCATTAAGAAGTCGGCTACGCGATTTTCTTTAAAATCCCAGAACATTCCTTCAGATAGACCGGATACTGTAGTACATACTTCGCCACTTAACTTCATGGCTATGTAATCTCCCGGAAGCATAATTTTATCAATCTTCTCATAAAGGGCAGGCTCATTCTCTTTAATCCAGGCCAACTTGGAAGCTGTAAAATTACCCGGAGAGTTCAATAGATGAGATAAACACCTCTCCTCTCCCAATGTTTTAAAAGCCTTTTCTCCATAAGGAACCGCACGAGAGTCACACCAAATAATGGAAGGTCTCAGCACTTGCTGATTCTTATCTACACAAACCAATCCATGCATTTGATATGAAATACCGATTGCCTTTATTTCAGCAGAGCTTATCCCCGACTCTTCTAATACAGCTTGTGTAGCACATTTTAGATACTCCCACCAACTTTCCGGATCTTGCTCCGCCCATCCCGGATTTACTGCTGTGATAGGTGCCTCTGTTTTAGGAAAGAACGCCGAAGAAATACTTTTGCCTGTTTCAGCGTTAACCAAGCTCGCTTTTACAGATGAGCTACCAATGTCATAACCAAGTAAAATCATTTTCTTAATTTATTATATATCTTCTTATCAAATTTATAGTAACGTGCAGCACGATGTGGCACACCTTTTTGTTTCTCTTCTAATGGAACTACGTATTCCATCATAGCTATTTTTTTATGGAAATTGCGTACATCCACAGGTTTGTCATACACCAATTCGAAAAGTGTGCGTAATTGAGAGGCTGTGAACTTCCGGGGTAGCAGTTCAAATAAAGCCGAAGGATTAAATTCTGTATATTGATTAATATAGCTCAAGGCTTCCTTTATAATAAGGTTATGGTCGAAAGCTAACGTTTTAAGGTCTTTTATGGCCACCCAACAAGCCTGATAATCATCTAAAACCGACTGACTGATTGCTCTGTCTATTTTTACCAAAGCAACATAAGCAATAGTAACAATACGCTCTACTTTAGATTGCATGGCTCTTTCCAGCCAACGAACATCTTTAGGATTGCTTGTTCTATTTTTAGATCCGAAAGCTTTAAATTGCATCAAATGCACATTTTTGACTCCCGTTAGCTCTCCTAATACACGTTGAGCTGCTTCATCGAGATCTTCGTCCATGTAAATAAGACTTCCCGGAAGTTTCATGTCGTGAAAAACTTCTCCATTATCCTCTCCCACTCTTTTAATAAGGAGTACTTTGAGTTGCTCTCCGTCAAAACCGAATACCACACAATCTACAGAAATGTGGTTATTTGCCAGGGGTGATAGAACTGGTATGTTTTGCATATATTTCGATCTTTAGTTTTGCAAATATATGTATTATCTTTATTTATCCAAACCAATTATGTGAAATTTATATTTGTTAAGTTGCTATTTATCAGATAAATAAATATCATATAAAATACAATATGATAAATGCTCCTTATCTTATAAATTACATTATGTAGATTAATGGATTAATTTTCGGTTTATTGTAGCATTCACAAAAAGACATAAAACCTGCCTGTATATATTCTTGTGGACTTTTAGAACAAAGAAAGTACTAAACGACTTATTGTATTATACAATTAGAAACAAATGCAAAAAATATATTCCAAATTACTTTTTAGTATTGTTTTTTTTAATATTTTTGCCATTAACCTAATAGCTAACTATAAAAATAAAAGTGATGAAACATTATCCTATTGTCTTTTCTATTGGTGCGTCGGATTGTTTAGGTAGTGCAGGCGTACAGGCAGATAACAAAGTTGTAACTTCTTTAGGAGCATACGCTTGTGCTGCCACTACTTCTATCGTGGTTCATAACACTCAGGGAGCTATTGAGAGCATACATAATGCCCCTGTTGAGTTCATTGAGAAACAAATAAAAGCCGTTATGGAAGATATTCATCCGGATGTCATAAAGATTGGCTTTGTGAATGACACTAATATTATTCGAACAATTGCTGAAGGATTAAGGAAATACCATCCGCGTTATGTGGTGTTCGATCCGGTTATCTTCACTATTGCCGGGCAAACTGTGCTTGAGGAGGATGCGATTAAAGCCATTCAAGACGAGCTATTTCATTTTACCAATTTAATAACGCTGACTCTGGAAGAAGCAGAAGCACTTACCAGCATTAAGGTATCTTCCAGAGAAGAAATGGCGCAATCTGCCCAAAATCTTTCGGAAATAAGTAACATGTCTATCTTGCTAAGAGGATTCTGCCCGGAAAGTGGTCATAGGTGCCATATTCTTCATTCACCTAATGGGGAAAAGTGGATATATGATTTGGGTAACTTTGTCCCTCCACGTATTCATGGAGTTGGCTCTTGTTTCTCTGCTGCTGTGGCCGCATACATAGCTTTGGGTAAAACATTGAATGAAGCAGTAGAAGAAGCACAAGTATATATCCAGCAAGCAGTAAAAATAGGTAGCGGTGTTCGTTTGGGACGCAGTTCCGACAGCATTTGCCATTCATTCGAACCCGAAAAAATGCGTATTCTTAATAATGGTTTCTAAATAATGCTTACATTTGCATCGTTATTTTTAAAACCATTTAAAGACGAAAACAATGAAAGCATTTGTATTTCCCGGCCAGGGCGCTCAATTCTCAGGAATGGGTAAAGATCTTTATGAAAGTTCTCCATTGGCTAAAGAGTTATTTGAAAAAGCAAATGATATTTTAGGATATCGCATTACAGATATTATGTTCGAAGGTTCGGATGAAGATCTTCGTCAAACCAAGGTTACTCAACCGGCTGTATTTTTACATTCTGTAATCTCTGCATTATGCATGGGAGATGCTTTTCAACCTGAAATGACAGCAGGACACTCATTAGGTGAATTCTCTGCATTAGTAGCTGCAGGAGCTCTTTCTTTCGAAGACGGATTGAAGTTAGTGTACGCTCGTGCCATGGCTATGCAAAAAGCTTGCGAACTACAACCTTCTACTATGGCTGCAATCATTGGATTATCAGACGAAAAAGTAGAAGAAGTATGCGCTACCATCACCGATGAGATATGTGTACCTGCAAACTACAACTGTCCGGGACAATTAGTTATTTCCGGTTCGATGGGTGGTATTGAGAAAGGATGCGAATTGATGAAAGCTGCCGGTGCTAAACGTGCGCTTCCATTAAAAGTGGGTGGTGCTTTCCACTCTCCATTAATGGAACCTGCTAAGGTAGAGTTGGAAGCTGCTATCAATGCAACAGAAATTCATACGCCTAAATGTCCTGTATATCAAAATGTGGATGCGTTGCCTCACACAGATCCGGCAGAAATCAAAAAGAATCTGGTAGCTCAGCTTACAGCTTCTGTACGTTGGACACAGACTGTTAAAAACATGGTAGCTGATGGCGCTACTGACTTTACTGAATGTGGTCCGGGTGCTGTGCTTCAAGGGTTAATCAAGAAGATTGAGCCGGGAGTAAGTGCTCACGGAATAGCATAAAGAACGTACTGTTCTTAAAATCAACAAACAAGGAGGCACAAAGACACAGAGAATATAAAAAACTCTGTGACTTTGTGCCTCTGTATTTATATAGCTTTTTTTGTTTTTATTTTGCATTTCAATATTTATCTCTATCTTTGCCCCCGAAAAACAAAGTATTAACCCTTAAAAACGAAGAGAAAGGGTACCATTATGTTGGAGATATCAAAATAATCAAATTCGGGACTAAGCTGGCTCATCGGGAGGATGAACCCTTGTGACTTCATGTCTTTATGACTTATCAATATTTAAACGGCTGCTTTTGATACTATAGTTAATTAGTCCCTCCAAATCTTTCTAAAATTATTTTATTATGTCGATATATCGACAGTATGGCTTGTGTCTTGTCAACTGTCTGTATGTCGAAAAGGATTGTCATATTATATGGGAATACAACCTAAAGAATTAAGTAAACTGGGATATACCAACAATGTAGCTCGGAGTCTGGCTATTAATATCATAAACAAGCACTGCAAACACGAAACAAAAGAGCAGATAATAGCTGTTTTAAACGACTTATTGCAATATCCCGAAAGGTATAAAAACAACGAAATCTGGCAGAAGCTTGCTGATCACTTCGCACCTTCTTCCAATGAGAAAGTATTTACTGTGTATGAACTACATGATGAACCATTGCCTTACAAAACGTATGGAAGCAAATACATTGACTCGCTTGCCAAACAACAAATGCAGATGGCCATGCGCTTACCTGTTACAGTGGCAGGTGCATTGATGCCCGACGCCCACGCCGGATACGGTTTACCCATAGGCGGTGTATTGGCTGTGAACAATGCTGTGATTCCGTATGCTGTAGGACTTGATATTGGATGCAGAATGAGCTTGACTCTCTTCGATGCAAATACGGATTTTCTGAAACGCTATGCCTATCAGATAAAAGAAGCATTGAAAGCGTATACTCATTTTGGAATTACGGGAGCATTGCCTTTTGCCCAAGAGCATGAAATATTGGATCGTTCGGAGTTTCAATTAACTCCTTTATTAAAAATGTTGCATGGCAAAGTTGTTCGTCAGTTGGGTAGTTCAGGTGGAGGAAATCATTTTGTGGAATTTGGTGAGATGGAATTATTTGCCGACAATGTATTGAATTTGCCCGAAGGTAAATATACCGCCCTACTCTCTCATTCCGGTTCTCGCGGCATGGGTGCTGCTATTGCCAAACATTATAGTGATATAGCAAGAGAAGCCTGTAAACTTCCGCGCGAAGCACAACATTTTGCTTGGTTAACAATGGATAGCGAAGCCGGACAAGAATACTGGATGAGCATGAATCTGGCCGGTGACTTTGCCCGCGCTTGCCATGAGAGGATTAGTATAAATCTCTCTAAAGCATTGGGAATAAAGCCAATAGCCAATATTAGTAATCATCACAACTTTGCATGGAGAGAAGAAATTGCTCCGGGACAATATGCCATTGTACATCGCAAAGGAGCAACCCCTGCCGGAAAAGGTCAACCGGGATTTATTCCGGGAAGTATGGCTACTCCGGGATACCTGGTATGTGGTAAAGGAGTGACCGAATCTCTGAATTCTGCTTCACATGGTTCCGGAAGAGCCATGTCGAGACAAAAAGCAAAGGAGCAGTTTACACAATCAGCTTTAAAGAAAATGCTATCTCAGGCAGGTGTTACGCTTATTGGTGGCAGCGTGGAAGAAACTCCTTTAGCTTATAAAGAGATTGACCGCATTATGCAGGCACAAGAATCGCTGGTAGATATACATGGCAAGTTTATGCCAAGAATAGTAAGAATGAATAAAGAATAAAAACGTATGAATCATAAAATATATCTTCAAATAACATCAGGTCGTGGCCCTGCGGAATGTTGCCGCGTAGTTGCCTTGGTGCTGGAAAAGATTCTTTCGGAGGCACAAGCAAAAGGGATTGAAACCGAAGTGCTGTATCGCGAAGCAGGCCCCATAAACCGTACACTCGCTTCGGCTACTTTATCGCTTTCCGGAAAAGGATGCGATGCACTGGCCGAAGAATGGAAAGGTTCTGTTCAATGGATAGCGCAAAGCCCTTATCGCATCTATCATAAACGGAAAAATTGGTTTGTAGGAGTAAACGCTTATAAGCAACCGGAGCACTATGGTTTTAGCGAAAAGGAAATAAGCTATCAAACATTACGCGCATCAGGCCCCGGTGGGCAGCATGTGAACAAAACAGAGTCGGCAGTAAGAGCCATTCATCTTCCTTCGGGAATCAGTGTAATGGCCAGTGATCAACGCTCGCAGTTGCAAAACAAAAAGCTGGCTACCGAACGACTGATAATTAAGTTAGCCGAGTGGAATATCGGACGAATTGTAGAAACCGTACAGGAAAATTGGAGTAATCATAATACCCTGGAGCGCGGTAATCCGATAAAAACATTCCAAGAGGTAATGAAAAAGTGAGGGGGAACTCCCCTCACCCTTTTCTTAAAAATTCCGTCCGCAAAACAATACCCGAGCCATTGATTTTACAATCTACCTCTTCCGGGTTATCGGTTAATCGGATGTTTTTTACTTTCGTTCCTCTTTTTATTACTAAGGATGAACCTCTTACATTCAAATCCTTTATTACAGTTACAGAATCGCCATTTTGAAGTTCTGCACCGTTAGAGTCGCGTGGTGTCTCATCTACAGCGCTTTCTGTTTCTCCCTCACCGGCTCCCCATTCATGAAAACAATCGGGGCATACATTCAATGCACCATCAAAATAGGTGTTCGCCATGCCACACTTGGGGCAGTTAGGTGTTTCTTCCATTTGTATAATCTTTTATCGTTAAAAAAATAAGAGCCTGTTTAAATTTTCCACAGAATAATTATTATAGGATGCTTTCGTTTTTTCTTTAGTACTCTTTTTGTCTGTTTCTTCTCTTTTTGCGGTTCAAATAGCCCGCTATTATCACCTTAAAAAGAAAACAAACAGCCTAAAAATAGAACTAAATAAAAGAACGAGCAAAATTTAAACAGGCTCTGAGATTGCAAAGGTACATTAAATTTAGGAGCATACTTAGAGTCTGTTTGATTTATTATTGTATATTTACATAACCAAAAACAAAAAATCATGTATACAATACAAGCAAATGCCAAAGGAACCCGTACTATTGAAGTGTCAGACAACAACTTAGACACTATTGAAAAATATGCCTTATTCCGTCATCTGATAGATAGTACAGGTATTGTAGATGAAGATGTGCTGGATAAATTGAAGCTAAACATACGTTCGCTCATTGCAGCTCAGGTAGAAGATAGCAAAGAGCTTCTTGATCTTTGCATCGACGTTATCTACCACAATAATATGAAAGCTTTTGGGTTACAACAGCTTATACGTTTATACCTGGATAGATTATCCAAACGAGAAGAAGAATGAAGATAATAGATGTATGCGGAATAGAAAAATATAGTCCGCTAATTCCGGCTGTATGTGCTATATGTAAGGCCAAAGCCGGAGAAAAGATACAAATAGTAACTGATAATAAAGAGGTATTCAAAGATTTAAAAGAATACCTCTCCGAACAGAATATAGGGTTTCGCGAAATCTATGATGAAGATCGAATGACCCTGCAATTCACAATTTCTCATGAATAATAGCACTATTGACAGATTAAAGAAACTGCCCCAACCTCTTATTAAACAAATTAAAGAAATCTATGGTAGTACAGATAAGTTTTATACTACCGTGTACTTAATTGCCCGTAATGCACATCAATGCGAAATGATGAACGTACCGGGAGCCGAACAGCGCTTGAACACCATCAGAGCCTATCAGGGCATGATTCGCTTTATGCTCGACGAAGCCGCAGTAAACGGTAAGGAGCTTATGGACAGCATTGCAAGTGATTATTTAGAAGATTTTATAAACTACAAAGAACATGATTTTGGGATGACGGATGAAGAGTTCATCAGCATCATTAAAAAAATAAAATAAATAATGGATATCATCTTAATTATTCTGGGATGCATCTGCCTGTTATTAGGTTTAATAGGCTGTGTACTGCCCATACTTCCCGGCCCTCCCTTAGCGTATGGAGCCTTATTACTTTTACACATTACTGATAAAGTACAGTTTACGTTAAAACAACTCATCATTTGGCTAATCATAGTCATCATAGTGCAAGTAGTCGACTACTTTATTCCTATGTTGGGAACTAAGAAGTTGGGAGGCACCAAATGGGGAGTATGGGGTTGCCTGATAGGAACCATAGCAGGAATCTTTGTATTTCCGCCCTGGGGAATAATTGTTGGCCCCTTTGCAGGAGCCTTCGTTGGCGAGCTATTGGGAGGAAAAGAAACCAAGGAAGCTTTAAAAGCCGGAGCCGGAGCCTTTTTCGGTTTTTTATTCGGTACTATTCTTAAGTTCATAGTTTGCGGTTGGTTTATTTATTGCTTTGTGAGTGCGCTGATATGATAGAATATAGACTAACCGACTGGCTACCAACCACTAAGAAAGAAGTAGAACTGCGAGGATGGAACGAACTGGATGTGATCCTTTTCAGTGGAGACGCTTATGTAGACCATCCCTCTTTTGGCGCGGCTGTTATAGGTCGCATTCTCGAAGCCGAAGGGTTGAAAGTAGCTATTATTCCTCAGCCAAACTGGCGGGATGACCTTCGTGATTTTAAGAAACTGGGGCGACCCAGACTTTTTTTTGGTATTAGTGCCGGTTGCATGGATAGCATGGTAAATAAATACACTGCTAACAAACGTTTGCGCAGCGAAGATGCATATACCCCGGACGGACGACCAGACATGCGCCCCGAATATCCCAGCATAGTATATACGCAAATACTCAAAGAGCTCTATCCGGATGTTCCCGTCGTGTTAGGAGGTATTGAAGCTTCTCTAAGGCGTTTGAGCCATTATGATTATTGGCAGGACGCACTCCGTAAAAGCATTCTTTGTGACAGCAAGGCAGATCTGCTTATCTATGGCATGGGCGAGAAACCCATTGTAGATTTAGCGCAAAGAATGAAGGAGAAGAACGAAATTCCTACCGATTTACCCCAAACAGCTTATTCTACTCCAAAGATTACAGATAAAGAAGGAGATATCCGACTTTTCTCGCACGAAGAATGCCTGAAGGATAAAAAGAAACAAGCTGTAAACTTCAAATACATAGAAGAAGAAAGCAATAAATATGCAGCATCGCGCATATTGCAAGATGTAGACAACTGCACGATTGTAGTGAATCCTCCCTACCCTCCTATGAAAGAGGAAGAACTCGATCGTTCTTTTGATCTTCCCTATACCCGATTGCCGCATCCCAAATATAAGAATAAGCGTATACCTGCTTATGATATGATTAAGTTCTCTATCAATCTACATCGGGGATGCTTTGGAGGATGCGCTTTTTGCACCATCTCTGCCCATCAAGGCAAGTTTATTGTAAGTCGTAGTAAGAAAAGCATTCTGGATGAAGTAAAAAAGGTAATGGACTTACCCGATTTCAAAGGATATTTAAGCGATTTAGGAGGACCCTCGGCCAATATGTATCGAATGAGCGGCTTGGATGAAAATAAATGTCGGAAGTGCAAACGACCTTCTTGTATTCATCCCCAAATATGTCCGAATCTGAACACCGATCATCGTCCTTTATTAGATATTTACCGTTCTGTAGATGCCATACAAGGAATTAAAAAGAGTTTTGTTGGTAGTGGCGTAAGGTATGATTTAATGTTGCACAATAGTAGTAACTCTGCTATTAATAAGGCAGCAGGCGAGTATACCCGCGAGTTGATTATCAAGCATGTTAGCGGTCGGTTAAAAGTTGCTCCCGAACATACCAGCGATCAAGTATTGGAAATGATGCGCAAACCATCTTTTAAACAATTCGAAGAATTTAAACGCCAATTTGATCGCATTAATAGAGAACAGAATCTACGGCAACAGTTAATTCCTTACTTTATAAGCAGTCATCCCGGATGTAAAGAGGAAGATATGGCAGAACTGGCAGTTATAACCAAGCGTTTGGATTTTCATTTGGAACAGGTGCAAGACTTTACCCCTACTCCTATGACGGTAGCTACCGAAGCTTGGTATACCGGTTTTCACCCATATACATTAAAACCTGTGTATAGTGCCAAAACACAACGCGAGAAAATAGCACAGCGACAATTCTTTTTCTGGTATAAACCCGAAGAGAAAAAAAGAATTATCGCTGAACTAAGACGTATAGGCCGCAATGACCTGATTAATAAGTTGTATTAGGAGATATTCATCTATTAATTAAACAGCAAGCATTTACCCCGACAGGGGTTATGCACATCTCACCCCTATCGGGGTGACTGATAAGATATGAATTAATTCTGAGCACTTACTTATATGGATACAGTTCTTTCCCTCCCCTTATTCATTCCTTTAAACACCTCTCTTTATTTCTCTAAGTAGCCCTTTTTGTATATCTTTGTATAGTAGTTAGTTGTTTTATCACGACCATGATAAGTATTTATCACCATGATGATAAAATTTCATCATGCACATGAAAATCATTTATCATGCCTGTGATAAAGACAGTAAACAGCTTACTGTACTAAAGAAAGTATCTAGTTTTAGACATAGAATAAGCTACCTTTAGCAATAGAACTACAGTGGTTAGATTATTGATACACTTAATACAAAAGAATAGAATATGCCAATAGAATTTGAATTTTATGAGATCCCCGATTTATCAGAAAAAGGGAAAAGCAAGTACTGCGCACGTACAGTTACCTTGAAAACCGTCAGCACCAATGAGTTAGCCGCTCGGATACAACATGCATCTTCATTAACCATAGGAGATGTAAAAGGGGTATTAGTACAATTAAGCCAAGTATTGGCAGATGAGTTAGCCGAAAGTAATCGAGTACACATAGAAGGTATTGGGTATTTTCAGGTGACACTTAAAACTACTACCGAAATAGACCCAAAGAAAACAAGAGCACAAAGTGTATGGTTTAAATCGGTAAAGTTCAGAGCCGATAAAGATCTAAATAAGAAACTAAAATATGTGCAAACAGAACGTGCCCGCATTAGAAATCACTCAGTAAAGTTAACTCACGAACAAATAGATAAGAAGTTAGAGGCTTTTTTCCAGAAAAACTCTTTTATAACACGTAGACTTTTTCAAGAATTATGCGGGATGACGACTATTACGGCATCCCGACATATTAAAAGACTGAAGGAAGAAGGAAAAATCAAGAATGAGAATACACGTATGCAGCCGGTGTATGTGTGGGTTCCTCAATAATACTCCCATACCGGTGATATTCATACGATATACTTTGCTCTTTCAGGTAATGAAGCAGTTCAATTCGTCCTTCTGATAGCGGCTTATGGGTAGCGATATACAATCCCAATTCAGCCGCTTTCCGATAAATGGCTTCCGACAAATCTGATGAGCAAGTACGAATACGCTCATACTTATTCATTTCGGAAATAAATAGATCTTCTTCTTGTACAATGACCGGAATGTTATAGCTTTCCGCCTCTTGCTTGATTTCTTTTAAATAAGGGTTGGAAGAAGATAAACTAATTACAGCATGGCTTGGCGTATTAGCAACCCCATACATTATTAATTGAGCATCTGTTAAGCTATCTGTATCTTGCAAGCGAACAGCTATCGACTTCAGAGGCAAATAACGGAAAATGTTTGATTCTCCTACAATGTGACTGACATCTCTTTCTACACTAAACTCATTTTCCCAAGCTTTGGCATAACTTTGGCGAGCCATAAGCAGGTATTCTTCATCGGGAGCTACACCTATTTTATGGTCTGTAAACTCCACAAAGCAAGATACATAATTAGGACCACCAGCTTTAATACCGGCACCAAAAGCAGAACGTTTCATTCCACCGAAAGGTTGTCGGCGAACAATAGCTCCTGTAATACCCCGGTTTATATAAAGGTTTCCGGCTTCCATCTTTTCTTTCCAAAGCGCTATTTCTTTTTCATCTAAACTTTGAAGTCCCGACGTTAATCCATAGTCGGTAGAGTTGGCGAATGTAAGACCTTCTTCCAAATCGTTGATGCAAACCACAGAAAGCAATGGAGCAAATAACTCTGTTTTAAAGGTATAATTGCCCGGCTTCACTCCCCATTTCACACACGGTTTAAGTATATACTTTTTCTCATCGGCAAAAACAGGAGGCACAAGCCAAGATTCGCCGGGTTCCAAATTATCTATGGCATAAAGAAGCTTGTCATTATCATTGGTTATCATAGGGCCTACCTTATTATCACTCTCCCACACACTACCTGTATGCATACTGGTAACAGCATCTTTTAATTTAGATTTAAAAGTTTCGTCATGATATGTCTTTTTATCCAGTAATAACAAAGAACAGGCAGAACACTTTTGTCCCGCATTACTAAATGCAGAAGATACAACATTCAAAATGGCATGATCCTGATCTGCCGCCGCAGTCACAATAATAGCATTCTTTCCTCCCGTTTCTGCGGAAAGTGGCGTATGAGGACTATTTTCCAAGAGCCTGAACGCGGTATCTGTTCCTCCGGTCAGGATAATGTGTTTTACGGAAGGATGTGCAGATAGATAGTTCAAAGAACTCCTGTCGCCCGGACAAATAACCTGTAAAGCATCTTTGGGAACACCTGCCTCCCAGAAGCATTTGGCAAATTCCCACGCAATAGGAAATGCAACCGTAGCAGGTTTCAGTATAACTGTATTACCTCCTGCCAGTGCAGAAGCAACGCCTCCTACCGGAATTGCAAACGGGAAATTCCAAGGCGGAATTACTAAAATAACTCCTTTGGGCTTATAAGAGATGCTTTCTAACTCCTCGAATGCTTTCATTGAAATAGGATAGAACCGACAGAAATCAATACCTTCCGATACTTCCACATCACCCTCCATAAATGTTTTACCGGTGATGGCAGACATACAGGCAACCAAATCCTCGCGTCTGTTCGCCATAACCTCGGCGGTGGCATGAAGAATCTTATTACGAACATCGAGTGTTGTTTCTCTCCATCCGGAAGCATCCTTTTGGGCAGTGTCTATAATTTCTTCTACTTGCTCCTGGGTAGACATGTTAACTTCACAAAAGCAATATTCATCATTTCTGCTGCGGTCGTAATATCTTTTTTTCTTTTCGGTGATAAACTCTTTATCTCCTACCTGAACAGGAATAATATATTCTTCTGCCGTTTTGTTCATCCATCTATCTAATGCAGCAAGCGCCCACTCTCTGTTTTGTTTCAAATCAAGATCGGTATCCGGTTCATTACTGAAAGTAGTAAGATCCTTGCAGGGTTCTTGTGTCTTTGTCCGGTCTTGCGTACGATAAACGGCGGGTTCTACCTTGTCTTTCTTTTCATAAGCAGCCAGAAATTGCTCTTGCAGAAAATTCCATTCATCGCTGTGCACTTTCAGATTAAAAGAATAAGTCAGGAAATTATCTTTTCCGGTATTCTCATCTAAACGACGCACTAAGTAAGAAACTGCATTCAAGAAATGTTCCTTTTTAACCACCGGTGTGTAGAGAATAATCTGCTTGCCAAGGCTTCGCATCACTCGCGGTAAATGGTTGGCCATGCCTTCCAACATTTCGAAGGTAACATATTCTTCCACCCCATTGGCTTTACTTAGCAGGTATGCATAACCGATAGTGAAAAAGTTATGCGAAGCAACGCCAATATGTATGGCTTTCATATTCTCCGGCTGTAAAGCTATGTCAAGTATGCGCAGGTAATTGGCATCTACATCTATTTTGGTAGGAAGTATCGGATTCGACCATCCTTTAAGAGAAGAGACAATCGTTTCCATCTGCAAATTGGCTCCTTTTACCAATCTTACTTTAATAGGTGCACCTCCCTCTTCTACTCTTTTCTTTGCAAACTCCAATAAATGAGTATAAAAGAAAATAGCATCCGGCAAGTAAGCTTGTACCACAATACCTGCTGTAAAATTCTTAAATTGAGGCATAGCCATAACAGTAGTAAAAACATCAAGCGTAAGTTCGGTATCTTTATATTCCTCCATGTCGAGATTGACAAACTTAGGAGATGAAGTTCCATCCTTTTCTATATAAGGATGGTCGATAGCAGTTTGGAAGATATGAGTAATGCGCTCACATAAATCCTTTTTGCTTTTTTCATAGCTAAGCGGATTTAACTGCGCGTAAATACCGGATATTTTAATAGAGATATAATTGATATCCGGTTCTTTTAATGCAGCCAGATAATGCTCATAACGATGATTGGCTTCTCCATCACCCAATACAACTTCGCCCAACAGGTTTACATTCTGACCAATATTATGATTCCATCTGTCTCCTAAATGTTTGCTTAATGCAGGGCGCTCTTCTTTTATAATGATTTTACTTGTTTCTTTGCGCAATACACTTTTAAAAATGGGTACTGCAATAAAGTCAAACAGATATCCAAAGTCTCTGAACATATAACCCAAATATTCGTAGGTCTTGCCAAAGAAATTGGGAACTCCATATTCTGCAAAAATAGTTTTCATTCTACGCGACAGTTTCCGGGTATCGCGTATTTGAGAAGATTCATCAAGTAATTTGGTTAGAATCACCTTATTCTTAGGATCGGTTACTAAAGATGCGAACATGCGTTGCTCTTTTACTTCGGCAGGAGATAGTTCTTTCTCTGCTTTCGTCAGGAAGTCTTTGGCCCAATTAAGAACTTCCGCAGAATGGATGTGGTTTGTCATAGAATATTAGAATTATGTGTAGAAAGATAAATGATCTTACCGACAAAAACAACAAAAAGTCCGCGAATTTGCAAAGTTTAAGCATATAACTGCTTGAATCAGAGTAAAATATGTTATACAACCTATTTTCTGCTGACAGATTAATTTAGTTGGGCAGTTTCTGCAAAATAAACCAAATACATTAATAATTGAATCATTCTTATCATTATTCAACCAATAAAAACTATTATTTTTACGACTTCTAAAGGAACAATAGTTTCTAACTTTAAAACTCTAAAAATAATAGTAAAATTATGATTAACCGTTTCATCCTAAACGAAGTATCTTACTTCGGACCGGGAGCTCGTGAAGTTCTCCCTCAAGAAATTGCTCGTTTAAGTTTAAAGAAAGCATTTGTAGCAACCGACAAAGACCTTATTAAGTATGGTGTGGCAGATAAAGTGCTGAAGGTGCTCGAAGCTGCTCATATACCTTATGAAATATTCAGTGAGATTAAGCCTAACCCTACAGTAACCAATGTAAAGGCTGGTGTTGAAGCGTATGCTGCTTCCGGAGCCGATTTTATTCTCGCTATTGGAGGAGGATCATCTATAGATACAGCGAAAGCCATAGGTATTATTACCAATAATCCGGAGTTTAGTGATGTGGTTTCTTTGGAAGGCGTGGCTCCTACTAAAAAGAAATCTGTTCCCATCATAGCATTGCCTACTACTGCCGGAACTGCTGCGGAAGTAACTATCAACTATGTAATTACCGACGAAGTGAACGAAAAGAAAATGGTATGTGTAGACCCTAACGACATTCCTGCCATTGCCATTGTAGATGCAGAACTGATGTACACACTTCCTAAAAGTCTTACCGCTTCTACCGGACTCGATGCTTTGACTCATGCCATTGAAGGCTTAATCACCAAAGGAGCTTGGGAAATGAGTGATATGTTTGAAATCAAAGCCATTGAAATGATTGCCCGCTACCTGGAAACTGCCACTAACGAGCCCAATAATGCAGAAGCGCGTAATGGTATGGCTGTAGCTCAATACATTGCCGGTATGGCATTCTCGAATGTCGGTTTGGGAGTTGTACATGGTATGGCTCATCCATTAGGAGCTATTTTTGATATTCCTCATGGAGTTGCCAACGCACTACTTTTGCCTACGATTATGGAGTTTAACGCTCCGGCAGCATTAGATAAGTATGTACTCATTGCTAAAGCTATGAATGTGTATTCTTGTGATATGACGAAAGAACAAGCTGCGGAAGCTGCTGTAAAAGCGGTGAAAGAGTTGTCTATCCGCTTAGGTATTCCACAACATTTGTCTGAATTAGGCATTAAAGAAAGTGATTTGGATAAGTTGGCAGAATCTGCTGCTGCGGATGTTTGTACGCCGGGTAACCCAAGAGAAGTGAATAAGGAGATTATCCTTGAGCTTTATAAGAAAGTGCTTTAGCAATTACCCCGAAGGTAGGGTGTTAAGTTAAGGATTATTGCCGTTTTTCGACCCGAAGGGTCAGTTTAAAGCAGCCCGGGATAAAGCGAAGCGACATCCCGGGTATAAATTGAAAAGCATCATCACCCCGCGTCCCGAAGGGACAGCTTAATAGCCCCATTAGCCAGTTATTTCATTGAGTTGTCCCTTCGGGACGCCATCTCCTGGATCGTTATTTATACCCGGGGTGCCGTTCGCTATGCTCACTGTACCCCGGGCTGTTTTAAAGTGTCCCTCTGGGACGATCAACTGAATGCCCTATCCCTTCGGGGTAATTGCTTGTAATTTATTGAACAAAACTAATAAGAAACCCCAATTAAAAGAGGTTCATTTTCTAATTCTTTTTTCACTCTAACGGTAACATCAATCTCATCTAACATTGGTTTCAATTTTTCATCTACATCTTTTACAAAGATTTTATGAATACGTGAGCTGTAAAGCCACAGCATTAAGTAACCAACGCTTGGGTTCTCTAAATACTCGTCGGACATGCAGATATTAAAATTCTCATCACGTCCAAACACAATTACTCTCAAATTCCTTTGTTCCACATCATCTGCGATGCTGCACAATTTGTTGTTCTCTAAAAAAAGGGCTGCTCTCATGACTTTTTCTTGTTAAGGTTTAATTCTGTATCTATATTTTATTAAAAAAGTTGTACTTTCACAAATATAGTAACATGGAATTATATTAACAAGTTCCGTAAGTCATGAAAAATATTCCAAATGTCGCTTAAAAAAAGTATTTATTAATCACTTTCCATAGCAACCATTTCTTGCAGAACGCTTACAGCTGTTTCTACATTAGATACTGATTTTACCAGCATAGAACGCTTTCCGTTCTGTTCCCGAAGATCACAACGCTTAGGATATTTCATCATATAACTGATTAACTTCCCAAAAGCAGCACTTTGATAATAGGGACTTTCCTGATTGGACACAAGGAATAGACTCATGCGTCCTCCTTTTAGGAAAACCTTTTCGGCTCCTAACCTTGCAGCTAAACGCCGAAGCGGAACAATACGAAGTAACTCTTGAGTTTCGGGAGGTATAGGACCAAAACGATCTTCCAAGCGAGCGCGAAAAGCTTCTACTTCGGTATCTAATGTTAAACTATCCAGTTCGCGATACAGTAACATACGTTCACTGCTTCCTGTAACATAGTCGGCTGGTAAAAGCAGCTCCAGATCACTTTCTACAGTTGAGTCTTCCACAAATTGTTCTCCGCTGATTATACCATCTCCTTTTATTTCTTCGGCATATAGATTGGCAAATTCATCATTTTTAAGTTCCTGTACAGCTTCGCTTAAAATTTTCTGATAGGTTTCATATCCAAGGTCTGCTATAAATCCACTTTGCTCTGCTCCCAACATGTTGCCTGCTCCCCGAATGTCTAAATCTTGCATGGCGATGTGTATGCCGCTGCCCAAATCGCTAAAGTTCTCTATGGCTTGTAGGCGGCGACGCGCTTCAGGAGTCAACGAAGAAAGCGGAGGAGCCAATAAATAGCAGAATGCTTTCTTATTGCTTCGTCCTACACGACCACGTAATTGATGCAAATCGCTCAACCCAAAGTTTTGTGCCTGATTAACTATAATCGTGTTTGCGTTGGGAATATCTATACCACTTTCAATGATGGAGGTGGCAATAAGTACATCATAATCATAGTTTACGAAGTCGAAGATGATCTTTTCTAATTCCGTAGGTTCCATTTGTCCATGTCCTATGGTTATGCGAGCATCAGGAATATTACGCAAGATCATAGCTTTCAGTTCCTGCAAGTTACCAATGCGGTTATTTACGAAGAAGACTTGTCCATTACGACTCATTTCAAAATTGATAGCATCTGTTATTACTTCCTCATTGAAGACATGTAACTCCGTCTGTATAGGGTAACGGTTAGGAGGAGGAGTGGATATAACGCTTAAATCGCGGGCACCCATCAACGAAAATTGTAAGGTTCGCGGTATGGGAGTAGCTGTCATGGTAAGCGTATCGACATTCACTTTCAATTGGCGCAGCTTTTCTTTTACGCTGACTCCAAACTTTTGTTCTTCATCTACCACAAGCAAGCCCAAATCTTTAAATTGTATATCCTTACTTAATATTCGGTGTGTACCAATTAAAATATTCACCTCGCCTTTTTTCAAGCCATCAATAACTGCATTTGCCTGTGCCTTAGTACGTGCGCGACTTAAATAGTCTACTTTGCATGGAAAATCTTTCAAGCGTTCTTTAAATGTTTGAAAGTGTTGATAGGCTAACACCGTTGTGGGTACGAGCACTGCCACTTGCTTATTATCTGTAGCTGCTTTAAATGCTGCACGAATCGCCACTTCTGTTTTACCGAAACCTACATCTCCACAAACCAGCCGGTCCATTGGAATGTCTCGTTCCATATCATGCTTTACATCGGCCGTGGCCTTACTCTGATCGGGAGTATCTTCATAAATAAAGCTTGCTTCCAATTCATGTTGCAAGAAACTGTCCGAGCTAAAAGCATATCCTTTTTCTTCACGACGTTTAGAATATAGCTTTATCAAATCACGAGCTATATCCTTAATCTTCGTTTTGGTTCGATCTTTCAGTTTCTCCCAAGCTCCGGTTCCAAGTTTATTCAAACGAGGCGGTTCTCCGTCTTTGCCTTTATATTTAGAGACTTTATGCAGGGAGTGAATAGATACAAATACCACATCCTCATTTTGATACACCAGTTTGATAACTTCCTGGGTGGTATCTCCATTTGGTAATCTTACCAATCCGGCAAAACGCCCTACCCCATGATCTGTATGAACCACATAATCGCCCGGAATAAATTGGTTTAGCTCTTTTAATGATAAAGCCACCTTTCCCGAACGGGCCTTGTCACTTTTGAGATTATATTTATGAAAACGATTAAATATCTGATGATCGGTGAATATGCAGATCTTTAGCGTCTGATCGCTAAAACCTTCGTGCAATGTACGTTCTACGGCAGTAAATGAAATCTGATCTCCCCTATCTTCAAAGATAGTACGGATACGATCTGTTTGCTTCACACTATCACTACATATATAAATAGCAAATCCGTTAGATTGATATTCTTTCAGAGAGGTGGCAACCAAATCAAAATTCTTATGGAAAATGGGCTGAATGGCTGTATCAAATGTTAGCGTGGCATGGGGTGTTCCGGTTGGTTTGTTTCCAAACTCTATTCTACGGAATTTTAATGCACGAGCAGCAAATTCAGCTCCATTGATTAATAGCTTTAGCAAATTCGTTCCTTGCACTGCTAACTCGTCTATCTCATTGGGAATGGTTGCATTTTCTGTAATCTCGTTGTGTATGGCTTGAATTCGTTCTTCTAACCAAAAGAAATCACGCATGGCTAATATAGATTTCTCCGAAACGAAATCAAGAAAGGAGATATTGCTTTCTGTTATGGTGGCTAAGTCGGGTACAATGGATATTTTTTCCATTTTCTCTTTCGAAAGCTGGGAGTCTACTTCAAATGTACGAATACTATCTACTTCATCTCCAAAAAAGTCTATACGAAAAGGATATTCGGACGAAAAAGAGAAAACATCAATAATACTTCCTCTTACGGCGTACTGCCCCGGTTCATAAACATAATCTACATACTCAAAACCATAACTATATAATACTTCTTTAATAAATTCCGTATCAACTTGCTCGCCTGTATGTAGTTTTAATGTCTTATCATTTAATTCATCTTGAGAAACTACTTTTTCTGCCAATGCATCCGGATAGGTAACTACACAAAGTCCCTTGGCATTTTTCTGCATTTTACTAAGCACTTCTGTACGAAGTATCTCATTAGCAGCATCTTTCTGACCGTATTTAATGGCACGGCGATAAGAAGAAGGGAAAAATAGCACATTCTCCGTTCCCAATATCTGTGTCAGGTCATGGTAAAAGTATCCGGCTTCTTCCAAATCTCCCAGAACAAAGATGAAAGGTTCTGCAGATGCAGATATCTGTGAAGAAAAAAACAGAGAAGCAGCCGAAGCATGCATACCGCCGCAATAAATATGATTAATAACAGGGTCATTTAGTAACGTTTGCAGCACATGGGTATTGGGGTGTTCCGCATATCGCTGCTGTAATTCGGTTATGGTCATTCCTTATCCTTTGTTATTGCTAATTTTGAATTTTCACACAAAAGTACTAAATATTCCTTTCTTTTGATAAAGCATCGTTTCGTAAATGAGAGAAATATACTACATTTGTTTTTCGATATTTAATCAATACTTATGTTAATGTCCGACAGCCTTATTATTATTCCAACTTACAACGAACGAGAAAATATAGAAAACATTATTCGTACAGTTTTCACATTGGATAAACAATTTCATGCACTGGTAGTAGAAGACAATTCTCCAGACGGAACAGCAGCCATCGTGAAAGAACTGCAAAATGAGTTTCCCAATCAGCTTTTTATTCTTGAACGCAAAGAGAAATCCGGTTTAGGAACTGCCTATATTGCCGGATTCAAATGGGCATTAGCGCATGATTATAAGTATATCTTCGAGATGGATGCCGACTTTTCGCATAATCCCAAGGATTTGTCTAAGTTATATAAAGCATGTGCCGAAGACGGAGGCGATTTAGCTGTTGGCTCGCGTTATGTAAGTGGAGTAAATGTAGTAAACTGGCCTATGGGACGTGTACTGATGTCGTGGTGTGCATCTAAATATGTACAAATGATTACTCGCATGTCTGTGCACGATACCACCGCCGGATTCGTTTGTTATCGTCGGGAAGTTTTAGAAACTATCGGTCTGGATAATATTCGTTTTAAAGGATATGCATTCCAGATAGAAATGAAATTTACTGCTTATAAATGTGGATTTAAGATTGTTGAAGTACCGGTTATATTTGTGAATCGCGAATTGGGCACCTCCAAAATGAACACAAGCATTTTTGGTGAAGCCATGTTTGGAGTTATTAGTATGAAAATAAAAAGCTGGTTCCATAAATACCCTCAAAAGAAATGAAACGTACCCTTATAAAAAATGCTATCATTGTAAACGAAGGTCAAAAGGTTTACGGCTCGGTAGTGATTGAAGGCGAAAAAATAGTCGAGATATTAGTTCAAGGAGAAGAAACAAGTACTCCTTGCGAAGAAATAATTGATGCAGAAGGTTCATATCTGCTTCCCGGAGTAATTGACGATCATGTACACTTTCGCGATCCCGGATTAACGCAGAAAGCAGATATTACCACCGAAAGTCGGGCAGCCGTGGCTGGAGGAGTAACCTCTATTATGGATATGCCAAACACCAATCCGCAAACAGTAACATTGGATGCGTGGCATGAGAAGATGGAGTTGATGGCTGCCAAGTCACTTGTAAACTACTCTTGCTACTTTGGAGCAACTAACAATAATTATTCTCTTTTCAGTCAATTAGATGCTCATCGTGTATGTGGCATTAAATTGTTTATGGGATCGAGCACCGGCAATATGCTGGTAGATCAAATGAGTAGCCTGATGAATATCTTTAATGGTACAGACTTACTTATTGCCGCGCACTGTGAAAATCAGGACATAATTAAAAAGAATACAGAATTCTATAAAGAAGAATACGGTATCGGAGAAGGAACAGACATAGATATACCATTACGTTTTCATCCTGAAATACGTTCGGTGGAAGCCTGTTATGAATCGTCTAAACTGGCCATAGAATTAGCACAGAAAGCAAATGCTCGTCTTCATTTGCTTCATTTAACTACAGCCAAGGAATTGGAACTGTTCGAGAACAAGCCTTTAAGCGAAAAGAGAATAACGGCAGAAGCCTGTATACCTCATTTAGTATTTACCGATGCTGATTATGAAACTTATGGAACTCGTATAAAATGCAATCCGGCCATTAAAACAGAGACTGACCGCAAAGCTTTACGCGAAGCTGTGAATACCGATTTAATAGATGTCATTGCCACAGATCATGCTCCTCACCAGCTTCAGGAAAAAGAAGGAGGAGCTTTAAAAGCAATGTCCGGAATGCCTATGATTCAATTTTCATTAGTCAGTATGTTGGAACTGGTGGATGAAGGAGTATTCGATATAGAAAAGGTGGTGGAGAAGATGTGCCATGCTCCTGCTCAAATTTACCAGATAAATAACAGAGGTTATATCAGGCCGGGGTATCAGGCAGATTTAGTATTAGTTAAGCCATCCAGTTCATGGGTGATAACTACCGATAGCATCTATAGTAAATGTAAATGGAGTCCACTTGAAGGGCACACTTTCAACTGGAAAGTTGATAAAACCTTTGTGAATGGTACGCTTGTTTACACAGATGAACAAATAAGCGATACTCACAGAGGGCAAGAACTTAGGTTTAGATGATTATCACCTACTCTATTCATCAAATAGCGCCATACATCAACTGGATTTACTTTTTCCATGCATGGGGCTTTCAACCACGTTTTGCAGCCATTGCAGATATACATGGTTGTGATGTTTGTCGTGCTTCCTGGCTTACTACTTTTCCAGAATCGGATCGTCCTAAAGCCTCCGAGGCTATGCAGCTATACAAAGAAGCGAACCGGATGCTTAATCAATTGGATAAAGAGTATAAAGTACAAACTATTTTCAAATTGTGTAAAGCTAATGGAGATGGTGACAATCTGCTATTAGATGGAACAGTTCTTCCGTTGCTCCGTCAGCAGACAGTCAAAAAAGAGCATGATCCTTATTTGTGTTTGAGTGATTTTGTACGTCCTCTTTCTTCCGGTATTTCAGATACGGTAGGAGTATTTGCAACCTGCTCTGACCCCGAAATTGAGGAGCTATATGCCAATGACCCTTATAAGCATCTACTTGTTCAAACATTAGCAGATCGTTTGGCAGAAGCTGGTACCGAAAAGATGCATGAGTATGTAAGGAAGGAAGTCTGGGGATATGCAAAAGACGAACAGCTTTCTATCAAAGAATTGCTTGTCGAAAAGTATCAGGGAATACGGCCAGCAATTGGTTATCCTTCTCTTCCGGATCAATCTGTGAATTTTATACTGAATGATATCATTCAAATGAATCAAATCGGTATTAGTCTCACGGAAAATGGGATGATGCTTCCCCATGCGGCTGTTTCGGGTATTATGATATCTCATCCTGCTTCTCACTATTTTACAATAGGAAAAATAGGAGAAGATCAGCTCAAAGATTACGCCTTACGCAGAGGAATAGATGTAGATACTATGAGGAAATTTTTAGGAGGAAATATATAGAAACCATTTTGAATTCTCCTCTCTTCTTGTGATTTTTCTATTTCATATATAAAAAACTCATCTATCATAATCTTAGAAATATCAGAAAGAACTTAGATGACTTGAAAGAGATAGAAAAAAATAAAACGCTATAATGCTGATTATGAGTGGTAAATGAATTTTATTCAAAAAAAATATCTCAAATAGTTTGTTTATTAAAAAATAACCTCTACCTTTGCAACGCTTTAGGAGAAAAGCACAACACTTTTTCGGGGTGTAGCGCAGTCCGGTTAGCGCACCTGCTTTGGGAGCAGGGGGTCCCAGGTTCGAATCCTGGTACCCCGACAGAAATAAAGAGGCTTAAACAAATGTTTTAAGTCTCTTTGTTTTTTAGTACTAACGAAAGAACATTAGCCAGCGCGACCGCTATCCCTTCAAATAAAAATCTTTAGTCAAAGCCGCATATTCATCACTATAACAATGCCTTTCCTTTTCCAGCAATAATTCTCTAATTTCATTTTGTCCTCCCCCCATCCCTAAAACAAATGTAATTAAGCACCTTTTAGGATTCTTTCCAGGAGTCGTGATTATATTTAGTTGTCTGCATGGAAACAAATTATAATCTTCTGCCACAGACTTAACCGAATCAGAAACGTCGTAAGGGATGATGATCGAAAACTCTCCAAGATCATTTAAAATAGCAGAAACACCTTGTAGCAAATCACTATAAGGCAGAGAATAATTATGCCGGGCAGCAGTACGGGATTCTACAGGAGAAGTAAGCGAATCAACAAAAAATGGTGGATTAGATACTATAATATCAAATTTTTCCTTAGAAGTATAAACATTGAAATCTATACAAACTACTTCCATTCTGTCTTTCCAAGGGGATTCCAGAATGTTTTCTTCGGCTTGTTTTGCTGCCAGTGGGTCAATTTCTAAAGCGGTTATGTGCGCAGAAGATCTCTGAGCAAGCATTAAAGCTACCAAGCCTGTTCCTGTGCCAATGTCAAGTATGTTTTTGGCAGTATCTACTTTGGTCCATGCACCAAGCAATACACCATCTGTTCCTACTTTCATTGCACACCTATCCTGATGTATGCAAAACTGCTTGAATTTAAAATATGAATTACTCATTAATATTGTTGTTGAGAGAGAATTATCAAAAATAGATAAATATTTTAGAAATTCTTCATTTTAGAATATCATGCGATACTGTTTTTTTGTTTTTTATAGGAATACCACTTTTTAATTAATGAGAATAGATTAACTTTGCATTCGCTTTTATATGTATGCGTACAAGATACAAACTAATTTGATTAAAATGAAAGAAGAAAATTATCAGATTGAGAGAGAATTTGACGATGAACAAGAAGATGCTTTTTCTTTGATTGCTGATTTTGAAGGAAGTGAAATTCAACCCAATATCAATATAAAACAAGACGAAGAAATCCCCGTTTTACCATTAAGAGACATGGTGCTCTTTCCACAAGTATTTCTACCTATTTCTGTTGGTCGGAAATCATCATTGAAACTTGTTCGTGAGGCAGAAAAAAGCAAAAAATACATTGCTGTTGTTTGTCAGAAAGAAGCTCATATAAACGAACCTTTTTTTGATGATTTACATAAAGTTGGAGCAATAGCTAAGGTAGTACGTATTCTGGAAATGCCGGATCTCACTACCACTGCCATACTTCAAGGGGTAAAACGAATGGAGCTTAAGGATTTAACCAAGCTTCGCCCCTATTTAGCAGGACAAATTGATTTATTGGAAGATGAAGTTCCACCAAAAGAGGATAAGGAATTTGTAGCATTAGCTGAGACCTGCAAAGATCTGGCTATGCGTTATATGAAGTCTTCAGATAGTTTTCCACAAGACTCTGCATTTACTCTTAAGAACATGAATAATCACATGTTTCTGATAGATTTTATCTGCACAAACATCCCTTTCAAGAAAGAAGAAAAGATTGAGTTACTGGAAATTAACTCTTTAAGAAAACGTGCTTATCGTTTACTTGAGATACTAAACCGCGAAGTACAGCTTGCTGATTTGAAAGCATCTATACAGATGCGCGCCAAAGAGGATATTGACCAACAGCAACGCGAATACTTCCTGCAACAGCAAATTAAAACTATTCAAGATGAGCTGGGAGGTAGTACTCAAGAGCAGGAAGTAGAAGAAATGCGCGAAAAAGGCATGAGAATGCCTTGGGGAGAAGACGTTAGAAATGTATTCTTAAAAGAACTGGCTAAGTTAGAAAGAGTTCACCCTCAATCACCTGATTACAGTGTACAGCTCAACTATCTTCAAACGATGCTTGCTCTTCCATGGAAAGTATATACAGAAGACAACCTGAATTTGGTTCAAGCTGAAAAAACTTTAGATAAAGATCATTATGGTTTGGAGAAGGTAAAAGAACGTATCTTAGAACATTTGGCTGTTTTAAAGCTGAAACAAGATATGAAATCTCCGATTATATGTTTATATGGCCCTCCGGGAGTCGGAAAAACTTCTTTAGGAAAGTCAATAGCTTCTGCCTTAAAAAGAAAATATGTTCGTATGTCTTTGGGAGGAGTTCATGATGAAGCAGAAATCCGTGGGCATCGTAAAACTTATATAGGCGCTATGCCTGGAAGAATTATAAAAAGCTTGATAAAAGCAGGTTCTTCTAATCCGGTATTTATTTTGGATGAAATAGATAAAATGAGTTCAGATAGACAGGGAGATCCTTCTTCTGCGATGTTAGAAGTATTGGATCCCGAGCAAAACATGGCTTTCCATGACAACTATCTAGATATAGATTATGACCTCTCTAAAGTAATGTTTATTGCCACTGCTAATAATCTTAACTCCATTCCCGGACCTTTGTTAGATCGTATGGAGTTGATAGAGATTAGTGGTTATATCACTGAAGAAAAGAAAGAAATAGCTCGCAAGCATCTTGTACCTAAAGCTTTGGAAGCTACCGGTATGAAGAAAAATGACGTAAAATTACCTAAAACTACCTTAGAAGCAGTAATTGAATCATATACACGTGAAAGTGGTGTTCGTGAACTGGAAAAGAAAATAGGAAAAATCCTTCGTAAGATAGCACGTCAATATGCTACAGACGGATATATCAGTAAAACAGAAATCAAGCCTGATGATTTATATGAATACTTAGGAGCTCCGGAAGTTACACGAGATAAGTATCAAGGAAACGAGTATGCAGGTGTAGTTACAGGTTTGGCTTGGACAGCTGTCGGAGGCGAAATTTTATTTGTTGAAACCAGTCTAAGTCGTGGTAAAGGTAGCCGTTTGACATTAACAGGTAATTTGGGAGATGTAATGAAAGAATCTGCTATGTTAGCTTTGGAGTACATTAAATCTCATGCTCCATTATTGGCTCTGAATGATGAAATCTTTGAAAACTGGAACATCCATATACACGTTCCGGAAGGTGCCATACCTAAAGACGGTCCTTCAGCAGGTATCACAATGGCTACATCTCTTGCATCGGCTTTAACCCAAAGGAAGGTAAAAGCAAATTTGGCTATGACAGGTGAAATAACTCTTCGTGGAAAAGTTCTTCCTGTTGGGGGAATTAAAGAAAAGATATTGGCAGCAAAACGTGCCGGAATCAAAGAAATTATTCTTAGCGATGAAAACAAAAAGAATATTGACGAGATTGAAGATATCTATTTAAAAGGACTGACATTCCACTATGTTAAAGATATAAAAGAGGTTTTTGCTATAGCACTTACTAAAGAAAAAGTGAGCGATGCTATAGATTTAACTATAAAGAAAAACTAAAAGAATGACATTTGAGCTGCAACATACAGATTCGAAAACGAATGCTCGTGCAGGATTATTAACTACGGATCATGGACAGATTCAAACTCCCATCTTTATGCCAGTGGGTACATTGGGTACTGTTAAAGGAGTGCATCAAACAGAATTAACGAATGACATAAAAGCCCAGATTATACTGGGTAATACTTATCATTTATATTTAAGACCAGGAACTGATGTAATTGAAAAGGCCGGAGGATTGCATAAATTCAATGGTTTTAGTCGTCCTATGTTGACAGACAGTGGAGGATTTCAAGTGTTTTCTCTTTCCGGAATTCGCAAATTGCGTGAGGAAGGTGCCGAATTTCGTTCTCATATTGACGGGAGCAAGCATTTCTTTACTCCTGAATTCGTGATGGATATTGAACGTTCCATAGGTGCGGATATTATGATGGCCTTTGATGAATGTCCTCCGGGAGATTCTGATTATCAATATGCAAAAAAATCTCTCGGATTGACTCATCGCTGGTTGGATAGATGTATTAAACGCTTCAATGAAACAGAGCCAAAATATGGGTATAATCAATCTTTGTTCCCCATTGTACAAGGATGCATTTATCCTGATTTACGTAAACAATCTGCAGAATATATTGCATCTAAAGAAGCTGATGGTAATGCGATTGGCGGACTTGCTGTAGGTGAGCCAGTAGACAAAATGTACGAAATGATTGAGCTGGTAAATGCGATTCTTCCGAAAGATAAACCTCGCTATTTAATGGGAGTAGGTACACCTATTAATATATTGGAAGGCATTGAACGTGGAGTTGATATGTTTGATTGTGTTATGCCCACCAGAAATG
This sequence comes from Bacteroides sp. 224, assembly GCF_010500995.1. GTDB lineage: Bacteria > Bacteroidota > Bacteroidia > Bacteroidales > Bacteroidaceae > Bacteroides. The sequence continues at coordinate 46,569 of NZ_QVMK01000004.1, read as the reverse complement.
GTCGAAATGGCATGTTATTTACCAAAGAAGGTATTATGAACATGCGTAACAAGAAATGGGAAACCGATTTCTCTCCTATTGAAGCGGATGGTGCCTCTTATGTAGATACTTTATATAGTAAAGCATATCTTCGTCATCTGTTCCATGCACAAGAACTTTTGGCAATGCAAATAGCCTCTGTTCATAATTTAGCATTCTATCTTTGGTTAGCGGGGGAAGCACGCAGACATATAATAGAAGGCGATTTTTCTATATGGAAACCTATGATGGTAAAAAAACTGGCAACAAGACTTTAACTTATGGGCAAAATACTGAAACGATTAGATTTATATATCATTAAAAAGTTCTTAGGGACTTATATATTTGCAATTGCTCTTATCATATCTATAGCCGTTGTATTTGACTTTAATGAGAAACTGGATAAATTCATCACTAATAATGCCCCTTGGCAGGCTATTGTTTTTGATTACTATTTAAATTTTATTCCATATTTCGCTAATCTTTTCAGTTCACTCTTTGTATTTATCTCTGTTATCTTCTTTACCTCAAAACTCGCTGAGAATTCAGAGATCATAGCAATGTTCTCTACAGGCATGAGTTTCAAGCGACTAATGAGGCCTTACATGATTTCGGCTGCTATCATAGCTATAGCAACATTTGCACTAAGTGCTTATGTAATTCCTAAGGGAAGTGTTACCCGATTAGAGTTTGAAAATAAATACGTAAAAAAAAGTAAGATACTTACAGCTCGAAATATTCAGTTAGAAGTTGATTCCGGAGTTATTGCCTATATTGAGAGATATCAGGATTATAACAACACTGGTTATCGTTTTTCTTTAGATAAGTTTAAAGACAAAAAGCTTGTTTCTCACCTTACAGCACGTAGTATCACGTATGATACAACAAGTACATATCGTTGGACTATTAAAGACTATACCATTCGTGAAGTTGGTGGATTCAAAGAAAAGATTGTAACAGGTGACCGAATTGATTCTATTATAAAGATGCAACCTTCTGATTTTCTTATCACAAGAAATCAACAGGAGATGCTCACCACTCCACAATTAGGTGAATATATTGACCAACAAAAAAGACGTGGGTTTGCCAATATCAAGGAATTTGAGATAGAATATCACAGAAGAATATCAGCATCATTTGCAGCCTTCATATTAACAGCTATAGGTCTTTCCCTCTCTTCTCGCAAAGTAAAAGGAGGAATGGGACTTCATCTGGGTATTGGTTTAGGATTAAGCTTTTCGCTTATTCTATTTCAAACGGTTTCTTCTACATTTGCGGTGAATGGGAGTATGCCTCCTGCATTAGCTGTTTGGATTCCTAATATTGTATATACATTTATTGCCATTTATTTGTATAGGAAAGCTCCTAAATAGAGTAAATTAAACTCCCCAAAAGCAGTTATAAAACTAACTCTTCAAATAATCGTTGGAGGGTTTCGTCCAAATTATCTGAGAAGCCAGGATGAGGGCGAGATGTTTGAATGGATGAACTTCTTACAGCAGTAAGCCAACGAAAGCGTTCTGCAATATCTAAGAAAGATATAGATGTATTCAATGCTTTTCCCAGACATATTTCTTCAAATGTGCGTAAATTATCACGAATAGAATCTATATCAAGCTCTGTAGAAAAAAACTGTATCTTATTTTCATCCAAATAGTAAAGAGCTTTTATGTATTTACTCTTTTTAGAAAAAAGAATAATACCCACATTTATAAATTCTTCACGCTCTACACGTGGTAGATAGCGGATTACAGCATATTCATACAAGTGTTTTTCGAGCATTTTTGGCTTCTTTTACAAAGATTTCAGAATGGCTTATTCTTTCTTTAAAGAACTGCATATATACATCTCTCTTTTGCTGTAGAGTATTGTTATTCCCTTCCCAATCAAACCAATCGTCTGGTATTGTATCAATAATGTTTTGTATTTTATCAAGTGTAAGTAATGCTTTAAATTGTTGATCAACTTCTTCTAATCTATCTGCTTTAGACAGGAGAACATGATGCTTAATTTCAGCAAAAGGGCTTAAAGCATGTTTCTGCGAATTAATCCAAGAATAATGGAAATAAAGAGAAGCACCATGATCAATAAGCCATAATTCTTTATGCCAAATAAGCATATTGGTATTCCTGACTGTTCGATCTATATTCGTTAATAATGCATCCAACCAAACAATTCTTGAAGCTGTCATTGAATCTATTTCATGAATAGCTGGATCAAATGCTAAAGCTCCTGATAGGAAATGTATTCCTAAATTCAATCCCCTACTCCATTGCAATAAATCCTGTATTTCTTCATCTCCTTCAGTACGTCCAAAAGCTTCATCCAAATTTAGAAATATAATTTCAGGTACTCTAAAGCCTAATAGACGGGCTATTTCGCCACCTACAAATTCTGCAATAAGTGCCTTGGTTCCATGTCCGGCGCCGCGGAATTTCAGAACATACTTAAAGCCGTCATCAGCTTCGACTAGTGCAGGCAAAGAACCTCCTTCACGTAAGGGTAAAATATATCTTGTTACATTCTCAGTACGTATATCTATCATAATGTATTCTGTTATTAAAAAATAAAGATACAACAATTAAAGACTTAAATAAAAAAAGTGCTGCTTACTTTTATAATAAACAACACTTTCATTTTTCATAAAAGCTAATTTTATTTCTATTTACAAACAACGATAAGCTTCATTTTCTTCTATCATTGTTCTGGCTTTTTCTTCCAGTTCTTAACAAAGTCCTTAATAAATAATATCCAACCTACACTGGCTACACCTGCAAGGAAAACGAAACCTATAAGAATCATTGGTTTTCGTGGTTTAGTTGCCTGCAATGGCACCGTAGCAGGCTGCAAAACTGTATAAACAGGGGTTATATCCTGAACTTTAGCTTTAGCCATTTGTAATTGTTGAGCAACCTGGTTATATATTCCATAAGTTAAGCTCATTTCATTTTGTAAACGATCCAGTTCAGTACGATAACTTTGTTTTGCTATATTTAGGTTGGCATCCATTGCCTTGGCATACTTTTGTTGAGCTATATAGTATTTTTCTTTTGCTTCATCATGTAGCTTTTGGGTAAATGCTAAATCATGACGTGCCTTATTTGTGCGATAATCTGTTATATAATTCTGTAGTCGATACATAACAGTATCAGTAAGAGTAGCAGATATTAATGGATCTTGCATTAAAACGGAAATAGTTGCTACTCCAGTTTTTTTATCTACTGACACAGAGATACGGCTACTTAAAGCTTTAGCAATGTTTGCTTCATCTCTGGTTAACATAAAAGGATCAAGAGCTGCTTTTTCACCCACTTCTTCATCCTTAAATAAAGATGTAAACCACCCTAACACTTTAAAGGGCGCTGAAATTACAGCACTCCACCAAGGTGCCCGTTGATGTTCATCTAAATAAGTGTATACTGTTAAATTAGGACCTAACTTCCCCTTAATATCTGTTATATTCACATCAAATAGGTCTGTAAGGAAAGGAGTTGAACTGACAATATCCGGATAAAGCTCTGGATAAATCGCATCCTCGCTGTTTTGCATTCCTATATTTACTCCAGCCATAGCAGCTAAAGCACCCATACCGCCTGATACTCCTTTTGATCCGGTTTCAGGAGTAATGGTCACTGTTGTTGTATATTCCTTAGGAATACTAAAGGCAACAACAATTCCTATCAATGCTGCTATTCCACACCATTTAAAAACAAGCTTCCTTTCATCCCAGATTTTTTGGGCTAATTCTATTAAATCTATCTCTTGCTCTTGACTTTGTTTAGAAGATGTATCTTGCATTTTTTCTTCGTTCTTCATATCAATTACTTAAGTAAGTTAACCAAACCTGTTATCACAGCAGCAAATGAAGCTACTGATGTTCCTATAGAAATAATTTCGCTGGTATTTCTTGCTTTTTTCTCTGGTTTTCCCGGAATTATAATTTCACATCCCGGTTCTATTAATTTAGAGCTATATTTAGACGCTCGAGCTACAGTACCATTCATATATACAATATATGCTTTACTTTTCTTTGCTCTGTATCCATAGCCGCCTGCTTGTTTTATGTAATACTTCAATTTTTCTCCTTTTTTATATACTACAGTATTAGGATACATTACAGTACCATTAATCTTCACTGTATTTACATGCTCAGGAATAAACAATTGATCACCTTCACGAAGTACCAAATCAGCATCTGAGCCGGGTTTATTTAAAGCTTTTTCCAAATCAATACCTACAGAGTATGAAGATATTCCTACTTCTAAGTGCTTCATTGATACAGAATCATCTGCACTATCTTTCACGGCAAATCTAGTAACATCACCTTCGCGACGTTTTTCTTCTTCGGTCATTTGACGGGTTAATCTTGCTCCTTTCACATAAGCATCCGGTGTTATACCTCCTGCCTTTTTTATTATATCACTTAAACGTTCATTTTTCTGAGTTAAAGCAAAATTTCCGCCAAAGAGTACTTGTCCTGTAACAGTTACATTTTGTTGTTGTTGATAGGCCGGACTCTTACGAATATAAATCTCATCAAAAGGTTCAAGATAAAATTCATTCCCATCTCCCATAATATAACCATCTTTTATTTCAAAAGAATAAGTCTGGCCAATAATACTGGAAGCAGTTGCACCTTTGGGGTCTTTAATACGACGTGCTACATCCACACGAGCTGTAGACGCTGCTTCCAAAAGTCCACCTGCTTGAATAATTAAGTCCTCGATAGTAGTTTTTAATGTATACGAATAGCTTCCCGGACGAGCTACCAGTCCATGTACAGTAACCATTTCAGATTCTTTGAGATCATGTATACTTGGAATATAAAGTATATCATTACGTTGTAAAACTATATCCGGAACAGTACCATTTATCATTCCTCTCAAGTCTATTGGAATAAGCTCTATGCTTAAGTCCTCAAGTTCACGTTGTAACTGAATGCGATTTAGAAATGCATCACCTCTTAATCCTTCTGCCTTCGCAATTAGTTGCTTAACTGTCCTTACCCCATCTCCTATTTGATACATGCCATCTCTATATACAGCACCACGTATTTCTACCCTATTTTCAAAACGATCAAGAACAGCTCCAATAGATATCGCATCTTCATCAAATAGTTTAAAAACGGAAAAATCCATTTCATCAATGTTATATATCTGTTTTTCACGACCACTTAGACGAATCAAACGAACTGTTTTATCATAGGCATCTCCTGTGAATCCTCCTGCATACTTCAATAAAGTGGCAACAGTTTCGCCTTTCTTCATCTCATAATACATAGGTCTTTTTACTTTACCAGATATATTAACTAAACAATCATAAGGAGGTACAATCACCACATCACCTTCCATTAAGCGAATATCATCACTTGTTTTTCCTTGAAGAATGTACTCATATACATCAACATCAGCTATTTTCTTCCCTGCTCTAACAACTTGGATACTACGCATACTACCAATGGGATTTACACCTCCGGCTTTATATAGAGCATGGAATAAAGTTGAGAAAGAAGAAAGACGATAGGTACCTGGAGACGCAACTTCTCCCATAATATTAATTTGGATTGTACGAATTTGCCCTAAAGTAAGTTTTACCTGAGATGTATTATCTGATATAGCAGAATAAATTTTGCTTAATTCATTCCGCATATAATTCTCCGCTTTCTCTATGGTCATTCCACTTAAATAAACTGGTCCCAGTTTATTAATAGAAATACTTCCTTCAGGAGATATCGTTTGACTTATTGTACTTTCAGAATCTCCCCAAATATTAATAATTACTTCATCGCCAGGACCTAGTTGATAATTTACCGGTGTAGCCATATTTGAATTAGGCTCAAAGGATAGTGTCCGGTTGGTAAAATATCCTCTACCAAAGACTAATTTAGCAGCTGCTACTGAGGATTTCTTTTCAGTAGGATCTTCCACTTTAGCTTCTATCTCATCAAAAGAGGTTGTACTTACACTTTCTTGTGCATTTTCTCTTAAGTTCTTTCTTCCACGAACAATACCTGATGGCTGGCTTTCACTTCCTTGAGATGCCTCATATTTATTTTTAATTCTTTCTACTTGTTCACGAGTAACACCACGCCTCACTAATTCGGTTGTCATTTGTGCTTGAGTAAGCCCTTGTTGCTGAGCGTCTTTCACATACTGAATCACCTGATCGTCCGACATACTCTGAGCAAAAGCCATTCCTGAGAGTATAAAAACTAACAAAAAAAGTGTAATAAATCTATGCATATAATATTTTAATTAATCCTCATTAATCTATAGTTAAATATATAAATCGGTGGCAAAGTTAATATTATTTTTATAATTTCTTTTCAGATATTGAAATTAAGCTGGATTTTTGCACCTACTAACAATCACTAATATAGTTCAGTTGATAAAGTAACACATTCGCAACGCGTAGGTCGCTGGTTTTAGTCTGACTATCGGCTCAATCAATAATAAATATTTCTCTCTATTTTGCGTTCAAATAAGGAGATAATTATTACTATTAGGCGAAACAAGTAAATTGAACTTATTTAGAAGAACTTTACTCTAAGAATCAAAATGTCTTTTAAAGAACAATAGTTGATATACAATAGCATTTACCCAATATTCCCAGTTATGCTTACCAGGTCTTACTATATAGTCATGATCTAATTTCTTATCTAATAGAGCCTGATGAAAATTATTATTTACTGTAAAAAAGAAATCGTCTGTTCCGCAATCTATAATCATAGCCAATTCTTCTTTTTTTAGCTTATTTAATTGATTGATAACAGTATGATTTTCCCAAAGTTCTTGATTCTCTTGTGCTTCTCCTAATTGCTTGTTCATTTCCCAGTTTTTAGGGAAAGGACGAATATCCACTCCACCACTCATGCTTCCCACAGCTCCAAAAATGTCAGTATGTCGGATTGCATTCCACATAGCGCCATGCCCTCCCATGCTTAATCCGGTAATAGCTCTTTTTTCTTTAGAGGGTATTGTGGGATAATTAAAGTCAATATATGTAATCAATTCTTTAGAAATAAATGTTTCATATTTATAAGAAGAATCTTTAGGGCTATCCCAATACCAACTATTTTTTCCATCAGGACATACTATGATCACTTGAAATTGATCAGCAAGTAGAGGTATATTTGCTTTGGAATGAATCCAACTCATTTCATTACCTCCATATCCATGTAAAAGATAAACAACAGGAAAGGCGGTTACACTCTCATTGTCAGGAGTTATTACTGTCGTTTTAATATTCTTATCCATTGCTCCACTATATACATCTATAGTATCAATACGAGATGCAGTAACAGACAGGGAGATAAAAAGGAAAAGACAGGCTATATTATATCGCATAAGTATAGAATTTATTATTTTTTCTTTTTAATAGCATTATAAACCGTTTCTGCTATTACAGCAGCTCCCTTTTCATTGGGATGTATTTTATCTGGGAAGTTTTCCGGCATACCATCTGTGGCCGATTGTAGGTCAATGGTTCGAAGTTTATTCTTTTTGGCTACCTTTTTAATATAAGGTATTACACTATTTTCTATAATACTATCATTTATTCCAAATGCAACTCCGTATGCTTTGGCTGGATAACAAAGGTATATTTGGGGTTTTGAAGAAAGATTTTTCAGTATGTTGATCATTGTTTGCATATCATTGGAAAATTCTTCTTTATACTTCCAATTTTGAGGTTTACTATCATTCGTACCCAATTTTATAACAACAATATCCGGAAGGTATTTTTGCACTTCTTGGAACTTATCCTCCTTCATATAAGGTCGATCACCATTATTCAATAAAGTTCTTCCACTTATTCCATAATTGCGAACTTCATATTTATCGCCCAACAATTTTCCTAAAACAGCAGGATAGCTATCATTTGCACGATCTTTAATTCCTGAACCATAGGTAATACTATTCCCTATACAAGCTACTTTTATTGCTTTTTCTTGAGCAACAGCCACCAGTACTATAGCTAATGATAAACATAAGAGATAAATTCTTTTTTTCATCTTCATAAATATTATAATTCCACTTTCATCTTTATATATTAGACAATAATTCTGCAAAATTATCTTTTTTCTTAAGAAAATGGCACAAAAATTTAAATTTAAAAATATTTTTGTATCTTTGAGAAAGGAGCTAACTGCCTATCTATATCCGATTTTAATTGAGTATTAACTAACTAAATTATATTCGGCATGAAAACACGTTACATTCTAACATTATTAACAGCTATGCTGTTGGTGTCTATCAATGTTACAGCTCAGAAAAAAGGAGCTAAATTCAAAGAAGCCAAACTAAAAGGTATTTGGCAGATGTGTGTGTATATCGCTGAGAATCCTGAAACTCCGGGAGAGTTAAAGCCCAGCAATACATTTAAAGTACTAAGCGATGATGGTCGCATCACTAATTTTACTGTGATTCCTAACAGAGGAGCAATTATCACAGGTATGGGTACATACAAGCAAGTATCGGATACGATATATAACGAATATATTAAGCGATCCATTCACCTACCAATGCTTAATGAGCAAGTTAATGCACTCCATTTTAATATCAAAGACGAAGATTATCTCAGTCTTAAGTTCTACATTGAAAAAGATGAGAATGGGAATGTATTAGATACTTGGCATCATGAAACTTGGGTAAGAGTAGATATGCCAGACAAGTATCCGGAAGACCTTGTAAGATGATTTAAATTTATACAAAATAGAAGGCGAAAGTGTATTCATAAACGCTTTCGCCTTCTATTTATTTTTTATCTTTTTTCTTATCTCAAACGATCGGCAGCTTTTACCAATACTTCATCTTTACCAATTGCTCTAATAGCTAAATAATTAAATATAATAGCAACTAAAGGTAGAGATAAAGCCCAATTCATTTGATATATGGCATCTAAATCACTCTTTATTGAAAATAAGAAAACCAAAAACGCAATATAATAACCTACTAATACAACTGTATTAAATATGCACATTCTAAGTTGTAAAACTCTATTTTTAAACAAAAGAATAGTAGCAAAGGCTATAATAGTAGATAATAATAAAAGAGAGAATAGTCCCCATGTTGAATAAAAGCCATCTGGAGATTTAACTCCAAAGGCTGTAAATTCGTAAGTCACCATTTCTCTATCAACAAAAGCACCGAAAGGCAAGCATACACTTGCAACTAACAGCGCTACAACAAGTAACAGATAGACCGTTTGGATACGTTGAATCATATTACTGCAATTTTTCTTTTTCTTTTGCCGGATTTCTGTAGTATACTTTTCCTTCTAAATACTCTTGTGATGCAATCAATGTAGCTTTAGGAAGTTTTTCATAGTAACGAGAAATCTCTATTTGCTCTCTATTTTCGAAAACTTCTTCCAGGTTATCATTATAAGATGCAAATTCCTGCAATTTCTTGGAAAGATCACTCTTTATTTCTACGCTAATTTGATTAGAGCGTTTGCCAATGATTGCCACTGTTTCATAAACATTACCAGTATCAGCACATAACTCCATCATATCACGGGTAACTGTACTCGCAGGAGCATTCGTTTTTCTGTAGTCCATAAATCTATATAAAATTATTCTTCAGTTTCTGTTCCATCTATACTTTGAGAAGATGCTTTAAAGATTCTATTTGCATCTTTAAGATATTTGCTTTCGGGAAATTCATTGGTGAAAGCATAATATTCATCAATAGTTTCACGATATCTCTCATCACGTTTTTCTTCCACGCTATTCACAGCCATTTCATATTTAGCACGTAACACCAAAATTGATAAATCCTCACGCATCTTTGTATAAGGATAATCTTTCAGTGCATTTTGTGCAGTGATTACACAAGAAAGATAATTATTTCCTAAATATGTACCTAAATTATAATAAAGCTTAGCAGCTAAATAATCTTTCAATACAAGCTTATCTTGCAATTCAAAAATCATATCTTGTGCTTCCAGTTTCTTTGAACTGGCAGGAAAGTACTCCATAAACATTTGAAGTTCCTGAATAGCCAAATAGGTACCTGATTGATCTAAACGCGCTTCCGGTGTATCTAAGAATAAAGCTTTTCCTGAATGGAACCGAGCTAATTCTGTATAAGTACCACGCGGATAAGTATTATAGTAAGTCATAAAAGATTGAGACGCAGTAGTATAATCTTTCTGATTAAAATAACACATTCCTAACATATATAAAGACTCTTCAGCTTTGTCGGTACCTTTAAGAATGGTAATTAACTCATTAAGCAAAGTTGCAGCTTTATTATATTTGCCTTTAGCAAAATAGTTTTTTGCTGCTTCATACTTATATTCATAATCAGTACTTTTCAGCAATTTGTTATAGTTTCCACACGAGGAAAGCACAATTGCTGCAAGCAATATTGTGATAAGATTTTTCTTCATATAAAAAAATTAATGCGCAAAGTTACTTATTCACATTGAATAAATCAATTGTTTTGATGCAAAAAGGAGTTAAACTAAGGTTTTATAACTTATACAGATCACTTGCGGCCAGCAAATCAACCTTTTTATCCATAAGAACTTCAATACATTTTTCTAAGTTACTTGGCCGAATTATTACATTGGCCGAATTATTGTTTGCAAAAGAATACATATATTCGATGAAAACGCCTTCATCAGAAAGATAGTTTAAAACCTTGGCTAATGCTCCGGGCACATTTGGACAGTTTATCCCTATTACATTAGTTACATTGACTGCAAAATGGTTTTCTTTTAATACTTCATACGCTTTATCCGGATCAGAAACTATGCCTCGCAATATACCAAAGTCTGCATTTTCTGCAATACAAAGAGCAGAAAGGTTTATGTTTGCTTTAGCCAGCACTTCTGTAACCTCTGTTAAACGTCCTGTATTGTTTTCCAAAAAGATTGAAAGTTGTTTTGCTACCATAAATTTTATGATTTTAGAATTATAAATTCCAATTATGCGACCAAGTTAATGGATTTTGGCAGTAAATCATAATTTGGAATCTATGAATTCATATTTATTAAAGTTTTCTATTATCAATAACCCGTTTTGCTTTTCCCGTACTACGTTCTATGCTGCGTGGTTCTACGATTTTCACGTCTACACCAAGCCCAAGCACGCTATGCAAACGAGATACCAGCTTCTTTTTAAGGGAAAGCATCTTATTTATTTCGTCGGAATAGTAATCCGAACGCACTTCTACCTTAAGCTCCATCCTATCGGTATTATTAATACGGTCTACTGTAAGTAAGTAATGTGGCTCAAATTCAGGAAGTTCCAATATAACAGATTCTATCTGAGTTGGGAATACATTTACTCCACGTATAATCATCATGTCATCACTTCTACCCAGTATGCGATCCATTCTGACTAAAGTGCGTCCACAAGCACATTTTTCATAATGTAAAGCAGTTAAGTCTTTCGTCCGATAACGCAACAGAGGCATTCCCTCTTTGGTTAAATGAGTGAAGACTAATTCGCCCGTTTCACCGGGTTTAACAGGTTGCATAGTCAAAGGATCTACAATTTCCGGATAATAATGATCTTCATTTAAGTGCGTTCCATTCTGACATTCGCACTCGTATCCTACTCCGGGACCCGCTATTTCACTCAGACCATATATATCATAAGCTTTGATTCCCAGTTTTTCTTCTATTTCCTTACGCATGCTTTCTGTCCATGGTTCAGCACCGAAGACTCCGATTTTAAGTTTCAGTTCTTCTCTCTTAATACCCGAATCCTTAATCGCATCTGCAATAAATAAGGCATAAGAAGGTGTGCAGCATAAAATAGTAGCACCAAAATCATTCATCAGCGTGATTTGCTTTTCTGTATTACCGCTTGACATGGGAATAACAGAAGCTCCGATATTCTCTGCACCATAATGAGCACCCAATCCACCTGTAAAAAGGCCATATCCATAAGCAATCTGGAACATGTCTGTATTTCCGGCTCCATAAGCCGTAAAACAACGCGACAGGCATTCTGTCCAAACAGATAAGTCCTTACGAGTATACCCAACAACAGTAGGCTTTCCTGTAGTACCTGATGATGCATGCACACGAACAATCTGGCTCATAGGTACGGCACATAAACCAAATGGATAATTATCCCTCAAATCATGTTTAGTAGTAAATGGAAGCTTAACGATGTCATCAATATCATTAATATCATCAGGAGTAATTCCCAATTCCTGCATTTTTTTACGGTAAAAAGGCGTATTGTGATAAACGTGTTCTACTATTTTCTTTAATCGTATGCTTTGAATCTTACGAAGACTTTCCCTGTCCATACATTCGATGGTTTCATTCCAAATCATATCTTTTACTTATATTTTATTATTAATTATCCGTTTTTAGCTGCAAAATGATGCAAAGTAACTGATTTATTTTGAAGTTCAAACAAAAGTCATTCAGGGACGTTACTATCAGATAGAACTTTATCTTTTATTAACTAAAGATCTGCAGGTTTTATCTATACATTAGTGCATATAAGCTACATGAATCAATTATTATTATTAATTTAGCAATTCTTTTTAAACATACATCCATGAATTTTGACTTAACATCTGCATATAAGCCTACAGGAGATCAGCCGGAGGCTATTTCACAACTAACAGAAGGGGTGCTTGACGGAGTCCATGCTCAAACATTATTAGGAGTAACAGGATCGGGGAAAACATTTACAATTGCCAATGTTATCAAAAACATCAATAAACCAACACTGATACTGAGTCACAATAAAACACTTGCTGCACAATTGTATAGTGAGTTTAAAGGTTTCTTCCCTAATAATGCTGTAGAATATTACGTATCTTATTATGATTATTACCAACCGGAAGCTTATTTGCCAAGCAGTGATACTTATATAGAGAAGGATCTTGCCATCAATGATGAGATAGATAAACTACGTCTTGCTGCTACCTCGGCTCTACTTTCCGGCCGTCAGGATGTAGTAGTGGTATCATCTGTTTCCTGTATATATGGTATGGGAAATCCTTCTGATTTTTATAATAATGTAATAGAAATACGGCAAGGCAAAACAATCAACCGAAATGTATTTCTACGCCGTTTGGTTGATAGTTTATATGTACGCAACGATATTGATCTCAATAGAGGAAACTTCCGCGTAAAAGGAGATACTGTAGACGTTTCTTTGGCATATTCTGATCATATTTTACGAATAATTTTTTGGGGAGATGAAATAGAAAGTATTGAAGAGGTAGATCCTATAAGCAACCATACTACCGGAAAATTTGACTCATACAAAATATATCCGGCCAACCTTTTTATGACAACCAAAGAAGCAACCATTCGTGCCATACATCAAATAGAAGACGACTTAACAAAGCAAGTAGAATTCTTTCAGTCTATGGGTAAACCTTATGAAGCCAAGCGCTTGTATGAACGAGTTACTTATGACATGGAAATGATTCGGGAATTGGGGCATTGTTCAGGCATTGAAAACTATTCCCGTTATTTTGATGGTCGGGAAGCCGGAACTCGTCCTTATTGCTTATTAGATTTTTTTCCTGAAGATTACTTGCTTGTAGTTGATGAAAGCCATGTAAGCATTCCACAGGTCAGAGCTATGTATGGAGGTGACCGCGCCCGAAAGAAAAATCTGGTTGAGTATGGTTTTCGTCTACCGGCAGCTATGGACAACCGACCACTTACTTTCGAGGAATTTGAAAGCATGATTAAGCAAGTTATATATGTAAGTGCAACCCCTGCCGATTATGAACTTATTCAATCGGAAGGAATTGTTGTTGACCAAGTTATACGACCTACCGGTTTGTTAGACCCTATAATCGAAGTACGTCCAAGCCTTAATCAGATAGACGATTTGATGGAAGAAATTCAACTACGAATCGAACAGGAAGAACGTGTACTAATTACCACTCTTACAAAAAGAATGGCGGAAGAGCTTGCTGAGTATTTATTAAAAAACAATATTCGTTGTAATTACATACACAGCGATGTAGACACCTTGGAACGAGTAAAAATCATGGATGACTTACGCCAGGGAGTATTTGATGTACTTATTGGCGTAAACCTTCTTCGAGAAGGTCTTGATTTACCGGAAGTGTCATTGGTTGCTATTCTCGATGCGGATAAAGAAGGATTCTTGCGCTCACATCGCTCATTAACCCAAACAGCCGGGCGCGCAGCAAGAAATGTAAATGGTAAGGTAATTATGTATGCTGACAAAATAACAGAAAGCATGAGGCTAACCATAGACGAAACCAATCGCCGTCGTGAAAAGCAGTTGGCATATAATGAAGCAAACGGAATTACTCCACAACAAATTAAAAAAGGTCGCAATTTATCAGTCTTTGGTAATGAATCTTCAGCAGCGGCCACAAATAAATACGTTTATGTAGAACCGGAGACTGCCAATGTTGCCGCCGATCCGGTTGTTCAGTATATGAGTAAAGCTCAATTGGAAAAGAGCATTGAGCGAACACGTAAGTTAATGCAAGAGGCTGCCAAGAAGCTTGAATTTATAGAAGCAGCTCAATACAGGGATGAATTAATCAAATTAGAAGATTTGCTAAAAGAGAAATGGAGTATATAATATCTCTCTATTTAAACAAAATTTCATCTTTCTTTGTTTTGATTTAAATTACAGTTCTATTAACATTAAAAAAAGAGAGACTAATGATTTACAAATTCTTATTTCCTTCAAAACCAAATGACACCAGATCATCCCTATTGTTGCTTGCAGCGCGTATAATTATAGGTTTACTATTCTTCAGTCACGGTATACAAAAATGGAACAATTTCAGTGAATTGTCCACAGTCTTCCCCGACCCTTTAGGAGTTGGTGGTTCCACATCTCTTGGTTTAGCCATATTTGGTGAGCTTATTTGTTCTTTGGCTTTTATTTTCGGAGTACTATACAGGCTTTCGATGCTTCCTATGATATTTACAATGTTTATGGCATTTTTCGTTATACATGGCGGAGATTCTTTTTCTGTAAGGGAATTAGCTTTTTTATACTTGGCAATATTTATACTCATGTATGTGGCTGGTCCAGGAAAATTTTCTGTGGATAACTTTATAGCAAAGATGGTATCAAAAAGAAAATAAAGGCATATATTTGCTGGCGAATTAATTCAAATAAAAATCGTATGAAGAAAATTAAATTAACACTGGTATGTGCTTGCTTTCTTAGTAGTGCCATATTATTTAACTCTTGTATTGGATCATTCAGTTTATTCAACCGCGTTTTATCTTGGAATCAGGGAGTTGGATCTAAATTTGTGAATGAATTAGTTTTTGTTGCTTTATGCATAGTTCCTGTTTATGAAATATCAGCCTTAGCTGATGTTCTGGTTCTTAATTCTATTGAATTCTGGAGTGGTAACAATCCGGTAGCAAACGGTGGTGATATTAAAAAAGTAAAAGGAGAAAACGGTGATTACACTGTAGAAACCACAGAAGACGGTTACTCTATTTCTAATGGAGAGCAATCTATGAAATTAGTATTTAATAATGAAACTAATGTGTGGAGCGTTGTTGCAGAAGATATAGAAACAGATCTTTTCAAAATAAATAATGATGGAACTGCTGATTTGTATCTGCCCACGGGAGATGCTATGAATATTACATTAGATGCTCAAGGACTTATGGCTGCACGTCAAGTTACCATGAACAATTATTATTTTGCTTCTCGTTAATCATTGATTTATTTTTCTATAAATCCTAAAAAGCTGTCTTTTCCAACAGAAAGGCAGCTTTTTTTGTATGAATCTTAGCTCTACCACCTATTAATACTTCTTATGTCAGGTTTTGCCACGCCCGCAGCACAGTTTTGTCACGGCCGTGGCAAATTCTTGTTGCGGCCGCGTTAAAATCTTGTTACGGCCGTGGCAAAACCTTGATACAGCCGCAAAGAAAATCAGAAAGGGTATCCCACAGCAAAATGGAAAGCAAAATCCCGGTTTAGTTTAGGATGAATAACCGGATATCTATTTCTTCCACTCTCATAAACCGGATTGATTGCTTTCATACCTCCATCAAAACGAAGGACAAAGAAATCAAGATCTAAACGAAGCCCTATACCGTATGCTACGGCTATTTGCTTATAAAATGTATTGAAATGAAATTTACCTCCGGGCTGTATTTCATAATTGCGTAGTGTCCAAACATTACCGGCATCAATAAAAAATGCACCTTGGAATTTCCAAAAGAGTTCACTTCTATATTCTATGCTGGCATCAAATTTTAAATCACCTGATTGATTTAAGAAATTTCCATCTCCTGCAAAAGAACCCGGACCTAATCCGCGGACAGACCATCCACGAACACTATTAGCACCACCGGAAAAATATCTTTTTTCAAAAGGAATAACACTGGCATTTCCATAAGGAACAGCAATACCTAACCCCACATGATAAGCTATAGAGTTACCCGGAGCTATCACAATATTCTTTGCAAAATCAAAATCAGCTTTTAGATATTGAGCAAAAGGAATTTCAAAAACGGAATACTCTCCATCACTATTTTGAGGTAAACTAAATGCTTTAGAGAATGTATATAATAGATTACCTGCCGATTCAAACGCGGCACGAATAGAATAAGAATTAGAAGCAATCGTATTATTGGTAAGGTTGGCCCCTATACTATTATAATTATACATATACCCCGCACGAACAATGAAACGATTCTTATAATTGTATTCTAATATATAGTTCTTCCCATCATTCAGGAAGTCTTCTTTGAACTTATCGGAAATGGAAGGCATATATAAGTAATTCACATCCAGAAGATCAATTCGATGTTGATTTCTGCCACGTTGCCAACGATACCCCCAAGATCCGGATAAGACTACTCTGGAAAACTCCGGTCGAATCTGATAATTATATTGCAAACCCAATTCCGTTGAAGCCCTTACCCCTCTTTTAAACTTAGAAGATAAAAACGGAAATAAAAAGCTGGGGAAGTTTAAGCTGGTTTCAACCCCATATTCTGTATAATTATCATTTGTATAATCGGAACTAAGTCCGGAAATAGCTTCGTATGCACCACGAAACTTCATCATAAATCGTTCGGAACCATGAAAGAAGTTGCGATGTTGGTAAGAAACGGAAGCAGCGGCACCTAAATCGCCAGCAGAATTAGTTCCTTCCACCTCAAAAGATATTGATTGATGCTTACTCTTGGTAAGCAATACATAGGCATTCAACAATGCAGTATCACCCAATTGAGTTTCAAAGAAACGTATATTAGTGTATTTCAGGGCACCTAACCGACCAAAATTATTATAAGTACGTTGTACATCTTTCTCATTATAATTAGTTCCGGGCTGTATAAACAAGTTGTCGGTCAGAACTTTGGGACGAAGATAGAGCTTATCTTTATAATATACAGGGTATCCTTTATAATGAATGGAATCATTAATATCAATTCCGGTCGATAAAGATGATCTCATTACATCAAAATCCGTAATAAAACTCACTTTATTTATTTTATACTGAGAATGTTTTCGAAGTGTATCATTAAGAGAGGTGCGAAACGGATTCAGATGTAATGTCAGATCAATTAAATAAGAACTTCGAACTGTATCTGCCGTATAAGAAATAAAATCTTTATGAAATTTATAATAACCATTCTGTGCTAATACATCAGTAATACGTTGACGCTCATTATCCAATGCATTTACATCAAAGATCATTCCTTCTTTTAATGTTGTTCCCACAGAATCTTTAGCTAAATAATGCTCTATTAAAGTATCTGCAATATCATATTTTAAGCTCCGTACTATGTAAGGACTACCTAATGTTACTTTATAAAATAACCTCAACTTTTTCTTCTTTGTTTGCGTACTTTGCTCTACACTTGCTGCCATATACCCCATATTATGTACAGCTTTTGTTATCTCTTCACGTGAACGACGAGCCTGTTCTTCGCTATAAATAACCGGGGCATCTCCAATCTTACGAAGAAATTTGTTAAACCAATTGGCAGAATCTCTTCCCGAAAGGCTGTAAATATGAAGCTGAGTTTTCAGCAGACTGAACCATTTTCTATTTGGATTTTGACGTATATAAGGTTGTAACGACGAGGGTTGCACTTCTTTACTATCAGTTTGAATTTTAATAGCATCCAATAAATAAGAGCCATCGGGTACATACTTCGTTGTAGAACACGAAGCAAGTAACATTATACACACACACCAAACTACGTAAAGAAGAGTCTTCTTCATGTATGAAGTTATTATTTAGAATATCTTTAGAAAGCACAAATATAACCGATATTTTCCTTTTAGTAAAGTTATATTTGCTTTAAAAAAGGCTTTATTTTGTGTCTATCTCTAATAATTCAGATATACTCTCCTTTTATTTGAGAATATCTTTATAAATTTGCTCTATATTCGTGAAATTTATGGCATTAAGTAAGAATAAGATTAAATATATCCGTGCTCTTGAGTTAAAGAAAAACCGTAAAGAAGAAAATGTATTCCCAGCAGAAGGTCCCAAACTTGTTGGAGATTTGCTTGGACATTTCCATTGTCGCCTTCTAATTGCAACCGAAGAGTGGTTAGATGGACAAACGAAAGTTCTTGCCGACGAAATTATTAGTGTTACTCCGGAAGAATTATCACGGGCCAGTTTCCTTAAAACTCCGCAACAAGTTCTTGCGATTTTTGAGCAGCCTTCTTACAAAATTACTCCGGAGATTATCAATCAAACGCTCTGTTTGGCATTAGATGACATTCAAGACCCAGGTAATCTGGGCACCATTATACGTCTGGCAGATTGGTTTGGCATTGAATATGTATTTTGCTCTCCTAATACAGTAGACATTTATAACCCCAAAACCATACAAGCAACTATGGGGGGCATTGCCCGCGTAAAAGTATGTTATACTCCACTAAAAGAATTGATATCCTCTTTACACCACACTCCAGTATATGGCACTTTCCTGAATGGTGAAAACATTTATGAACAACCACTTTCCGATACCGGCTTAATTGTGATGGGAAATGAAGGAAAAGGAATTAGTCCTGAAATAGAAGAATTGATAACAAACAAATTATACATACCCAATTATCCGCAAGATAGAGAAACTTCCGAGTCATTAAACGTGGCCATTGCTACAGCAGTAATATGTGCCGAATTTAGAAGAAGAATACAATAATTCCACTTTTATCTCAAAAGCCTGCGTCGTGTATCGACCGCAGGCTTCATTTCTTTAAAATCAAATGGGTATAAATGAAAAGCTTGTAATTTCAGTTCTTTATTCTCTTCTAAACAAATAACTCCGGGAAGCCAGGATACGCACTCTATCTCTTCTGACAGAGGAAAGAAATTAAATACAAACCCATCCTCTCCTACTTCAATTACCTGCTGTTTCAGAAAGCCTTTTTTCGGAACATAAAGATAATGGGCTGCAAAACGTTTCATTTATTTGAGGGTATCTGTATTCATTCTAACAGGTGCCATCTCTCTGCTTGTGCCTGCAGCAGCCGGACGTGCGCGCCCTGCTCTACGTCTTTCAGCTTCGGTGGGTTCTTGGGTAACCGGCTTTTCCTGTTTTACCTCTTCGGTAATGACAGATTTCACCTCTTCTTCTTGTTTTTCATTATCAATAGAATCCGTTTTAGCCTTAAAAAGAGTGTCAGTAGAATGATAACGCTTCAGAGAAATCTGATCCATCAATAATTTGTTCAGAGAATCTCTTGTAGCAGGGTAATAAACAAATCCTTTTATTTCTTTTATATCGCCTAAAGTATCTGATTGTAAATGTACTTGGTGAATGCCGGAATTGAATATTCTTCTTATATCGCTGATAATGCTATCATTAGTATACATCACCTGCATAGCCATCCAAGGTGCATCGGCACTATCCGGCTCATTATCTATAAAGTGGTAACGAACTTGCCAGGATAAAGTATCTCTTGCATAGAAGTTGGAATCTGAAGGAAGTTTAAAAGTAACCTTATTATTCAACGCATGCCCTGTTAAATGATAGATACGATCCCAAATCCAGACATCAACACTGTCACCTGGTTGAGATATCTTTGGTTTATTATCGCGTATAGACACTAAATTGTCGATAAAGCCTTGTTCTTTTTTAAAGCGATCGGTTACATTCTCATAAATCTTAGATAGAATTTCGGTATTACGGGTATACCACACCATAGAAGAATCAAATACTTCTCCGGTAGTACCATGTTTTTTAAATACATATTCCATGTACAATGTTTTTTTGTAATTGTCCGTATATGATACATGCTCTCCCATAGCTTTGGCTATGTGATAATCATATAGTATATCCTCCATCTTTTTCTCGGAGATAACCTCTTTCGGACGCTTTACTTTACATCCTGACAAACAGAACGACAAAAGCAATGCACTAAGAATATAATATTTACTTCTCATTCTCCTTATTTTCGACTTGGTGAGTAGCATGATGATAGCTATCACTTAAATATTTATTATAAAAAATGAGCAAAGCTATAATACCACAACTGATGGCTGCATCGGCAAAATTGAATATCGGGCTAAAGAATATAAAGTGTTCACCTCCTACAAAAGGCATCCACTCTGGCCAATTGGTTTCAATGATAGGGAAATAGAACATATCTACCACTTTCCCATGAAACCAGGAGGAGTATCCTCCCGCCTCGGGCATAAAGGTAGCTATTTGTGCACTGGTGCTTTCGCTAAATATTACACCATAAAACACACTATCTATGATATTACCCAATGCACCTGCCAATATTAACGATACACAAACAATAAAACCGGTTTTATATCCCTTTTTTACAATTTTGTATAATACCCAACTGATAACAGACACTGCCACAATTCGGAATAAAGTAAGGAATAGTTTGCCGAATATTTCCATACCGAAAGCCATCCCGTTATTTTCCGTGAAAAATATGTAGAACCAATCGGTAATACGGATGTTTCCATGCCAATACATATTCAACTTCACTGTCACCTTAATAATCTGGTCGATGACTATCACTGCTACGATAACTAATATTGCTATCCGTCCTTTCGTTAATATCTTTTTCATCTATTCCGATATCGTGTGTATAATGCGATTTTTAAAAGAGAAAGGTTGACGGTCATCCAATCAGGAAAACCCTCAACCTTTACATCATGTATTCTTATAAATTATTTCTTACCTTCATTCTTAGCTTCAATACTCAAAGTGGCATGAGGAACAGCACGCAAACGTTCGGCAGGAATCAGCTTACCTGTTTCGCGACAGATACCATACGTTTTGTTTTCAATGCGAACCAAAGCAGCCTGAAGCCCTTGGATAAATTTCAACTGACGCTGTGCCAATCTGGTTGTTTCTTCTTTTGACAGTGTGCTGGCACCTTCTTCCAATACCTTGTATGTAGGAGAAGTATCATCTGTGTTATTACTATCCTGATTCATGATGCTCTTCTTTAGCATCTCATAATCACGTTGGGCTAATTCTAACTTCTCATTAATAATGACACGGAATTCTTCTAATTCAGCATCCGAATATCTAGTTTTTTCTGCCATAACATTATTCGTTTTTAAAAGGTTAAGTTCTAATTATTGCTTTTGGTTACATTCACATACAAAGTGAAATCATCAAAATTCAGTTCTGTACCCTCTTTCACTTCATCAACAAGATTCAATGATGTAGCCAAAACTTGGTTACAAATATAGGTATTATATTCTTTTACGGCATCATCTGTTTGCGGATTTTTAGATAATGTAATTTCTATTTTGTCTGTTATCTCAAAACCGTTTGATTTACGTATATTCTGAATACGATTAACTAATTCGCGTGCAATACCTTCGCGTCTCAGTTCTTCCGTGATTGTTACCTCAAGAGCAACTGTTAATTTACCCTCGTTAGCAACCAACCAACCTGGAATGTCTTCACTGATAATTTCAACATCAGATGCTTCGAGAATAGCCTCCTGGCCATCCAACATTAATGTATATTGACCATTTCTCTCCAGTTCAGCAATAGCCTCCTGAGGCATTTCCGATACTATGGCAGAAAGAGCTTTCATTTGTTTACCAAACTTAGGTCCTAATTTCTTAAAGTCGCATTTAACTTTCTTAACCAATATGCCGGCAGTACCATCAACGAACTCAACTTCCTTAACGTTTACTTCATTCATTACAAGCGATTTAATCGCTTCAATATGTGCTCTTTGTTCATCATTCAGCACAGGAATCATAATACGTTGCAATGGCTGGCGTACTTTGATGTTTACTTTACGTCTCAAAGCAAGTACCATAGAGGTGATATCTTGCGCCATTTGCATACGCGTTTCCAGTTCTTGATTAATCAATTCCTCTTTTAGTTCCGGGAATTTAACCAAGTGAATAGATACAGTAGTATCTCTTCCTGTTGCAGCAACAAGATCAGCATACAAACGATCTGCATAGAATGGAGCAATAGGAGCCATTAACTTAGCTACTGTTTCCAAACAAGTATATAAGGTTTGATAGGCAGAAAGCTTATCTTGAGTAAAACCACCTCCCCAGAAACGTTTACGATTTAAGCGAACATACCAGTTAGAAAGATTATCATTCACAAAATCAGAAATCAATCGTCCAGCTTTAGTGGGTTCATAATCGTCATAACATGCATCCACTTCTTTAATTAATGTATTCAACAATGACAGAATCCATTGATCAATTTCAGGACGCTCATTCATCGGAACATCAGCTTCTTTATAATCGAAGCCATCTACGTTAGCATACAGCGCAAAGAAAGAATAGGTATTATATAAGGTACCAAAGTACTTACGGCGTACCTCTTCTACTCCATCTAAGTCGAATTTAAGATTATCCCAAGGAGATGAATTGGTAATCATATACCAACGTACCGGATCGGAACCATATTTTTCGATAGCCATAAATGGATCTACTACATTTCCCCAACGCTTCGACATTTTATTGCCGTTTTTATCGAGTACTAATCCATTAGAGATAACAGTCTTGAATGATTTTGTATCAAATACCATAGTGGCTATGGCATGTAGGGTAAAGAACCATCCACGTGTTTGGTCTACTCCTTCTGCGATGAAATTAGCCGGATATACTTCTCCGCTATCCAACAGTTCTTTGTTCTCGAACGGATAGTGAATTTGCGCATAAGGCATAGCGCCGGAATCAAACCAAACATCAATTAAATCTGCTTCACGCTTCATAGGTCTTCCATCTGCCGATACCAGGATAATATCATCAACATACGGACGATGCAAGTCTATTTTATCATAGTTTGTATCGCTATAATCTCTTGGAACAAATCCTTTATCTTTTAACGGATTTGATTGCATAAATCCGGCAGCTACAGATTTCTCTATCTCGTTATAAAGTTCCTCAACAGACTCGATGCAGATTTCGGCACTATTATCTTCTGTTCTCCAAATAGGAAGAGGAGTTCCCCAATAACGTGAACGACTCAGGTTCCAGTCATTCAGGTTTTCAAGCCATTTACCGAAACGTCCGGTCCCTGTTGATTCCGGCTTCCAATAGATCTCTTTATTTAATTCGATCATCCGCTCTTTACAAGCAGTAGAACGAATAAACCAGCTATCCAACGGATAATAAAGTATCGGTTTATCTGTACGCCAACAATGTGGGTAGTTGTGTACATGCTTTTCAATCTTAAATGCCAAATTGTTGGTTTTAAGCATCATACAGATAGTTAAATCTAAAGATTCATCTGTTTCGCTTAATGTTGGGTCATATACGTTCTTTACAAAACGTCCGGCAAATTCTTTGTATAATTCAACATTCACCTGCTTTCCTACAAATTCATCATCCAGTTCATCCAATTTATAGAATTTACCGGTAAGATCAACCATCGGACGCAATTCACCTTTCTTATTAACCAAATGTAAGGGAGGAATACCTGCGGCTTTAGCTACCTGAGCATCGTCGGCACCGAAAGTTGGTGCAATATGTACAATACCGGTACCATCTTCTGTGGTTACATAATCGCCGGGAATAACACGGAAAGCTCCTTCTCCCGGGTTTACCCAAGGAATCAGTTGTTCATATTCCATGCCCACAAGATCTGTACCTTTATATTCGGCTACTACTTTAAAAGGAATCAGTTTATCGCCTTGCTTATAATCCTCCAAAGCCAAGTCGGCCGCTTTCGGATTAAAGTGCGCATTAAGTAAAGCTTTAGCCAATACTACTGTTATGGGCTTTCCTGAATATGCATTATAAGATTGTACTGCTACATAGTCAATCTTAGGTCCTACACAGAGTGCTGTGTTTGAGGGTAGTGTCCAGGGAGTAGTTGTCCATGCCAAAAAGTAAGGAGTTCCCCATGCTGCCATTTCAGGCTTAGGGTTCTTCATTTTGAACTGAGCAACCATAGTGGTATCCTTTACATCGCGATAAGTACCCGGTTGGTTCAGTTCGTGAGAACTCAAACCGGTACCTGCTGCGGGAGAATACGGTTGTATAGTATAACCTTTATAAAGCAGGTCTTTCTTATATAACTGTTTGAGTAACCACCAAAGGGTTTCGATATAACGATTATCATACGTAATATAAGGGTGCTTCATATCCACCCAATATCCCATTTTGTGAGTAAGGTCTTCCCACTCTTTGGTATATTTCATTACATCTTTCCGACAGGCTGCATTATATTCCGCTACCGAAATCTTTTTGCCAATATCTTCTTTGGTAATTCCCAATGCTTTTTCCACACTAAGTTCTACCGGCAAGCCGTGTGTATCCCATCCGGCTTTACGTTTTACCTGAAAACCTTTCATCGTTTTATAACGACAGAATATGTCTTTAATGGCACGAGCCATTACATGGTGGATTCCCGGCATTCCGTTAGCCGAAGGAGGTCCTTCATAAAACACAAACGAAGGACATCCTTCGCGCTCTGTCATGCTTTTAGCAAAAACGCTGTTTTCATCCCATTTCTTCAGTATTTCTTTGTTCACTTCGGAAAGGTCAAACTGAGAATATTCAGCAAATTTCTTACTCATAAATTTATATTGTTTTATATCAATCTAAAAATAAGGTGCAAATTTACAAAAACATTTATTATTTCCTACCTTTGCAAACCATATTTCCTAAGCGATTACAGACGAAAAACAATCATGCAAGGTACCAAAAATTTAACTCACGGCTCTATCCGCAAACAATTATTCAATTTAGCCATGCCTATTATGGCTACTTCATTTATACAAATGGCATACAGTTTAACTGATATGGCATGGGTAGGTCGTTTAGGTAGCGAAGCAGTAGCCGCAGTAGGTGCGGTAGGTATTTTAACGTGGATGTCATCTTCCATATCTTTATTAAATAAAGTAGGTTCGGAGGTTAGCGTAGCACAAGCCATTGGTGCCAGAAACACAGAGGATGCGCGCAATTTTGCTTCTCACAACATTACCATCTCATTGATTATTTCTCTTTGTTGGGGAGGACTTTTATTTATGTTGGCTGGTCCTATTATCGAAGTATACAAATTAGAAAGCCATATTGCTGCTGAAGCTGTTACCTATTTACGTATTGTATCCACCGCTTTCCCTTTTGTTTTTCTGTCTGCGGCTTTTACGGGTATCTATAATGCATCCGGAAGGAGTAAGGTGCCTTTCTATATCAGTGGCACAGGATTGGTTCTAAATATAGTATTAGACCCTTTGTTTATCTTCGGCTTAAATCTTGGCACAAAAGGAGCTGCTTATGCAACCTGGATAGCTCAAGCTGTTGTTTTTTGTTTATTCATCTATCATTTACGTTATCGCAATATATTACTCGATAAATTTCCTTTCTTTGTTCGCCTTAAGAACAAATATACTCTCAGAATTATTAAGATAGGGCTTCCTGTTGCTGTATTTAATACCATGTTTGCCTTTGTTAATATGTTCATTAGCCGTACTGCATCTGCAACCGGAGGACATATTGGACTTATGACTTTCACTACCGGCGGGCAAATAGAAGCTGTTACCTGGAATACTTCACAAGGTTTTGCCACTGCACTAAGTGCTTTTGTTGCTCAAAACTTTGCAGCAGGGAAAGTAGACAGGGTTATTAAATCATGGCATACCACTTTATGGATAACATCTATTTTCGGAGGATTATGCACCATCCTGTTTATCTGCTTTGGAAGTGAAATATTTTCAATATTCGTACCCGAAAAAGAAGCATACACTGCTGGTGGAATCTTTTTAAGAATCGATGGATATTCGCAGTTATTTATGATGCTTGAAATCACAACTCAAGGAATTTTCTATGGTCTCGGGCGTACTCTTCCTCCGGCTATTATTGGTATAACATGCAATTATTTGCGTATTCCTCTTTCTTTACTCCTCATTCATCTCGGAATGGGAATTGAAGGTATTTGGTGGGCTGTTTGCCTTACAAGTATTGCCAAAGGAATTATACTTACCATCTGGTTTGTTTCCATAAAAAGGAATGCTTTGAAAATTGGCAATTAGTTTTTTTAACTAAAATAAATTAATTGTTCGTGAGCAAACCTTTAATATTGTTGTTTGTTATAATATTATAGTTTTTAAGAAAACAGATTAATCAAATTGAAATTAGTATGAAAAAATTTAAGTTTACAGCACTGTTATTAAGTGCAGTTATTGTATTAGGAAGTTGTAATGCCAGCAAAACTGTGCAAGGTGGTGCTATTGGTGCAGGCGGCGGTGCTGCATTGGGTGCTATTATCGGTGGTATTGCCGGAGATGGTAAAGGTGCGCTTATTGGTGCTGCTATTGGTACAGCTGTTGGTGGTGGTGCCGGTGCTATTATTGGTAACAAAATGGATAAGAAAGCTAAAGCTGCTGAAGCTATTAAAGGTGCTGAAGTAGAAAAAGTAACAGATAATAATGGTTTAACTGCAGTTAAAGTAACTTTCAACTCAGGTATATTATTTGGATTTAACTCTTCTACATTGAATGAAACTTCTAAATCTGCATTGCGCGAGTTTTCTAATATTCTGAAAGAAGATGGAACTACTGATATTGCAGTTATTGGACACACAGATAAAGTGGGTACATACGATGCAAATATTACTGTATCTTCAAGACGTGCCAAAGCAGTAAGCGATTACTTACAAACATGTGGAGTAGCTCCTGCTCAAATTAAATCGGTACAAGGTGTTGGTTATGATCAATATGACAACTCTGTATCTGCAGAACAAAATCGTAGAGTAGAAATCTTTATGTATGCAAGTGAGCAAATGATTAAGAATGCTCAAGCAGGTAACTAAAGAATAGTAGTTATAGTTCTTAACTATATATAAGTTTAAAAAGACCCGGGTGTTTTAACCAGAAACACCTGGGTCTTTTGCATTAAAACACCCGGGTGTTTTGATTGGTAATAAACTGGCAATCTGAAATGCATATACCATTAAAGATAGAAATAAGTTGTATCTTTGCTTTTAAAATAAGGAATGCAGTTTCATGGGAGAACTACTTATATACAAAGCATCTGCCGGGTCTGGTAAAACATTTACATTGGCAGTTGAGTACATTAAATTATTAATTCTGAATCCGCGAGCTTATCGCCGTATATTGGCTGTTACCTTTACCAATAAAGCTACGGCTGAGATGAAAGAGAGAATCTTAAGCCAACTGTATGGCATCTTAACATTCGATAAAGCCTCGGAACCCTATCTAAAACGAATCATTGAAGAAACATCCCTGTCAGAGGAGGACATAAGAAAAGCTGCCGGACAGGCTCTTCGAAATATGATTCATGATTACAGTCACTTTCGCGTAGAAACCATTGATTCGTTCTTTCAATCTGTAATGCGCAATCTGGCCAGAGAACTGGAGTTAAGCCCCAATCTAAATGTGGAGCTCAATAATGATGAAGTATTAAGTGATGCAGTCGACTCTATGATTGAGAAATTGGAGCCTACCTCTCCCCTCCTTGCCTGGCTTTTGGACTATATTAACGAGAAAATAGCAAACGATAAACGTTGGAATGTATCTGACGAAATAAAGAAATTCGGCAAGAACATTTTCGATGAAGGTTATCAGGAAAGAGGTGCAAACCTACGCGAACGCCTTAAAAATCCGGAAACGATAAAAAGCTACCGCCAAAAGCTAAATGAGCTAACTGCAGCCGCTTTAAAAGATATGGAGGATTTTGCCGATCGTTTTGAAGAAGAACTATCCGGAAGAGCCTTGACACCCGAAGATTTAAAGAGTGGTTCAAGAGGCATCGGAAGCTATTTTCGCAAATTAAGAAATGGCGAAATCAACAATAAAATAAGAACAGCCACCGTAGAGAAGTGCTTGACAGATGAAAAACAATGGGCTGCCAAAACATCGCCTTCTTACAAAGAAATCATATCTCTTGCATCTTCTACACTAATGCCTTTACTGCAACAGGCAGAGAAAATGCGAGAAAGAAACAATTACATTGTAAATAGCTGCAAACTGTCTTTGCAACATCTCAACAAGCTGCAATTATTGGCTAATATTGATGAAGAAGTCCGTACTTTGAACAGAGAAAATAATCGCTTCCTGCTATCAGATACCAACGCGCTTTTACATCAGTTGATACAAGATGATGACCCCTCCTTTGTTTTCGAAAAAATAGGTACGAGCATACGCAATGTTATGATTGATGAGTTTCAGGATACCAGTCGAATGCAATGGGGCAACTTCCGACTCTTATTACTGGAAGGACTCGCTCAAGGAGCCGACAGCTTAATTGTGGGAGATGTAAAACAGTCTATTTACCGATGGAGAAATGGGGATTGGAATATCCTGAACGGTCTGAATGATCGGATTGGTCATTTCTCTATTCAGTCGAAAACACTGACCACCAATCGAAGAAGCGAAACTAACATCATTCAGTTCAACAACCTCTTTTTCCGGGAAGCTGTGGAGTATCTGAATATGGTTCACAAAAGTCAATTGGAAGAAGAGTGTCGTCCGTTGAAGAAAGCTTATCAAGATGTAGCACAGGAATCTCCTCGCGAAGAAGCAAAAGGATATGTAAAAGTTTCTTTTTTAGAAGGAGATGATACAAGCGACTATTCAGAACAAACATTGATTGAACTGGGTAATGAAGTGAATCGTCTGTTAGAGAATGGGGTGCATCTGAATGATATAACCATACTGGTTCGTAAGAATAAGAATATCCCTCTGATTGCCGATTACTTCGATAAAGAGATGCAATGTAAAGTAGTATCGGACGAGGCATTTCGGATGGATGCTTCATTAGCCATCAATATAATGATTGATGCACTACGATATCTTTCGGATACAGAAAATAATATTGCCCGGGCACAGTTAATCATTACCTACCAAAACGAGGTTTTAGGTAATCAGTATGAGCTGAATGAGCTTCTGCTAAACGAGGCCTCTCATTTCTTGCCTAAACAATTTATTGAAAGCATTCATTCACTCCGCCTGATGCCCTTGTACGAGCTATTGGAAGAACTCTTTGTTATATTCCGAATGGAATTGATTAAAGAGCAGGATGCTTACCTGTTTGCTTTCTTTGATGCTGTTATGAATTATCTGGAAGATCATTCTTCTGATCTCGACAGTTTCATTGAGTTCTGGGAGAAAAAACTAAGATCAAAAACCATTCCGGGTGGAGAAATAGAAGGAGTACGTATCTTTTCCATTCATAAATCCAAAGGGTTGGAGTTTCACACGGTTTTGGTTCCTTTCTGTGATTGGAAACTGGAAAACGAAACCTTTAATCAACTTGTATGGTGTGCTCCACAAGAAGCACCATACAATGAAATAGATATAGTTCCGATTACTTATTCATCTACAATGGCGGAGTCTGTATATCGGGAAGATTATTTAAACGAACGCCTGCAACTATGGGTAGATAACCTAAATCTACTCTATGTAGCTTTTACCCGCGCAGGAAAGAACCTGATTATCTGGAGCAAAAAGGCACAACGAAACACAGTATCCGAATTATTATTTAACTCACTCGGTTCGGTTGCTGCCGAACAAAAAATAATTTGGAATGAAGAAGAAGACCCCTACGAATGGGGAGAACTTTGTCCTTCTGTCGAGGAAGAATCTAAGCAAGTAACCAATAAGCTGCTGCAAAAGCCGGCTAAACTTCCGGTTAAAATGGAAGCCATGCGGCATGATATCCAATTCCGACAATCCAACCGATCGGCAGATTTTATACAAGGCATCGATGAATCCGAATCTACCAACAGGTTTATTGATCGTGGAAAGCTGCTTCATACCTTATTTTCTGATATACGAATCCTGTCCGACATAGAACCGGCTATTGATAAGCTTATATTTGAAGGAATTATAGGAGATCAGGAAACCGAACAAGAAATTAGAGAGATTACCCGAAAAGCATTTTTAGATCCTCAAGTACAGAATTGGTATTCAGATTCATGGAGACTTTTCAGCGAATGCACTATTCTCTATACAGAAGAAGGAGAATTGCAAATTCGTCGCCCGGACAGGGTGATGATGAAAGAGGATCAAACCGTGGTAGTTGATTTTAAGTTCGGAAAATCTCAAAAGAAATACAATAAACAAGTAAAAGCATATATAAACCTTCTGGAGCAAATGGGATATGATAATGTAGAAGGTTATTTATGGTATGTAGAAGAAAATCTGATAGAGAAAATAAAACAATAATGGAAACCTTTTTGCAATTAGTAGCCAAAAATTTATATTCAAAAGTAGGGAATGATCTTTCTCGTGTAGCCGTTGTATTTCCTAATAAGCGTGCCGGATTATTCTTCAATGAATACCTGGCCAATGAGTCGGATATTCCGATCTGGTCTCCTGCCTATCTAAACATTAGCGAATTATTGCAAAGTCTCTCCAAATTACATCTCGGAGATTCCATTCGTTTGATTTGCGAACTTCATAAAGCCTTCCTTAAAGAAACAGAAAGAGAGGAACCTCTGGATGAATTCTATTTTTGGGGAGAATTATTATTAGCCGATTTCGATGATATAGATAAGAATCTGGTTCAAGCGGATAGATTATTCACCAATCTAAAAGACCTGAAACAGATTATGGAAGGTTATGATTTCCTGAACGAAGAGCAGGAAGAAGCTATCCAGCAGTTCTTTCAGAACTTCTCCATTGAGAAACATACTGAATTGAAAGAGCGGTTTATTTCTCTTTGGGATAAGCTGGGAGCCATCTACAATACCTATAAGAAACGTTTGGAGGAATTAGGAATAGCTTATGAAGGAATGCTTTACAGAGATGGGATTAATAATCTTTCTCTCTCTTCTTTACCTTATGATAAATATGTATTTGTAGGCTTCAATGTGCTAAATAAAGTCGAAACCAAGTTATTTCAAGAACTAAAAGACGCAGAAAGAGCACTTTTCTACTGGGATTATGATGTATTCTACACCGAAATGAAGGAAACCAAGCACGAAGCAGGTATATACATCAATCGTAATTTAAAAGAGTTTCCTTCTGAATTATCGGAAGAATCATTCGACAATTTACGAAAACCAAAGAAAGTACAATTTATATCCGCTTCTACCGAAAATGCCCAGACAAGATATCTTCCGGAATGGATACGAACCAATTTATCAGGCAAAGAAAAAGAAAATGCCGTTGTACTCTGTAATGAATCTTTGCTGCTTCCAACACTACACAGTATCCCTGACAGTGTAAAGAATGTCAATGTTACCATGGGATTTCCTCTTGCACAGACTCCGGCATATACTTTTGTGGATGCTATTCTGGAGCTGCAAACAAATGGATACGACCCCAAAACCGGAAGATACACTTATGAAGCCGTACAAAAGGTACTGAAACATCCATATACACAAAGATTATCTCCTCATGCAGATGCATTGGAAAGAGAAATCACTGTTACAAATCGTTTTTATCCTTTGCCCTCGGAACTTAAACGAGATCCATTCTTAACCATGATTTTCAGTCCATGTGCTACACTGGGAGATTTATGCTATTATACTACTGTATTGTTGAAAGAAACAGCAGTAATCTATCGGGAGGAATCCGAATATAAAGATGTGTTTAGCCAATTATATCGTGAATCGCTGTTTAAGTGCTATACTATTTGCAACCGCATGCTGAATTTAGTAAGTTCGGGAGAATTGGTTGTAAGAACAGATACCTTTAAACGCCTCATTCACAGACTCCTTTCAGCAACTAATATACCTTTCCACGGAGAACCTGCCATTGGAATGCAAGTAATGGGAGTACTGGAAACACGTAATCTTGATTTTAAAAACATCATCGTCATGTCTTTAAATGAAGGATTGCTTCCTAAAACAGGAGGAAGTTCTTCGTTTATCCCCTATTCACTTCGCAAAGCGTTTGGAATGACAACGGTTGAGCATCAGGATGCACTTTATGCCTACTATTTTTATCGCCTGATACAACGGGCCGAGAATATTACTTTATTATATAATACCTCATCTGATGGTTTAAATAAAGGAGAAGAATCCAGATTCCTCAAACAATTCCTGATTGAATGGCCCCATGAAATCACTCGGAAGTTCTTAGAGGCAGGACAATCCCCTCAAAGTACTCATAACATAGAGGTACTTAAGTCCGAGGAAATTATAGAATTGCTTCATACACTATATGATGCAAAGAAAACAACAAGAATTCTGTCGCCCTCAGCCCTAAACGCTTATTTAAATTGTACATTACGATTTTATTATAAATATGTGGCAAGGCTGAAAGAACCTAATGAAGTTAACACAGAAATAGACTCAAGCACATTCGGAATTATTTTCCATGATGCCGTAGAACGTATCTATAAAAAGCTGACTGAGAAAAATAAGCAAATCATCAAAGAAGATCTTGAGAAAATAGCAAAAAGTGAGGTAACTATACAAGAATTCGTAGACCTCTCTTTCAAAAAACACTTTTTCAAGATACCCCCGGAAGAAAAATCCGAATACAATGGTACTCAACTAATTAACTCTAAGGTTATTGCCACTTATATAAAGCAATTGCTTCGTATTGATGCCCAATATGCACCTTTTCAGATGGTTGCGATGGAAAAGAATGTGCAAGAAACCCTCTACATAAAAACAACAAAAGGAATTACCGAAGTTAATATTGGAGGAACCATCGACCGTTTAGACAGCAAAGAAGCTACACTACGCATCGTAGATTACAAAACCGGAGGAAATCCTAAAACTCCCGCTAACATAGAGCAATTGTTTACTCCTTCGGAAGATCGTCCCAGTTATATCTTCCAAACCTTTCTGTATGCAGCTATAATGACCCAAAAGCAGTCTTTAAAAGTGGCCCCTTCCCTACTCTATATACATCGGGCGGCATCAGAAGATTATTCTCCGATTATAGAAATGGGAGAAGCCAGAAAAGAGAAATATCCGGTAGATAACTTTGCCTTTTATGAAGATGAATTCAGAGAACGATTACAAAATCTGCTGGAAGAAATATTCAATCCTGAAATTCCTTTTGTACAGACCGATAATAAAAAGTTCTGTGAATATTGTGATTATAAATCGATCTGCAAAAGATAATCTTTGAGCAATTAAGAATTAAAAATTAAGATCACTGAGATGGCTTCTTAATTTCTAATTCTTAATTGTTTTCTCTATTTTTTTAGAGGAATAGTAAAATAGAAAGTGGATCCTTCACCTTTAACCGAAGTAAATCCTAATTCACCACCATTTTTCTGCACAAAGTCCTTGCATAAAAGTAATCCTAAGCCCGAACCTTCTTCATTATTTGTGCCAAATGTACTGAAGTGAGTATCTGTATGTAATAGTTTCTTTTGATTTTCTTCATCAATACCACAACCATAATCCTGAACGCTTACCATAGCCATTCCATCTTTTTCTTCTACAGTAACCTGCACTTCCGTTCCTTTATTGCTAAACTTAATGGCATTGCTTAATAGATTACGAACAACAGTTTTAATCATATCAATATCAGCATGTACAGCCATTTTTTCAGGAGCAGTTAGTTCCACTTTTATGGATTTCAATCCGGCAACCATTGAGAAAATTTCAATAACACCTTCTACCACTTCCACCATGTCCATATCCTGATAAACAACTTTTAATTTGCCTATCTGGCTCTTTGTCCATTTCAGAAGATTATCCAACAATGCAAAAACATCTTCTGTGGTCTGATTAGCCATTGTCAGTAGTTCATACATCTCTTCTCCTATTGTAGTAGTAGGTAGGTTCAGAATCAACATATTAAGCACCATCTTAATAGATCCCATTGGCGAACGTAAGTCATGAGCAATTACGGAATAAAGTTTATCTCGTCCCATAATGGTCTTCCTTAATTCCTCGGTTTGTGCCAAAATAATTCTTTTAGCTGCAATTAATGAAATCTGGTGAGTAACACGAATAATCAATTCTTCCTTATTAAAAGGCTTGGATATAAAATCATTAGCTCCAACTTGGAATCCTTTAACAACATCTGCCGTACTATTCAACGCCGTTAAAAATATGATAGGTATATCGTATGCTATTGGATCTTTTTTCAGATGTTGAGCCACTTCAAAACCGTCCATATCAGGCATCATAACATCTAATAGAATTAAATCCGGTTTTTCTGCTGCTACTTGTTCAAGGGCTTGTTTTCCATTGCTTGCCGTTGCTATTTGAAATTTTTCATTTGTTAAAAGTACCTTTAACAACAAAACGTTTGACATCACATCGTCAACGATAAGGATCTTATAGTCCGAAGGATTAATTTCCATGCTTCTATGCTTTTTTTACAATTATCTTATATAACAAATTCTTTAAAGTAATTGATCATTTTGTGTAATCCCTCGTTTAGCTGCACAGTCGGTTTCCAATTTAGCATTTCTTTAGCTAAAGAGATATCCGGTTGTCTCTGTTTTGGATCATCATGGGGTAATGGCTTAAATACTATACTCGATTTAGAACCTGTTATTTCTATTACCTTTTTTGCTAATTCCAAAATAGTAAACTCATTAGGATTACCAATATTTACTGGACCTATAAAATTATCGTCTGTTCCCATCACACGAATCATACCTTCTATAAGGTCATCCACA
The DNA here is from genome assembly GCF_010500995.1 of Bacteroides sp. 224. Classification (GTDB taxonomy): domain Bacteria; phylum Bacteroidota; class Bacteroidia; order Bacteroidales; family Bacteroidaceae; genus Bacteroides. Next base: position 11,614 of record NZ_QVMK01000004.1, on the reverse strand, counting down.
TATTGAAAACTACGAGTTTGGCTTCCATTTCCATAAATCGTTATATCTTCTCCTTGCAAAGCCTGAAGAATAAAATTAGAAACCACCCGACCATCATTGGGCAACATACGAGGTCCATACGTGTTAAAGATACGTATTATTTTAATACGAACTCCATTTTGCCTGTGATAATCCATAAATAAAGTTTCGGCACATCTTTTTCCTTCATCATAGCAAGACCTATACCCAATAGGGTTAACGTTTCCCCAATACAACTCAGGTTGCGGATGAATGGTAGGATCTCCATATATTTCGCTGGTAGAAGCCTGTAAGATTTTTGCACCTACACGATTGGCCAACCCCAACATATTAATAGCTCCCATTACAGAAGTTTTAACCGTTTGTATCGGGTCTATCTGATATTGAATTGGTGATGCCGGACAGGCTAAATTGTAGATTTCATCAACTTCTGCAAAATAAGGAAAAACTACATCATGGCGAACCAACTCAAAATTATAATTACTAATCAGATGGGCTACATTTTTTTTTGACCCGGTATAGAAATTATCTACACAAATCACATCATGTCCTTCATTTACGAGTCGGGTACACAAATGTGATCCAATAAAGCCGGCACCGCCGGTTACTAATATTCGCTTCATCAATAAATTGTTAAATAGGAATAAAAAGGTTTTTTGCTATAGAATACAGAGACAAAAATATAAGTTTTGACCAGAATACGCAAGAAAATGGCAAAACATATTTTAAGAAAAAAACAAGAACCAGTTTTTAGTTGAAGATTACATATTAAATACACGCCCGTTCGCCCATTTTCTTAAAGTATGAATTCATCTATATTAGATGTTTGAATGTTGATTTTGCACCTTTAAAACAGTATAGTTGTGCCATGCCTGTGGCACAAGTGTGCCATGCTTGTGGCACTGTTGTGCCTTGCGCGTGGCACAACTGTGCCAAGCCTATGGCAATGAGTGGCACAAGACATAATAAAATAAATACTACTTAGAAACCGTTTTGAATTTATTATTGTGTATTTTTGCATCTATAGGAAATTACAAACTAAAGAGAAAATGAAAAATACACCCATTAATCGTCAGCTCATTGATAATACAATCAATGAGTTTCATATTACAGATTTCTCCAAAGCAACAATTCGTGAAGTAAAGGCCATAGCTGCCAAAGCCGAAGCTCAATCCGGTATAGAATTCATAAAAATGGAAATGGGCGTTCCGGGTCTGCCTCCTTCTGCTGTAGGAGTAAAAGCCGAAATAGAAGCATTACAACAAGGAGTTGCAGGTCTTTATCCGGATATCAACGGACTACCGGAATTAAAAGAAGCTGCTTCTCAATTTATCAAAGCCTTTATGAATGTTGACCTTCGTCCGGAAGGATGTGTACCCGTTACCGGTTCCATGCAAGGCACATTTGCCTCTTTCCTAACTTGCAGTCAGTGTGATGAGAAAAAAGATACAATCCTTTTTATTGATCCTGGATTTCCCGTACAAAAACAACAGTTGGTAGTAATGGGGCAAAAGTACGAGACTTTCGATGTATATAATTACCGGGGAGATAAGCTCAAAGAAAAACTGGAGAGTTATTTGAAAAAAGGAAATATATCGGCTGTGATCTATTCAAATCCCAATAATCCAAGTTGGATATGTTTCAATGAAGAAGAACTTCAAATTATTGGCAACCTTGCCACTACATACGATGTGATTGTATTGGAGGACTTGGCTTATTTTGCCATGGACTTCCGCAACGATTTAAGCAACCCTTACCAAGCACCCTACCAACCTACCATAGCCAATTACACAGATAATTATGTATTGCTCATTTCGGGCTCCAAGGCTTTCAGCTATGCCGGACAACGTATTGGCGTAAGTTGTATTTCCAACAAACTATATCACCGTTCTTACCCAGGCTTAACTAAACGCTATGGCGGGGGAACATTTGGTACAGTATTTATTCATCGGGTTCTTTATGCTTTATCATCCGGTACAAGTCATTCTGTTCAGTATGCTATGGCAGCTATGCTAAAAGCCGCCAATCAGGGAGAATATAATTTCTTAGACGAAGTAAAGATTTATGGTGACCGTGCCCGCAAATTAAAAGACATATTCCTGCGCAATGGTTTCTATCTGGTATACGATAAAGACCTTGATAAGCCTGTAGCTGATGGCTTCTATTTCACCATTGGTTATCCGGGAATGACGAGTGGAGAACTTGCCAAAGAATTAATGTATTATGGAGTAAGTGCCATTTCGTTAGTTACTACGGGTAGCGACCAGGAAGGTTTACGCGCTTGCACTTCTTTCATTGGAGATCATCAGTATGATCAGTTGGAAGAAAGAATGGCTTTATTTGCTCAAAACAATCCGGTTTCTTAGTTCGATTAAGAGATTATTTAGAACACAAAAAAACGAAAGTGAGAAAAGATTTTATTTTTCTCACTCTAAACGTTGCGTCATTCAAAAATCATTTTGTAACTTTGAAGACTTTATTATTATTAAAACTAAGGTTTACTATTTACAATTTGATACATTATGAATCGGACAGAAAAAGATTTGATCGGCAGTTTAAATATTCCGGCCGACGCTTATTATGGAATTCACACACAGAGAGCGATTAATAATTTCAACATTTCGGGAGTAAAGCTTTCTCATTTCCCCGAGTTTATTAAAGCTCTTGCTTATGTTAAATGGGCTGCGGCCGAATCTAACTGCCAATTACAGGCATTAGATAAGAAGGTAGAGGAATCTATCATAAAAGCTTGTAAAAAGATTGTTAGTGGAGAATATCTCGATCAGTTTCCAAGCGATATGCTTCAGGGGGGAGCAGGTACTTCAACCAACATGAATATAAATGAAGTAATTGCCAACATTGCCTTGGAAGACATGGGTTATCAAAAAGGTGAATATAAATATTGTTCTCCGTACGACCATGTAAATCTTTCTCAATCAACTAACGATGCTTATCCAACAGGATTGAAACTAGGTATTCTATTTTATAATGAAAAACTAACCAAGGCTTTATTAAATTTAGTAGAATCACTAAAGAACAAAGGTAAAGAGTTTGCTCATGTAATAACAATGGGTCGCACACATTTGCAAGATGCTATACCTTTAACTTTAGGGCAAGAATTTAATGCGTATGCAGCTACTCTTCAAAAAGAAATTGAATATTTAAAATACAATGCAGATCAGTGCCTTGAAATAAACATGGGCGCAACTGCGGTAGGAACCGGCTTAAACGCAATTCCCGGCTACGCCGAACTTTGTGCTAAAACTTTAGCAAAGATAACCGGTTATGATTTTTATCCCGCAGAAAACTTTGTAGAAGCAACTTCCGGCACAGGAGCTTTTGTTGCTTATTCTTCTGCACTAAAGAGGTTGACAACCAAACTGTCGAAAATGGCAAACGACCTCAGAATACTTACCTCCGGACCTCGTTGCGGAATATATGAAATTAATCTTCCTCCACGACAAGCAGGTTCATCTATTATGCCGGGAAAAGTAAATCCGGTTATTGCCGAGGTGGTATCTCAAACTTGTTTCAAAGTAATGGGAAATGATCTCACTGTAATGATGGCATCCGAAGCCGGACAATTGCAACTCAATGTAATGGAGCCTGTTATAACATATAGTATATTGGAGTCGCAAAACCTTTTGACTAATGTTATTGATTGTTTCCGTACCAATTGCATCGATGGAATTACCGCCAACGAAGAACACTGCAAATCTCTGGTAATGAATAGTATCGGTATTGTAACAGCCTTAAATCCATACATCGGTTATAACAATAGTACATCCATAGCCAAAGAGGCATTGGAAACAGGAGAAAGTGTTTATAATTTAGTTCTGAAAAAGAATGTACTCTCTAAAGAGGAACTTGATAAGATACTAAATCCAGAAAACATGGTTGGAACAAAATAATCCGGTCAGATAACACATTACCCCCAATATTTCTACATAAAAGCTGCATTTTCTAAATTTGCAGCTTTTATTTATCCTATTATTCTTAATCTTCAATCATCTTTTTTATCAGATAAGTAGAGAAAATCAATCATAAATTTGGAAGGTGTAAATTATTTGTTTATATTCGGTGTATGAACGATACGGATATATTTAAAATAAAATCAAACAACGCACTTCCTTCCAGAGGAAAGATTCTGATTTCAGAACCCTTCCTTAGAGATGCTACATTCGGAAGATCTGTAGTATTACTTGTCGATCATACAAATGAGGGAAGTATGGGGCTTATTATGAATAAACAACTTCCTCTGCTTTTAAACGAAGTTATTAAGGAATTCAAATACCTGGATGACATTCCTATTTATAAAGGAGGGCCAATAGGAACAGACACCTTATTCTTCTTACATACTTTACCCGATGTACCCGGGGCACTCTCTATTTCAAATGGTTTATATATGAATGGTGATTTCTCATTCATTAAAGAGTATATGTTAAAAGGTAAACCGGTAGATGGAGTTATAAAATTCTTCCTTGGATACTCTGGTTGGGAGCTGGAACAACTGGATCATGAAATAAAAGAAGATACCTGGATCGTCAGCAAAGAAGAAATAACCGAACTCATGTCTGATAAAATAGAAAGCATGTGGAAAAGATCTTTAAGGCATTTGGGTAGTAAATATCAAACATGGTCGCGCTTTCCACAAATTCCAACACTTAATTAGATTCCGCCTGCTTAAGTACGTATTTTTTGTAAAAGAAATACATCTTTATATACATTGCCGGATTGTATCCATTCTTTCAATACGCCACATTGTTGAAATCCATTATTCAAAAAGAGGTTTAAGCTTGATGTATTATCCACCGGAACATGTGCATACAGTTGCTTCATACGTAAAAATTCAAAAGCATATTCACATAATAACTCTAAGGCATTCCGCGCATATCCTTTATGTCTGAATTCTTCCAGTATAGCGATTCCCAAGGCTCCTCGTGCATGGAGGGGAACAAAGTCCGTTATGTCGATGGTACCAACTACCCGATTATCTGCACAACGAACAATCATTAACCGAAGCTGTTTATCTGCAAAAATATCACTCTGCGATTGTTCAATATACTCCTTTAATGCATAACGAGAATAAGGAACCGTAAAGCTACTAACTTCCCAAAGATCCGGATTATTTTCTATTTTGTACATCAAATGCAAATCTTCCGGCTCCATGGCACGAAGTTTCACGTACTCATTGCTTAAATAACTTTTCATGGTTGATCTGCAATAATATGAAGTTCTTCTCTTAGGCGTTTCTCACTTGGCATACAAAAGAAAGAAGCCGTAAGAGCTATCAATGCACATAAACTACCTATATTACCCAAAGTAAGATAGTATATAACAATATTCAAAATAACAACAAATTCTAATAATCCCAACCGAATACCACTCCAAAGAGAATATCTCTTTAAGGCAACCGGAAAGGTCAGCGTATCTATTTGTTTTTTTAATACCAAACTGAAAAGTTTCAATGACAAAGGTACAAAGGCTATAGTCACCAATATTCCAACAGTATCCCATATATATTGCATTCCTGCATCATCGGCATAGAGCCCCACAGGCATCCAATTGCTTTCACCGGCTATAATTAATAAAATCGGGAGTATCCAAAATAATACATATTGTATTTTAAGTCCGTTTATCGTTTGTTTTATTTGTTTTTCCATAAGTATGTTTGAGTAATTAATTTAAAGAGTACCATTAAAAGGCATCCGGTTCACAATACTGCGTCCTAAGGTTACTTCATCCGTATATTCCAATTCGTCCCCTATGGATATACCACGAGCAATCACAGAAAGCTTTACGTCCATTTTATCCAATTTACGGAATATATAAAAATTCGTTGTATCTCCTTCCATTGTAGAGCTTAAAGCTAAGATTACCTCCTTCACTTCGCCGGAGGTCACTCTTCCTACCAGACTTTCGATTTGCAAATCACTGGGTCCTACCCCATCCATCGGAGAAATTACACCTCCCAACACATGATATAAACCCCGGAATTGTTGGGTAGCTTCAACCGCCATTACATCCCGAATGTTTTCTACTACACAAACCACAGAGGAGTCTCGTTGAGTATTCGCACAAATCTGACATACTTCCGTATCAGAAATATTGTGGCATACCTTACAATATTTCACCTCTTGTTTTAGAGTAGTTATGGCATGGCTGAAGGCTTCTACAGTAGTTTTTTCCTGTCTGAGCAAATGAAGCACCAGCCTCATTGCTGTTTTCCGTCCGATACCGGGCAATTTGGCAAATTCATTCACCGCTTTTTCCAGTAGTATAGATGGATATTGTTGATTTATCATAGATGATCTCCTCTTTTCTGTCGACAAATGTAGATAAAAATATCGATATTTAGTATTAACTTTGCGCCATGATGATACTCATTACCATTATTTGCTATTTCTCTGCTTTATTGGTCATAGCACGCATCACTGGGAAGAAAGGAGGTTCCAATGCCGCTTTTTTTCGGGGAGAGAATCAATCTCCTTGGTATATAGTTGCATTCGGAATGATTGGAGCCACCATTTCAGGGGTTACTTTCGTATCGGTTCCAGGCATGGTTCGCAGTATGGATATGACTTATATGCAGACTGTTATCGGTTTCTTTTTTGGCTATATGGTAGTAGCTCATGTATTGCTGCCTCTTTATTACAAGCTCAACCTCACCAGCATATATACTTATTTAGGTACACGAATCGGGCGACGTTCTTATATTACAGGTTCTTTTTTCTTTTTACTTTCACGCATGACAGGTACGGCAGCTAAAATCTATTTGGTATGCCTTATCCTTTACCACTATGTGTTTCAGGAAATGGGAGTTCCTTTTTGGGCTATTGCAGTGGGGGCTGTCGCACTTGTTTGGATATATACTCAAAAAAACGGAATCAAAACGATTGTCTGGACAGATACTTTGCAAACCTTTTGTTTGATAGCTGCATTGATATGCATCATCATCGCTGTTACAGGGCATCTTCAAATGGGTTTCGGAGAGATGGTTCAAGCTATAAGCGTTCATGAGCACTCGCGTATTTTTGTTTTTGACGACTGGATGTCTAAACAAAACTTCTTTAAGCAATTCACAAGTGGTATATTCATTGTTATTGTAATGACCGGGCTTGATCAGGATATGATGCAGAAAAATCTGACTTGTCGTAACCTGAAAGATGCACAAAAGAATATGTATTGTTATGGTTTCTCCTTTATTCCTTTGAATCTTCTTTTTCTCTCGCTGGGAATACTTTTACTTATTCTGGCTAATCAAATGCAGATTGAGCTTCCGGCTTCCAATGATGATATTCTCCCGATGTTTGCCACACAAGGACATTTAGGTCAAGCTGTTCTTATTTTGTTTACAATCGGAGTTGTTGCAGCAGCTTTCAGTAACTCAGATTCTGCTTTAACCTCTATGACTACAAGCTTCTGTATTGATATATTGGAAACTGATAAAGATAAAGAAGAAGTAGCTCGCAGCAAAAGAAAGAAAGTGCATCTGGGCATGTCTATTATATTGATTTGCTTTATTTGTTTCTTCCGTATAGTGAACAATCAAAGTGTGATAGATGCCATCTATGTCATTGCTTCTTATACGTATGGACCGCTATTAGGTATGTTTGCCTTCGGTTTGTTTACAAAACGGCAAACCAAAGATAGCTATGTTCCGTTTATTGCCGTAGCTTCTCCGCTACTTTGTTATGCTATTGATAAAATAGTATCCTCATATACAGGTTATCAGTTTGGTTATGAATTACTCATGCTAAACGGATTACTTACATTTACCGGAATGTGGATGTTTTCACAATCCAAAAACAATTAATTATGGAAATTACCAGTGCTGAATTTATTATTAGTAATACCGACGTAAAAAAATGCCCTACCGGCGACTTACCGGAATACGCTTTTATCGGACGCTCCAATGTGGGAAAATCAAGTTTAATCAATATGCTGACCTCGCGAAAAGGATTAGCCATGACTTCTGCTACTCCGGGAAAGACAATGCTTATCAATCACTTTCTGATTAATAATAATTGGTATATTGTAGACTTACCGGGATACGGATATGCACGCCGCGGGCAAAAGGGTAAAAGCCAGATACAAAAAATTATCGAAGATTATATCCTGGAGCGTAAACAAATGACCAATTTATTCCTTTTAATAGATAGCAGATTGGAACCTCAGAAAATTGATTTGGAATTTATGGAATGGTTAGGAGAAAACGGAGTTCCATTTTCTATTGTATTTACCAAATCTGATAAACTGAAAGGAGGCAAACTGGGTAACAATATAAATTCCTATCTAAATGAATTACGAAAACAATGGGAAGAACTTCCTCCTTATTTTATTTCTTCATCAGAAACCAGATTAGGAAGAAATGAAATACTCAATTATATTGAGAGCATTAATCAAGCAATAAATGAATAACTTAAAACCGAAAAAAGAGATGAACAGAACAAAACTGATTTTAGTAATTGCAGCTTGCCTGTTATGTACAAGCACATGGGCACAATCATGGAAAGATCTTCTTAACAAAGAAACTGTATCCGGTATCGTTAATGCAGTAACCGGAGGATCAAGCACTATTGATTTAACCGGAACGTGGAGCTACACAGGTTCGGCCGTTGAATTCGAATCCGATGATATATTAAAGAAAGCAGGTGGTAGTTTGGCTTCAAGTACCGTAGAAAATAAATTGAATGGATATTTAAGTAAAGCAGGTGTTAAACAAGGTATCACGAATTTTACTTTTAATGCAGATAGTACTTTCACCAGTACTATTGGTAGTCGTACTTTCAATGGCACTTATGGATACGATCAGGAAAACAAAACAGTCAACTTGAAATATGCCGGTCTTGTAGGACTCAATGCCAAGGTTGCTCAACAATCAAATAGTATGTCATTGATGTTTGATGCAGATAAACTGTTGCAACTACTGGTATATTTCGGAAATAAATCTACGAACACCACTCTAAAAGCCATTACTACTCTTGCAAAAGGATATGATGGCATGATGCTGGGTCTTGAGTTCTCTCCAAAGTAGTATTAGTTTTTATTTATACAAGCTATATTAGGGCGTTTTTAAAACAATTTGGCTAATATACCAGATTTAATTTAAAAAAAAGCTTTACCTTTGCATTGTATATATTCTAAAATAGAGAAAGAAAATGAAAAAGATTGTAGCATTGATAGCCGTACTGGCACTAAGCATAAACTTTGCATTTGCACAAGCCACGGCCGAAATTAAGTTTGATAAAACGACCCAAGATGTGGGTGAATTCTCTGAAAATGACCCTGTTGTATCTGTAACATATACTTTCACCAATATTGGAAAAGCTCCGTTGGTTATTCATCAGGCTATTGCATCTTGCGGATGTACCGTACCCGATTATCCTAAAGAGCCCATCTTACCCGGAAAAAGCGGTACTATCAAAGTAACTTACAACGGCACTGGTAAGTATCCCGGTTATTTTAAGAAATCAATAACAATCCGCACAAATGCCAAAACAGAAATGATGCGATTGTTTATAGAAGGAACCATGTTGGCGAAAGAAGATAAGAAAAGCAAAAAGTAAATAATCAACGTAACATACCCAAGGAGAATCTTTCGATTCTCCTTCTTTTTTGCTTTCTTTGACACCTGATTCAATAGATACAAATGAGATTATGCAAATGAAAAAGGTATTATTAATGACTTTATTGGGTATAGCCACAAGCATTATGGCGCAGAAACCGATTACTCTTCCTCTTTGGGCTGAAGGAGCTCCTAATACAAACGGACAGCAAGGTAATGAACAGAATATGGGTGAAGGTCGTGTGGCCAACATCACAGATCCTTCTATAACAGTGTATAAGGCAGAAAATCCCAATGGAACAGCTATTATTATGTGCCCGGGAGGCGGATATGCCCGCTTAGCCATGAATCACGAAGGACACGATATGGCTTCCTGGTTTAATAGCTTGGGCATTACTTATGTAGTACTCAAATACAGAATGCCCAATGGAAACCACCAAATTCCATTATCAGATGCAGAACAAGCTATCCGTATAGTAAGAAAGCATGCATCAGAATGGAATATTGATCTCAATAAAGTAGGTATCATGGGTGCTTCGGCCGGTGGACATCTGGCTTCTACCCTTGCTACTCATTACAGTAGTAAAGAAACTCGTCCGGATTTTCAAATTTTACTCTATCCGGTCATAACCATGGATAAGAGTTATACACATGGAGGTTCCAGACTAAACTTGTTAGGTAAGGAACCTTCTAAAGAATTAGAGACTCTATATTCCAACGAACTACAAGTTAATTCAGATACTCCTCAGGCATTTATTACTCTTTCTTCCGATGATCGCGCAGTTCCCGCAGCTAATGGAGTAAATTATTACTTGGCATTGGTAAATCATAAGGTACCCGTAGCCCTACATGCTTATCCTACCGGAGGACATGGTTGGGGATTCCGTGATAATTTCATATATAAACGTCAATGGACAGAGGAATTAGAAAAATGGATTAGAGCCGTCATTCAACCATAAGAAATAACAGAATAATTACAAACTAAAAAGAATATGAGAAAAATTACATTATTATTGATAGCTTGTGCTTTGTCTACAATAACATTCGCACAAGAGAGCTACAACCTAATGCTTAGTAATGCATTAAAATATGTAGGCACACCTTATGTAGCCAACACTTTAGAGGTGACTGATGAAGAAGAATTAATCATCAATGGCGACGAATTAGACTGTACTACTTTTGTAGAGTTTGCCTTAGCTATGTCACTTTGTCCAGAACAAGGAGATGATATGCAGGAAAGCGATTTTGCTAAAAACCTGCAAAACATACGTTATCGCAACGGAAAGATCGAGGGATATACTTCGCGCTTGCATTATGCAAGCGATTGGGCAAAAGACAATGTGCGTATGGGAATCATTGAAGATATTACAGCAACATACAGCCCAACAAAGAAAAAGGTAACTGTTTCATATATGTCTACTCATCCGGAACAGTATAAGCACCTAAGAAATTCTCCGGGCAATGTGAACAAAATTGTTGCTATTGAAAGAGAATTATCCAGTCAGAGTTTCTTCTATCTTCCAAAAGATCAGCTTCCGGTGGAAGGATTGAAATGGATTAAGAACGGCGACATCATTATGTTGACTACAGACATCCCGGGATTAGACGTTAGCCATATAGGAATTGCCATTTACATCAAAGGAAACCTACATTTATTACACGCTTCCTCGAAAGAAGGTAAAGTAGTAGTAGACAAACTTTCACTAAACCGCCAACTGGCAAGAAGTAAAAACCAAACAGGAATCCGGGTATTCAGACTAAAAAAATAACGCTTAAGTAAATGCTTATAATTGGTTTTTTATTGATATAAATTGCCCGATGGGCAATTTTTAGTTTGGTCAGACCTAACGAGGTAAAAGGTCGGATCTAATTATTGAAAAGGTCAGACCTAATGTAGTGTTAGGTCTGACCTTTTAAGTATGGAATACGTTGACTTATACTGAAAGTGGTTGTCATTTTTTGCTGCTTGTTACTAAACCGGTTGTCACAATATCTTTTTTTCTTCTAAACTGGTTGTCATTCATAACT
>NZ_QVMK01000049.1 GCF_010500995.1 Bacteroides sp. 224 | reverse complement strand
TTTTCAAGGAGATACAGAAATGTTTTAATGAGATAATTAACTGAATAACAACATTTTAACTAACTGAATCAGCGAGTGATTTCAACTACTGATTCGCATAATATACGAATATGAAGAAGCTTCTCTTTTTGTTTTTTTCTTTGTTAGCTCTTGGTGCCGCATTTCAGGCATGTAGTGATTCTAAAACCTATGCCGAAATGTTGGAAGATGAAAGAAATGCTATCAATAAGTTTATAAGAGAGCATAATATAAATATCATTTCTCAGGAGGAATTTGAGAAAGATACCATTACAGATGTGAGCAAGAATGAATATGTGCTTCTATCTAATGGTGTATATATGCAGATTGTAGACAGAGGAACCGGCGATACTCTTAAAAGCAGAGATGAGGTACTGGTTCGTTTCATTGAGTACGACATTATGGAAAGTGATACAACTTATGCCTCGAATTATAATGTAGACTCAAGTGTAGATGCTTTTTTCTATACATTTAATAGCTCTACTTCTTATGGACAGTTTGCAACAGATACAAGTGGAGGTATTGAAAGTAGGCTGGCTTGGTTCTATTATAACTATTATAATATAAGTGCTTCAAATCTTTCTTCTGTGCCGGCTGGTTGGCTTGCCCCACTACGTTATATTAAAGATAGAGCACATGTAAAACTCATTGTTCCTTCCAAGATGGGACATTATTATGGACAACAATATGTATATCCTTATTTCTACGATATCAGAAAATATCAGATAAGGTAACTCAACAAACAACTCAACGTTTAATTAAATCATTTTCTTATGACTCTTATTAAATCCATCTCCGGTATTCGTGGAACTATCGGAGGGCAGGTGGGAGAGGGCTTGAATCCATTGGATATTGTCAAGTTCACTTCGGCGTATGCTACTCTTATCCGTAAAACATGTAAAACATCGAACAATAAAATTGTAGTAGGTCGTGATGCACGTATCTCCGGCGAGATGGTGAAAAACGTTGTAGTAGGTACCCTGATGGGTATGGGCTGGGATGTGGTTGATATTGGTTTAGCTACTACTCCAACTACGGAGCTTGCCGTAACTATGGAAGAAGCTTGTGGAGGTATAATCCTGACTGCTTCTCATAACCCCAAACAGTGGAATGCCTTGAAACTTCTAAATCAAAAAGGTGAATTCCTGAATGATGCAGAAGGAAAAGAAGTACTCCGTATTGCCGAAGCTGAAGAGTTTGAATTTGCTGACGTAGATCAGTTAGGTACTTATCGCCAGGATTTAACTTATAACCAAAGACATATTGATAGTGTTTTGGCTCTCGACCTGGTAGATGTAGAAGCAATAAAGAAAGCCAATTTCCGTGTAGCTATTGATGCCGTAAACTCTGTAGGTGGTATTATCTTACCTCAACTACTGGAACAATTGGGTGTGACGCAAATTGAAAAGCTTTACTGTGAGCCTACAGGTAACTTTGCTCATAACCCTGAACCCTTGGAGAAGAATCTGGGTGATATCATGAATTTGATGAAAAGCGGCAAAGCAGATGTAGCTTTTGTAGTAGACCCTGACGTAGACCGTTTGGCTATGATCTGTGAAGACGGAACCATGTATGGTGAGGAATATACATTGGTAACAGTTGCTGACTATATATTAAAGCATACTCCCGGAAATACGGTTTCTAATTTAAGCTCTACCCGCGCCCTGCGTGATGTAACCCGTAAATATAACAGGGAATATTTTGCTGCCGCAGTGGGTGAAGTCAATGTAGTCACTAAAATGAAAGAAGTGAACGCCGTAATTGGTGGTGAAGGTAATGGAGGAGTGATTTATCCGGCCAGCCATTATGGACGTGATGCACTGGTAGGCATCGCGTTATTCTTAAGTCATTTGGCTCATGAAGGTAAAAAGGTAAGCGAGCTTCGTGCCACTTATCCTGTGTACTACATGGCTAAAAATAAAGTAGATCTTACTGCCGATACAGATGTAGATGCCATCTTAGCGAAGGTAAAAGAGATCTATAAAAATGAAGAAATCAATGATATTGATGGTGTAAAGATTGACTTTGCCGATAAATGGGTACATTTACGTAAGAGCAATACAGAACCTATCATTCGTGTATATAGCGAGGCTTCCACTTTACAGGAGGCAGAAGAGATTGCTCAGAAAATCATGGATGTGATTTATGAACTGGCAAAATAGTTACTAACCTCATAAAATCCGTTCTTTAAGAACAATTGCTTTTGAAAAGTGTTTCATTCTTAATTGAAAGTAAAAACACTAATAAAATGTATTTATGAAAAAGATTCTAATTTTGCCTCTCATCATGTTTATCTTTATTTCGTGTGGAAACAAAGATAGGCAAAAGAACAATGAGGAACGAACTGCTAATGCTACCGAAAAAGTTATTGATGTGCATAGCTCTCGCAATTCACTTGATTATGCAGGAACATATCAGGGTACAATTCCCTGTGCCGATTGTTCCGGTATTGAACTTGCTATCACCCTTGACAACAAAGGTGCTTATACCCAAACCATGACTTATATAGGAAAAGGGCCCGAGAATGTTTTTAAAACTTCCGGAACTTATGAATGGGATTCCTCAGGAAGTAAAATAACAATTAAATCAGGTGATGAGGTAAATATGTATTTAGTAGGAGAGAATGCCTTGTTCATATTAGATGAGTCGGGAAATCGAATAACCGGCGATTTAGCTGATAAGTATATTCTTAGAAAGGCGATTTAATAGAACTTCAGCACCTTTTTCGCATAGCGTTTACCTAAGAGCAATTGTCCTTCGGTATTAAAATGAGGATCTGTTTCACCCTTATGCATTCCCAGTCCTTTGGAGGATACCCAATCGGAATTGGGGATAAATGAAGCAACTTTTTTAATCATTTTATTGAAAGGTACTGTTCCTTCTTTTTTCTTTGTCCAGTTCCATTGGGAGATTTGTCCAACCACAATGGGTAAGTCCGGCATATCTAAGTCTTTGCGCAAGTTTTGCATCAGAGAGATTAGTTTCTGCTTGTATGCTTCCGGGTTGGAGCAGTCGGCTTCTCCCTGATGCCAAAGAATGGCTTTCAAAACGCCTCCCTGTTTTAAGGCCATCCGAATGCGGGAGAGGGTTTCTTCGTAATATCTATCCTTGCTGCCTTTTAGCCAGGAATTGATGGAAGAACCTCCACGCGCATTTACCACTAAGCCAATAGGACCTTTCCCTTGACGAGCCATATCTTTGGCAAATCCGTAGGCGGGTCCCAAACGTTGCATCGACATGTCTTTACGGATTGTTGAGTATCGGTTCATCGGATTTACTGCTGGTTCGAAATTTCCCTTATCATTCAATAAGTAAACATTTTGAAGTGTGTCCATGACCTCCGGTGTCAATGTGCCACGGCCTGCCATATTAGATTGTCCGATGCATACATATAAATTCAGAGAAGATGGAACTTCCTCTTTTCCATTCCCGGCAAATGCAAACAGGGACTGCAAAAGAAGAAAAGACAGTAAATAGATACTTCTGACCATATTGACAGCGTTGTTGATTAATAATTTCTATAGATGCGGATAGCATTCAAGATTGTCTCTCCTTCTTTGGCGTGGAAATCAATACTCAACCCTTTCCCCTCTTTTACAGTTACTAAGAACTTTTTGATTACCGCACGAGCATATCCGTAATCACGGGCTACATTGAAATCATTTAAGACGGTCATTCCGTTGATGGAGATTCCGAAACTACGATTTCCTGCCAATGTTTGCTCCGAATCGGCTCCCAAATTGTAGATCAGAGCTTCTTTCTTTTTATTGGAATCCAATTCTGCCCAGTACAAAGATATAGAATATTCTCCATCCGGCACATCGGCTTTAAAAGATTCTATCCCGACGCGTTGCGTCTGGAAGATTGGATTCATATCTGTTCCATAAATATCAATGTCTGAACCAAGCATAGTGCCGAAGCCTGTTTGACGGCGGTAAGGAGTTCCACCAATAAAGCCCCAACTACCCGGTTTATATTCCTGTTCGGGAATCCACGCGACATTGGCTTCACGATCCTCAAAATATCTTGGAGAGCCTAACATGACATTCATTTCCGTGAATGGTGTAGTTTTATCTTTAAGCTGAGAGTTTATAAGTTGAAACTGAACGTTCAATAGATCGCGCAGTTTTTGATCACCCACTACTGCCAAAGCTTCCAATTGATTCTCTCCACCAACAAAGGGTACATCAAACAGGGCATAACCATCTTCTACCTTTTTCTTTCCCAGACTTTTGTTGTTTACCAACAGCTCTACTTCCTTCGCATTAGAAAAAACAGGAATAGATTGGACGCATTCTTTCTGAGCTGTGTTTGCCACTCCTCCACGAGCTTTCCACTCTCTATTACCGATGGTAAGCATCGGACGAGAAATCAAAGCAGCCTTATAGAACAGATAGGTATCTTTCACTTCCCGATCTAATCCGAGAATGCCTTTATTATTCACATGAGGAACCGCATCAATGCGGGATTCGGAATAAAAGTCATTTAAATTCCACAGACTGGAACCTGCAATAAAAGGACGTTTCATCATTTCGTTGAGGTAATGTTTATGGTAGATCAGTCCGTATTCCTGTGAGAAGTCAAAGCGTTCCGGTTGATACGAATGAAGGCGTGGGTCTACGCCCGGTCCATACTCTGTAATTATCAGCACTTTTCCTTTGTACTTTTTGTGAGCGCGATCGAGCAAACGTTGGAACTCATTGATGTCCGGTTCATACCAACCCTGGTACAAATTCCAACCCTGAATCATCGGAATTTCCGTCAGATGGGCATCTTCGTAATATTGGGGTGCATTGTGGTAGGCCATCATGGTATATCTGGATGGGTCTTCTTCCCGAATGGTTGCTTCTAAAGCACGGGCTACTTTCTCGGTGAAACGATAGTAATCTTCGAGTTGCTTGCCTTCGGTATAAGGACGGCGTAGGAAAACCTCATTCATATATCCCCAAATCATGACAGATGGACGGTTGAAATCCTGACGTACCATTTCTTTGGCCATTTCGATGGAATTAAGCAGGAATTCTTCTGTTTCGGTAACGGCATTCACCACAGGTATCTCCACCGAAGTTACAATGCCCAGTTTGTCGCACATTTCCATGATAACGGGGTCTTGGGGATAATGAGAAACACGCAGGAAGTTTCCTCCCATTTCTTTCAGTAACAGTACATCCTGTACATGCAGTTCATCCCGAAGCGCATTTCCTTTTTGGAAGTAATCCTGATGCCGGGCAGTGCCGATGAGCTTGCGCCATTTACCATTCAGGAAAAAGCCTTTCTCCGAATTGAATTCAAACCAGCGTAGGCCTAACGGGTTCACAACTTCATCGAGCAAAGTTCCTTTTCTTTTATCGAGAATACGCGTATATACCATGTAACGATGAGGATCATCGATATCCCACAAACGGGGAGCATCTATTTTAATCTTTTTGGATACGTTCGCCTTCGTTTCACCGGATGTTAACTTGACTTCCGTATGGATTCTCTTTACTTCTTTGCCATCTCCATCACAAATTATGTTTTCAATTGTAACTTCGGCAGCTTGATCCCTATTGTTTGTCAGTAAAGTAGTGATTTCCACGGATGCTGCGGACTGGCTCACTTCGGGGGTACGGATATAGACCCCTGATGAGGCGTAATCGTTTGTCGCAATGTGCACCGGGTTCATAAATTGCAGATAGACATCCCGATAGATTCCCCCAAAGAATGTAAAATCGGCCGATAGGGGTGGAATGTTGGGATTATGAACATTGTTCACATAAATAGCAAACAGGTTCTCTTGCCCATAGCGTAAGTGGGAAGTGATATCAAAACAGAAACGGGTATATCCTCCTTTGTGTTCTCCAATGAATTGTCCGTTCAGAAAGCATTGTACTTCCTGGTTGGCTCCTTCAAAGTAAATAACTGCTTGACGTCCCTCTTGGCTTTTATCAATAAATATTTGTTTGCGGTACCAGGCAGGGCCCCGATAGAATCCCGAAGTTTC
The DNA here is from genome assembly GCF_010500995.1 of Bacteroides sp. 224. GTDB lineage: Bacteria > Bacteroidota > Bacteroidia > Bacteroidales > Bacteroidaceae > Bacteroides. The sequence goes on along the minus strand of NZ_QVMK01000049.1, from coordinate 15,224 downwards.
ATCGTCTGCATCTTTATCATTCCAGGTATGAGGTATATGCACAGTTTCACCATTTGTAAACTTCCATCCGTCGTTGATTGTGTATATTACACGCTGTTGTGCCTGTACCCATCCCACAACAAATAACATAATAAAGATATAGAGAGACTTCTTCATAATCTGAATACGCTTATAATTAAAACTTGATTTTTATTTCTTCTCCTGTATAGATGCACTCTTTTTGTACAGGAACAGTGCCCTCGGGCAGATATAATTTCACTGTCATTTTTACTTGTTTCGGCATACCGGGATAGTTTCCATCGCGTTGGCCGATGGTCAAAGTTCGTTCCGCTTCTTGCCATTGCATGGCTACTTTCGAACAAACGCCTTCTTCATAGCGGTAAGAATCGCCTTCATCTTCGTACCATAAGAAAGAGGCATCTGTTCCGCTATAGATACGGAGTTCCAATTCCTGATCGGGATATTCCATCGCATATTGTTTTACGTTTGCCAAAGGCAGGATGGAGCCGGCTTTTACATACAAAGGGAGTACGTCTAATATGTTTGTCTGTACTTGTTTACCACCTCCGTTATAAGCTTGTCCGGTCCAAAAGTCGTACCAATAATTACCTTCGTGTTTCGGCAAATAGGTACTGATATTCTTTTCTTCTGATTGCGGAAAGAATACCGGACGCACTAATAAGGAACTACCGAACATATAGGCATTATCAATAGTAAAAGTCTCGGGATCTGCTGTAAAGTCCATCGCCAATCCTCTGAGCATCGTATAATTATGCGCGGTTACTTGGTAAGACATTGAATAAATATAAGGCAACAAGCGATAACGCAGCCGGATGTATTTTACCTGATTATCATAGAAAGGTGTTCCTTTTTCTCCAAATTGCCAGACCTCACGCGGCACATTCGTACCGTGAGCACGGAAGATCGGAGTGAATGCACCGAACTGGAACCAACGTGCATACAGCTCTTTATATTCCTTACTTTTCAATCCGTCGGGATATTTAGCATCCCGTTCGGTGACGAAGAATCCACCGGTATCGGATGTCCAATACGGAATACCGGACATAGATAAGTTTAACCCGGCAGCCAACTGTTTATGCATATTCTCCCAAGAGGCTGAGACATCGCCCGACCAAACCGCTGTACCGTAACGTTGTTGCGAGGCAAAAGCAGAACGGGTAAGAATAAAGGCACGTTTTTGATTACTTTCAGTCCGCAGACGTTGGTAGAAGTCTTTCATCATTTCTAACGAATAGGTGTTCAGATAACGATGGAAACTGCCCAGATAGGTCTTTCCCGCAGATTTAGTCTTTTCTTCTTGTTTCAGCTGTGTAAATCCTTCACGGAAAGAAGGTTCTGTGGCATCCATCCACCAGGCATCCACACCCATATCATAGAGTCCTTTTTTGAGATACTGCCAGAAGATGTTCCTCGCGGTAGGGTTATAAGCGTCGAAGACTTTATAGCCAGCCCAGGTAGGTTCATCGAACAATGCACCAATGGAATCTAATGATTGGTAAACGGCTGTTTTCGGTCCGAATCCCGGCCATACAGAAAGCATAAAATGGACATTATACTGTTGATGCAACTCGTCAATTACTTGTCGGGGATTGCTGAAATTTGTTGGATGGAAAGCCAGGCTATTCCAAAGAGGTTTGTCTCCCCAGTATTCCCAATCTTGCACTATGTTATCCAATGGAATCTCCCGTTTACGGTATTCTTTGACGACTGCTTTCAGTTCATCGAATGATTTATAACGTTCTTTGGATTGCCAGAAGCCGTACACCCATTTCCCAAACATGGGTACATCTCCTGTCAGATTTCGATAACCGGCAACCACTTCGTCCATATTTTTACCATATATGAAATAGTAATCGGAAGCATCACCTACTTCGGAAGTAAAGGAATAGCCTTCTTCTGTATCTTCAAATTTAGTTGAGGAATAGTTATCCCATAATATTCCGTATCCGTGGGTAGAAATAAGGAACGGGTTGACAATATCCATATTGGCCTGTAAAAGCAGTGCAGACTTCCCGCGATAATTCATAATTCCATTTTGATACTGCCCCAGTCCATAAATCGCTTCATCGGGTGTTGGGATAAACCATTGGGTTACTTCAAGGCAGGGTTCACCTCCGGCTTCTGAACGTTTGAAGTTTCGTGCCTTTTGATTTCCTTTTTCTTTGAGCAGTACTTTACCTGTAGATACTTCCTGAAAAGTAAAAGCTGCCTCCTTCTTATTAAAAGTCACGCTAAGCTCGTGGGTGCGAAAGACGAATGTCTGTCCTGTTTCTTCCGATGTGTAATCTTTGAAAGTCGGCTTTGATGCATCGACAACTAATCGTTGGGTAACTAATGTATCGCCTTTGGGATAAGATAGAATCCGTACACATCCCTCTGACATGAATTCTATTCTATATAGAATGCTGTCGCAAACGAAGGAGCAGCCCCTACTGTCTTCCTGAATCGAAGAAGAACATCCGAACCACGAAAGTACAGCTATAATGAATAACCAATAATTGAAACGTTTCATGAATGAATTTATTTGATCGTATAAATAGTATAACCCAATGATAAATTACGAACCTCTACTTTTCCTTTCAAGTAGAAGGTAGGCATGTTGAACCCGTTTACAATGTTCTCTTTATAGAGTTCTACTTTCGCGCGCTTCCATTCTCCTGTATGATTGGTATAGATTCGAGAGACAATTTTAAAGGGCTCTTTCGACTCACGCGTGGTGGACGACCGTATAAAAAGCGGTTCCTTTCCTTTATCCAGATACTCAAAGTATAGGTAGCCTACATAATTATTCATCTGTAATTTAGAAACTAAATCTTTGGGTAAAGAGATAGAGACTGTTCCTTCGGCATAATATCCTCCGGATTTTCGCTTTCCCTGAATGGTCAGATCCGATTCGCACAAACGTTTCATCTCAACCTTTAAGGCCGACTTTGCTGTTTTGACATCATTCTCTATTTGAGATAACAGCCCTATGGCTACCGGATAACGTCCCTGACTAATTAATAAGGCTACTTTATCGAGTGACTGATGGCAAGCGGATACATCCATTTTTGACTTTTCCAGAAAACGGGCTTCTTTCCGTAATTGGAAAAGGAGCAATGGCAAAGTTAGCCCCCGTTCATCGGCCGATTCATCTTTAAACGCTGCGGCATATTTTAGGGTGGTACGTAATTCGCGATCACCATTCTCGATGGTTGGTTCTATTTCATGACCTTCGGTGTAGTCGCTCCATGAAGCAATAAACATCATATCTAAATGTTCTTTCTCTGCCAGGCAGAATTGCCACATACTGCTGTAAGTTTCTCCGTTATTGCGTGGTATGTAGAAGAAATGGGAGCGACCCCAGCCTGCACAGCCCCGGTTATCCATACCCGGCATAGCAAATCCCGATTTTATGGTATAGGCAGGATGGTTGCTGTGCCAAATCGAATCGCGGAAAGGTTTCATAAACTCTATGACATCATCCAAGGTGCCATAGTTATCCCAATTGGCATGTTCTGCATCTTTTTCCCGAACGCGTGCGGGAATCCATGGGGTTGGAATTTCTCCGGTTTGTTTCCATGTATCCATTTCATCACTGTGGGCTACGGGAATGTATTTGTTGTTCTCCAGTTTCCCCCAATCTGCCCAGCGGCGCAAAGCAACAGGTTGTTTCATTCCCTGAGGAAGCTTTACTTCCGATAATACTTTCCGGTATTCCTCTATGGTAGCTCCCGGCCCGAAATGATAGAAGACGGGCATTCCTTTTACCATAGGTGCGGTAGGGCCGGTAAACACACTATCGACGAGGTATTGATAGCATTTAGCCATGTATGCTGTCTTTGCTTCGCGAGTGTTTATTTCCGGATAGATTTTAGTTATCCAGTCATAGTACAACCAGCCGTCGCACCAGTTTATACCTATCTCAAAGTTGTATCTGGCGGCTACTTTCTGCATTTTGCGCAACAAGATATCATTCTCATGAGGTTTGAATCCCCATTCAATAAAGAAACCGTCTATCTTGGCTGCTTTGGCAGATAGGATCTGATACTCGATATAGTCGGGATCCAGATTCGATTGCATCCCAACTTGCGGATAGGCAACTGCTGCGATTTCATGTCGTCCCTCGCTATCTATCATGTCGGCATTGTAGCACAGTGATTTGCTGAAAGGAGGCATATTAAAAGAAGAAGTTTCCTCAGAGTTTTAATTTTAATTATTGAGGTTGAAATGTAGAGACGCACGGCGTGCGTCTGAAACTGAAACGGTTTCCCTTTGTGCATTTAGTTTTCTCATATTAGTTTCATATTAGTTTCAAGGGATGAAACCTTTTGTTTCATACCGGCAAACTCTTTGTTTCATGCCGTGAAACTCTTTGTTTGGTACCGGCAAACTTTTAGTTTGATACTATCAAACTCTTTATTTGTTACCATTAAACATCCTATTTGCTACTATCAAACTTGTTGTTTGACTCTTTGCCACGAAGTTTAATTCAGGAAGGTGTGTCAAAGACACACCCTCCTCTAATAACAACTACTTCGGTAACTTAACCTCTATCGTCATAACCCGTGCCGTAGCATTGGTAGAAACCAAAGCCTTAGGCTCTGTTATATTCATCACCTTCATGACTCCAATTCTTCCTCCACCGGCAGCAGAAGTTCCTCCTGTGCGGAAAGCAATAATATCTCCAACCGCAATTGGATTGAGTTCACTTTTAGTGATACTGCTCGATAGTATTTCGGAAGCAATAGAAGCCGCGGTTGCATTTGAGGGAATATAAAGCCAGAGAGAAACAGTAAAATAAGGGAACGAAATACCGGAAGGCTATATGCACGCATATAAAAAATCAATCTTTTACCAGATACTGATTAATATTTCGTTTCTCTTTACTGAAATCCACTGCCACTTTTACCTTCACTCTGGGATCTTTGGTATAAGGCTCCAGGTAGCCTTTTTCTTCTATCTGCTGCATCGCTTCTTCGACTGTACCGTTTAGCTTGAACTCGAATACATAGATTCGATCTTTTGTTTTGACCACTGCATCGGCACGTCCACGTGCACTGCGTACTTCTGTTTCCACAAACTGCCCCATCAACCGGAAGACTACGTAAAAGATAGATTGATAGTAGCGCTCCGTCTGATCGTTCAATTCGTAGGGGATACCGGCGAAGAAAGCTTTCAGGCGTTCCAAAAAAGAAGGCACATCGCCTGCTCGCAATTCCTTGACGAAGTGGGTGATCAGGAAACCTGTCTCATCATTGGTGACGCGAGAGTAGTAGGGCACCAGAAAATTCAGGAAACCGTAACGTACTTCATCATTCGGGAAGGCCAGTGTATATAGCTTGAATTCCTTGTCGTAGCCCTTGATAGTGAGGTAGCCACTTTGGTAGATCATCGGAAGTGGGTTTTGGGAGTCGGCGCGGTATTCAGTGAAAGCTTCATTGGTTACCTCCACGCCATCAATCAGCAGGCGTAGGTCATAATCGCTTTCCTTCAAAAGATTTACTAAGTAAGTAGGTGTACCGGTTTGGAACCAATAATTATCGAGTTTCAATCCGGCAAAAGCATTCAGAATACTAAAAGGGTTAAACAGCCCTTCGGTATTCTCACAAAAATGATACCCATCATACTGGCGGGTCATTTTTTCTACCGTCTCCTCAAAAGACATCTCATTGAACTCACTGACCTGCTGAAGTTCTGGTGTGAAAGTTTTTACTAATTCTTCCTTCGTAATACCACATATAGTGGCATATTGCATGCGCATGCTAATATCCTGTAGCTGATTCAGGTCGCTGAACACGCTAACCTGAGCAAACTTGGTTACTCCGGTCAGGAAAACAAAACGCAGGTATTGGTCGGCGCTTTTCAGCACACCGTAGAATGATTTCAAAATACGTCGATACTCCTCCAGTAGAGGCTCGTTGAGAAGGGTTTGCAACAGGGGTTTATCGTATTCATCAATTAATACGACTACTCCGCGACCGGTCTTTTCGTAGGCGCGTCGAATAACTCCACTGAAACGATCAGTAGGTGTAGTTTCCCGGTCTTCTTTTCCCCACGTATCTTCCCAAATATTGAGGTGGCGAATCAGAATGCCATTCAACCGTTCAGCGCTATCATACTTTTCCGCATTCAGATCCAGGTGAAGTACAGGATGGTTTATCCATTGGGTTTCCAAATTCTCAATGGCCAGTCCTTCAAACAGGTCTTTTCGCCCTTCAAAGTAAGATTTGAAAGTGGAGATAAGCAGGCTCTTGCCGAATCGACGAGGACGACTCAGGAAGTAAGGGGTACTGGTTGATGCTAATTGATAAATTAACGCAGTTTTATCTACATAGAGATAATTATCATCACGTATTTTCTCAAATGTCTGTATCCCAATGGGAAGCTTTCGATCTATTTGGCTCATAATTATTCTTTCAAAGTAGTAAATATACTGCTTTTTTTTGAATCTTTGATTGATTCAGGAAATCATGCGGTCCCTTTTGATATCACCCTTTCCACCTCGCCTTCAAAGTTAGGCGTAAAAACACCTTTCCCTATACTCTCTTTTACTTCTTCTATACTCCAAAACCTACCTTCGTCCAGTTCATCACTGGGGGTAATAACTCCATCGTACACCGTTTTATGAGAAAAGACTAATTCCCGTTCCCGATCAGATTCAAAAATGTAGGTTGCTATCAGTTCAGGAGTGAAGTCGGTAATCCCTAATTCCTCTTGTGCTTCTCGTTTCAATGCTATTTCTACACTTTCGCCTAAGTCGATGTGTCCTCCTACAGCAGTATCCCACTTGCTGGGCTGAATATCTTTCCATAATGGACGTTTTTGCAGGTAGAGTTCACCTTTGGAGTTAAATACGTGTAGATGCACTACCGGATGTAGCTTTTTGCTGCCATTATGACATTCGCCGCGAGTGGCAGCTCCTATGATGTTTCCTTGTTCATCAACAAGGGGGAACATTTCTTCGTTGTTATCGCTTTTCATTCTTAGGGTATTAATAAAGATGAATCTCCATAACTTAAAAAACGGAAATCATGCGTTAGCGCATATTCATATATATTCTTCCAATCTCCTTTTACAAAGGCAGATACAAGTAATAGTAAAGTACTTTGAGGCTGATGGAAGTTGGTGACTATTGCTTTCACTATTTTATAATTATAACCGGGGGCAATAATAATTTGCGTACCTGTGTGCAGTACGTCCAGCTTATGCCGATCCATATAAACTAAAATCTGTTGCAAGGCTTCCAAAGAAGATAAACCATATTCTTTTTCGTAAGGCTGCCATTGCCGCACTTGCAAATCTTCTTCTTTAATATCGGGATTGGCAAATAGTGTACAACCAATATAATAAAGGCTTTCGAGTGTTCGAACAGAAGTAGTACCCACAGCAATAACTTGCGCCTGATGATCGATTAACTTTTGAATAGTGCTTCTTGATACGGAAATATATTCAATGTGCATCTCATGACCTTCTATCTCTTCACTTTTTACCGGTTTGAATGTTCCGGCACCTACATGAAGAGTCAGTTCCTCACACTCAACTCCTTTTTGAGCAAGCGCTTCAAATACATTCGGAGTAAAATGCAATCCGGCCGTAGGAGCAGCCACAGAACCTTTAATTTTAGAGTAAACTGTTTGATAAGTTTCCTTATCACTTTCCTGTGTATCTCTGTTTAGATAGGGAGGGATGGGTAACTCACCGAAAACTTCAAGAATATCTGCAAATGTAATTTGGTTGTTATTCCAGGAGAAATCTATTCGGTGAGCCGTTCCGTGGATTTCTCCCCGTGTAGCTGTTATTATAATGGATTTACCTTTTATTTCTATTTCTTTGTGCAGACTGCCCTCTTTCCACTTTTTAAGGTTACCAATCATACAAAACCAGGCTGTGTGGCTTGTCTGCTGAAAGTTTTGCGCATAATCAGCAGGTGCAGCAGGTTCCAAACAGAATATTTCGATTAAAGCACCTGTTTCTTTCCGAAAGTGAAGCCTTGCCTGAATCACTTTGGTATTATTAAAGATCATCAAATCACCTTTGGATAAGTAATCAGGTAAGGAACCGAATGTATCTTCATTAATTTCACCGTGGCGATAAATGAGCAACTTCGATTGATCTCGTTGAGCCAAAGGAAATTTAGCAATACGTTCGTCGGGCAACGCGTAGTTATACTCGCTGATTTTTATATGTTTAGGGTCTTGTGCCATTTTCTTTTTATTAATGAGCACAAAAGTAGTTATTTTTTTGCTTCGAAAGCTTCCCACAGCTGCTCAAATGCATGAGAGCATGGTATAGATGCTTCCGGGCTTTGCTCTTTCATTAGCTTCAGACTTTGATTGAGTATATAAAAATGATCGTAACAACTGCCGGCTGTACTTCTCCAATGGTGGTTATCCATACTTAAATACCATTGAATGTACTCTATGGATGTATGAATCAAACTCGATGTAATTTCATCTCCTTTTTCTATATCTTTCAGTTTATAATAGCAGGCTGCCAAATCTAATGAACCATTCATGTAATTGTATGGCAATTGATGTACAGGAATTACTTTCGAACAGTGATTGAGTGCACTAATGGCTTGTTCCTGTTTTCCCTCCTTAATGAACTGTTTGACTACTGAGGCAAATAACTTACGGTTAATGCTATACCAGCGTGCCGTGTAGGAATCTAAAAACATTTTGAGGTTTTCTATACCTCCCCATTTGAATTTATTCATCAGGCAATCATAGGTTTTCTCTGCATCCAGTCGGTCGTTTATCTTTTTTGTATCGAAAGGGGTGATGCGATAGAGCCAACCTTCTTGCCGTAGGTAATTGTCGAAGCAGAAATAATGTTCCGAAGCTACGGTGGTAGAAATATAAAGAGGACGCTCCCAATTACTGCCCGAAAGTGTTTCGAGCATCATCAATTCACTTTTACTCAAATAGCGTTTTCCTTTTAATGAAAGATGCATATATTCAGGGATTTCCCCTTGTAAAGAGTCGGGGATCTGCATATCCGATTGCAAAATGGCTTCTTTGTTTACTTTCACTACAAGGCTATCTGTGGGAATGAACCTGAGTTGTTCGTTGTCGGAACGTAACCAATATTTAAGTACGTTCTTTAATTCGTATGGATTCTCTCCAAAATCCTTTCGGGCTTGTTCCGGATCTGTCTGATAAAAGGAATCTATCTTTTGCGCCATTTCGGGACGAACGAAATAGACTTCCGGAGTACCTGTGATGTATTGTTCTCGCTTCCAGGCAATGGGCAGCTTCGGACTGTCATAAGCATCTCTTTTCATCTGATCGATGTACCAATCTTTCCATAGATAACCCATATTGCAGGTACGGATATCTGTACGGAACCCTTCTACTTCCTGATTATACCAAAGTGGGAAGGTATCGTTATCTGCCATGGTAAAAACCACCGGGTGATTATTGGGAGAAGCGGATGCCAGGTAATTATGCCCGATATCTCGCCAGGAGTATCTGAGCGACCGATCGTGATCGTCCCAGGTTTGAGTACCCATCTGAATGGGAATAAGTATGCAAAATATCGAGGCAATGGCTGCCGCTTGCTTTTTATTTAACTTCTTTCTAAGCAGATCGGCTATGCCTGCCACTCCCATTCCTATCCAGATGGCAAATGCGTAAAAAGAACCGGCGTATGCATAATCCCTCTCTCGTGCTTGCATGGGTGTTTGGTTGAGATAAATAACGATGGCAATTCCTGTCATAAAGAATAGGAAGAAAACAATGGTGAAAGAATGTATGCCCTTTTTCCCTTTTTTTAGTTGCCATAAAAGACCTATAATACCTAATAGGAGGGGTAAGCCGTAATAAACATTTCTGCCCTTATTGTTTTTAAGCTCAGTAGGAATAAGCTCCTGATTGCCTACCAGCCAATGATCAATAAAAGAAATACCTGTGATCCAATTTCCATTCTCTAATTCTCCATATCCTTGTATGTCGTTCTGTCTTCCTACAAAGTTCCAAAGGAAGTAACGCCAATACATAAAGTTTAGTTGGTAAGACATAAAGAACTTGAAATTTTCCCATTGTGTAGGCATATTGACCATAACGGTTTCCCCACATTTATCAAAAGGAATGTCATTTCCTTTAATATCCACCCACTGCTTATATAGGTTGGTTTGATTGGGACCCCAACTGCTATGTTCGCGGCTGTACATACGAGGGAAAAGCATATTCTGTGCAAAAACTTCCTCCATAGCATATCCGGAAATAACATAACTGTCTTTCTCGTTGGGAGTAGCTTTCACTTTTCGGATGTATTCGGGAGTCGTTTCTTTGTATTCGGTCATGCAATAGTTGTTTTCTATCTTCAATTTCCTTTCGGATGAATAGGCTTGTCCATAGAATAAAGGACGTTGTCCGTATTGCTTTCTGCTCAGATAATCGCCTAAAGTAAAAATATCTTCGGGCGAATTTTGATCCATCGGAGTATTGGCGGAAGATCGGATAAGGATAACTCCATAAGATGAAAACCCTACGATAATCATTAAAAGACATAATAGAGAGGTGTGAATAGCTCTTATGGATAATTGGTATCGAGGTTTTATTTTACCCGAGTAGAGATAGAAAGCGAGTATAGCCAATAAAGTGAGTCCTATAAGTATGCCCGAGCTTCCATAGATGTAAAATGGTATTCCCAACATACCGATTACCAGAATGAATGATAATTTAATTCTGAACAAGCTGCCTTGCTTTCGTGCTTCATAAATACTCCAACCAAACAAGGTGAGCAATAAAACCAGGTAAAAGATAAGACCGCTGTTAAACGGAAGTTCCAGCCGGTTAACAAAGAATAGCTCAAACCACCCTGCAACTTTTACGGTTCCCGGAATAATGCCGTACAGAATAATCGCCACCAATACCATAGAGAATATTAGTGCGAGCACCGAACCTTTTAAACCGGCATCCGGATTCTTCTTATAATAATAAACTAAAACGATGGCAGGCAAACAGAGAAAGTTTAGAATATGCACGCCAATGCTTAAACCTATGAGATAGGCAATCAGAATTAACCATCTGTCGGCATAGATTGTATCAAAATCATCTTCCCATTTTAAAATCAACCAAAATACGAGCGCGGTAAACAAGGATGAATAAGCATATACTTCTGCTTCCACAGCACTAAACCAAAAAGTATCGCTGAAAGTATATGCCAATGAACCCACAATTCCGGAGGAGATAATCAGCATAATATCCGATATCCTTTGAGGCTCACGCTTCCCGGAAATTAGTTTTCGGGTTAACCGGGTAATGCTGAGATATAAGAGAAGAATAGTAAATGCACTTGTAAGGGCCGACATATAATTAATCATTCTCGCGGCAAGTGCAGGGTCGCTTGTAAGTTGAGTAAACAAATTGGCGGTAAGCATAAAGAAAGGTGCTCCGGGAGAGTGACCAACTTCTAATTTGTAAGCTGATATAATAAACTCCGGACAATCCCAGAAACTGGCTGTCGGTTCAATGGTTAGGCAATATACGGTTGCCGCTATGGAAAAAATAAGAATGCCGAAAAGCAAATGAATACGTCGATAAGTAAAAGTCATTGTGTTTATCCTATTAACCTTAATGCTGCGAAAATAGAATAAAGAGAGATGAAATAACCGTTTATTTACCCGACAAATGGCGACAAAGACTCTTCTTTTGGCTTTGTAATAGGTTGATAATCAGTGCGTCTTGAATGCTCGTTATACAATCTTTGGACATAAACTCCGCAGAAAGCCTTTGATTATCAGATATATAAAGTTAGATACCCCGAATGATCATCTCCAGAGAGTTTCCCGAACCGCTCAAATTCATTTTCTCGCTCTTTATTCGTTGCATTCTCCGTGCCAAAGTGTCGGGAATCATATTCATAACTGTGCTGATGTGGGTTGTTGGCTTTTGCTCTTTTAGTAAGGCACAAATGCGTATATCTATATCTGTAAGTTTGGGATATGATTGTTTTAAACGAGAAACGAACTTATAAGTTTCTTCCAGAATATTAAGAAAGTTATTCCATTCCTGTTCGGTTATGTTTGGCTTTTCTTTGGCAGTGGGAGTCAGGCTGTTTATTTGCCGGATCTTTTTTATCACTTCGGAAGAACTGTAAATGTATTGCTGCATATTTCTCAGTTCTTTCTTGAGGAGGGTTAGTTCCAACTTCTGATCGGATACGGTTTGTTGGGTGGTATTTAGTTGCTTTTCTTGCTTTTTAATTTGTTTCTCTTTTACTTTCAGGCTGTTTTGGTTGCGAAGTAGTATGAAGAGGCTGGCAATTATCACTAAAATAGCAATCCCCAGGATGTACCACGGTTGATGATTCTCTTTGCTTCCTGCCAGCAGATCATTGTTGTAGGCTTTTTGTTGAGTATGATAGGCTTCTTCATATCTTTCTTGTTTTAAATAGAAAGCACTGAGTTTATTGTATATAGTAGAGGCTTGCTTGTAGGCATCTGTTTTCTCGATGGCTGCAATAGCAAGCAGGTAATGTTGTTCTGCGAGCGAGTAATTGCCTAAATCCTCCTGCACTCTTGCAGAATAGAAATAAGTTTTCCCCCTGACGGAATCATTCGTTGTTTGACTGAAATAGTGGACAGCCACATTAATCATTGAATCCGAGGTATGCACTTTCCCTGTAAGTTCTTGTGCTTCTGTATGAAGCAGGCAATACATAGCATATTCCTCCTCTTGTAGAACTTCCGGATTGGAAATCTTTTCCAATACATAAAGAGCTGTGTCGGGATGTTCTTCAATGATAGAAGAAGCCAGTTTGATATCTTTATGCAAAGCCGGTTTGCTTGGATGGCAGGCCCCGAGCGAGAGGATGAACAGGTATAAAAGTATCTTTAAGTGATGTTGCATAGTTGTATGGCATTAGAGAATACAAATATAAATGATTTTTTTGTTTGCACATATCCCGGAATTTAGCGAATATTGCATAGAATATTGATAAACAACATGAAAATAGGAGATAAAGTCCGCTTTCTGAATGAAGTAGGAGGCGGCATTGTAACAGGATTTAAAGGAAAAGATATCGTATTGGTGCAAGATGCAGACGGATTTGATATCCCCATGTTGATAAGAGATGTGGTAGTGATCGACACCGATGATTATAACATGAAAAGTCGGTTCAAACCGGCTGCACCCAAGCAGGAAGAACCTGTAAAACCGGCGAAGCCGGAGATCATATCAAGACCCACCGAAGTGCGTGGAGGAGATACCCTGAATGTATCATTGGCTTTTGTTCCGGAGAATGTAAAAGAAATCAGCAATACATCTTTCGAAGCGTATTTGGTAAACGACAGTAATTACTATCTCTACTATACCTATATGAACGCCGAAGGGCAGGCATGGAAAGTTCGCTCGCATGGTTTGGTAGAACCCAATATGAAACTTTTCCTGGAAGAGTTTACACGCGAGTCTTTAAATGAAATGGAGCGGGTATCCGTACAGTTAATTGCTTTTAAGGATGCAAAAACGTTTTCGCAAAAACCGGCTGTTCATGTGGATTTGCGCATAGACACAGTAAAATTCTACAAACTACACACTTTTCAGCCTTCCGATTTCTTCGAAGAGCCTGCTTTGATATACGATATTGTAAAGAATGATGCCCCAACAAAACAAGTATATGTATCGGCAGAAGATATTCAAGTTGCACTATTAAAGAAGAGCAAAGAGGAAAAACCAAAGTCGCAACCCATTGTGAGGAAAGGTGGTGGTAGAGAAATTCTTGAGATAGATTTGCATATTGGCGAATTACTCGATGATACCACAGGCATGAGTAATGCTGAAATTCTGAATTATCAATTGGATAAATTCCGTGAGGTTATGGAGAAATATAAAAATAAGCGCGAACAGCGTATTGTATTTATTCACGGTAAGGGAGACGGAGTATTAAGAAAAGCGGTTCTCGACGAATTGAAACGGAAATATAATCACTGTAAATACCAGGATGCCTCGTTTAAAGAATATGGCTTTGGGGCAACAATGGTGATTGTAAAATAGATGAGTATGAATGCTTATAACTAATTCGTATTTGTTTTGAGTTATATTGAACCGCAGAGTTACGCGGATTAACGCAAAGTTTTTAATACAATGCTGCATAGAACTAAAATTAATCCTCTGCGTTAATCTGCGTAACTCTGCGGTTCAAATTCAATCATTTCCGAACCCATATAAACTAATTATGAATACTTATTTAAATAAAAAAATAGTCATATTGGGTTTACTTATATCCATGTGTTGGAGTGTAAAGGGGCAAATAGCCTACCAAGACCGGATGAAGAATGCCAAAGATAGCAATGAACTGCTTTCAATACTTGAAGAATGGGAGGCATCAGATAGTGTTTGCCCTGAAGTGTATTACTATCTGACAAATATTTATATAAACAAGGCTAAACCCGAAGAGGAAAAGAATATATTTGGTTTGTTGGATATAATTAACCAGAAGAAAGTTGATTATGATAAGGACATCTTGCAAACGGCATTTAATTATAGTAGTAAAGGAGTGAGTCTTTTTCCTGATGTAATAACCTTACGAATCAGTAATATTGAGGTTTGTAGGCATTTGGAATCCTATAAAACAATGGTTTCCGGTGTTAAAGATTTGTATGCTCATGGCGAGGTGATTTGCAACAAATGGCTTTCGGCAGATGAAAATACCGAAGTAAAGAAACAGATAGCCGAAATGTTGAATACTTGTTATTTGGTTCCTTTTCAAGATGATAACGTGAAGTTGATTGAGCATTCTAAGGATATTGCTGAAACTGTTCTGAAATATAATCCGGATAATGCAATGAGTTTAGTTGAATTATTGAATTACCATTTAGATAAAGGAAAGAATAAAAAAGCTGAGGCAATATTGAAGAAGCTTGCAGTTATATCTGATACAGAAAAATATATATTGCCGGTTTTGGCATTGGGCTATGCTAAATTAGGAGATACCATTAATGCTATGGAATATCTAAGAAAGGTGAAAGAAGATCCTGGAAACAGTGATAGTTATATTAAATCGGTTACTGAGGAGGTTATGAATCTGTTGAAGGATAATTCTGTAATATATAGAATAGCAATTTGAAATCGTTAAATAAAAAAAGGGTGCTTGTTAATATCTATAAGCACCCTTTTCGAGGGAGCGTAAATTAAACTGTGTCAGCTTTTCGCTTTCACTTTAAGGTTTCAGGTTTTTCATTCCCCTGTCTCATTCAATGGGTAATGAGGAACCTGAGT
>NZ_QVMK01000048.1 GCF_010500995.1 Bacteroides sp. 224 | reverse complement strand
TCTCACGAATCCGAAAATGAAAAGCGTGAGCATCGTTGGACTTCTTTTCTTTCATTGGTTGAGTCGTTAAAGAGTCAACCATATCTACAAAAAGACATAGATTGCTTTCTTTATTAATTACTCAAAAACAGATATTATGGTATTTTCGGGAGAAAACATTTTATTAATAGGTTCCATCCTATTATTCTTTAGTATTGTGGCAAGTAAAACAGGATACCGTTTTGGCGTTCCTGCTTTGTTATTATTCCTTTTTGTTGGTATGCTTTTCGGAAGTGACGGATTAGGGTTACAATTCAACAATGCATCCGAAGCACAATTCATCGGTATGGTATCTCTTAGTGTTATATTGTTCTCGGGAGGGATGGACACTAAATATTCAGAGATTAAACCAGTTATTGCACCCGGCATTGTTTTGTCTACTTTAGGTGTATTTCTCACAGCTTTATTTACTGGGGTATTCATTTGGTTTATAACGGGCATGGAGTTTACCAATATACACCTTCCTTTCCTCACCAGTTTACTACTGGCAGCTACAATGTCTTCTACCGATTCGGCATCGGTCTTTGCTATTCTGCGCTCACAGAAGATGAACTTAAAACACAATTTACGCCCCATGCTCGAATTAGAAAGTGGTAGCAACGACCCTATGGCTTATATGATGACTATTGTAATGATTCAGGTTATTGGTTCAGCCGGAATGGGTATAGGTCAAATTGCCCTTTCTTTTTTAATTCAGTTTGCCGTAGGTGCCGGTGCCGGTTATCTGTTAGGAAAGCTGGCCATTTTTATGCTCAACAAACTTAATATCGATAATCAATCTCTTTATCCTATTTTATTGCTTGCTTTTGTTTTCTTTATATTCTCCTTTACCGACAGAATAAACGGGAATGGCTATCTTGCTGTTTATATAGCAGGAATGATGGTAGGAAACAACAAGATTCCTTATCGAAAAGACACCGCCACCATTATGGATGGATTAAGTTGGTTGTGCCAAATCATCATGTTCCTCTCACTTGGTTTACTGGTTAACCCGCACGAATTATTGGATATTGCTCTGGTAGCTTCTCTTATCGGAATCTTTATGATTATTATTGGTCGCCCACTAAGTGTATTCTTATGCCTTTTACCATTTAAAAACATAAACCTCAATTCAAAGCTTTTCGTTTCGTGGGTTGGACTTAGAGGTGCTGTACCTATTATATTTGCAACTTATCCTGTAGTTGCAAATATTGAAGGTGCCAACATTATTTTTAATATTGTATTCTTTATCACCATACTTTCATTAATTATACAGGGAACTACTATTCCTTTTGTGGCTCGTTTGCTCAACCTATCTATTCCGTTAGAAAAAACAGGAAATGATTTTGGTATCGAGCTTCCGGAAGAGATAAACAGCAACCTGCGGGATGTTACAGTAACATTGGAAATGCTTGAAAAAGCAGATACACTTAAAGATATGGATCTTCCTATAGGAACCCTTGTTATGATAGTGAAAAGGGAAAACGAATATTTGATTCCTAATGGTACGTTGAAACTCAAAGAAGGTGATAAACTACTACTTATCTCGGAGAAAGAAAAAGGAATACTTAGATAACAAGTTATCTAACATGAGAAAATCTTAATCTATGTTACAAAACATACATTTATTCGTAAATAATTTGCAGTAATCAAGAAAATACGTACATTTGTATTGTGTTTTTCATAGTATTAGATTTAAGGTTAACAAAGGTTGGAGTCAGGCGTGACTCCTTTTTTTATATCCATAACTAAGCTCAATAAAGAAACAGCTCCTCTACCAACCCTTTTAATTCTCTAATCCCCTATAAACAAAAAGGGTTACCTTATTACTAAGGCAACCCCATTATTCTATCATTATTTACTCTGATTATTCAGCAATAACTTCGAAAGGTATTTCTACGCTTACTTCTTTATGAAGTTTCACAATTGCTTTATAAGCACCAACTTCTTTCACTGAATCTTTCACCACAATAATCTTTCTATCGATGCTGAAACCTTTCTTTATCAACTCATCAGCAATTTGAAGGCTTCCTACCGAACCGAAGATAGTTCCGGTAGAACTAACTTTAGTAGCAATAGTTAATGATACTCCTTCAAGTTTAGCAGCAAGTTCTTCTGCATCTTTTTTAATTTTTTCCAGTTTATGAGCACGTTGTTTCAACTCTTCGGCCAACATTTTCTTAGCAGAAGGAGAAGCAATAATTGCTTTTCCGGTAGGAATTAAATAATTACGTCCATAACCGCTTTTCACAGTTACAATGTCATTCTTATATCCTAAATTTAAAATATCTTCTTTCAATATAATTTCCATACTATTCCTCCTTCTTTTATTTCATCATGTCAGTTACAAATGGAAGCAACGCTAAATGACGAGCTCTTTTCACTGCTTGAGCAATTCTACGTTGGAACTTCAAAGAAGTACCGGTAATACGACGAGGAAGAATTTTTCCTTGTTCGTTCAAGAACTTCTTCAAAAACTCAGGATCTTTATAATCGATATACTTAATACCACTCTTTTTAAAACGGCAGTATTTTTTCTTCTTAACATCTACTGAAGGTGGAGTTAAATATCTGATTTCTGATTGATTTTGCTGTGCCATGATTAGTTATCCTCCTTTTTAGTTGATTTCATATTTCTTCTTTTTGCAGCATATTCTGCAGCATACTTATCCATTCTGAAAGTCAGAAAACGGATTACTCTCTCATCACGACGGTAGTTAAGTTCTAATTTAGCAATTACTTCCGGATTAGCGTTGAACTCAATCAGTGTATAGAAACCTGTGGATTTTTTCTGAATTGGATAAGCCAACTTCTTCAATCCCCAGTTCTCCTCATTGATGATCTCAGCACCTTCTGCCTGAAGAATGCCTTTGAATTTTTCTACCGCTTCCTTCATCTGATTATCAGATAAAACGGGAGTTAAAATGAAAACGGTTTCGTATTGATTCATACTCGTTTAAATAAAATAATTAATTGTTTTTATTAAATGCGAGCGCAAAGGTAGTATATTAAATTGAAAATGAAAATTTGAAAGTTGAAAAATATAGGTTATATCTTCATTTTTATATTCTTGTGCTGGTTTCTAAACTATTCTAACTCTACACTTTAACTATATATAATATATTGTGCTATGTAATTTTCTGTTTTCAACTTCTCATTTTCAATTTAAGAACTATCTTTGTAGTTGCTTAAACAATAATTTATGATAGAACAATTCAATTTCAATATCAAACTCATTTTTGCGATACTGAATGGTAAAGTTTCAGCAGCAATAAACCGAAAACTTTATCGTAACTTTCGTCAAAACGGTTTGGAAATTAGCCCGGAACAGTGGACAGTTCTTTTATTCCTCTGGGAAAAGGATGGAGTTACCCAGCAAGAGTTGTGTAATGCAACTTTTAAAGACAAGCCAAGTATGACACGCCTCATTGACAACATGGAGCGCCAACATCTTGTAGTTCGCATATCAGATAAAACAGACAGGCGAACTAACCAAATACATCTCACCAAAACCGGAAAAGAAATGGAAGAAAAAGCACGTGAGGTAACTACCCAAACATTGAAAGAAGCCCTACAAGGAGTCAGCATTGAAGATTTAACAATCAGTCAAGAAGTCTTGCGCAAGATTTTTAATAATACCAAAGATTAATTATTTGCTTAAATTCAGAGCCTATTCAAATTTCCCACAGAATCATTCTCATTAGGATGCTTTCGTTTTTTCTTTAGTACTCTTTTTGTGGTTTAACAACCTAAAAATAGCACCAAATAAAAAAACGAGCAAAATTTAAACAGGCTCTCAAGTCATTTAATAGTTTTTTTGCATAAATAATTTCTTCCATTAAAGAATTATGCTTTAATTTGTGAGCAAGAATATAATAATCTAATAAAATACACACAAATGAAAGGTTTATTGAAAAGCTTAGGTATAATCTTAATTTTAGCTGGAGCAATTGTATTAGTTGTATGTGCTCTCACCGGAAATGTTAATAACAATGCCATTTTGGGTACATCTGCTGTAATGATTGTGGTTGGTTTAGTTGCATACATCATTATCAATAAAAAAATTACTGATTAAAAAGCCTTCTAAAAGACAACAATAAGAAAGCCTTGAAAGTATCATACTCTCAAGGCTTTTCTTATTTAATATATAATTCTCTTTTTCCTTACCCCTCAATTTCAGGAGTAATCAATTTATATCCCTTACCATGGATATTAATGATTTCAATGCTTTCATCAGCCTTCAAGTGCTTACGAAGTTTAGTGATATACACATCCATACTACGAGCATTGAAATAGTTATCATCTATCCAAATAGTTTTCAGGGCAAAGTCGCGTTGCAGAATCTCATTGGCATGTGCACAAAGCAATGCAAGCAATTCCGATTCTTTAGTTGTTAATTTGGTATGTTTACCATCGATAGAAAGAATTTGTTTTTGAGTATCAAATGTAAATTTACCTATTTTATAGATACTGCTTTCTTTGTTTTTCTTTCCACGAACACGACGAAGGATAGCTTCAATTCTGAAAGTCAACTCTTCCATACTGAAAGGTTTGGTAATGTAATCGTCTGCACCAATTTTAAAGCCTTCCAGAATATCTTCCTTTAATACTTTAGCAGTTAAAAAGATAATCGGAATTTCAGCATTGATAGCACGTACTTCCTGCGCCAAAGTAAAACCATCCTTTTTAGGCATCATTACATCGAACACACATAAATCATATTTATTCTTCAAGAAAGCTTTATAACCAGCTTCTCCATCGGAGTACAATTCTGCGGAATATCCTTTTGCCTGCAAATATTCTCTTAAAAGCATGCCAAGATTTTCGTCATCTTCGCACATCAAAATACGCAATTTTTCTTCCATATTACTTAATGTTTTAATAAAGGTAATGCTATAATAAATTTAGTTCCTACGTTATAATCACTTTCTACCCTAATGGTACCTTTGTGATCGGTTATTATTTTCTTCACATAAGCAAGTCCTAAGCCGAACCCTTTCACATCGTGCAGATTACCAGTATGCACTCTATAAAACTTATCAAAGACTTTCTTCAAATTTTCTTTCTTAATTCCAATACCGTTATCTTCTATCGAAATCATCAATCTACCCGGCTCATTCCAAGTTCTTACATTTAGCAGAAGATCTTCTTCCGGCTTTTTATACTTCACCGCATTATCCATCAGATTAAAGATAACATTGGTGATATGCATTTCATCAACAAATATAACAGAATCCTTTGCACTTAAATCGGAAGTTATTTTTCCATTATACTTCTCTACTTTCAGAGTGAAAGTATTAATAACTCCGGTTATCATTTCATTGGCATCCAACTCTGCCATCTTTAAGATAGCTTTTTGTTTGTCGAACATCGACATCTGAAGCACTTTCTCAACCTGAAATCTCAATCGCTTCGTTTCATCATTTATAACTCCTGATATATGCTGGAACATCTGGGGCGACTTTCCTACACTTGGATCCTTCAACATCTGAGCTGCCAAAGATATCGTAGATATCGGAGTTTTAAATTCATGCGTCATATTGTTAATAAAATCATTCTTCATTTCCGAAAGCTTTTTCTGACGGAACACACTATAGATCGTGAAGATAAACGTAATCAACAGCACAACAGTAAATATCATCGAAGGTATCATAAAAGACACTGAACGATAGATAGAACTCTCCCTTGCAGGAAAATGCACCTTTATTGTATTCATCTTTGCCGGCGGATCATTTGGAAAAAGAATTTGTGTATAAGAATACTCACTTCCTTTATCTTCCCAATCCGAACAGCGGTAAACTTCACGTCCCTTTCTATCAATAACAGAAAAATGGAACGGTATGTTTATACTATTGTTAATAAATTCCGATTTTAAATAACTATCTATTTTACGAAAGTCTACTCTTTCGCTCAAAGGCTTACTATTTGCCTTCTGTATAATTTGCAAAGCTACTTCATTCAACAGATAACTCTGATACATATATCTGTTCTTGACAATTTCAGCCAGGTTTTTAGACGTTTGCGGAATAGTACTCATCCCTTGTTTTCTCATTGAGATGTCTTTAGGAAGCTGCGTGCTGCTCTTCATTCTTTGCAACTCATAAGAAGAAATAACTGTTCCATCGGGAGTTGTAACTGTAATCTGTTGTCTTTGAATCAGATCATCAAGAGATCCCGGCGTAATCCCCCTCATTTCATTCTGCCTTATATCGTCACTCAACCACTTCAGCGTTTCATCATACTCTATATTTTTGGAAACTTGATATAGGCTACGCTTTACGGAAGCGTCAAATTGATCATTATGCGTCCTTACCATTTCCTCAATATACCTAACCTGTAGATAAAGTAAACTAAGGAAAGAAAGACCCATTACTATTCCTAATATCCAAATTGTCGATTTCTTCATAACACAAAATTAACACTTGCTAATTAACATTCCTAACAAATTAACCTGATTTAACCGAAGGTTCTCGTTAATTAACCGAAGAACTGTTTTAAGGTGATAATTTGGCAATTACAACAAAAAAGGTTCTTACTTTGTTTGCGAATTTAATAAAAAATTAAGGCTCTAAAGGAAGCAAAAAAGAAAGCCACGGTCCTCTTTTACTTTATAAAAAGAGAAACTGTGGCTTTCATGCATATATACAACAACTTATTCTTCGGTCTGTTTAGCTTCAAATTCTTTAATCAGCTTATCTTGTACATCCGAAGGAACAAGTTCATAACCGGAGAATTTCATGATAAATGATGCACGCCCTCCTGTTAGTGAGCTTAAAGCAGTGGAGTAAGAGGCCATTTCTTTTAATGGAACTTTAGCCACAAGCTTTTCGAAACCTTTTTCGCTACTCATACCCATAATCATGGCACGACGTCCCTGAAGATCGCCCATTACATCTCCCATTCTATCAGAAGGAACAAATACTTCCACATCATAAATAGGTTCAAGGATTTTTGGGCCTGCATTCTTAAATGCCTCGCTAAATGCGTTACGTCCGGCAAGCATAAATGATATTTCATTGGAATCTACCGGGTGCATTTTACCTTCATATACAATCACACGTACATCACGGGCATAAGAACCGGTTAACGGACCTTGTTCCATACGAGCCATTACACCTTTTAATATAGCAGGCATAAAACGGGCATCAATAGAACCTCCCACAATACTGTTTACAAAGATCAACTTACCTCCCCATTCCAATGGAATTTCTTCTGTGCCACGAACTGATATTTTAAATTCCTGTCCGTTGAACTTATAAGTCTCGGGTATCGGCATACCTTCTTTGTAAGGCTCTACAATTAAATGTACCTCGCCAAATTGTCCGGCTCCACCCGATTGTTTTTTATGACGATAATCAGCTCTTGCAGCCTTAGTAATAGTTTCACGATAAGGTATACGCGGCTCTTCAAACTTCACTGCTATCTTTTCATTGGTTTCCAAACGCCATTTCAAGGTACGCAGATGGAATTCTCCTTGTCCATGTACTATTGTCTGACGAAGTTCTTTGGATTGTTCAACTACCCAAGTAGGATCTTCTTCGTGCATACGGTTGAGAGCAACCATCATCTTTTCTACATCCGATTCATTCACAGGTTTGATGGCACGTGAATACTTAGAATTCGGATATTTAATAAAGTCGAATTTATAATCGCAATCTTTTCCGTTCAGTGTATTTCCTGTTTTTACATCTTTCAGCTTCACGGCTGCACCAATATCGCCTGCTTGCAATTGTTCTACCTTAACACGATTAGAGCCGGCTACCACATACATCTGAGCTATACGCTCTTTAGAGCCACGATCTGCATTAAGAAGATCATCTCCTTCTTTCACCGTACCACTCATTACTTTAAAGTAGGAAACCTCACCAATATGCGGTTCAACACTTGTTTTAAAGAAATAAAGAGAGGTAGACGCTTTAGGATCCGGAGCCACTTCTTTAGCTTCTGCATCCATAACTTTAGGCATATCAGATACAAAAGGAACTACATTACCCAAGAATTCCATCAAACGGCGCACGCCCATGTCCTTACCTGCACATACGCAGAATACGGGGAACATACCACGCGAAATCAATCCTTTACGAATACCTTCGCGCATTTCATCTTCGGTAAGAGATTCTTGCTCGAAGAATTTTTCCATCAAATTTTCATCATTCTCTGCTGCGGCCTCCACCAATGCTTTGTGCATTTCCATGGCTTTGTCCATTTCTTCAGCAGGAATATCTTCTATGATAGGTGCTCCACCCTCAGGTTTCCACGAATATTTCTTCATTAATAATACATCTATTAATGAACTAAATTCCGGACCTGTTTTAATTGGGTACTGAATAGGTACCACCTTTGAGCCGTATGCTTCATGCAACTGCTCTAATATGTTATCGTAATCGCACTTGTCATTATCGAGTTGATTTACAAGGAAGATTACGGGTTTATCAAATTTTTCAGTATAACGGAAGTGATTCTGAGTTCCCACCTCCACGCCATATTGGCCATTAAGAAGTATAATTGCAGTGTCGGTTACGTTAAGGGCGGTCACTGCTCCACCAACGAAGTCGTCCGAACCCGGACAGTCAATGATATTTAATTTCTTGTTGTTCCACTCTACATGCAATACAGTAGAGAAAACCGAATACCCATACTCTTGTTCTACCGGAAAATAGTCGCTAACAGTATTCTTAGCAGCTATAGACCCGCGGCGTTTTATAACTCCACTCTCGAAAAGCATTGCTTCCACGAGAGTGGTTTTCCCAGAGCCAGAACTTCCCAATAAGGCAATGTTCTTGATTTCGTTAGTTTGATATACTTTCATAACATATTAAGATTTAAAAATGAAAGAATAAACATACGTTCGTATGCTTTTATTTAGTGATTCGCAAATTATAAATTAATGATGTCAAAAACAATTAAAGTGGTTGTGTTATTAAACATGTTTTTAAATGCTTAACTTTGCAATAGAATAAAGAACACCTATAAAAGGCTTTTAAACATGAATAAGTTGCTTTTTTTATTAGCTTGCATTTACTGCATCCTTCTCACCGGATGTGCTTCCAAAGAGGCTAAACCTCTTATTGGTATTTCCTGCTCTTACCCCGACAGTATGTTCTCTTCTGTTCGGAAAACCTATTCGGAGTCGATCATAAAAGCGGGAGGTATCCCTCTATTAATACCGGTTACAGTAAAAGAAGATGTTTTGACAGAAATTATCTCGCGCATGGATGGGCTTATCCTGATAGGCGGAGAAGATATTTGTCCCTCCTATTATAAAGAGGAAGCTATACCGGAATTGGGAAGAGTAAACGGTATCCGGGATGTATACGATCTCTTACTTATTCGCCTTGCCTCCGAGCGCAAACTTCCTACACTGGGTATTTGCCGCGGACTTCAAGCCGTTAATGTAGCATTCGGAGGGAGTTTGTACCAAGATATTCCAAGTCAATATCCTGATACCACCGTCAATCATAACCAGAAGGAACCCAGCAGCATAACCACTCATCTGATTAAATTGCAGCCAGGCTCCATCATTGCTACTATTACAGAAAAAGAGGAGTTGATTACGAATACGCATCATCACCAGGCCATTAAAGATATTGCACCCGGTTTTAAAGCTACTGCGTGGAGTACAGACGGAATTATAGAAGCCATAGAATCTACCATCGAACTTCCTATTTGGGCTGTACAATTTCATCCGGAAGGGCAAGCTATTAATGATGATCCGGTTATGCTCTCCTTTTTCAAATTCTTAATAAAGCAAGCATCCTCAAAATAATGGCAGGTATTTATATACATATTCCTTTTTGCAAAACACGTTGCATTTACTGTGATTTTTACTCTTCTACCCGTTCCGAATTGAAAGAACAGTATATTCATGCCCTTTGTAAAGAGCTAAAAGCAAGAAAGGAATATCTTCGGGGAGAAACAATAAAAACGATTTATTGGGGAGGAGGAACTCCCTCTCAACTTGCCGAAGAAGATTTTCGGCAGGTATTTGATACTATAGAAGATATCTACGGACTAAATACGGCTAAGGAGATAACTCTTGAAGCGAATCCGGACGATCTTACTCCCGAATACCTTGAAATGCTTGCCTCTCTCCCATTCAATCGTTTAAGTATAGGTGTACAAACGTTCAATGAAGAAACACTTCAACTTTTAAAACGGCGTCATTCTGCCCAACAGGCCATAGAAGCTTTTGGTAATGCCCGTAAAGCGGGTTTTCAAAACATCAGCATTGATTTAATGTACGGACTGCCGGGAGAAACAGTTGATAGTTGGGCAAAGGATCTTTCCACAGCTATCAATTTAAAACCCGAACACCTGTCGGCTTATCATCTTATATATGAAGAAGGTACTCCTTTATTTAATATGTTGCAAAGCTCCCAGATAAAAGAGGTAAACGAAGAAAAAAGCCTTCTTTTCTTTCAGATGTTGATGGAACAGCTTAAAAAGGCAGGTTATGAACATTATGAAATATCTAATTTCTCTTTGCCGAGACTCCAATCACAACATAACACTTCTTATTGGGAGGGTGTACCTTACTTAGGTTGTGGAGCTTCGGCACACTCTTTCAATAAAGACAGCCGGGAATGGAATGTATCTTCTATAGACGCCTATATAAAAGGTATTGAAACAGATAATCGTGTATACGAAATCGAAACATTGGACAAGAACACACAATACAATGATTATATCATCACTTCGTTACGCACCAACCGGGGAATTGATATATCCCGACTTACTGAAGAATTCGGAAAAGAATATATGGAGTATTGCTTCCATACAGCTCAGAAATATCTGAAGAATGAAGAATTAAAGCTGGAAAACAATCATCTTATATTAACGCAAAAAGGAATCTTTGTATCCAACAGTATTATGAGTGATCTGCTTAAAGTGTAAATATTGAGTTAATTCACCACAGAGGATGCAGAGAACACAGAGGTTTTCTCTCTGTCTTCTGTGGTGAGAATCTCCTTTTCAGGATGATTTAACGTTTTTAACCTACTAATTTTTATTCGTAATAGGTAATACTGCGGGTAATTACCGGCAGTTTCTCTTTCTTTCCGGTAGGTGCACCTGCATTGCTATCCCACTTCTGGGTAGTACCTTCGCGTTTAGTCCAGTTTCCTTTTTTATCGTACGTATAGGTATACTCTTCTACGCTATCTATGAAAAGACCATACTCATCATCTTCCCATTTTAGTTTTTTGCGAGATACCACTTCGTTCTTATCATCATATACAATGTCAGAGCCATTTATATCCAATTCTACAAGTTTGCCTTCGGCATCAAATACATATCTTTCATAATCTTGCGACATTTTAGATACATAAAGCTTTCCGTCTGCCTCATCGTACTTGTAGCTTGTATCATTGAAGCGTCCACCTTTCTTATCCGATATTTTCTGTAATATGATGCGTCCTTGTTTATCATAACTATAAGCTTGAGTCTGCCCTTTCTTTGCATCGGTAAATTTAGATAATCTGCCGTTGTTATAAGTAAAGGTAATATCGGCATCATAATAAGATATTAGCATGTCCGTAAACCAAAGAGGCATAAATACGTCATCGAACATGGGTAGCATCCAAGCTGCTGCATTTGCTTTGTAAGTCAAGAGGTTACCTTGCCCATTGTAGGTCATGGTTACTTGCTTATCCGTATTAAAAGTAATGGTTGTGATATTACCCATTGTATCGGCTTTCAGAAGCATATTTCCTAAGTCCGGGTATCCTTTCATTTCCATCTGCTTTACCTTACCTCTGAAATAAGCAGGTTTACTGTAGTCAATGTTTAACACTTCTTCTTCGCTATCGGAAGATGCCTTTTTATTGCCCGAACAGGCAGATAAAGAGATGCAGAAAACTGCAATCAATAAATAAAATAATTGTTTCATCTGATTTTATAATTTATATTAATAAAGCATCCATTTACCATCTACTTTCACCGCAATATGCTCCTTTTCTTTCGTTTCACCATCGGCAAAGGTTAGCTTTACAGTAACTTCAGCAGCTTCTGCTTCGGGCAAAAGTCGGCTTTCGGTTTTGTAGTAAGCACCGCCTTTATCATTCAATACAAGTTCTACACTTTTCAATGGTTCATAGAAAGGAAATACTACAGCCGACAAGTTACCATTTTTTTCTTTAATACGCTCATCATATTCTGCATTCATTTTCTCTCTTTCTTTCTCGGTACCTCCTACAAAGCGTACAGCCATCAGGTCTTTAAACCTAAGATCATTCTTGATTATGTACTCATAGTATTGCACTACACATTTATCAGGAGTTGATGGAGAAGAGGATGAACTACATCCTGTAAAGATAAGAATGGAAAAGGATAGAATAAATGTGCTTAGGGCTATTTTTTGTTTCATTGTTCTATAATTTATTGGTTTTAGAAATGGTTATCAGATCGATTTTCTCAATCAAAAAGTGTCACAAGTGTCACACGCCGTTCTAACAAGTTGATTTACAGGAGTAAATAGTGGGTGACACTTTTCAGAAAAGTATCACAGAAGTGTCACAAGTGTCACACTTGATAAGTGGCGTTTTGTTCCAAATTTTGATAAGGTTTTAAACACCTTTCTCCACCCGGGTGTAGAGGGTTTCTCCATCTGGGTGTAAGGAGTTTCCACATCCGGGTGGAGCATCCTCCTACACCCGGGTGTGGAAAGATATTTCAAACCGTTGCATTATATGCATGTTTATTGATAGGTGAATTCATAGGTAGCTACTGTTCCCCCATTACTGGTTGCTACTACTTTTGTGAGTAGTTCATCATCAAATGTATATTGATAGGTAATAGTTTCGTTACTAAGACCTATATCTTTATACTGAGAAATAAGGTTCTTACTCTTTTTACCAAAAATGTTTATTGCTACAGAATCCGATGTCCCGGGAATATACAATCCTTCCGTCATCCAATTAATATCAAGATTGAAGTTATTTAAGTAAGAACTATATTGGGCATATTGTGTAGCCTCACTTGTTTTATTACTGTATTCATTATAAAATACATTCTCTACTTTCACCATATTTCCATTCTCATCCCAATGACAGATTGAGTAATCATTATCCTTATAACTCTTTATGCCTCCAAGTCCTACTGTTTCATCATAACCGGATACTTTGTTTAGAAAGCCATTTTTATAGGTTAGTTCAAATAACTCATCAGTTATAATATTTTCTTCAAAATCAACATCATACCATGCACGACTAATATCTATTGCATAACCTTCAGCATTTAAAACTATATATTCCTTTCTTACTCCGTCTTTTTCCGAATTCTTATATCTACCATGAATATTCACTATATTCTTGCTCTCCTTTACAAGCCCTCCATCATAACCCATATATTCATAGTTATATATCGCCCAAGTTCCCTCACCATCATAATTAACATTATCTATTTTCTTAATTCTGTTTTCTTCATCATATAGAATAGTTGCAGTATGAATAACTCCTGGTTGATCAGACGAAGTACGCACCATCTTAGTTATAAGTTTCCCCTCTGGTTCTACGGGCTGCACAGGTTCATCTGGTTCTTTCCCCTCTTCGGTAACCCCCTCTTGAGTCACAGTAATAGTTATAGAATCTTTTCCACTTTCAATTACAATAGTAGCAGAACGCGAAGTACCTGTATAGTTAGCATCTAATTCAATAACAAAAGTAAATGTACCTGCATTTCCGCTATACTTTTCTGTACCATTAAATAAGAGGCGAAGCCATGATGCACCAGGAGCTCTTGATTTTGTGGTAGCTTTTTCGGTTACAGTAGCCGTCCAAGGTTCGGCGGCGGTAAATGAAATGCCTTCTTTACTTTCTGTATCATCGGCGTATACAATTTGGGTTTCTGTACCGGAGTTAATTTCGATGGTTTTGGTAGGGTTGTCATTGTCGCTGCTACAGGCAGAGAAGTAGCAGACACACATTGCTACAAGCAAAAAATTGAATAATTGTTTCATGTGATTGTTTTTTATTTATTTTGTTGATGGGGTTAATTCATAATATGTAATATTATATACAAGGTCAAGGTAACCATTTCTTTTACATTCAATCTGGTTCACCAAACCTCTTGAATCTAATGTATAACTGAAAGAAATTGAGGCACTATCAAACTGATCTGTAACAGTTTTTATTAAATGAGTACTTCCTTTTCCGTAATATCCCATTGCAGCAAACACCATTGTATCCCACGAGAAATCAGAACTGACAGCAAAATCCCAAGTTTCAGAGATATCAAGAAACCAATTCAAGTCTACATTCAGCAAAGAATTGTGTTGTATATCAGTATAGGTAGTTGTAGTTGTATATTGAGTTGTAGATGGTGTTTGTTGATTGTTCCAAACCATCTTTGTCAGGTTTCCATTAGTCCAGGTTAATATACGATTATTTTCAGCTATAGAGGGTTTATCTGTTTTATCTACACCAAAAGATTCGGTCATATAATCTTGATTGTTGTATGTTACTCTCCAATTAACATCTTCATGGTTTCTCTTCCCCGAAGTTATGTATCCTTTGTCGTTCAAGGTAACAGTAGTATCATGTATTTCGTCGCAATCATCATCAACCGTGTAGTTTATCTTATCTTTCTCATAAGAGATATCCATAATTGTTTTATACACTTCTTTTTCTTTTACCAATTGCAGCACTTCATCTACTTTTACCAATTGCATTTGCTTGTCATAAGAAAAATCCAGCACTTTTTTGCTATACAAGCTTCCATCTTCTTCATAATTTTTCCTATTTATTTGCTTAATGAAGTAGGTGAAATTGGAGTTGTTAACAGATTCATCCGGTTTTTTCCCCTCTTCGGTAACTCCCTCTTGGGTCACAGTAATAGTTATAGAATCTTTTCCACTTTCAATTACAATAGTAGCAGAACGAGAAGTGCCTGTATAGTTGGCATCTAATTCAATAACAAAAGTAAATGTACCAGCATTTCCGCTATATTTTTCTGTACCATCAAATAAGAGGCGAAGCCATGATGCACCGGGAGCTCTTGATGTTGTGGTAGCTTTTTCGGTTACAGTAGCCGTCCAAGGTTCGGCGGCGGTAAATGAAATGCCTTCTTTACTTTCTGTATCATCGGCATACACAATTTGGGTTTCTGTACCGGAGTTAATTTCGATGGTTTTGGTAGGGTTCTCATCATCGCTACTACATGCAGAAAAACCAACCACACAAATTGCTACAAGCAAAAAATTAAATAAATGTTTCATTCTTTTCATAATAATATTTCAATTAATAATAACTATTACCTACATCAATAGCAGGCATAACACAATATTTGCAAGTGTTCTGTACATGTATATACTCTCCCTTACCTTCCGAGATATCTATAAAATATCCGAAAAATAATATCACATACAACACCATTTTACTTACTCCTCCACTTACCTATTTTAGTAAGTTGTTCATTTTCTACTTTTATCAAATGTTTCGGGATTGAGATTTGCCGGGTACAGTTTCTATTTCCACAAATCATGTAATAATTAAGCATTTCTTTGGCAGGTATTGCCTTTTTCAATGCAACCCGTATTTTGTTGGTAGCATCGGTTATGCCACCCGGCCGGTTCAGTAATCCGTCGATAACGCTTTCCGAACGATATACATCATTCAGCTTTCCACCGCATACCTCCCGATAAATCTTCTTCAATGTATCTTTATGCACAGGAAGATCTCGATTCGATACCCCAACCGGAGACAGCAGATAAAAAATATATAACGTCTGAGCCTGATATCCTTTTATTTCAACTTTAGCATTGTCGTAATCGCCCAAAAAGATGTTGCAGTCCTTATCTATTCTTATAGAACTAAGCGAAATATTACCGGGAAGCAATGCCTTATTCAATTCATCTTCTATAACAGACTTAACCAAGGGCTCTTTTATCATTGTTTGAATAATCGTTCGGATTAAATCCTCCATAACACTTTCCATGATTAAATAATCAGACAAATTTAATCTATGATTTACAGGCTTTTCAAAAAACAATTTACCATCTGAATCCATATTAAAAACTTATTTTCTTAATTTATTCTTTTACAAGGGCTTACATTTAAATAGAGAAAACAAATCCAAGAGCAAAAACAAGTTTCATGGCTTTTCATTGTTTCGCTGTAATTCCTTACCCTTTTCATACTCTTAATAGATAAAATTCAAAAAGGTAACTGCCCAATCTTGTTTTTTTCTTAGTAAATGGATAAAAAGACTATATTTGCAGTTATTAACTATCAACGAACCACAGATGAAAACATATCTTCTTATTTTATTTTGTTTTCTAACATATTCATCTTTTATCTATCCACAAGCACATAGAGCCTTATTTGTGGCTGTTGGAGAATACCCGGAAGGAAGCGGATGGGCCGAAATACATGCGGCTAATGACCGGGAACTAATTGTTCCTTTTCTCCAAAAGAACAAATTCACGAGCCAAAACATCCAATTACTACTGAATGAGAAAGCAACCAAAGCTAATATAGTTGCTGCATTCAATAAATTACGTATTCAATCTTCACCGGGAGATTATATTTATATTCATTTTTCGTGCCACGGTCAGCAAATGGCCGATGACAATGGAGATGAAGCAGATGGTTTGGATGAAGCACTTATTCCATACAATGCCCAAAGGCGTTATAATAAAGGAGTATATGAAGGACAGAATCATTTAAGAGACGATGAACTGGAGACATTACTTAATGCCATCCGCTCTAAAATTGGAGTTTCCGGAAGTATGGTAGTGGTGTTAGATGCCTGCCATAGCGGAACAGGCACACGAGAAGGAGATGACGAGGAATTCATCAGAGGAACTTCTTATGTTTTTACGCCCGATAACTATACCCCGCCGACAGCTAATAAAAGTGCTCTAAAAACCCGCTTGAGTCAACATTCGCAAATGGCACCTCTTACTGTATTTAGTGCCTGCAAAGACAATGAGAAGAATTATGAATATTATGATGAGAAAGTTCAAAAGCACTATGGCTCATTAACTTATGCACTTTGCCGAATATTGGATAACAATCCGGCAACATACACCAGTACGCAACTGAATGACATTTTAATCAATAAAATGAAGATTATGTTTGCCAAAAAGCGATGGACTCAGACTCCTTTTTTTGAAAGTACCCACCCCAACAATTCTATAAAGCTTTGGAAATAAATGTTGCAAATGAAGTTATTTCATTGATTCGAGATAAGAATGACAGTGAAATAAAAAGGATCTATTATTTATACAGGGAATCCTTTTTCCGTTATGGAATAAACAGGTTCGAACTGGACGAAGATACGTTGTCTGATATCTATCAGGAAAGCTTTATCAGTCTTTATGATAATATTAGGAAAGGCAAGCTAACCAACCTCTCCTGCTCGCTAAAAACATATTTGTTTAAAATAGGGACTAATCAAATACTCTCCTATCTTAAGAAAAATGATAAGTATCCTCACGTGCCCATTGATCAAACTATACCGGAGTTAAATGCATATCATAACTCCGATGAATGGACGAAAGTTCAAGAGATTGTATTTCATACTGTTTCTACAATAGAACATCCATGTAATGAGATATTTAACCTCTACTATTGGCAACAATTAAAGATGAACGAAATAGCCCAAACCATGGGATACAAGAATGAACAGGTAGCCAAGAACAGAAAATCTATCTGCCTGAAAAACCTGAAAGAGCACATCTTTGGAACACTTAAAAAAGAAGACTTACTATGAATAAAGAGTGGGAAAACATCATAGATCGTTATATCCGTCATGAACTGACAAAGGAAGAATATATCGAGTTTGAAGAGTTAATGCAATCCGATCCTGAATTTGCCCGGGAAGTTAAACTCGCAGAACAAATTTCTATAAGCATTGAACGATTGAATGAAGAGAAAGCGTTGAAGGAAATGTTAAGTATAGCCACCAAGCCCAAACGTTCTCGAAAGCCTCTTTTCATAACCCTATCGGTAGCAGCAAGTATTGCTGTTATTCTATATATAGGACTCACCCCCAAATTTAGCTCCGAACAGTTATTTAACAAGTATTACACTGCACTTCCTTATGAAGAAATGCCCTCTCGAAGCGATCATATATTCACCAATGAACAGGCTAAAGACATAGAAAAGGCTATCTCACTTTATACCGACAAGAAGTATCAGGAAGCGGTAGAATACTTTCATAAAGCCATTAACCAAATCAAAATAGAAGATGTACCAGAAAATGTAGCTTTCTATGCCGCCTTATCAGAAATAGAAACAAAAGAAACTGATAATGCTTTGGAAAAACTTATTTACCTATCGGCAAATGGAGAACTATTCATGTATGACGCTAAATGGTATCTGGCATTGTTGCATTTGCAAAAAAACAATAGAGAGGAAGCCATGCAGTTATTAAATGAACTAACAGAATCTGACAACTTGTATCAAGGCAATGCTATTGAATTGATTTTACAGTTAAAATTAAAGAAGTGGTTTTAAAAAAAATAGTATTATGAGAACACAACAAATAATCTGCTTTTGTTTTTTTATTCTTATTACTTGTTTTAGTTGGGGACAGGATATAAAACAATTAAATCAAGAAGCGGCTGAACTGATTGAGAAGGAGGAGTTTAAGAAAGCCGAAGAAATATTAAAGGGAATAATCACTTCCGTATCGCAAAAAGGAGTGGCACAGTCTCAAGAATATGCCACCACTTTGTACCATGCCGCCAACCTATACTTTATAGTTGGAAATTATCCGGTAGCGAAAGAGTATTTACTGCAAGCTATGAAAATTATTCAGAAGAAAAATAATGAAAACAACATAGAGTATGCAAAATATCTGCATCTTTTGGGAGAAATATCTGCTGAAACGAGCGATTATTTAAATGCAAAAGATTATCTGGAATTAGCAGCCTCCATCCGAGAGAAAATATCCGGAAAGAATAGCTTTGAGTATGCTGAAACAATAAGTCTATTAGGAGTTCTATGTATTTATGGAGGCAATCTGGAAAAAGGAAAAAGTCTCTTAGAGCAAGCAGTAGCAATTACCAGTAAAGCACCAGATAGAGATATGTTATTATATGCAAAGACGCTACAAAATATGGCTGGTTATTATTTATATTCATATCAAATCGATTTATCCGAAGAACTTCATAAAAAAGCCATTAATATTTCATTAAAACTAAAAGGAGAAAATAGCGTTCGATATGCTTATGATTTATTAGCTGCCAGTTCAGTAGCTATCACCCAAGCTAAAGCTGATGATGCTATACATTTTTTATCAAAAGCGCATAAAATCTACAAAGAGAAATTACCGGATAGTCCACATTTGTTTATGCTATACAGTAATTACTCGGATGCATATAAACTAAAAGGGGATTACATAAAAGCAGAAGCTATATTGACAGAGGCCGTAAATCATATACGCCACTTGAAGAAGCAAACAGAAATCGTTTCCTATCCTTACTATTTACAAACATTGGCTACTATCTATACTAAATTAGGGAAATCTGATAAAATTGAGCCTATATTATTCGAAGGCATTGAAGTGTCTGAGAAAGTATTAGGAAAAGATCATGTTATTACAGTATCTTTCTTGCATTTTCTGGCTCAATTTTATTTCGGTTTGGGAAACTTCCAGAAAGCGAAAGATTTATTTATTCAAGAATGCGAAATTGCTAAAAAGAATAATTATCAGACTAACTATATAAGAGCTCTTAAAGGAATTGGAATGGTTCACTATCAAATCAATGAGTACGAAAAAGCCATGGAATATTACCAAGAAGCAATTAACGCCTGCAAATATTTTGGAGAACATAATTTTGAGTCATTACAAGTTCTTGAAGATATAACATCTCTTATTCATGAAATACAGATTTACTCTAATGATATAATCCTTGATACAGAAAGTATCAAAGATATACATACACTCATTTTATCACAATACAGGAGTCAATTTGGAGAAAACAGTATTGAATATTCAATGAAATTAAATGACTATGGCTTATATCTTGGTTATCAACAAGAGTATGAAAAAAGCATCAAATTATTGCAGAAATCATTAAGTATATTAGAGAATATCCCTGGCATCCATAGGAAAACATTTACTGCTACTGCTACAACAAACTTAGCTGTTACAATGGATGCAGCCAATTACTCTAAAGAGCAAATATATACCTTATTTGATAAAGTACTAAACTATTTAAAAGAAGCAGCTAACCTAAACTTCTCATTTCTCTCCGAAAAAGAGCGCGAAATATTTTGGTCTACACAAATGAACAAAATTAATTTAATAAAGAAGTTCCCTTATCAATCTCCGGACAGCAACTTTGGAGAATTGAGCTACAACAACGAGTTATTCATAAAAAACATTCTATTAACATCGTCTAATCAAGTTCAAAATGCTATATACAACAGCCAGGATATAGAACTTATAAAAACGTGGGAGCAGTTCAAGAAATACAAAGAGAACGCCGATATAACAACAAATAATGCTACGGAAGATGTTCTTTCTTTGGAAAAAACAATCATGCATAAGAGCAAACAATACATAGATCTTAAGGAACAATTCAACTATAATTGGAGAGATATTCAAAAAGCATTGAAAAACGGGCAAACTGCCATCGAATTTGTGTATTTTGATGACAATAGTCAAGAAACTCCTCAAACCATCTACTACGCTCTCCTTATTCGCCCAGATTACACTTCACCCAGGTTAATTCCCTGTTGCAATGAAGAAGAATTAAAAAAGCAACTCGAAAAGCCATACGAGAACGACTCGCTTTACACCTTAGTATGGTCGCCCATCGAAAATCAGCTTATGAATGCAAAAGAAATATTCATAGCCCCTACCCGATTAATGAATCGCATTGCTTTCTGTGGATTAACCGATCATAGCCACAGATCTCTTGTAGATAAATACTCCATTCGCCAAGTGATGTCTACTAAAGACGTTATCACGCTCAATGCTGGCAAAAATACAGAAAACTCACTTAAATCTATTGCTTTATTTGGAGGTTCGGACTACGATTTGTCAAACAAGGAAATGACCCAGCTTTATGCTGAACTCAAAGAGCAACAACAAAACAAAGAGCTAATGAGATCCGTCATTATTGAAGAGGGAATAAACCGCGGAAGAGGTTTCGATTACCTGCCCGGCTCAAAAAAAGAGGTGGAAACCATCGGAGGTATTCTCTCCAATCAACAATGGAATGTATCTCTTTATACCGATAAACAAGCCACAGAAGCTCATTTTAAGCACCTTTCTTCTCAATCGCCGGCAGTTATACACATATCTACACATGGTTTTTACTTCCCATTGGTAGAAAAGAAAGAAAATCAAAAGAATAACATTTATAAGATATCCGAAAATCCATTGATACGTTCCGGGCTTCTTTTCACCGGAGCCAACAATATGTGGAACTCTCCCGAAACAGTAACCGACCAGCCCGAAGACGGCATTCTTACTGCTTATGAAATCTCCAATATGAATCTTACCAACACCCAACTGGCTGTTCTATCAGCTTGTAATACAGGTAAAGGAGAGATCTTAAATAATGAAGGAACTTATGGATTACAAAGAGCGTTCAGACTTGCCGGCGTACAATCTATGATTATCACTCTCTGGGAGATTTCGGATAGCGATACCGTAATCTTTATGACAGCATTCTATAAGAACTGGACAAAAGGAGCTTCTTTGAGAGAAGCTTTTATTACTGCCCAGAAAAAGCTTAAAAATACGTATCCGGATCAGGTGGAGAAATGGGCGGGGTTTGTGCTGGTGGAGTAAAACGGCATAGTTGTGCCACGCCTGTGGCACAAGTGTGCCATGCCTGTGGCACTGCTGTGCCTTGCGCGTGGCACTGCTGTGCCTTGCGCGTGGCACAACTGTGCCAAGCCTGTGGCAATGAGTGGCACAATGTATGTTAACGTTTTTAGTTGACTACTTTCAGTCTTATTAATAGAATTGGTTGCCTCGGTTTATACTTAGTTATAAACTAGGTTGACCTTTTTCAT
>NZ_QVMK01000047.1 GCF_010500995.1 Bacteroides sp. 224 | reverse complement strand
ACGAATCCGAAAATGAAAAGCGTGAGCATCGTTGGACTTCTTTTCTTTCATTGGTTGAGTCGTTAAAGAGTCAACCATATCTACAAAAAGACAATCAAAAGACTAATTATTCTCTTTCATACCGGGTTTATAGGTCTTTTTGTTCTTCTTGCGGAATCCGGAATGAGGTGTATAATTCAATCACTGCTCCAATAGTAAGAACAACGATCCACTCATTCTTGTTTGTGAAGAACATAAAAGCACCGGCAGCAACCAAAAACAAAGCACCCAGAATTTGTTGTCTACGCAGACGCTTCACATTCTTGTTAGCTCCTTCGTAAGGGGTATTGATTTGCGCCAATGCAAACAGCGTTGCGCCAATGGTATAAATATAAGGTGCAAAAGGCCATTTTGTTATAAAGGTGATGGCACCTGTTAGTATCATCACAGCGCCTACTGCATAAAGAGCGGGGATTATTTTCTTCATTAATTATCGAATACGTATATATCTTCGTTAGGTTTCTTCATCAGGTACTTTTCACGGGCTATGCGTTCGAGAGCTTCGGGGTTGGCAGTCAGCTCATTCAGCTTTTCGGTGCTTTCTTCATACTCGGCACGGTACTTGGCTATTTCTTTTTTCAGGTTATTAATTTCTTGATCATAACCGGCACGGCGTGCCCAACTGTTTTCGTCCAGAAAACCGATAATAACGATGAAAGCAGCAAGGGTAATAATGTACTTGTGCTTTACAAAGAATCTCCCAAAGTAAGCCAGTTTATCCATAATTAACAGCAAATAAAAGAAGTGTATGGCAAAGATAGTGATTTGAATTAATAATTAAGAATTAAGGATTAAGAATTAATGTGGAAGGAATGTTTTTGTTCTAATGGGTAATTAAAATGGGTACGTTTTTTCCGCGTATCTATCTCATTTTCTTTATCCACATATAACACAACTAAATTTCAACTATTATTTCACTTAAATAATAATAAGGCATTTATTTAGTTAAGAAAAAAGCTGTAACTTTGTACGTATGGAAAACTATATTGTATCTGCCCGTAAATACCGTCCGTCTACATTCGAGTCGGTGGTAGGACAAAAGGCACTCACTACTACACTTAAAAATGCTATTGCCACTCAGAAATTGGCTCATGCATATTTATTCTGCGGACCCCGTGGTGTAGGAAAAACTACTTGTGCCCGTATCTTTGCGAAAACCATTAACTGTATGAATCTTACACCGGAAGGAGAAGCATGTAACGCCTGCGAATCCTGTGTAGCATTCAACGAACAGCGTTCATACAATATTCATGAATTGGACGCGGCTTCCAACAACTCGGTAGATGATATCCGTCAGTTGGTAGAGCAAGTGCGCATCCCCCCCCAAATAGGAAAATACAAAGTATATATTATAGATGAGGTACACATGTTGTCTGCTTCGGCTTTCAATGCTTTCTTAAAAACGTTGGAAGAACCTCCCCGTCATGCCATCTTTATATTGGCTACTACGGAGAAGCATAAGATATTGCCCACTATCTTATCAAGATGTCAGATTTATGACTTCAATCGTATCAGTGTAGATGATACGGTTAATCACCTGACGTATGTAGCCCAAAAGGAAGGAGTAACTGCCGAACCTGAAGCCTTGAATGTGATTGCCTTAAAGGCTGATGGAGGTATGCGCGACGCACTTTCCATTTTCGACCAAGTAGTAAGCTTTACAGGTGGGAATATTACTTACCAAAGTGCTATCGAAAACCTGAATGTACTCGATTACGAATATTACTTCCGTTTAACAGATTACTTCTTGGAAGGAAACGTAAGTGGTGCCATGCTATTATTTAATGATGTATTGAATAATGGTTTCGAAGGAAGTCACTTTATAACAGGATTATCATCGCACTTCCGCGATCTGCTGGTGAGTAAAGATGCTGCTACCCTCCCTTTATTGGAAGTAGGTGCAAGCATCCGCCAACGATACCAGGAGCAGGCACAGAAATGCCCGTTGCCTTTCTTGTATAAAGCAATGAAGCTTTGCAACGATTGCGATTTAAGTTACCGCACCAGTAAAAACAAGCGTTTGCTGGTAGAACTGACCTTGATACAGGTTGCACAGCTTACCACCGAGGGGGATGACGTGAGTCATGGGCGTAGCCCTAAACAGATTATCCAACCCGTATTCCAAGCGGCGACAGCAGCAACTGCGTCTCCGCAGCAGCAAGTACAACAGGTACAACCACAGTCAAGACCTGTTGCCCAACCTACTGCACCCACAGCTCAACAGCAAACAAATGTAAGTACTACGGAAGCAACCGCTCCTTTGCGAACGGAGATGCCCGATATTATTCAAAAGCTTGCCTCGCAACAAGAAAAGAAAATCCCGGCCGGCAGACCGGGGTTAGGCATTTCCATTAAGAGCCTCCAGAGAGGAGAAACGGCACAAGTTTCGCAAAGTCAAGCTGCCACAGTGCAAAGCACTACTGCCGCCCAGCCTCAAATAGATTGCGCTTTTGATGAAAGTAGCCTAAACTTCTATTGGCACGAGTTTGCCGGTTTGCTGTCAATAGATTATAATGCCATGAAAGTACGTATGCAAAACATGCGTGTAAAGTTAATAGACGCTACCACTTTTGAAGTGGTGGTAGATAATGAGCTTGCTGCCAAAAACTTCATGGCTTTAGGACCTGAAATTGAAGCTCACTTGCGTAAACAAATACGCAACAGCCAAATAAAAATGTCGGTACGTATTACCGAAGCCGCGGAAATAAAACGTCCCATTACCAAGTCGGAGAAATACTTGGCAATGGCAGAAAAGAATAAAGCCTTAATAGAACTGAAAGAAACGTTTGGGCTGGAATTTAATTAATTCTTCCCTATATTTTGCGTTTTTTATGAAACGTACGTTAGTATTATTATGCTTTCAGTTGTAGTACTATATGAATACTATAACAAAACGCATGAAAAACAAACATCAAACCGTCAGTCCGGTACTTTGGGTACCCACTGTCTACTTCGCAATGGGGCTTCCCTTTGTGGCATTGTCCATGGTATCGGTACTTATGTTCTCCGATCTGGAAATTTCCAATGCGCAGATTACTTTCTGGACATCACTGATTATGCTTCCCTGGACGCTCAAGCCTTTATGGAGTCCTTTCTTAGAGATGTTCAAAACCAAAAAATATTTTGTAGTTATCACAGAGATTGTTACCGGAATAGCTTTTGCATTGGTGGCACTCTCCCTCCCCTTACCGAGCTTCTTTACTTATGCCATCGCATTAATGGGAGTTATAGCTCTGAGTGGAGCTACCCACGATATAGCAGGAGACGGCGTTTACCTAACCGAACTGAATGCTACCCAACAAGCCAAATACATTGGTTGGCAGGGAGCTTTCTATAATATGGCTAAAATCCTGACGAATGGCGGGTTAGTCTATTTAGCTGGTATGCTGAAAGATAGCTTCGGCATTGTTCAGGCATGGATGGTGATTATGATTATTTGTGCGGCTATCATGGCATTCATAGGTCTTTACCATATTCGTATTCTTCCTTCGGGTGGAGCATCTGTCAATCAGGTACGTTCTGTAAAAGATGCGGGAAATATGCTGTGGGAAGTCATTCGCAGCTTTTTTGAAAAGAAAAACATCTGGTATTATATCCTTTTTATTGTCTTATATCGCTTTGCCGAAGGGTATGCAGTAAAAATCGTCCCCTTATTCTTTAAAGCACCTGTTGGCGAAGGAGGCTTGGGATTATCCGTGCAGGATATCGGATTGGTTTACGGTACATTTGGCGCTGCTGCATTTATATTGGGTTCTATTCTGGGCGGATATTATATTTCAGCCCGTGGACTAAAGAAGACGCTCTTCCATTTATGTTGTGCTTTCAACATTCCGTTTATTGTTTACTTACTACTCGCCATTTATCAACCTTCCAATCTATGGATCATCGGTTCGGGAGTAGTATTTGAATATTTCGGGTATGGATTCGGATTTGTGGGATTAATGCTCTTTATGATGCAACAAATAGCTCCGGGTAAACATCAAATGGCTCATTATGCCTTTGCAACGGGCATCATGAACCTGGGAGTAATGCTGCCGGGAATGATGAGCGGATACCTGAGTGATTTGCTGGGATATCAAAACTTCTTTATTTGGGTTTTGGTAGCTACTATCCCGGCTTTCCTTATAACTTGGTTTGTGCCTTTTACATATAATAATAAAGAAGCCAAATCATGATTAGAACACAAAGGCACAGAGGAAATAATTATGAGTTTTACATTAAATCTCTGTGTCTCCGTGTCTCTGTGTTCCATATTAAAAAACTAAAAATTTAAATATATGAGTAATCTTAAAATTATGGGAGACAACCTTCCCAATATGCCATGGGAAGATCGTCCCGCAGGTTCCAAAGAAGTAGTATGGCGTTATTCTGCCAACCCGGTTATTCCGCGCGACCTTTTACCTACATCTAATAGTATATTCAACAGTGCCGTTGTACCCTTCAAAGATGGGTATGCGGGTGTATTTCGTTGTGACGACACAAACCGCAGAATGCGCTTACATGTAGGTTTCAGTAAAGATGCGATCAACTGGAATATTAACGAATCGCCTTTAAAGTTCGAATGCGATGATAAAGAAATCGGTGAATGGGTATATGGATATGACCCTCGCGTATGCTTTATCGAAGATCGGTATTACGTAACTTGGTGTAACGGATATCACGGTCCTACTATTGGAGTGGCTTATACATTCGACTTTATTACTTTTCATCAGGTAGAGAATGCTTTCCTTCCTTTCAACAGAAACGGTGTAATGTTCCCACGCAAAATCAACGGACGATTTGCTATGCTTAGTCGCCCGAGCGACAATGGGCATACTCCTTTCGGAGATATCTTCTATAGTGAATCTCCCGATTTGGAGTTCTGGGGCAAACATCGTCACGTAATGTCTCCTGCTCCATTTGAAGATAGTGCCTGGCAATGTACCAAGATTGGTGCAGGTCCTATTCCTATTGAAACTTCCGAAGGATGGCTGTTAATCTATCATGGAGTATTAGCTTCTTGCAATGGGTTTGTTTACAGCTTCGGCTCTGCACTGCTCGATCTGAAAGAACCTTGGAAAGTAAAATACCGTTCGGCCCCTTACCTGCTTTCTCCACAAAAAATATATGAATGTATGGGAGATGTTCCCAATGTTTGTTTCCCTTGTGCTTCGCTGCACGACCCACAAAGCGGACGTATCGCCATTTATTACGGATGTGCGGATACAGTCACAGGAATGGCATTCGGCTATATCCCCGAGATTATTGAATTTACCAAACAAAATACTCTATGAATCGATTTTTATTAGCTTGCACACTAACTTTCCTTGCTCTTTCTTCCTCCGCGAAAGAGCGGGAAAGTTTTAAACCTACCGACTACGTAGATCCGTTTATCGGAACAACTAATTTCGGGACTACCAATCCCGGAGCTGTATGCCCCAATGGTATGATGTCTGTGGTTCCATTCAACGTAATGGGTTCCTCCGATAACAAATATGACAAGGATGCTCGTTGGTGGTCTACCCCATACGAATATAATAACACCTTTTTTACAGGTTACTCTCATGTAAATCTGAGTGGTGTAGGATGCCCCGAATTGGGATCGCTTTTACTCATGCCAACTACCGGAAAGTTAAATGTAGATTATAAGGAATATGGAAGTAAATATAAAGATGAAAAAGCATCTCCCGGATATTACTCCAACTTCCTTACTAAGTATAATGTAAAAACAGAAGTATCTGCTACTCCACGTACCGGTGTTTCTAAATTTACTTTTCCAAAAGGAGAAAGTCACATTGTATTAAATCTCGGTGAAGGATTGACTAACGAAAGTGGTGCCTTCCTGCGCAAAGTAAATGATCAGGAAATTGAAGGAATGAAGCTATTGGGTACTTTCTGTTACAACCCACAAGCTGTATTCCCCATCTACTTCGTAATGCGCGTTAACAAAGCACCTGCTCAAACCGGCTACTTTAAGAAACAACGCCCCATGCAAGTAGAAGCGCAATGGGATTCCGATCAGGGAAAGTATAAGCTTTACACCAAATACTCTAAAGATATTGCCGGAGATGATATTGGTGCTTTCTTTACTTTCAATACAGAGGAAGGCGAAACCATCGAGGTACAAATGGGCGTTTCATTTGTCAGCATAGAAAATGCTCGGTTGAATTTAAACGTGGAACAAGCCAATAAGAACTTCGATAAAATTTATGCGGAAGCTGTTGAGAAATGGAACAGCGATCTCTCTCGCATTTATGTAGAAGGTGGAACTAAAGATCAGAAAACAGTATTCTATACAGCTCTTTATCATTTACTTATCCATCCCAACATTTTACAGGATGTAAATGGAGAATATCCGGCTATGGAGAGCGATCAAATACTAACAACCAAAGGCAATCGGTATACTGTATTTTCTCTTTGGGATACGTATCGCAATGTTCATCAATTGCTTACCTTAGTATATCCCGAGCGTCAGATGGAAATGATACAAACCATGCTCGATATGTATCGTGAACACGGATGGTTCCCTAAATGGGAGCTTTACGGACGTGAAACGTTAACCATGGAAGGAGATCCAAGCATCCCTGTTATTGTAGATAGCTGGATGAAAGGATTAAGGGATTTTGATGTAGACCTCGCCTACGAAGCCATGTACAAATCTGCCACTATGCCCGGTTCCGAGAATTTGATGCGTCCCGACAACGACGATTATATGTCATTGGGATATGTTCCATTGCGAGAAAAGTATGACAACTCTGTTTCTCATGCACTTGAATATTATATCGCAGACTTCGCCCTCTCTCGTTTTGCCGAAGCTTTAGGTAAGAAAGAAGATGCAAAGAAGTTCTACAAACGTTCTTTGGGATATAAGCATTATTACTCCAAAGAGTACGGAACTTTCCGCCCTCTGTTGCCCGATGGCAGTTTTATTAGTCCGTTCAATCCCCGTCAGGGAGAGAACTTCGAACCCAACCCGGGATTCCACGAAGGAAGCTCCTGGAACTATACATTCTATGTACCTCATGACATTCCGGGATTAACTAAATTGATGGGAGGTCGCAAAGCGTTTATAGATAAACTGCAAATGGTATTCGATGAAGGTCTGTACGATCCTGCTAATGAACCGGATATTGCTTATCCTCACTTATTCAGCTATTTCAAAGGTGAAGAATGGCGTACACAATATCAGGTACAACGCCTATTAGATAAGTATTTCACTACCAAGCCAAGCGGAATTCCCGGTAATGACGATACCGGTACCATGTCCGGATGGGCTATTTTTAATATGATCGGATTCTATCCCGATTGTCCCGGATTACCAGAATATACGCTAACCAGTCCTGTATTTGATAAAGTCACCATCAAACTCGACCCTAAATGGTACAAACAAAAAGAATTGGTGATTGAGGCTAAAGGTTCCGACCAACCAATCAGATACATCAGAGAGATAAAGCTTGGAGATAAGAGCTATAACAAATACC
The DNA here is from genome assembly GCF_010500995.1 of Bacteroides sp. 224. Taxonomy (GTDB): domain Bacteria; phylum Bacteroidota; class Bacteroidia; order Bacteroidales; family Bacteroidaceae; genus Bacteroides. The sequence goes on along the minus strand of NZ_QVMK01000047.1, from coordinate 20,863 downwards.
GTATCACCCATGATGAATTGGTTAATGCCGGCAAATTATCATTCACATTTACACCATTTACATTTGCCAATGGAAAGAATACTGCAAAATAAATGCAGTTCTTTCCGTATATTTGCATCTGAAAATATTATTTATAAAACAAATAGATCATGAGATTCTTAAAACCATGGAAATGTCTTGCAGCGTGCGGGTTATTATTAGCCTTGAACTCCTGTGATTCGAATCAAAACGTTAGTACTACGCCCGTAGAACTTACCGGACATGTAAATCCTTACATCGGTACAGGTGGACACGGGCATGTATTTCTTGGAGCAAATGTTCCGTTCGGTCTTGTACAGTTAGGTCCTACCCAACAAACGCGTGGTTGGGACTGGTGCTCGGGTTATCATTACAGTGATTCAATCCTTGTAGGATTCAGTCACATGCATTTAAGTGGTACGGGTATCGGAGATCTTGGAGATATCACCTTCTTCCCTACTACAGACGATCGTCGCGAACATAAATTCGAGCATAAGTTCGAAGTTGTGAAACCGGGCTATTATTCTGTTTGGCTGCCCGAGGCAGACATTGCTGTTGAATTAACAGCTACGGCACGTACCGGATTTCATCGCTATTCATTCCCCAAGAATGAAAATGCTCAAATCATTATCGACTTAAAACGAGGTATCGGCTGGGACAGTGCCAAAGAAGGGTATCTGGTTCAAGAGAATGATACTGTAGTTTCAGGATACAGATATTCCAAAGGATGGGCCAGAGATCAGAAAATATATTTCACAGCTGTATTCTCTACACCTATTAAAGGTTTTAAAGTATCAGAAGAAGATCAGGAATATACCGATGCTCAATCAATTACTACCAAAACGGCATTCGCTAAATTAATGTTCGATACCACACAACAAGAAGCCATTTGTGTGAAAGTAGGTTTATCACCAACAAGCATTGAGAATGCCAAGTTAAACCTTGCAACAGAACAACCTCAATCTGAGTGGAGTATGCAAACCATTGCAGACGAAGCAACTAAAGCGTGGGATAAGCATCTTAACAAAATCATCATTGAAACAAGTAATGAAACTGATAAGAAGATATTCTACACAGCTCTCTTCCACTCTATGACTGCACCTTCTGTGTTCAGTGATGTAAATGCAGAATACACAGAGTACACTACTCTTTCTTTATGGGATACTTACCGTGCAGCTCATCCGCTTGCTACTATTATTCATCCGGAATTGATTCCTGATTATGGTAAAACATTCCTTTCCATATTCAATCGTCAAGGTAAACTGCCTGTATGGCATTTAGTTGGTAACGAAACAGACTGTATGGTTGGTAATCCGGGTATAGCTGCTCTCGCCGACATGGTACTGAAGGGATATGATGTAGATAAAGAAGCAGCTTTCGAAGCCATGAAAACCTCTGCGATGTTAGATGAAAGAGGTTTGAAGTTTTTGAAAGAATATGATTACATTCCATATAATCTTGAAAATGAATCTGTTGCAAAAGGATTAGAATATGCTTTAGCCGACTGGACCATTGCTCAAGTAGCTAAAGAATTAGGCAAAACAGAAGATTACGAGTATTTCCTGAATCGAAGCAAATCATACACACATTACTTCGACAAAAATACTCAGTTTATGAGAGGACTTTCACCGGAAGGTCAGTTCCGTGAACCGTTTAATCCTTTCCATTCTACTCACCGGGAAGATGATTACACAGAAGGAAATGCATGGCAATATACATGGCTCGTACCTCATGATGTAAAAGGTTTAGTTGAATTATTCGGAAGCGAAGACGCATTTATCAACAAACTCGATTCTTTATTCGTAGTCGAAGGAAGTTTAGGAGAAGGAGCTTCACCTGATATATCCGGTCTTATCGGACAATATGCACACGGTAACGAACCCAGCCATCACATAGCCTATATGTATGCTTATGTAGGACAACCTTGGAAAACTGCTAAAATCGTTCGCGAAGTACTTACTACACTTTACTTCAACGATCCTAACGGATTAAGTGGTAATGAAGACGTAGGTCAGATGTCTTCCTGGTATATTATGTCTGCATTAGGTTTCTATCAGGTAGCCCCTGCGGGAGGTGTTTATGTATTCGGAAGTCCATTGTTCGACAAAGCTACCCTACAAGTAGGCAAGAATAAAACATTCCAGATTATAGCTCATAACAATAGCGAAGAAAACATATACATCCAAAGCGTTAAACTTAACGGTAAGAAGTATACCAAGTCTTATATTCTTCATAAAGACATTGTTGCCGGAGGTAAACTGGAATTTGAAATGGGCAATCAACCTTCTGCTACATTCGGAGTAGAGGAAGCTGACAGACCATAATTATTAAATAGTTATCGCACAAACAAAAGGCACAGAGCTCTCAATAACGCTCTGTGCCTTTTATTTATGTATTAATAGGAAATCGGCATAGACAGGTAAATGATCGCTAAAGCCTCCTTGGTATCTCATTCCCGAATAAGTTCGAAATGGAGAAAGCCCTCCATACTTTTCATCTTCTATCAACATGAAAGGTAAAAACGAAACATTTGCTTTATCTTCATCTGTATAAAAACAAGATTGATTATCAAGTAAGCCTCCGGATACGATAATATGATCCAATAGTCCCCAGTTTCCTTTATACCTGTATGAGCCCCAGTTTTTCTTCTTCGATTTTGAAGCCAACAAATGATACAACTGCTTCCGGTCATAAGACTGATTGGCGGTTTTACCTATTAAAACTTCCGAGATGGATCGATTAGAAGGATAATCATTAAAATCTCCCATGATAATAATACGAGGAGAAACACGCACAGACATTAAGCTATCTACCGAATTCTTTAAACATAACGAGGCCTGCACTCTATAGTTTTCGGTTTCTTTTTCTCCTCCCGATCTTGAAGGGAAATGTACAACAAATACATCTATAGTATCTTTCGTTATAATCAAGCCGGAAACATGCAAAATATCTCTACTTACTTTCTTTGTTTCTTTAAACTTCACCGGAATAGATTGTTTTGAAAGTAGCTTAAATTTATCCCGTTGATAGAGTAAAGCCACGTCTATACCACGCGGATCAGGAGAATTCGTCATTACATATCTATAAGTATGTTCTTTTAAAGGAGAATAAAAGGTTAAATCCCGCATTACTGTATCGTTTTCAATTTCGCAAAGTCCAACTAAAGCCGGAGGTTCCCACTCTCCCACTGCTGTTATAACGCGAGCTACATCAGCCAGTTTCTTTTTATATCTTCCATAGTGCCATCTGCGATGTGATGTAGGAAGAAATTCATTATCATCTTTCAAAGGATCATCGCAAACATCAAAAAGGTTTTCTACATTGAAAAAAGCAATACGAAAAGGAATGGTGTCTTGTGCTATGAGTAATTGAGGAAGGAATAAAAAAAGTATGAGTAGTTTTTTCATGTATTACTATTTATCAAAGGGGGCATAAAGCCTGCCCCCTCTACATCTATTATTTCTTCACCGGAATATTGGCTAATATATCCAGTAAATGCTTCCAGAACTTATCTACAGTTGAAATTTCCATTCTTTCGTCCGGAGAATGAACATCTCTTAAAGTCGGACCAAAAGAAATCATATCTAAGTGTGGGTATTTATCAAGAAAAAGTCCACATTCCAATCCGGCATGTATAGCTTTCACTTTGGGGTCTGTTCCAAACAGTTTCTTATAAGAAGAAATAGCCACTTTCAGAATTTCCGAGTTTGGATTTGGTTTCCATCCCGGATATCCATGACTATAAGATACTTTAGCCCCACCCAAATCCAATGCAGCACGCACTGTATTAGCCATATCATCACGAGCAGATAAAATGGAACTACGTTGACTGGTTTCTATCTTAATAGTATTATCTTCTTTCATCTTTATAGAAGCCAAATTTGTAGACGTTTCTACCAAATCGGGCATATCATGGCTCATAGCATATATTCCATGATGCAACGCATACAGAGTTTTGAATAGTTTGCCGGAGGTTTCCTGGTCAATTGCATTAGGACGTGCAGTTTCCGATTCTAATGTTAGTTGCATATCGGGCTCTACTACACTTAGTTCATTTTCCATATCTGCCGTAAAAATATTCAAATCTACCCGAATAGACTCCTTGGCATCAAAAGGAACGGCACAAACCGCATAAGCTTCGCGAGGAATAGCATTGTGCAGGTTACCTCCGTTTATCTCACAAAGGTATAAATCATATTTCTTTGCAGTCTGGCTCAAAAAGCGATTTAATATTTTATTGGCATTACCACGACCCAAATGTATATCACCTCCGGAATGTCCTCCTTTCAAACCGCTTACGCCTACGCGAAAGAAGAAGTAACCGGCAGGTACAGGAACCTCTTTATATTTGAATTCCCCTACAGAATCTACCCCGCCGGCACAACCAATAAACATCTCTCCTTCATCTTCCGAATCAAGGTTAAGAAGGATATCTCCATTCATAAAACCTTCTTTCAGCGCAAAGGCGCCTGTCAATCCTGTTTCTTCATCAACGGTAAACAAGCACTCCAAAGGACCATGTTCAATGTCGTCAGCAGCTAATAATGCTAATTGAGTAGCCACTCCAATACCATTATCAGCCCCTAATGTAGTTCCATTGGCTTTCATCCAATCGCCTTCAATAATGATTTCGATAGGATCATTCATAAAATCGTGTTCCACATCACTGTTCTTTTCGCAAACCATATCGACATGAGATTGAAGAATAACAGTTTTCAGATTTTCTTTTCCCGGAGTAGCCGGTTTCTTTATGAGTATATTCCCTATTTCATCTACCTTTGTTTCTAACTTATGCTTCTGGCCAAACTCCTTTAAATAAGCAATTATTTTCTCTTCCTTCTTTGAAGGGCGCGGCACTTTAGATATTTCCTCGAAGTAATGAAACACACTTTGAGGCTTTAATTCAGTCTTTTCCATAAATCTTTGTCTCTTTTATGATGTTAAAGTAAAATAAAAAAAGGACTTAGTCCTTACAAAACTCTATATTTGCATCCACAAATTTAAAGGAAATGGTTGATACAATACTGATAACTTTGTTAATTGTTGCAATTAGTCTTATCTTACTGGCTGTAAAAATAGTATTTGTAAAAGGAGGAAAGTTCCCAAATACCCACGTGAGCGGCAATAAAGCCATGAGACAGCGAGGTATTGGTTGTGTACAATCGCAAGACAGAGAAGCACAACAAAAACGTCGTCTTTCTTTTAAAGATATGGAAAACGCATTAAATGAAACCTTGAATTAATTAAAAAACTATATTTTAAAGCTTATGAAGAGAAGAAACTACCTCGTGAATGGACTTGCTGCCATTGCTGTTATTTTTATGTTTGCTCAATGTGATGGCAAAGCAGAAAACACGACTGCTGCCGAAGCCCCCAAAGGCTCGTCTGCAAGACTTGCCGACATGAAAATAGCATTTGTTGAAATAGACACTCTGCTGACTCAATACAACTTCTGGAACGATTTGACAGAACAGATGATGAAGAAAGAGGAGAATGTACGTGGTACACTTAACCAAAAAATGCGCGAATTGGAAAAAGATGCTCAAGAATTTGAACGTAAAATCCAAAACAACGCATTTGTAAGTCGTGAACGTGCTGAACAAGAACATGGTCGGATCACAAAAAAACAAAACGATTTGCAAGCATTGCAAAACCGTTTAACCAAAGAACTTGCTGACGAAAACCAAAAGAACAGCTTAATTTTCCGCGATTCAATCAACTCATTCCTGAAAATCTATAATGAAGACAAAGGATATAGCATGATTTTTAGTAAAACAGGTTTTGACAACCTTCTTTATGCTGATGAGGCATATAACATTACTAAAGAAATTGTAGATGGTTTGAATGCGAGATACAATGCAGCATCTAACAAGTAATAAAATGATATGAGATAGAAAAGGCGAATCATTGCGATTCGCCTTTTTCATTATCTATTGATTGATTATTTTCTACTTCACTCGATTTGGATTCTTAGAAATAAAATCCTTCCAACTATTATAGCCTTTCTCAGTAGTTGGTCTGCCCATTTGCAGAAAATGACAATATGCAGCAGCCAATCCGTCGGTAGCATCCATAAACACTGGCATCTCTTCTTTAGATATACGAAGCATGCGTTGTAACATATCTGCCACCTGTTCTTTAGACGCTTGTCCATTGCCGGTTATTGCCATTTTTATTTTTAAAGGAGCATATTCAGTAATGGGAATATCTCTACTTAATGCGGCAGCCATAGCCACACCTTGGGCCCGCCCCAATTTAAGCATAGATTGTACATTTTTGCCGAAAAAAGGTGCTTCAATGGCTAATTCATCCGGCAAATAGCTTTCGATAATCCCGGTAACACGTTCAAATATTCTACGCAACTTTAAGTAATGATTGCCATATTTACGCAGATCAATAATCCCCATAGCAACCATCTCGGGCTTAGTTCCCGTTATTTTTATCACCCCATACCCCATAATGGTAGTACCCGGGTCGATACCTAAGATTATTTTCTCTTTTACAGGTTGAATCACTCTATTACCTCCATCAATGTAGGAAAACCAACCACATCATTTCCAAATATCTTTGTTAGCTCCTCATTGAACTTCACTCCATATTCAGAATGCCAACGGTGTAGTAAGGTAGAATTCTCTACTTCCCATTGCAAAGAATAGTTTGTTCCTTCGTGCTGATGACTTAACACCTTGCATAATCGGGGAGACTTCAAAACCCCTCCTTTCTCTATTTCAGGCATAAAACTCTCTTTCAACCAAATCAAAAAATTATCATGCACTTTATCTTCCACATGATAAGTAGTGTTGTATATAAGCATTTTTAGAACTTTTATAGTGAATATTTCTACAAATATAGCAATTATTCAAGATTTATACATTATATTTGCAACGTCAAAAAAAGAAGGGGGATTAGCTCATCTGGCTAGAGCGTTAGACTGGCAGTCTAAAGGTGATCGGTTCGAGTCCGATATTCTCCACTTAAGTGGTTTTAGAAGAACCAAAAGAAACAGCAAAGACCTGAGAATCAGACGAATTCTGAAATCTCAGGTCTTTTTTGTGTTGTTTTGGTTTGTTTGATATTGCAGAAAATGTATCATATCTTTGTAAATATGATAAACGAAAAACTCAAAATGTATCAAACATGAAAATCAAACGAACCGTATCCACCTTTATTCAAAAACAGTATTCAGGAACAGAAGAATACAGCATCCGAACTTCTGTGCGATGGAAAAGAGAAAATTCAGGAACCTATGAATTTGTGGCATTTAACGTTGGTCACGCCATTCTTCCTAAGCAATGGAACACAGATACCGCAAGGGTAAAAAAGAACTGCGTTAATCAAAAGATGATCTCTGCTGTCGAAATAAACAAGGCAATTCAAAACTTGGAGGATATCATCGATGCCACATTTAAGAAATATGAAGTAAACGAGCATATTCCGGATAAGACAGAGTTCAGAAATGATGTAAACCTTGCATTGGGCAAAAAAGCAGGAAAGAACTCTGAACTAAAACTGGTTCAAGATGCTTTTGGAATGTATATTCTTGATTTAGCTAATCGCAAAACTTTAGCTGAAGCTACTTTTATGAAATTGAGAACCATTAAGAATATCCTAAAAGACTTCGATCCTGAGCTCAAATTATCAGATATTACAGCAGACAAACTTGATATATATGTTGATTATCTCATTCATGAGCGAGATATGCGGAATACCACTATTAAGAAAAACCTAAGCTTCATTCGAGGTTTCCTTCACTATTGTGATGATAGGAATTTGATCAAGACCGATTGGAAAACTCATATCGTTGAATTAAGGATAATCAGAGGTAAGAATATTATTTTTCTGGATTTAGATGAATTTGAGCGAGTTTATAACTTCCAATTCCCTGAAAACAAGAAATACTTAGATAAAACTCGTGATATATTCTGTTTTCAATGCCTAACCTCACTAAGATATTCAGATGTAAAAAAATTGATGAAAATAGATATTGCAGAAAACCATATTAACCCCATCGTCACAAAGAAAACAGGTGCCTATATCAATATTCCTCTTAACAAAAAGGCAAAAGAAATATTAAAAAAATACGCTCATATCGAAAGTGACTATGCCCTTCCTGTACCAAGTAATCAGAAAATGAACGACTATCTCAAAGAGATTTGCTATCTAGTCGGAATCTCCGAACTGATTACACTCCATTATTACAAAGGGAAAGAACTCGTAACAGAAATCGTTCCAAAATATGAGGAAATTGCTACACATACGGCGCGAAGGTCTTTCATTTGCATTGCATTAGCCAATGGCATATCCCCAGAGGTTATTATGCGTATAACAGGACATAGTGATTATAAAGCAATGCTTCCCTATATTGATGTGACAAGTGAGAGAAAGGTTGAAGCGGTTAGTGTATTCGATTAATTGATAATATTCAGAATTTATATGGAAGCAAAAATAATCTATGCCATTTTAATTTTTCTAATGGCGTCATTACATCTTCGGCTTATAAGCAAATATGCATATATCTTTATAGGGTATATGTTCAATCAGGAGAACAAGTCATATGACAAACACATAGAAAAACCAAGGTTGTTGTTTCATATTATAGCATTTCTTTTTATGATGCTGGCATTTATCCCTTTTAAGAGCAATCACATCATAGATCTCTGCAATTGGATTGATATTATAAAATTATGTTCATCTTTCTTATTTTTCAGTATTGGCACTTTCTTCTTGATATTTAGCTGGTCAAATAAATTCAAGGACAGTTTTATCCCCAAAGCCATGTCGCTTCTTGAGCCGGAAAAACCACTTTCAGTAAAAACCAATATAGGCACAGGGGCTATAATCGAAAAATGCATAGCAAACAAACATATAGGTGAAAGTTCAAAGTCTGACCTTGAGTTATTTTTAACCGGAAAGTCTGTGAAAAATAAAATTGTATGGATTGATAAGGTTGGAAAAAGTCAAATGACAAATTACAGATCGCTATTTGCTTTTTTAGACGAGGTCATTGAGGGAGGTTTTGTTGCACCCAAATATAGGAGAAGAAAACATTATGAATGTTTACTTAACAACTTCTCGGTGGAAAATGGAGAATATGAAAAGAATATCAAATCAAGATATTCTGAATGGTATAAAGGCCTGGCTCAAACTCTTAACAAACTTTAAATGATTCGCCTATGTTTTTTTAATGACATATACAACCTAAACCATACCGAATAATACTTTTAGCATAGTAATTCGCCTTTCGCCAATAGGAAGAATGGTTTTATTCGTATTCTTTTGCGGTTCGATACTTTTTAATTCAAATAGAAAAGAATATGAGCTACGAAGAATTATTTCAAAAAAGAGCCATCGACCTGACAGCAGGAGAATTGGCTAAAGTCCTCGCTTTTGAGTTAGAAGAAAAGCGAAAAGTAGAGAACGAATCCCCTAGTTATACTTGTAAAGGAATAAGGGGTATAATGGACATTTTTCAATGTTCAAAGTCTAAAGCTATGGGCATACGCGCTAGCGGTATCATAGATGATGCCTGTATTCAAAATGGCAATTCATTCTTGGTGGATAGAAACATAGCATTGCAACTGATGCGAGATAAAGCAAAAAGAACTTTTCAACCATAAAGAGAGAAGCATAGAACTCTGACCTTCTATGCTTCTCTCTTTTTATAAATAAATGCAAGTTTAACAACTTCTTTGCTTTTGACAAAGATACAAATATTTTGTATATGAAAAACATTCCATATATGCGAGTTGCAACATCTTACTACAAACGAGTTATGGCACCAACTATAGCCGGAGATAAAGTAGAAATTTTAGTGCCATGGAACATTGACACCATAAAACAAGACGAAGGAAGGGACTATCTTAGTCAGATCCCTAAATACGATGGATTTACATGTGTGCCTAATCATACTAATTATCAAGAAGTTTATGAAAATTTCATCAACACATATTACAGGCTAAGCCATACTCCTGCTAAAGGATCATTAGATACAACGATAACTTTCTTAAATCATATTTTTGGTGAGCAGATAGAATTAGGATTGGATTATTTGCAAATTCTCTATCTAAAGCCACTTCAAATTTTACCCATATTGTGTTTAGTCTCACGTGAACGATCTACCGGGAAATCCACATTCTTAAAATGGTTAAGGCTTGTTTTTGAGGGCAACATGACCTACCTAACAAACGATAATTTCTCTAGTCAGTTCAATGCTGACTGGACAAACAGGTTACTTATATGCATTGACGAAGTGCTTTTCAATAAAGAGGAGTTAACAGAGCGTATAAAATATCTGAGTACAACTAATATAAATAAAATGGAAGCCAAAGGTCGGGATAAAATCGAGGTCGAATTCTTTGGCAAGTTCATTTTATGTAGCAATAATGAAGAAAATTTCATCCGCATTGACGACGATGAAATCCGATTTTGGATAAGAAAAGTGACCAAATTTGAAAGTGAAGATACGGAAATACTAACAAAATTATTTCTGGAAATTCCTGCTTTTCTGCACTTTCTTCAACAACGCCCACTATATGTTTCAAAGCCATTATCCCGAATGTGGTTCAGCTTTGATCAAATTAGGACTAAAGCTCTGGAGCGATTATTTCTACAAAAAAGGAGTAAGATCGAGACTCCTATCATCGAGGCACTTTATGATCTGTTCCAAGAAATAGATGATAGCGAAATTAGAATTTGTCCCAAAGATATTGAAGAATTATTTGCTCGGGAAAAGAGAAAAATTTCGAAAACAGATATCATGCGAACTCTTAAAAATTGGTGGGCGCTTAAGCCGGAAGACAATACTAAATCCTATAAAACTTACTACTTGACAAGTGGAGAATATTATCCAGCAGATAGAAGAGGACGTTATTATACTATAAATAGGAATTTTATTTCTGAAAAATTTGATGCTTTGATGCAAGAGTAGTATACCTTTCTGGAAATAAGATAGATAGCTCTGCATCAAACCCTGCATCAATTTTAAAAAGGTATGATTTTGATGCAAAACTGATGCAAAGGAAAAAATAAATTTGATGCTTTGATGCAGTATTGATACAGATATAACATGCTGTTTATCAATCAAATAAGCAGCGTTTGCATCAAAGCATCAATAAAAACTGGTTTTATGAACTGTAGACAAATAAACAATATTCCATTTGGAAAAGTGTTGGCTATGCAGGGTTATAGTCCAATAAAGGAAACCGGAAAAGAACTGTGGTACTTATCCCCATTTAGAGAAGAACGAACACCGTCTTTCAAGGTAAATATCGGATCCAACACATTCTTTGATTTTGGAGAAGGAATTGGTGGTACAATAATAGATTTCTGGTGTAGATACCAACGTTGTGATGTAAAAACAGCGATTTGCCAACTATCAAGCTCTTTTTCTTTTCCAAAGCAAGAGAGTTTTGCGAAAGAGAGATCCAAGAAGGGGAATACTAAAACTCACAGTATAATTCAGATTAAGGAAACGAGACCTATTGAGCATCCTGTTTTAATTAATTATTTGAGATCCAGAGGGTTTGATTCAAGAGTCTATTCCTTTCTTAATGAAGTCCACTTTGAAATAAAAGGGAGAGCTAACTATGCTTTAGGCTTTAAGAACGACAAAGGCGGCTTCGAACTACGAAACAGCCTGTTCAAAGGTTGTTCTAGTAAAGCCTTATCGACCTTCATCCGAGAAAATTCTAAAACTCTATGTTTATTCGAATCATTCACAGACTTTCTGTCGTTTGTATGTGATACTGAATACGGCAAATACAACCCAGAATACAACGAGAATAGTTTCATAGTCCTAAACTCATTAGCATTAGTAAACTTAGCTAAACCATATTTTAAGAGTTTTGAAGTTGTAAAACTTTATCTTGATAACGACCATGCAGGAAAATCTATTACAACCGAGTTAGTGAATGATTTTTCAAATAGTATAGATTGTTCCGTCAGCTTTGCGGGATATAAAGATTACAATGAATATTTCTGCAATAAATCAGAACAAGAGAGAAATGTGCGTGTTGGCAGGTTTTGAATCTAATTCTATTATTTTTTATACTGGCAAGCTATGTTTCGCGTACGCGAAACTCAACAATCCCGATGGTCTCATACATAAAATATAAAGAATGGAAACAAGAAACATTGGCAGACCTTCCAAGAAGGCTCACGAAAAAAGAAAGTATCAAGTCAACGTAAGACTTATGACAACTGAGTACTACGCCTTAAAGGGTAAAGCGAAAGAAGCATCCCTGCCACAGACCGATTACATTAGAGAATGTATATTGAATAGTAATGTACTTCAACGCATGAATCCAGAGATGAGTGATTTGGTTAGAAAGTTGAGCGGAATGGCAAACAATCTAAATCAAATTGCCAAAAAGGCTAATCAGGCTGGGTATTGTGAAATTCGTTCGGAGTATTTGTATCTAGCAGATAGTATTGATAATTTAATCAGTAAGATAAAAGATGATAGGTAAAATAGTATTAGGGAGTAGTTTTAGCAGAGTTGTCAATTATTTACTCGACGAAAAGAAAAATGCAAAAATAATTGACAGCAATGGCGTTCGATTAAAAAATGCAGATAGTATCGTTGATAGTTTTCTAATGCAACAAGAGATGCTTCCAAATATCAAAAGCCCTGTTTATCACATCTCTCTCAATTTCTCAGCAAAGGACAAATCTCATTTATCGGATGACATTATGGCAAGTATAGCCAAGGAATATATAGAGAAGATGAATATAAAGAATACTCAATACATAATCGTTCGTCATTTTGACAAAGAACATCCACATATTCATCTATGTATCAATCGCATCAATAATGAAGGAAAACTAATCTCAAACAGGAATGATAGGTATAGATGCAAAAAAATATGTGAAGCACTAACAAGCAAGCATCAACTTTATATTGCAAAGGGCAAAGAAAAAATTAAGATAGATCGACTTAGAGAACCAGATAGAACGAAATATCAAATATATAATGAGCTTAAAGAAGCCATGACGAAATCAAGCAACTGGTCCGATCTCCAATCGGAACTTGCCCGAAAAGACATTGAACTTTCCTTTAAGTACAAAGGAAAAACAAATGAGATACAGGGAGTTGTTTTTAGTAAGAACGGCTACTCTTTTAACGGGTCTAAGATTGATCGAAGTTTTAGTTACTCCAAAATCAATCAAATCTTGACCGGAGAGGATAAAATCTCACATTCAGCAGATAGAGATTCTGACTTCATAGAGCGATCAACAAGCAAGTCCTCTCCCATGCAAACCATTATAGATGCCCCCTTAGGTATTCTGGGAGCAATGGGAGCTTCTGCCGGGAGCTCGGACAATGAAGATCGGAAACGAAAAAGGAATCGTAGTTATTAAAAATCATACAGTATGGCCAAAAATGACATAGCAGTTATAAGTGAAATGTTTGAAGAGTTCAAACAAACCTTAAATAACATTTCTTCTAAAGTGGATGCGATGCATAATAAGGATAAAACGAATCAACCGAATCCGGAATATATGCGTCTTATCGAAAGGAGCAGAGAAATCAAAATGGGAGTTGATGAGCTATTTCCGTTTATTAGAAATGAGGTTAAGGAATGTCAAGGAGAAGTAGAAAAACGAATTAAGGAACAAACAGCAAAAGTTACCGGCAATCAAAAGGTCATTGCGGAAACTCTACGAAAACCTGTTGGGGTGAAGGGCGTATTTATAATTAGTTTCAAATCAATCAAAACGCTGATTTTCCTATTTTCGATAACCGCACTATCACTATGCTCCATTTATACGAATGTGTCTCAATACATGGAAAAACGTCTTTTGCAAGATAGCGATTTGAAGTACAGGTATATTAAACTTCAAAATGGTATTTCAGAAAAAGAACTTCTTGAACTTGAAGATCTTTTCAATGATCGTGAAAATAAAGACCTAATAAGAGAGTTAAGAGACAAAATAGAGGACAAGGAGAAAAAAACAACGAGTAGTGTTACTCCGAAAACACGGCTTTTTCATTTAAGCTTTGATTTAGGCGTACAATACCCCTACCCATACCGGTGCGGCATGAGCGCTAATTCTATTGTTGGTAATCAATAATTTACGAATATATCAAATCTGAATTATTCTCATTTTTGAGCCAAAAAATGCAACACATTAGTGAAACTCGCTGATAGCTCCCTCATTATCTGAGCCGTCCCCTTTCTCTTATCTGATATTTTTTTCCTTCTGTTCTTCCAAACGGCAATCAGTGCCAACACCATCCTTTGAATTGTGTCCAGGTTCCTGGCCGCCCGTTCAGCCTTACGCTTTATGCTGTCCTGCCGGAGATTGCGGTCAAGATCCCAGTGCATGCTTTCAATAGCCCAATGCTGTTTGGTTATCCGACTAAGCCGTTCGGCACTGCTATCCAGGCTTGAAATGTACAGCCGCTGTTCAGATGTACTCTTGCCATCAGACTTTTTCTGCGTAGATGTGAGTATTTCTATAACTGTCAAATTACCATTCCATTTTTCCCTGTCAACAATAAGTTCTTCCCCACGGTATATACGGCATATCCTTGACTCAATCCTGCCGTGTTCCAAGTATGGACCTTCCTTGTAGACATCAGTGGGGGTGGCGGTCTTTATGGAATCTTCAAGCCCATAGCGCAGAGATCTTTGATTCGCCTTGAGTTCGATCACGAAGTCTGCTCCTTTATCTCTGATCTTGTCTATTATTACCTTTTGGAATGACATGGCATCTGCCGTGACTACACATCCTGACACCTCTACTTTGTCCAATAGCCGGGGAACGGATTTGATTTCGTTACTTTTCTCCTTGCAAATATCAGTAGCCAAAGTAAAACCCAAACGGAGTGAATATGCGGATACGATATCAGGGTTACGTCCGTTATCGTACAAGGTACCTCGCATAGCCTTTCCATCAATACAAATGATATCAGTTTCCCAAACGGATATTTCCTTGCGGAAAACCTCTGCAAAAGCAGACATTCGATCAGCCATCTTTTCATCGTCTATGTTTTGAAACACACGGCAAAGCGTAGCTTCTGAGGGTAACCCAGACGGGAATAGCCCTTTTGCCCGCAGGCGTTTCAAGTGACGTTTGCCAAATTGAAGTATTTCAGCTCTGGTAATACACTTACTGAGCCTGCCCAAGATTACAAGCATGAGGATATCTTCAAGTTTGTGTTTGAAGTTTCCCCTGCTTGTTCTGCGGTATTCGGGAACTGAGGACACAAAATTTCTCAAATGAGTCATGATGCTGCCACGAAGACAGTCAAGGTGTTTCTTCTTTAGAAGTATTACGTGTAAATAGTTGTGTATCAGGGAAATAAATCGTATTTTTGCTATCGTAAAACAAAGGCGGAAGACAAATTAACATTGAATTCCGCCTGTAAAAAAATGTTAAAAAATGAACGATAAGAAGAAACACCTAAGGCGGTGCTTCGGCATCGCTGCGCACGAATATAAGGATTTTTATTACAACAACAAGGAATGAGCAATATTTCGTAAATGAAAAAGCCGTGCTCCGAAAAACTAAACCCCACATATAAATTTGCAAAAACAAAAATTATGTTGTACATTTGTACCCAATATGACCTCCCACGCTTCCCGTCAGAACAGCGCACCCGGGGAGGTCTTCGAGTTTTTATATCATTCCTATCATGAAATACATCAAGCAACCTCTTTCCATTCAACTACAAATAGACAAACTAAAATCCAGAGGATTGATCTTTGATGATGAAAAGATTGCAGTTGACTATCTGTCGAATATCAGCTATTATCGTTTAAGAGCATACACCTATCCATTCCAAGACAACACAGATGAAGATAATGATCACCACTTCATTCGAAACGATATACATTTCAAAGACATTATTGACCTGTATTGCTTCGACCGCAGGTTAAGGTCATTAATATTCAATGCTATTGAAAAAATTGAAGTTGCTATCCGCACAAAAATCGTGTACGAATACGCAATAGCAACACAGGATAGTCATTGGTTTATGAATGAAGATTTATATAGAGATAATTACGAAAATATAATTGAAGACATGGGAGGTGAGGTAGATCGTAGCAATGAAGACTTCATCAAACACTATGATCAAAAATACAATGATCCTGACTTTCCTCCTGCATGGATGACTTTAGAGGTTCTTTCCTTTGGTACACTTAGCCGAATGTTTTCTTTTCTGGATAGCAAATCAGATCCAAACAAGAAAATTGCAAAAGAATTCGGCTTACCCAATTCTTTTATTTTGGAAAATTGGATGCATTCACTGTCTGTCTTAAGAAATTGCTGTGCTCATCATAGCCGGATATGGAACAGACGTTTTCCCGTCGGATTAAAATTGCCCTACAATACATCCTACCCCTTTATCGGACGAGAAACAATAAAGACCATCCACAACAATAAGCTGTTTGCTTCATTGTCTTGCATAAAATATATTCTTGACATAATCAGCCCTCAGAGCGATTTCAAGAAAAATCTTATTAGCATTATTCAAGATGGTGGTAATTTATTAAAAATCAAAGATATGGGATTCCCTGAAAACTGGGCATATCTTGATGTGTGGAAAGAAAAATAAACAAACCATGTTTAATTCTCGCTCGCCGGGACGGGTGCTCCCGCCCCTTGCCGTTTGGCGATCCCCGAGCGATGAATATTTGTATTATTCCCCTCTTATGAATTCATAGATATTTTTCTCATCAGGCGAAAAGATGAAAGTAGCATCCAACTCTTGTCGGGTTGTTAGCTTAGGGTTCTGAAAAGATAATTTGCATTTTACGCTTTTACTGATCAATTCATTTTTATCTCTTCCGGCATAGCGATCCAAATAATCCGGTCGCCAAGATTTGACTTCCTCTAAAGTTGATTTTGCGTTATCAAGCTTTTCTGTTAATTCAGCCAGAAGCATTTTATAAACAAGATCACTTTTTTTCTTTTCGTGTTTATCGACTGATTGTTGCCAATGGTCAACACTCTTTTGAGCAGACTCCAGTTTCTTCTCATATTCTTCCTGATACTGTTTTTCAAGAATAGCGATACTGTCGGAAACCAGAATATCAGAGACTGCCATTTCTAAGAATTTGATTTGTAAATCTGTTCTAATCCCTGTCTGATCATTCGTTTCCAGATAGTCAATTATCGTTTTTTGACAACTTGAATTTTGAGAGCTACACCCAGAAGTAGTAAATACCAAAAGGACAAATAGATAAAATGAGATTCTTTTCATTTGTGATTTTATTTAGATTGTTTGTAATTGACTTGATAACTGTATGATCTCTTTTGCCAATGCGATTTTCTCTTTATCGTAATTTGCAAAGTCGAATAGTTTGATTTCTTCTTTTTGTACATCAATCGCATATTCTCTGATGAGAGATTCTAATTGTAGAAAGATTTGAAAGTTGTAGAATTGCTCCTTTAGTTGTTCTACTCCAATTTCTAAAGTCAGATCCGATTTTTCCTTTCGGGCTAAATGCATAATCATAAATAGCTGATAAGGATAATCTATGGCTTTGTCGCCTTTTACAGACCAAAGATCCAATAAATAATCCGGGATCGAATCTAATACAGCATTTGGGTTTTGCTGAACATAATCGAATGTTTCTTGATAGGAAGGGTTGTCAAATTTCATTTTTCTGCTGGTTTATTCATTCACAAGTACCAACAAAAAAATGGTACGGAACCCACCTATAACGCAACAGAGGTACTGGCATACCCGACGGACGAAATAAGCAAGCCCGTACCAAAGCGATACGAGCATTGCACATCTCATCTTGTCCGTCTTTGAAAAGTGCCAGTTTTCTGTCTGCAAGATGCGTTGTGAACGCTAAATTAATATGTCTTTGCGGAATATCCGCTTATTTTCTAAAGGCAAAGATAGTCAAAATCTCATTACTCATAGAGAAATGGTATGATTAAAACCGCAAAAAGATGATTTGGTATAGTACTTTAAATATTTTGAGCATAAAACATACCGTTTAACAAATGTTTGTTACCTTTGCAAATTGTTTTTTAAGGTCTTGGTGTCAAGATAAAGAAATAATATTTTCTGATCGCGCACATGTGATAGATCCAAGTATCACCAATTAAGAATCATATATAATGGAATATAAAAAAGAATTTTTGAAATTTGCCGAATCATTGAAATTAAATCAGAAAGCTGAGTTGTTAGATGACGAAGGTAATAACTTGATAAATGACATTTACACTGATCTATTTCCCGAGAATGCAGTTAATGACAAAATAAATCTACCAAACACAACAGTGATTATAGGGAGAAAAGGCACGGGTAAATCAACTATATTTCAAAAGTCCATCAATGATCAAATCTCTAATAATAAAGTTTTCCCACTCTATTTAGATGTTAAAACCATATATGACAGGGCAACTCCAACGCTACAATATGAAGACAAAACATATGTTTCCAAAAACGAGCTAACAAAATTTTTATTATACAAAAATTTTCTAAAAGAAGTTATTTTGGAAATAAAGAGAAGAATAGAAAAGCATTTATCTTTCAATTGGTTTGAAATTGCGTTTGGTATTAACACCGAGAATTTAATGTCCATTCAAGAAAAATTAGATGCAATTGAAGAAAATTTGAATAATTCTTTTGAACAAATTGACATTAATCTTTTTACTCGTATTGGCTCCGAATTAGAAGCCACAAACGAATCACAAACAAGCATTTCCGCAAACATATCTCAAAATCCAGGGCTCTCTCTTACCTCTAAAAATGGCAGAAGCCAGAAAATAAAAGAAGAATTCAATTCTGTTTTTATTAATTATATAAATATCAAACAATTACTAATAGACAACTTCTTGTCAATTAAAGAGATTCTTGAAATTAAGAATATTTACATATTTCTTGATGATTTTTCCGAAATTGACTATGACGCTCAGGTTCTTTTTATAGACTATCTAATCGCTCCTTTAAACAATCTTTCTGAAAATTTTGTAAAATTTAAAATAGCAACATATAGAGGAAGGCTTTATTTGGGTAAAATAGACCGCTCAAAAATCGATTTTATTCATTTAGACTTCTTTGAAGCTTATAATATATATAAATCTATTTCAAAAATGGAAGAACTGGCTGTTGATTATAATAAACGGCTAATCCATATGCGTTCTAAATTCTTTTTCAAGAATAGCTCATTTTATGATTATTTCGATATAAAGAAAGAAGACTTACATGACTTGCTTTTTGAAATTTCCATGAACATCCCAAGAAAACTTGGATATTTGTTATCTTACTGCTACGAATCAAGCTTGATACATAATCAAAAAATAACTAAAGCCATTCTAGGCAATGCCTCGCAAAGATATTATGAAGAAGTTACGGAAAGCTATTTTGAAGCAAATCCATATATAATAAGACCATTTTCTGATAAAGTAAACATAGCCAACCAATTAAGTCTATTGGAAAAAATAGTTAATAAACAAAAATTCAACAAACAGAATATAGCAAAATCAAAAGCGAAATTGTTTAATGTACTAGATCAGCCAACTAGCCACTTTGTTGTTAATGAGGATTTTTCTTCATTATTAAATAATTTGGAACTGAATGGTTTTATAAGCACTTATAACAAATTAAAAGATAAGAGTAATATTTCTTCAACTCTTTTTGCACTAGACTACGGACTTTGCAGAAAATACAATCTTAACTATGGGCGCCCAAAAGATGCAGATCACAGAAAATACTATAGTGATTCTAGATTTAGCCTTAATCATATTATTCGAGAACACTTCAATTCCACTCAAGTATTAGTCTGTTCTAATGGACATGAGTTTAGCTTTGAGTTAATCAAACAATTTGAACTTTATGAAATGAATTGCCCAACTTGTCTAAAAGAAGGTACAATCAACAAATGCAAAGTTGCAGTTTCCAGCAAAGAACTTGTTGATAAAATAAAAGAAATAGAAAGAACCTCCTTACTGTTAGTTGATTTTGATGAATTCCGTATTTTATATGTTTTAAGTCAATTTTCTCCAGTTTCATTACCTGTAAAAAAATTGGGAGAATTAAATGATATGTCAAGCCAATTTATTGCAAAAAGAGTCCCTAAACTGATTGAACTAGGGTTTATTGAAATCGATGAAGAGAAATCACTAGTTCTTCGTAAAGACCACTACTTAATAACTGCAAAAGCGAAAGAAAATGTTATTGATTTCATTGTAAATCAAGCTGAAGAGATTAATATAATAGAAGAAGAAGATACTGATTTAGAATAATAATATTTAGCAACTAATGAACTTTCCATGTATTATAATAATAGGTTTCGATTTTCCCTTGAATGTATTATGTTAAAAATACAAAAAAATAAGATTATTCTAAATTGATACATTATTTGATACATAAATTTATAAATAACTATAAATCAACATGCAATATAGTCCGATATTCTCCACCCAAGCGCACTCAAAAGGTGCGCTTTTCTTTTATACATGCTCCAAAGCATGCAAAAAAAGATTTGCTTCCCTATATACTTTTACTATTTCAACCTATATGCCTTTACCCTCTCAACCTATACACTCTGGCACTTTGTAGGCATATATCCATGAAACACAAAGGTATATACCTAAGCAGTCTGTAAGTGTACACCTTTACAACCCAAAGGTGTACACTTAAGCGACCTTTAGGTATATGCCTTTACAACTATTAAGTATACACTTAAATAATTCTTATAATATTCGTACTAAAATTATAGATGTAACATTATAGACATATAATATAATACACTCATAGATCTTCGCTTTTTATGAATGGCGAAAACGGAGCATTCCCACCCACTTCAATCGGTTCAATGCACCCACTTTTTGGGTTGAAAAAGGCTTAAAAAGGGCTTAAAAAACGGAGTATATC
>NZ_QVMK01000046.1 GCF_010500995.1 Bacteroides sp. 224 | reverse complement strand
TAGGAACAAGAAAGAAGAAACCGCTCAGGCTTAATCCAAGCATGGGCGGTTTCTTTTAATATAAAAATCAGAAGGGATGTACGACACCGAATGGTTACATACTATCTTTGTTTTCGCATATTAAACATTTTCGTTATGACAACAATTCGTCGCAAACTCCCGATAGGGATACAGACATTTGAGAAAATACGTGCTGGCAATTACCTGTATGTAGACAAAACGGAGCTGGTATGGCAAATGGCCAGTAGCAATACTCCTTATTTTCTGAGCCGTCCCCGCCGTTTCGGTAAAAGCCTGTTGTTGTCTACTTTCGAATCTTATTTTTCCGGACGCAAAGATCTCTTCGAGGGCTTAGCCATTGCCAACTTGGAAACAGAGTGGAAAGAATACCCCATTTTACATCTCGACCTGAATGCAGAGAAATATGATGCTCCCGAGCGTTTATACATCTTAATCAATAGCTATTTGGCACGATGGGAAGCTAAATATGGTAAAGATAAAAATGAAGATTCGCTATCTACCCGTTTTGCCGGCGTTATCCGTCGCGCCTACGAGCAAACCGGTTGTGGAGTGGTAGTGCTTGTCGACGAATACGACAAACCTTTACTGCAAACCTTGCTCAACGAACCTTTGCAAGAAGAATATCGGAAAACCCTCAAAGCTTTCTATGGTGTACTGAAAAGTGCAGATGCCTATCTACGCTTCGTATTTTTAACAGGAGTAACAAAATTCGCTCACGTAAACGTATTCAGCGACCTTAACCAACTAAGCGATATCAGTATGGTTCCCCAATATTCCACAATTTGTGGCATTACCAAGGAGGAGCTACTACAAGTATTTACCCCCGAGATAGAAAAAGTAGGGGAATACAATGACCTTACCTTTGAACAGACAGTGGAGAAAATGACTACTTTGTATGACGGTTACCACTTTCGCGAAAAAACACCAGGTATATTTAATCCTTTCAGTGTGCTCAATGTTCTTGAATATAAATTGTTCGATAATTTTTGGTTTCAAACAGGCACACCTACTTTCTTGGTAGAATTGCTCAAAAAAAGCGATTATGACCTACGCTTACTTATCGAAGGAGTGGAGGCGGAACAATCTTCTTTTAGTGAATATCGCGCAGAATTCAGCAATCCTATTCCACTCATTTATCAAAGTGGATATTTAACCATAAAAGAGTATGATCCTGTATTTAAGACATACACACTCCGTTTCCCTAACGAGGAGGTGAAGTATGCTTTCTTAAAATTCTTGCAGCCGGCTTTCCTTACGAACTAAACACTCAAACCGAGCGACATTATCAAGTAGTGTTCCACATTGTTTTTAAATTGATGGGCGAGTTTATCGAATCAGAAGTGCGCAGTGCGCGCGGCCGTGCTGATGCTGTAGTGAAAACTAAAAATCATATTTATGTATTTGAGTTTAAATTAGACGGAACAGTAGAAGAAGCCCTTCGCCAGATTGACGATAAAGGATATCTGATACCTTATACTGCTGATGAAAGACAGTTGATAAAGGTAGGCGTAAACTTTGATAAGGAACAAAGAAATATTGGGGAGTGGAAGGAAGGTTAGTTAAACGAAATGACCACTGGCTGGTAGATATTTATAAGAACCCATTTTCCTCCTTTCCAAACCTATATAAACTAATTATAAACATCTACTTAATATCAAAAAACGGCTGACTCTTAAATAGAATCAGCCGTTTTTTTGATATTCTTAATTCAATAATTACAATACAATGGGTTTGTATTTAGGAACCAATGATTTCATAATCACCCATCCAATCAGATAAGCAACTGCACAAATAGAGAAAATTATAAAGTAACCGGCTTCTTCACCTTGAAAGCCCATAAATACCATTTTAGTTTCTCCAGCATGATCAAATAACACTCCCGAACCTTTATTAATAAGAAACGAGCCAACACCACCTGCCATACCACCAATACCAGTAACAGTAGCAATAGCACTTTTCGGGAACATATCTCCTACAGTTGAAAAAATATTAGCAGACCATGCTTGGTGAGCTGCACCAGCAATACCAATAATAATAACAGGCAACCAATATGTATAAGACCCTAAAGGTTGAGCTAATAATGCCAATAAAGGAAAGAATGCAAAAATTAACATTGCTTTCATACGTCCTGCGTATGGATTCATTTTCTTTTTTTCTACAAAATACGATGGCAACCATCCACCAATAATAGAAAGAAGAGTAATCATATAAAGAACAAACAAAGGAAATGCTGCTTGAGTAGCATCCATTTGATATACCGATTTCAGGTAAGCAGGAGTCCAGAATAAGAAGAACCACCAAACACCGTCTGTCATAAATTTACCAAAAGCAAAGGCCCAAGTTTGTTTAAACTGAAAACATTGCATAAAAGTAAGCTTCTTTTCCTGTCTTTCTTCTACTTTTTCTTCAACTACACTTTCCGCATCTTTGTCCTGTTGAATATAAGCTAACTCTGCCGCATTTACTGCAGGATTATTTTCCGGCTTTTTATAGATAAAAATCCAAAAACCCATCCAAACAAAACCAAGTGCACCAATTATAAGAAAAGCAGATTCCCAACCCCAAGCTTTTGCTATAAAAGGAATAGTGATAGGAGCAGCCAGAGCACCTACTGTAGCACCAGCATTAAAAATACTGGTAGAAAATGCTCTATCCTTTTTAGGAAAATATTCTGCTGTTGCCTTTATTGCTGCAGGAAAGTTACCAGCCTCACCAATTGCCAAAACAAGACGAGCAAAAATAAATAAAGTAACACTTACACTGGTTATAATTCCAGCTTTACCTGCTATAGCAGCCGCTGCAAGCGCCTCTTTTGCCCCTTCAAATCCTACCAACCATTCGCCAGTAACCCAGCCTGAAGTAGCTATACCGCAAAACGCATGCAAACATGCACCAAATGACCAGATACCAATAGCCCAAAGAAATCCTTTTTTTGTATCCATCCAGTCAACAAAACGACCAGCAAACAACATACTGGCAGCATAAAAAATAGAAAATAAAGAAGTGATGTTACCATAATCGTTGTTAGTCCAGCCAAATTCAGGGCGAATGAAATCTGTCCATGTTAATGACAACACTTGTCTGTCAAGATAATTAATAGTAGTAGCAAAGAAAAGCATGGCACAAATTGTCCATCTGTAATTTGTCATCTTTTCTGTTGCAGTTCTTAATGCACTCATGATAATTGATTTAATTTGATTAGTTCTTATAATTATGGGAGCCAAAAATACATATTATTTATGAAATACCAATCGTTTACGTGCACGGAAAATGATTTTTCCACTATTTTAATCGAAAAATACACAGAAATCTATATTTTCGGAACTACCTTTGTAACTGAGATATTATACCCAAACAGTAAAAATGCTAAATCTATTACCTAATTTCAACTATATGACTAAATTATTTCGCAAAGCCTTATGGATGGGGTTACTTCTATGCTCCGGTCAGTTGATGGCTCAAAAAGTAAATAACAATCTTCCGTGGTCGGTACGAATGGCAGAATCGGAGATGATTCGTTGCCCCGAATCTTGGCAACTCGATTTTCAGCCTAAGTTAAAATGGGATTACTGCCACGGACTGGAACTTCAATCTTTTCTGGATGTATATGATACCTACAACGATCGGCGGCTATTTGATTACGCTGTATCATACGCAGATACCATGATTCATGAAGATGGAAGTATAGTAGCATACAAATTGCAGGATTATAATATTGATCGCGTAAACTCCGGGAAATTCCTTTTCCGTATCTACGATCAAACCAAAAACGAGAAATATAAAAAAGCGATTGATTTGCTACGCAGCCAATTAGATACCCATCCAAGAAATGAAGATGGCGGTTTCTGGCACAAGAAAGTTTATCCACACCAAATGTGGTTGGATGGAATTTACATGGGTACACCTTTTTATGCAGAATATGCACACCGCAACAATCGCCCGCAAGATTATGCAGATATAGTTCGGCAGTTCCTTTTAGCAGCCAAACATACTTATGATCCTTCCAATGGTCTTTACCGCCATGCAACCGATGTTAGCCGCACCGAGAAATGGGCCAATCCTGTTACCGGACAATCTGCACACAGTTGGGGACGTGCTATGGGCTGGTACGCCATGGCATTTGTTGATGCACTCGATTTTATTCCTAAACATGAGCCGGGACGCGACTCAATGCTGGTAATTCTTAATAATATTGCCAAGCAAATTACCAAAATACAAGATAAGAAAACCGGACTTTGGTATCAGGTACTCGACAAAAGCGGCGACAAAGGCAACTACCTTGAGTCTTCTTGCTCTACAATGTTTGTTTATGCCTTATTTAAAGCGGTACGCAACGAATACATTGATAAGTCTTATTTAGATGTAGCCATCAAAGGATATAAGGGAATCTTGGATAACTTTATAAAAGTTGATAAAGATGGTGTAGTATCCATCTCGCAAGCATGCGCGGTAGCCGGATTAGGAGGAAAGAATTATCGCTCAGGCACTTACGAATATTATTTGAGCGAACCCATACGCGATAACGACCCCAAAGCAGTGGCACCATTCATCATGGCAAGCCTTGAATGGGAACGCCTGCAACGTTTTAAATATCCTTCTGTTATGTCCGCCACAAAAGAGCCACATCAACAAGACACACTTGTAGTAGCCCGCGATGGCTCAGGACAGTTCCGTAGTATCGGAGAAGCCGTAGAATCCATACGTGCATTTATGGACTATAAAGTAACAGTTTATATAAAAGACGGCATTTACAAAGAGAAACTTATTATCCCCTCCTGGCTAAAGAACGTAGTATTTGTAGGACAAAGTGAAGACAAAACCATTATCACCCATGACGATCATGCCAATATAAATAAGATGGGAACCTTCCGCACTTACACCGTAAAGGTAGAAGGTAACGACATCACATTTAAGAATCTCACCATAGAAAACAATGCTGCTCAACTCGGACAAGCAGTGGCTCTTCATACGGAAGGAACTCGCTTAATGTTCTTCAAATGCCGCTTCCTTGGAAATCAGGACACCATTTTTACAGGTAGCGAAGGAAGCTATTTACTGTTCACCGATTGTTATATAGAAGGTACTACGGATTTTATTTTCGGCCCTTCTACTGCATTATTTGAGCGTTGTACCATCCATAGTAAAAAGAACTCGTACATCACAGCAGCTTCTACTCCGCAAAATGTAGAACATGGATATGTATTTAAGAACTGTAAACTAACTGCGGCACCGGGTGTAGACAAAGTTTATTTGGGTCGTCCGTGGCGTCCGTATGCAGCAACAGTATTCCTCAATTGCGAAATGGGAAAACATATTCGTCCGGAAGGCTGGCACAACTGGGGAAAACCGGATAATGAAAAGACTGCCCGTTATGCAGAATTTATGAGTAGAGGAGAAGGAACAAATCCGACAAACAGGGTAAGCTGGAGTAAACAGTTGACAAATAAAGAGATGAACAGGTATTCTATACAGAATATATTTAAGGAAGATAGTAATTGGTATCCGTATAGGTAAACGGATACCAAACATATAAAAATAAATACGAATGAAAAATACATTTTTAGCATTGCTAAGTATCATTGTTATTCTACATGCATGCACCCAAACCCAAACAATAGTACCTCAATCATCACCAACTGGTTGGGATAAAGTTCCGGAAATCCTTAAAAACATAAAAGAGCCGGCTTTCTCCGATACTGTTTTTAATATATTAGACTATGGAGCAAAATCCGACACCACTTTCAACAGCCGTACTGCCATTCTCAAAGCTATTAACGCCTGTAACCTGGCAGGAGGAGGAAAAGTTATTATTCCCTCGGGAAATTATTTTATAAAAGGCCCTATTGTACTCAAAAGCCATGTAAACCTATATATAGAAGAAGGAGCACGCTTAGAGTTCTCAACCAACCCGCAAGATTATCTTCCTATGGTATTAACAAAATGGGAGGGAACAGAATGTTATAATTACTCACCTTTTATATATAGCTATCAATGTACAAATGTAGCAATTACAGGTAAAGGAGTCATAGATGGCAATGGTGCTGCTATATTTAACACATGGAAAAAGCTGGAGAAACCAGGTATGGACCGTCTCCGCCAAATGGGCAATGATAGTATACCTGTTTATCAGCGTGTTTTTGGAGAAGGATATTACCTGCGCCCTTGTATGATTCAATTCTTCGGCTGCAAGAATGTGCTTGTTGACGGGGTACAAATCTACGACTCTCCTTTCTGGATTATTCATCCTGTATATTGTAACAATGTGATTGTTCGTAATATCTATATCGATGGGCAAAACTATAACAATGATGGATGTGATCCGGAATCTTCTACGAATGTATTAATAGAAAACGTACACTTCAATGTGGGAGATGATGGTATTGCTATTAAATCTGGACGCGATCAGGATGGGTGGAGAGTAGGACAAGCCACCGAAAATGTGATTATTCGAAACTGCCACTTCTCACAATGGGCTATTACAATCGGCAGTGAAATGTCGGGAGGAGTACGCAATATTTATATTGAAGATTGCCAGATAGATAGTTGTCGGAATGGAATTTACTTCAAATCCAACATGGATAGAGGGGGATTCTTTGAGAACCTGTATATGCGCCGTATCAAAGCTGATATTTGCTTATGGGGAATGGTTAATTTCCGTACTGACTATCATGGATATCGGGGAGGAAAATACCCTACTCTTTTTAGAAATATTACTATCGAAGACATTACCTGCAACAGAGTTGATAGTGTAGCACTCATGGCAAACGGAATTCCTGAAGCTAAACTACACAATATTACTTTACGAAATATTGATATAAAAAAAGCCCCGAAGGCTACACAAATGAAAAATGTAGAAAACTTAATTTTAGATAATATTAAAGTAAATGGTAAACTGATTCTGGAAGCAGAGGAATAGAGAAACACCCTATTTAAACCAAAAACAACACATAATCGAACAATTCGTACACACGAAAAACAAGCATTTCTATTTAATTTGCATCTAAGATTTTTAATCTTTATTTATAACTTTAATATAAAATTTTAGAACTATGAAATTACACAGACTTGCTAAAAGGGCAAGTATCACTCTTTTTATGAGTATGCTATGCCTTCTTGTTTTTGCGCAAAGCCGTTCTGTTTCAGGTATCGTAGTAGATACACAGAATGAGCCAATGGTTGGAGTGAATGTATTGCTTAAAGGTACCACCAATGGTGTTATCACAAATTTAGATGGTAAATATACCTTATCCGGTGTTACTGAGAAATCTGTTTTAGTTATTTCCTATATTGGATGTCTGACACAAGAAATTGTAGTAGGCAATCAGTCTAATATTAACATTACTTTAAAAGAAGACTCCAAAACACTTGATGAAATTGTTGTAGTTGGATATGGAGTACAGAAAAAGTCCGATTTAACAGGTTCTATCGGAAGTGTAGATAACACAAAATTGGTCGGTAAGGGTGCCACTACTGTAATGGAGTCTTTACAAGGACAAGTTGCCGGAGTAGACATAGGGCAATCTTCCAGCCGTGTAGGTGAAAAGTTTAATATTTCTATTCGTGGTAAAAGTACTCTGGGAGAAAACACCTCTCCTCTATTTGTTGTAGATGGAGTAATTACCGATGACATCAATTTCTTAAATCCTGCCGATATTGAAAAAATAGACATCCTAAAAGATGCCTCTTCCACAGCAATTTATGGTTCTCGTGCCACAAACGGTGTAGTGATTGTGAGCACCAAACAAGCAAAAGCAGGAAACAGCATGAAGGTAAATGTTACTTATGACGGATATGTAGGCTACAAAACTGCTGCTCGTATGCCCGACTTTATGGATGGCGTAGAATGGATGGATTACAGATATATGAAGTATGTAACACCTGTGTCCGGAGCAACAATCACCGACGGACGTTTACCTTTGGAATTGACTAAGGGTAATCTTGCATCTGTATGGAATGATAAAGGCAGCAATGTTTCTACCAAAATGCGCGACCAATTCTTGAATCGCGACTTTACCGATTGGAGAGATCTAATGTTAAAAGATGGTACACAACAAAACCATTTCATACAAGTATCGGGAGCCGGAAAAGATGTGTCTTATCGTATTGGCGCAGGTTACCAACAAGAAGATGGTATTATGGGCGATAATATGGAGCGTTTCAATTTCAAACTGTCGGTAGACGGAAAGATCAATAATAAAGTAACTGTAGGAGCAACAGCAAACCTTGTAACTCAAAACAGTAACTATGGATCAAGACGTGCTGTACAAGAAGCATTCCGTGCCAATGATTATTGGCTTCCTTATAATACAGAGACTGGAGTTATTAATTACCAACCTGGTAAAGACCTCGCCCCTGGGCAAGCATCCAGCTTAACTTTCCCCGCAGGATTCTCTTCTTCTGTTTCTCCATTGATTGATGCAATGAACTCAAGTGATAAAACAAAAGCATACAGAGTATTAAGCACAATGTATGCCCAATATCAACCTATTGAGGATGTTATTTTCAAAACTACTTTTTCTCCTACATTCTCTACAAGCCGCAGAGGCGAATATTATGGAGGACTATCATCTGAACAAGCTTCAACTTATAATGCCACTACAAATCCCGAAGGAACAGCTAAAGCCAGTGTCACCAAAAATGATGTATTTTCATATACTTGGGATACACAAGTGAACTATATTAAAACATTTAATTCCGTTCACAATGTAAATGCAATGGCTTTATTTAGTGCTTATAGTACAACAGGAGAAAAATATGCTTTAACAGGAACAGGTGTTTCTCCCGAAACATTATGGTATAACTTAGGTTCAGCAAGTAGTTATAGTGGAATATCAAGTCCTTATGAAAAAAACACAATGCTTTCGTATGCTTTACGCTTAAACTATAGCTACAAAGGCAAGTATTTAGCTACTGTTTCCACCCGTCGAGATGGTTCTTCGAAATTCAAAAAAGACGAAAGATGGGGTTCATTCCCTTCAGTAGCGCTTGCATGGAACATTGGCGAAGAATCATTCATTCAAGAAAAAACTCCTTGGATTTCTTATCTTAAATTGCGTGCCAGCTATGGTGCAACAGGAAATAACGCCTCTGTAGGAAATTACGAAACTTTATTTTTAGCCAATCAGCTTTATTATTCCGGATATGGTAAAGGTTTTGGTCCTGAAATGGTTAATGAACTATTAACTTGGGAAAAAACAACCGAATTAAATTTAGGTCTTGATTTCTCTTTCTTAAAAGGAAGAATCTCCGGTAGCTTTGATTGGTATAACAAAGATTCTAAAGACCTTCTTATGAATATGAAACTACTTCTTGAACAAGGTTCTAATTCAGGAAACATGACCGCCAATGTGGGCAAAGTTCGTAATAGAGGTATTGAATTAATGCTGAAAGGAATTCTTCTCCAAACCAAAGACTTTTATTGGGATGTAACCGCTACGTATGCTAAGAACAAGAACGAAATTCTTGAACTACAAGGAAAGAAAGAAGACATGCGTGCAGAAAGATGGTTTATTGGGCAACCTATTGACGTAGCGTACGATCTTCGCCAAACAGGTATATGCACACAAGCAATGGCTAATGAGCAATTAACTATTAACGGAGTTACCAAAACAAAAAGCGAATGGTATGGATATTTCGAAGGGTGCATGACCTATGAAGACTACAACAAGGATGGTAAAATCAATGATGCCGACCGCCAGGTTATTGGTCAAGGTCTTCCTAAATGGACAGGTACCATTTCTACTTCCTTTGCTTATAAAAATTGGGATTTCTCAATGTCGGTAAACACCAAACAAGGTCACACTTTATATAGTCCGTTTATGCAAGAGTTTACTGATTATTCAGATCGTGGACGAACTAAATTAAACATGGATTTTTACATTCCCGAAGGAGCACCCATTTTCAATTATTCATGGGATGGAAGCAATACAGCATCCTTAACATCTGACAGAACCGTGGTTGCAGACCATACAATTGTAGGCTCCTACCCCTACCCACTCAATGATGTTAATCGCAATCATGGTGGTGGCACCGGATGGTATACTGGTAAGAATACAGAATTTAAATCTAATAACTACGTAGATGCTTCTTACTGGAAAATCAAAAACATCACAATTGGATATACATTCTCTAAAAATCTTATGAAGAAAATAGGACTTGAGCATTTAAGAATATATGCAAATGTATTGAATCCATTTACATTTACTGACTACAAAGGATTTGATCCTGAATGGGCTGATGCTTCAATAGCAGATGGTACCGGTGGTCCAAGTTCAGTAACTTATCAAATAGGTCTTAATGTTAAATTCTAATTGTAAAACGAACAAGATTATGAAAAAGATATATTTATTGGCGACCGCATTTTCATTCGCCACACTTACAGGTTGTTCCGACTTTCTGGATCAGGATTTAAAATCTAATGTACCAGGTGCAGAGTACTACGAAACAACAGCTGGTTTCGAAAGTCTGGCTAATGCAGCATACAGTTCTCTAAGAACTATTTATGGAGGAGATCCATGGTTATTTGAAGGAGGTACCGATTTATTCGCCTCCGGACGTAATAGTGTAAACCCCAGTGCATTATATGGAAGTGCTTTTACCAGCGCAAATGATGCAGTAACAACATTTTATACAGATCATTATAAAGCCATATCACTTGCCAATGAAGTTATATATTGGGGAGGATCGGATGAATCAAGAGCTTTACGAGTAGCAGAAGCCAGAGGACTTCGTGCTCTGTATTACTTAAATTTGGTACAACAATTTGGTGGAGTTCCGTTAATCAAAGAACGCACAGCGACTCCAATTTCCGAGGCTTCTCGTGCTAGCACTATTGATACTTATAATTATATTATCGGAGAATTATCATCACTTGCCGCTTCTTCTGCCCTACCCAATCAGGCTACAGATGGACGCTTCAATAAGCGTGCTGCTAATCACTATTTGGCTAAAGCTTATTTATCAAAAGGTTATATATCTAATAATGATGATGATTTCAGAGCTGCACTTTCTGCTGCCCAAGCAGCAGGAGCCGGACAAGCATTGACTACTCCTTTTGCTACATTATTCAGCAATGCCGGAGAAGGTAATGAAGAAATTTTGTTCTATGTAGAATATGATGCAAAAACTGTAGATAAAAATACAGATGGTAATAAACAACAAGCTCACTTTTGTGCTTATTTAGATGGTCAGGAAAAAGGTCATAAATACACATCTTCAACTCTAACTCCAACCCTTCGTATGCATGAGCTGTTTAATACCAACACCAACAATGCAAGTCAGGATGAGCGTTATGAAGGAACATTCATGACCGAACTCCGTCAAAGCTATTGGCATTATTATGATGAAGACAAGAAAAACACCAGCCCAGTTACTTACTATTATTGTCCGTCATGGGAACTGGCTAACATAGATACCTGGAGAAGTGAATACCCAAGTCGCGCTAATGCACAAGTAGTAGAAATGACAGCAGAAGGAACAAACATCAATAACATTGTCACAAGCTATTATAGCAAAATGAGAGAAGATGTATATGGTGTAGCCTCTTTCAGAAAGTTCGATGATATTGGCAATGGTAAAGAGATTTTCTCTACTACTTCATCTATGAAAGACATTTACCTGGCTCGCTTAGGAGAAACAAATTTGATTGCAGCCGAAGCCTGCATAAAATTAAAAGATCAACCGGGAGCATTAAGCTATATTAAAATAGTTCGCGACCGCGCCAAAGCAACTACCGCTACTCAAAGCGAAATGACTATTGACTATATACTGAACGAAAGAGCCAGAGAATTAGCCGGAGAGTACCATCGCTGGGCCGATTTGGCACGTACAGGCAAATTAGCGGAATATGTAGAGGCTTACAATCCTGATGAAATTAATGCAGGACAAATTACCAAGAAATTCTATCTTCGTCCTATTCCATTATCTGCTATCGAATTAAACTCAGCATTACAAGATGACCAGAATGAAGGTTGGGAATAAATAGCACACACTATATAAACAACGGAGGTGTGTCAAAATGATATTATTTATGATCTGAACACAGAGACACAAAGGCACAGAGAATTTAACTCATTAAAAATGAGAGACTCTGTGCCTCCGTATCTCTGTGTTCAAATCGTATTTTATCATTAATTGGGACTTTTGACACATTCTCGTTCTTTTTCATAACCTCCTCACCCCAGCTTCTCAATCAGCTCCTCATAACTCCCCTTCCCTACATGCACCAAGCTTCCGTTCACAAATACCGAGGGTACTACCTTTATATTATTATCTATAATTTCCAGTTTATTTATTCCGCCATCCACAATCTCGTGGCTTAAATGCTCATTTACAAGAACCATTGCATTTATCATTTGTGTCAATTCACCACATATAGCACAGTTTAATGATATATAGGTAACGATATGTATAGGTTTCGTTATTTTCTGAATTTCTTGAATGATTCTTTCTTCCGGCAAATTCTGCCCTCTGCCTTCACTATTTACAATGGCTAATATCAATGTTTTGAATTCATGTCCGTTGGGAGAGGAACGAAATTTAATCCGGGTATCTACTCCATCCTTTAATAGAGTAAATTCCAATCCATCCCCTTCTTTTAGTTGGTAAGATAAATTAGGAGAGCATTTCACTAAATCATCCAAAATATTGAGTAGTTCTCCCCTATGAGGGTGTTCGGACGATATGGTTACATCAAATACATAATGAGATTTTAAATCTTCAAAAGTTGTCTGCAAATAATCTATCACTTCCTTGTCTAACATATTCTATTCATGTGTTTTATCTAAAATTAATCAAGAATGTACAAACCTAATCAAAAATTCCACTCTTTTGATCTTTTATTTCATGGTTTTACAAAACAAAATTCCTAATCTTGCACCTACAAAAATTTAATTAACAGGAACAAATGAAAAACAAGCTTACATTATTAATTCTATCTTTCTTGCTTTTTGCTTCATTTAAAATAGCAGAACCTACCATTACTATATTTATGATAGGTGATTCTACCATGGCCAACAAAAGCCTCAAAGGTGGAAACCCCGAACGCGGATGGGGCCATATACTCCCCAGATTCCTCAACGAAAATATCAAAGTAGATAATCATGCCATGAACGGACGCAGTTCCAAGAGTTTTATTGGAGAAGGCAGATGGGAAACCGTTCTATCTAAAATAAAGAAAGGCGATTATGTATTTATACAATTCGGGCATAATGACGAAAAAACAGATTCTGCCCGTTATACCATCCCCGGATCTACCTTCGACGATAATCTGCGTCGCTTTGTAAACGAAACACGAAGCAAAGGCGGAATACCCGTACTTTTTAATTCCATCGTTCGTCGGAATTTTAACGAAGAAGGACAATTGGTAGATACGCACGGAGCTTATCTGGAATCTCCCCGGAATGTTGCCCGCGAATTAAATGTTCCATTCATCGATCTGAATAAGATAACCCACAACCTTGTACTAAACATGGGAGTAGAAGAATCTAAGAAACTATTTATGTGGGTAGAGCCAAACACCATTGCCTCTGCCCCTAAAGGTAAAGAAGACAATACTCACCTAAATGTTTATGGAGGAAAAGTCGTTGCGGAACTTGCCTTGGATGCCATCGTAAAGGAAATACCGGCATTGAATAAATATGTTCGCAAATATGATTTAGTAGTGGCCAAAGATGGCAGCGGCGATTTCTTTACCATACAAGAAGCAATCAACGCCGTGCCGGATTTCCGCAAAAACATCCGGACTACCATTTTAGTACGCAAGGGCTCATACAAAGAGAAACTAATTATTCCGGAATGTAAAATCAACGTATCCTTAATTGGAGAAGAGGGAGCCACCCTCACCTATAATGATTTCGCAAACAAGCCCAACCTTTTTGGCGAAAATAAAGGTACCTCGGGATCATCAAGCTGTTATATCTATGGCCCCGACTTTTATGCAGAGAACATTACCTTCGAGAACTCTTCGGGACCGGTAGGACAAGCTGTGGCATGTTTCATATCCGGCGATCGTGCTTATTTTAAGAATTGTCGCTTCTTGGGATACCAAGATACATTATATACGTATGGTAAAGATTCCCGCCAATATTACGAAGACTGTTACATAGAAGGAAGCGTGGATTTTATTTTCGGTTGGTCGACAGCCGTATTTAATCGCTGCACCATTCACAGCAAACGAGACGGATACATAACCGCTCCATCTACCGATAAAGGAAAACAGTATGGATATGTATTCTACGATTGTAAACTGACAGCCGATGAAGGAGTCGCCAAAGTTCATCTGTCACGCCCCTGGCGCCCTTATGCACAGGCAGTATTCATTCGTTGTGAAATGGGGAAACACATTTTGCCGGAAGGCTGGAACAATTGGAACAAGAAAGATGCAGAGAAAACAGTATTCTATGCCGAGTATAAAAGTACCGGCGAAGGAGCTAATCCAAACGCCCGTGCCAAATACTCAAGTCAGCTCAAAAACTTAAAGGGATACGAAATAGAATCTATTCTTGCAGGTACAGATGGTTGGAATCCTGCGACAAATGGTAACATATTGATTGGTATTGCAAGATAAGTATGTTAAATACAACTTTCTTCTAAACCTTTTCCAACGCTCTGTCGTTTTTGATTTCATAAACAATAATTCTAAATTACATCATTATGAAATCAAGCATGATTAACGACGGCATACTTATCGGGATACATGTAGTGGTCTTTATCCTGTTCATAGCGTATGCGATTTAGCCTCTCCAAACCTTATTCTTACCCTTTTTAGCAGTAGTTATGATGTAGAGTGCAAAGAATTTCTTAAGTTTGCACTCTATTTTAATACTTAAATTTATTGACTATATGAAGAAATTAAACATTGTCCTGGCTATATGTTTATTATGCCTGAATGGCTTTGCACAGGGCAATAAAGCACTCGACCTGAAATCTGTAATCTCCGGCGAATTTCCTATTGAAAGTTTCCGAGGCGTAGTTCCAATGGCAGATGGAGAACATTACACCCGAATTAATGCTAACGGAACCCAAATCATCAAATACTCATTCAAAACAGGAGAACAAGTACAAGTACTATTTGATGTAGCAACTGCACGCGATGTTTCCTTTAAGAGAATAGATGATTATACTTTCTCTCCGGATGAGAAACTAATCCTTCTCCAAACGGAAACAGCTCAAAAATACCGTCGTTCTTATAGTGCTGTTCATTATCTTTATAACATCAAGAACAATAAGGTAGAGCCTTTGTCGGATGGAGGACCGCAAGAAGTTCCTATATTCTCGCCCGATGGAACAATGGTAGCATTTGTTAGAGACAATAACATATACCTCGTAAAATTACTGTTTGGTAATAGCGAATCTCAAATTACCGAAGATGGTAAATTCAATGAGGTACTGAATGGAATACCCGATTGGGTGTACGAAGAAGAATTCGGCTATAACCGCGCCTTAGAGTTTACGGCAGATAGCCAAATGCTTGCTTATGTTCGTTTTGACGAATCGGAAGTGCCCCTCTTCTCATTTCCTTTATTTGCAGGAGAAGCCCCTCGCCTTTCGGCACTCGAACTATACCCGGGATCTTATGATTACAAATACCCTAAAGCCGGGCAAAAGAATTCAACTGTTTCTGTACACACCTTTGACATTCGCTCTAAAGTAACCCGCAAAATGAATTTGCCATTAGATGCCGATGGTTATATTCCTCGTATTCGTGCTACAGAAGATCCGAACAAACTGGCAATTATGACACTGAACAGACATCAAAATCGTTTTGATATGTATTTTGCAGATCCTCGTTCTACTGTTTGCCGCCTTGTGGTAAGAGACGAAAGTCCTTATTATATTAATGAAAGCGCCTTTGATAACATTAAGTTCTACCCGGATAACTTTAGCTTTGTCAGCGAAAAAGATGGTTATTCACACCTTTACTGGTATAGCATGGGAGGTAACTTAATAAAACAAGTTACACAAGGTAACTTCGAGGTAACCAATTTTATCGGATGGGAAGCAACTACTCAAACATTCTACTATGAAAGTAACGAGGAAAGCCCTTTAAGAAAAGCAATCTATAAAATAGACCGAAAAGGGAAAAAGATAAAACTATCAGAGAAATCGGGTATAAATAGTGCAATTTTCAGCAGCAACCTGAAATATTTCATTAATACACATTCCGACTTGCAAACACCTCCCACCATTACCATTAATAACAATGAGGGGAAAGTTCTGAAAACGCTTGTTACCAATGACAAATTAAAAACTAAAATGGCAGGTTATACAATTCCTGCTAAAGAGTTCTTCACTTTCACCACCTCTCAAGGAGTAGAATTGAATGGATGGATGATGAAACCTACCGGTTTTTCCGAATCTAAAAAGTACCCGGTACTTATGTTCCAATATAGCGGCCCGGGCAGTCAACAGGTTTTAGATCGTTTCAGACCCTTAGGATGGGAAGACTACATGGCAAGTACCGGTTATCTGGTGGTTTGTGTAGACGGACGAGGTACCGGCGGACGAGGAGCCGAATTCACCAAGTGCACTTATTTGAATCTGGGTGTAAAAGAAGCTCAGGATCAGGTAGAAGTGGCCAAATACTTAGGAACAAAATCTTTTGTAGATAAATCACGCATCGGCATCTGGGGATGGAGCTTCGGCGGATACACCACCATCATGAGTATGAGTGAAGGTACACCCGTATTTAAAGCCGGAGTAGCCGTAGCTGCTGTAAGCGACTGGAAGTATTATGACACCATTTACGCCGAACGTTTTATGCGTACTCCTAAAGAAAACGCAGAAGGCTACAAAAACAGTTCAGCTTTCACCCGTGCAGACAAGCTAAACGGCAACCTACTTCTGGTACACGGCATGGCCGACGATAATGTACACTACCAGAACATTGCCGAATACAGTGAACACCTTGTACAAGTTAACAAGCAATTTGATATGCATGTGTATACCAACCGTAATCATAGTATTTATGGTAGAAATACACGCTATCACCTATATACAAGATTAACTAACTTCTTTAACAACAACTTATAAACAATGAAATCCCGCGTACGTAAACCGGAATGGTTAAAGATTAGCATTGCAGCTAACGACAGATACACTGCTACCAAACGTATCGTGGATTCTCATTGCTTACACACTATATGTAGCAGTGGCAGATGCCCCAACCTGGGAGAATGTTGGGGCAAAGGCACTGCTACCTTTATGATAGGAGGAGACATTTGCACGCGTAGCTGTAAATTCTGCAATACCCGTACCGGGAAGCCTCTTCCTTTAGATCTTAAAGAACCCGAGAATGTAGCTCGTTCTATTTCATTGATGCAACTAAACCATGCAGTCATCACTTCGGTAGATAGGGATGACCTTCCGGACTTGGGAGCAGCGCATTGGGCAAACACCATCAAGGAAATAAAATCCATCAACCCAAACACCACATTAGAGGTTCTCATACCCGACTTTCAGGGAAGAGAAGAGTTGATAGAGTTAATTATAGAAGCCCGCCCCGATATTATATCGCACAACATGGAAACAGTTCGCCGAATCAGTCCTTTGGTTCGAAGTGCTGCCCATTACGACACCAGTCTTCGGGTAATCCAACAAATAGCTCAAGGAGGGATAACAGCTAAGTCCGGTATTATGGTCGGATTAGGCGAAACAATTCCGGAAGTAGAAGAGCTAATGGATGATCTGCATCAAGTTGGATGTGAGATTCTTACCATCGGGCAATATTTACAGCCTACGCATCATCATTATCCGGTAGCCGAATATATAACTCCGGAGCAATTCAACCAATACAAAGAAACAGGATTATATAAAGGTTTTAAACAAATTGAAAGCGCTCCGTTGGTACGTTCATCTTATCATGCAGAAAAACACATTATTAATCGTTGAACGAAAACTTAAATGCTATTATTTTGTTTCTATGATTAAAAGAAGATATAGTCAGGATGAGTCATAGAGTAGTTCTTTCCAGCGCGTTCAACATGTCACTTGGTTTTATACCGGTGGTCATTTCAATGATACTATGTGAGTTTATAAATATCCATATAGCATTATCAGTCGGGGCAGCCATTGGCTTGGTTCTTTCTGCCATTACATTTTTCAGTAATAAGTATCAAACTCCTAATTACATATTGTATACCTGTAGTGGAATACTTTTGTTATATGCTTTATTATATATAGCAGGAGTTCTTACCTTTCCAACTGCATGGGGACCATTCTTGCTGGAAGTCAGCATAGTATTGCCCCTACTTATTCTGTATCAGTTCAGAAACAAATTCATAGCATACTACCGCTATCAAAAGAATAGTAAAAACAAGTGTAATCTGGCGCAAGGGGTAGAAACATCCATTGTATCTACACGCGTACTGCTGATCTTTGCCATTATACATTTCCTTATTACTATTATTATAGAATTATTCTCTTTGGCCTCCGTTGGAGAAACCTGTAGATTTATTCTATTTCACATCATGCCACCACTTGTATTTATACTGACCATCTTATTTAACCAGTATGGTTTACGGTACTTTAATAAGATAATGGCACATACTAAATACATATCCGTAGTTAATGATAACGGACAAGTATTAGGGAAGGTCCCCAAGGTAGAAGCTGCTGAATATAAAAATACTTATACCAATCCGGTTATTCGTATCATTCCGATTCATGATAATATGATATTCTTGAGTCGACGCCCGGAAACATCAATTCTTGATGCCGGAAAAATAGATACTCCGATGGAAACCTTCTTGCAATATAATGAAACAGTGGAGGAAGGAGTTAAAAGATTGTTGAAACAAACATTCCCGGGAGTTGGCAACTTATCACCCAGATTTGTTCTGAAACACTCTCTAAAGAATGAGGAAACAAGCAGGCTTATTTTCCTGTTCACTTTAGATATTGCAAATGATAAGTTATTATGTGATTGCCATTTCGAAAGCGGTAAACTGTGGACTCTCTCACAGATCGAACAAAATATAGACAAGAACTATTTCAGTACCTGCTTCGAGAATGAGTTTGATCTATTGCAGGATATTATTGATATAAGAGAAAAATACAAGGTATCTTAGACAGATCAGGAGTTTTATTTTTCCACTCCTTTACGGTTTTGGTCTTGATATATTCGCTTTCTGTGGTCAGATTAGCAGCAATACATAATTTTGTTTGTGGTCTGCAATGCTGAAGGATATCCTCTACCATCTTATTATTCCGGTAAGGAGTTTCGATAAAAAGCTGTGTTTGATGTTCTGCATAAACACGCTGTTCCAGTGTCTTCAACTTCTTAGCTCTTTCACCCGGTTCAATGGGTAAGTAGCCATGAAAGGCAAAACTCTGCCCGTTAAATCCGGAGCCCATAACAGACAGTAGTATGGAAGAAGGTCCCACTAAAGGAACTACTTTTAGGTTCTTTCGTTGAGCAATAGCCACTACATCTGCTCCCGGATCGGCTATCGCCGGGCAACCGGCTTCTGAAATAATTCCCATCGACATTCCTTGCTGCAAGGGTTGCAAATAATCAGAAATAGCATCCGGAGAAGTATGCTTGTTCAATGGAAAGAAAGTCAAACCATCTATATCAATCTCTTTATCTACCTTTTTAAGAAACCGACGCGCCGAACGCACATCCTCTACTATAAAATGTTTAATAGAAAGTATTACCTCCTTATTATAAGAAGGTAATACTGTTTCTATAGCTGTATCTCCCAATGTTACGGGAATGAGATAAAGAGCTGTATTCATCTAAGATTTTATCCGTAAATAATGTTACCGTTTTCGTCCATGTAATCCTCAAGTCCTTTTTCATAAGTAGCCATTGCACGCAAACTCATACCAACGCTCGAGAAACCTCCATCGTGGAATAAGTTTTGCATAGTTACTTTGCGGGTAAGGTCGGAGAACATAATGATACAATAATCGGCGCATTCATCGGCCGAAGCATTACCAAGCGGAGACATACGGTTTGAGAAGTCCATCAGTTTATCCATACCTTTCACGCCCGATCCGGCAGTAGTGGGTGTAGGAGATTGCGAGATGGTATTTACACGTACATTTTTCTCGCGTCCGTAGATATAACCGAAGCTACGGGCAATTGATTCTAACAATGCTTTTGCATCTGCCATATCGTTATATCCAAAGAAAGTACGCTGTGCAGCTACATAGCTTAATGCCAAAATAGAACCATACTCGGCTACTGCATCCATTTTCTTGGCTACCTGAATCACTTTATGAAAAGAAACGGCTGATATATCCAATGTTTTCTCTAACATACCGTAGTCAAGATCATCATACGTACGTTTCTTGCGTACGTTTGGAGACATACCGATGGAGTGAAGCACAAAATCTACCTTACCACCTAACACTTCCATTGAACGTTTGAAAACATTTTCCAGTTCTTCTACGTTTGTTGCGTCAGCCGGAATTACTTCGCAATTTAATTGTTCTGCTAATGCATTTACTTCTCCCATACGTATGGCCATGGGAGTATTTGATAATGTAATGGTCGCGCCTTCTTCAACAGCTCTAACTGCCACCTTCCAAGCTATCGACTGCTCGTTAAGTGCTCCAAAAATAACACCTCTTTTACCTTTAAGTAAATTGTTACTCATAACTATTTTGAATTTGTTAAATCGGGTGCAAAGATAGGAACTATTTATATATTATGAGCCAAAGCGACTGTTTTATAGGTCGATATATCAAAAAATCCCCTTAAACAAACAATTTCTACACACTCCCGGCCGATATCTCCGATATATTTGCAAGCAATAATATAAGAGGTTTTTTCATAATATTATTTAAGGTTAGAATTAGGTTAACATGAATCATTATTTCTTCATTAAACTGCTCGTGAGAGTCGTTTATGAAGAAGAATGACTCTCTTATATTAAGACTGGAAAACGATTTGATAATAATAACAACCATAGAATTCACATTGCGGATGAAGACACTATTGAAAAGAATCTCATTGTTGGCGGTATGCACACCTTTAATATTGGCCGGTTGCAATTGCAATACAGCTACCGCACAACAAGAAACCAATGCGATTGATAAAAGCATCTACGAGAATCTGCCCTTTGATATGCCAAAGGTAGAGCAACCCACTTTCCCCAATTACGAAGTTAATATTCTGAATTATGGAGCAAAAAGTGATGGAGCAACCTTAAACACCGAGGCTATAAACAAAGCCATTAAAGATGTAAACGCCAAAGGAGGAGGTAAAGTTATTATTCCGCAAGGATTATGGCTTACAGGCCCTATTGTACTTTTAAGCAATGTAAATCTGCATACAGAGCCTAATGCTTTGATTTTGTTTACCGACGATTCTTCGGCCTACCCTATTATAGAAACTTCTTTCGAAGGATTAAACACACGTCGTTGTCAATCTCCTATTTCGGCTGTTGATGCCGAAAACATCGCAATCACCGGACATGGTGTATTCGATGGATCGGGTGATAGCTGGCGTCCTGTAAAAAAAGAAAAGCTTACCGACAGACAATGGAAAAACCTGATAAAAACAGGAGTGGTAGATGCTGCCGGAAAGATTTGGTATCCCGATGCCGGAGCTTTAAAAGGTGCCATGGCTACCAAAGAATTTAATAACCCCGAGGGCATTCAATCTGATAGAGAATGGGGCGAAATTAAAACCTGGTTACGCCCGGTATTGCTTAACTTCAACAAATGCAAGAAGGTACTTCTGGAGGATGTTACATTCAAAAACTCGCCCAGTTGGTGTTTACACCCCTTGTTGTGCGAACATATTACATTGAACAGAGTAAAGGTGTTCAACCCCTGGTACTCACAGAATGGAGACGCACTCGACTTGGAATCATGCAAAAATGCTCTTATCATCAACTCTACTTTTGATGCAGGAGATGATGCAATCTGTATCAAGTCCGGAAAAGATAAAGATGGTCGCGAAAGAGGAGCACCCTGCCAAAATGTAATCGTTAAAAACAATACCGTATTGCACGGACATGGTGGATTCGTGGTAGGAAGCGAAATGTCTGGTGGCGTAAAGAACATCTATGTGTCAGACTGTACCTTCCTCGGAACAGATGTAGGTTTAAGATTCAAAAGTACCCGTGGCCGTGGCGGTGTGGTAGAAGGTATTTATATCAATAATATTTATATGATTGATATTCCGAATGAAGCATTATTATTCGACCTTTTCTATGGTGGAAAATCTCCTACGGAAGCAAACGAAGACGGAGACAACAATCTTTCTGAACCCACAGTGATTCCTGCAACCGAAGAAACTCCGGCTTTCCGCAACATCCATATCTCTAATGTTTACTGCAAAGGTTCAGGACGGGCAATCTTCTTCAACGGGCTTCCCGAAATGCCTATCGATAATGTTACAGTAAAAGATGTAGTTATTACCGATGCAAAAGAAGGAGTGGTAATAAGTCAGGCAAGAAACGTAACACTGGATAACATACATATAAAAGCAAAAGAAGGAGCCGATCTGCAAATGAGAAACGTGAATAACGTAAAGGTAGAAGGAGAACTCCGCAATATCGGAAACAAAGCCGAAACATTTAGTTTCAATTAGGTATTAGTATTGTATAATTTCACCACAGAGGACGCAGAGGGCACAGAGGAAATAGTTATGAATTTAATAAAACTCTGCGTCCTCTGTGGTGAAAAGCCCATAACAAGTAAAGCCCTTCATCTCCAGATGTCGGGCTTTTTTAGTTATTATCTTTATATTTGCAATTCAATAACAAATTATCACCATTATGAAGAAGATTTATATCATTATGCTGGCACTTGTTTGTGCCTTTCCCTATAGTTTATCTGCTCAAGTAGATGACGGATTCTTTAATAGCGAAAAAGTTAAAGAAACTCTTCTATCAGATCAAAAGAATACGCTAAAGAAAACAATCAAAGTTGAAGTTAACAACCTATGGAAAACATCCAAAAAAGATGAACCTGTAGTTATTAAACTCGAACAGATAGGAACAGACTTTCAAATAAAGTCGGCCACTGTTTGGGAAGGAAAGACAGAAATCCCCTCTCAATTGGATGATTTGAATGGAGATCGTAAAGCAGACGAACTGGTTTTTGTTACCAATCTCGCAGCCAAAGAAAAAAAGAGTTTCAAGATAATACTCTCTTCGGAGAAAAGCAATAAACAATATGAGCCGCGTGTATATGCCGAAATGTTGATAAGCGATAAGAAAGGAAAGCATGTACCCATACAATCGCTTACTATTCCGGGAACAAGCAACATCTATAACCAACTACACCACCATGGTCCGGCTTTCGAATCCGAATTAGTGGCCTATCGCCTTTATTTCGATCAAAAACAAACCATAGATATCTACGGTAAGTTCAATAAAGG
Organism: Bacteroides sp. 224; assembly: GCF_010500995.1. Lineage (GTDB taxonomy): Bacteria > Bacteroidota > Bacteroidia > Bacteroidales > Bacteroidaceae > Bacteroides. The sequence goes on along the minus strand of NZ_QVMK01000046.1, from coordinate 1,089 downwards.
ATTTGAAATAAAAGAATCTCAATTCTACCCTACCGACGAACAATTGGTACGTGGCTTTGGCGATGATGTACTTCGAGTAAGTGGCAGTTGCGGTGCCGGAGCCCTAAAAGGATGGAACGGACAAAAGGCCACGCACATAACACCTGTAGAAAATCGAACCGAACGCATTATAGCTTATGGTCCGGTACGCACTATCATTGAGGCAGAAGCAACCAATTGGCAATACCAAAACAGTGAACTTAACATGATTAACCGCTACACACTATATGCCGGACATCGTGACTTACTGGTAGAAGCTTTCTTTGAAGAACCTCTAAAAGATGAAGTATTCTGCACTGGCGTTCAAGACATACAAGGGTCTGTATCTTATTCGGATCATGAAGGATTAATAGGCTGCTGGGGAACCGATTGGCCCGTAAACGATACTGTAAAATATGCCAAGGAAACAGTAGGTCTTGCCACATACATTCCTCGCCAGTATGTAGTAAAAGAGGTAAAAGACAAACCCAATTATTTATATACGGTAACTGCCAAAGGTTCAAACTACTTTTATTACTACACCACCTTTACATCTATGAAAGAAACATTTGGCTATAAAACCCCCGAAGAATGGTTTGCTTATATCCGCAAGTGGAAAAAGGATATAGAACAACCTATCGAAATTAATATTAAGTTATAAGCTGTTTGAATCTTAGCCTGCAATAAAATAGTGCGTGCATCGTGGCAAAATTTGAAAGAAAGCCAATCCGTTCAGAACGATTTTTTCAATCAAAAAGTGTCACAAGTGTCACACAGCGTTCTAACAAGTTGATTTACAGGATCAAGTAGTGGGTGATACTTTTCTAAAAAGCATCACAGAAGTGTCACAAGTGTCACACTTAACAAGTGGCATATTGTCCTGAATTCAGACAAGGTTTTAAACATCTTTCTCCACCCGGGTGTAGACACCTTCTCCACCTGGGTGTAAGCGACTTCTCCATCCGGGTGGAGGTAACCATTCGGTGTCGTACATCCCTTCTGATTTTTATATTAAAAGAAACCGCCCATGCTTGGATTAAGCCTGAGCGGTTTCTTCTTTCTTGTTCCTAT
>NZ_QVMK01000045.1 GCF_010500995.1 Bacteroides sp. 224 | reverse complement strand
CAATGAAAAAGGTCAACCTAGTTTATAACTAAGTATAAACCGAGGCAACCAATTCTATTAATAAGACTGAAAGTAGTCAACTAAAAACGTTAACATACACTAACTTGGATTATCCATAACTCGATTCTCGTTTTTCTCAGCAGCTTGAGATTTTTTTCTCAAGGGCTTAAGAACAAATTCTCAAGGCTTTAAGAATAAATTCTCAAACAGGTGAGATTTAGCCCCAAACTTAAACCAAAAACTTCTTCATTAGGGCGAGTATGAATAATCCAGGTCAAATGATTGCGAATGTACATAAAATAAATAACAAAAGCGAATGTGGTTTTTGTTCATTAAGCATTGAAATTTACTGTCTAAGTCGTATGCAAAGTTCTGAAATAGTTTGTTGCTTCCAAGGATTATTCGGACATTTGCAACAATTTATATGATTTTAATAATTTGTATAGAATATAATCTATGAATGAGTTAAATAAAATAGCTGTTCTCTTCGATTTTGATGGGGTAGTTATGGATACAGAAGGACAATATACCAAGTTCTGGGATGAACAAGGAAGTAAATATTTGCATATAGAAAGCTTTGGTAAAACCATTAAAGGACAAACATTGGAGCAGATTTATAATAAGCACTTTTCCGGTATGGATGACATTCAAATGCAAATTACAGGTGATTTGAATGAATATGAAGAAAATATGTCTTACGAATATTTGCCTGGAGTGGTCGACTTTCTGAAAGAGCTACATGCTAATGGTGCAGGAATTGCTTTAGTAACCAGTTCTAATCTGAAAAAGATGGCTAATGTGTACAAAATACATCCCGAAATGCCGGAGTTGTTCGATGAAATATTAACCGCAGAACGATTTACGAAGTCGAAACCGGATCCGGAGTGTTTCTTATTGGGTATGAAACTGTTGGGTGCCTTGCCTGAAAACTCATTTGTTTTTGAAGATTCTTTTCATGGATTACAAGCAGGTAGATCTTCGGGAGCAACCGTTATAGGATTGGCTACTACGAATTCTCGCGAGGCTATTCAAGGATCTTGCAATTGGGTGATAGATGATTTTGTAAATATGACGTACGATAGATTAATTTTAAAGTCATAACTTTGCTGCTTTGTAATATTTGTAATGATAGATACTGAAAAGCTAATATTATGAGTTCTCCTTTACGTATTTGTTGGGCAAGTATGCTCTTGTTCGCCTCTCAATACATGCTGTTACCAATACTACCGGCTGTATTAGCTATTAATATAGGTCTTTCGGTTGTTTACGCTGGAATGTTTATGCTTTTGCAGACCTTAGGTATGCTTTTGGTTGGACCCTTTCATGGCTTTCTTATTGATACTTATCGGCGGAAATATATTGGGCTGATTTCTTTTTTTGTACTGACATTGGTAAGCGCAGGGTATTATTACGCGAATAGTTTTGTGGAGTTTCTGCTTTTACCACTGCTACATGGCATTGCTTTGGGATTGGCCTATCTGTCGTTAACCACTATTTGTATTGATGTTACGGCATCGGGAGATAGAGATAGAATAAATAAAAAACTTGGTGGTTTTGTTCATTTAGGTATTATATTGGGAGTTGCATTGGGTAGTTTCTTATCTCGGAATAATGGAGATGGATATTATGGCTTTTTGCCAGTGATGCTGGTGTCTATTGGTCTGGTGGTTTGGGGAGCTCTATCCCTTATTTCGGTACCTGTTCCTTTTCGAGCCCCTATCGGAATGCCTGTGTGTTCATTAGATCGCTTTTTCTTACCTCGCACATGGGTGCTTACATTGAATGTTGTTTTAGTGTCTTTTGTATTCGGCATATTTCTGCCACTTATATATTGGGACGACCGGTTTATGGTAGATACTATAATTATTCCTTATTTAACTGTTGCGGGTGTTGGCTTTTTACTTTTATTTTTCTTTAAAAGTATCCTTAAAAGAATAGATGTCTGGAAATTGATTACTACCAGCATAGTGTTGATTGTTGTTGCCATATCGGTATTCCTATTGTTCGATCAGATTGTGTTAAGAGTGATCTCAGCATTTTTGTTAGGAATTGCTTTGGAGGTTGTAGGGCTGACGTTTCTATTTATGTTTGTCGATTTGTCGCATCATTGTCAACGTGTGGCTGCTAATAATAGTTATCTGATAGCATGGCAATTGGGAGTATCGGTTGGTATTGCTGTTGCTTGTTATTTGTGTGTAAATAAACAGTTTAATTTAACTTTCCAGTTGGCAATGTTTTCAGCGACCATTGCTTTGATATTCTTTCTTTTAGTTACCTACCCTTATTATAAGAAAAGAAAAAGAAGTTAATTCAACCATATTGCACGAAATAAAGAATTATGTTACTTTTGTATTATGATAAAGAAGATTATAATAGCTCTTTGGGCTCTTTTAGTTATTGTTGCAGTATCTGGTTTCTTCATTTTTTCAGCTATTGCTGACGGAAAAATAGGATATATGCCTCCTGTAGAGGAATTGGAGAACCCTACTTACAAATTTGCAACTCAGATATTTTCGGAAGACGGCGAACTACTTGGAACATGGTCATTTAGCGACGAAAATAGAGTATATACGGCCTACAATGAATTGCCGGCCAATTTGGTCAACGCATTGATAGCAACAGAGGATATTCGTTTTACGAAACACTCGGGTATTGATGCAAAAGGGTTGGCGCGTGCAGTTATTAAACGAGGTATCATGCAACAAAAAAATGCTGGTGGGGGTAGTACTATTACTCAACAACTTGCTAAACTGCTTTATACAGAAGAAACAGCAAAGAACTACTATGAACGTGCACTTCAAAAACCTATTGAATGGGTGATTGCTGTGAAACTGGAGCGTTATTATACCAAAGAAGAGATACTTACTATGTATCTTAATAAATTTGACTTTCTGAATAATGCAGTTGGAATCAATACGGCTGCTCATACATATTTTAATGTAGACCCTAAGAATTTAAAGATAGAGGAAGCAGCAACTTTGGTCGGCATGTGTAAAAACCCGTCTTATTTTAACCCGAAACGTTATAATGAGCGTGCCAAGGGAAGAAGAAATGTAGTGCTTGAACAAATGTTTAAAGCAGGATATCTTTCCGAACAAGAGAAGGACTCATTGCAACTTTTACCACTTGAACTAAAATATACCCCAGTAGATCATAAATTGGGGCTTGCTACTTACCTTAGAGAATATTTACGTGGTGTAATCAGTGCCCAAAAACCGATTAAGAGTAATTACCGGGGATGGCAGATGCAGAAATTTTATGAAGATTCATTGGCATGGGAAACAAATCCGTTATATGGCTGGTGTAATAAGCATAAAAAGAAAGATGGATCAAATTACAGCATTTATACAGATGGATTAAAAGTATATACCACTGTCAATTCTCGCATGCAAAGATATGCCGAGGAAGCGGTGAAAGAGCATTTGTCTGATTTGCAGGAGCGCTTTTTTAAAGAAAAAAAGAACAATAATAAAACAGCTCCTTATTCTCGCCTGTTAAGTGAAACTCGGGTGAAAGAAATTCTGGATCGATCTGTAAGGCAGAGTGGGCGATATACCAAAATGAAAGCAGATGGTAAAACAGAGGCTGAAATAAGAAAAGCTTTCAATACTCCGGAAGAAATGTCGGTATATACCTGGCAAGGAAACAAGGATACTATTATGACTCCAATGGATTCTATTAAGTACTATAAGCACTTCCTGCGTACAGGTTTTATGTCTATGAATCCAATAAACGGGCATGTAAAGGCTTATGTGGGAGGTATAAACTATACTTATTTCCAATATGACATGACTATGGTAGGACGCCGACAAATAGGATCTACCATTAAACCTTTCCTTTATACATTAGCTATGGAGAATGGGTTCACGCCTTGTGATGAAACAAGAAAGGTAGAAATTACCTTAATACAAGAAAACGGTTTACCTTGGACTCCCAGAAACAGTGATCCTAAAAAACGCTATGGAGAAATGGTTACGCTTAAATGGGGGTTAGCTAACTCAGACAACTGGATCTCGGCGTATCTGATGGGAAAACTGAATCCTTATGCGCTTGTTGGTTTGATTCATAACTTTGGAGTTTTAAATCAAGATATTCCTCCTGTTGTTTCGCTTTGTTTAGGACCATGCGAGGTTTCGGTAGGTGAGATGGTAAGTGCATATACGGCTTTTGCTAATAAAGGAATCAGGGTAGCTCCTTTATTTGTAACCCATATAGAAGATAATGAAGGAAATGTTTTAGACAGGTTTACTCCTGATATGGATGAAGTAATCAGTGTATCAAGCTCTTATAAAATGCTGGATATGATGAAAGCTGTAGTTAATGAAGGAACAGCCAACCGTGCAAAACGAATTTATAAGATTGAAGCTGAATTGGGAGGTAAAACAGGAACAACAAATAGCAACGCAGATGGATGGTTCATTGGCTTTTCTCCATCATTGGTATCGGGTGTTTGGGTAGGAGGAGAAGATCGCGATATCCATTTCGATACAATGAGAGATGGGCAAGGGGCTGCAATGGCACTTCCGATTTGGGGATTATACATGCAGAAAGTTCTGAATGACAAAATATTAGGATACGATCCTAAAGAAAGATTCCAATTCCCTAAAGATTATAGACCATGCGGAGATAGTAATTCGGAAACATTCTATACTCCTGATCAGGGAGGATTGGATGAACTGTTTAACTAACAACGATTCCATGCATACCTGTATTATTTGTATTGGCAGTAATTGTGAAAGGGAAAATAAAATCCCTTTTGCGCGTATGCGTTTGATAAGTCTGTTTCCTTCTGTTCAATTCGAAGAAGAAAAAGAAACAAAACCTATAGGGCTGGATAATCCGGCCCTTTTTGCAAATCAACTGGCAGTTTTTACCACAGCACTTTCTCAGGAAGAGGTGAAAAGTCGGTTGAAGTCCATAGAACTTGAAGCCGGTAGATTGCCGGAAGATAAAAAGAAAGAGAGAATAGTATTAGATATCGATTTGGTGAAGTATGACGATCTTTGGCTAAAAGAGCTGATTCCGGATCTTCTTACTTCTTCCCTTTTTAACTCTAAAATTCAGATGATGAAATTCATAGGTATCATTCCGGCTCGTTATGCTTCCACCCGTTTTCCGGCGAAGCCGTTGGCTATGTTAGGGGGTAAAACTGTTATTCAGCGTGTATATGAACAAGTGGCAGGTATTCTTGATGATGCATACGTTGCAACCGACGATGAACGTATCGAACAGGCTGTTAAAGCATTCGGAGGTAAGGTAGTAATGACTTCGGTGCATCATAACAGTGGTACCGATCGTTGTTTTGAAGCCTATACAAATATCGGGCAACCTTTTGATGTAATTGTAAACATACAGGGAGACGAACCTTTTATTCAGCCGTCTCAACTGGAAACTATAAAAGAATGTTTTAACGACGCCTCTACCCAAATAGCCACTTTGGTGAAGCCTTTTACTGCGGATGATACATGGGAAGCCTTGGAGAACAGTAATTCTCCTAAAGTAGTACTGAATAAAAATATGAATGCCCTTTATTTCAGTCGCTCTGTAATTCCATATATGCGTAATAAGGAAAAAGCAGATTGGTTGCCGAATCATATTTATTATAAACACATAGGGCTATATGCCTATCGGGCAGAAGTGCTGAAAGAAATAACCGCATTGCCTCAATCCTCTTTGGAACTTGCCGAATCATTGGAACAACTCAGATGGTTGGAGAACGGATATACAATTAAAGCAGGAATTACTTACATGGAAACGATTGGCATTGACACCCCCGAAGATTTGCAACGTGCCGAAGAATTCCTAAAAAAACAATCACTATGACACTGTTAAACAGAACTATACAACCGGAAATACGCGAACTGGATCAAATTGGGATTCTCTATCCCGAGAAAACTATATTACCCAATGGCATACCTTTGTATATGATAAGGGCAGGAGAACAAGAAATTGTTCGTCTGGATCTTGTATTTAAAGGTGGAAGTTGGCATCAAACGCAAAAGTTGCAGGCCCTTTTTACCAATCGCATGCTTCGCGAGGGAACGCTAACATACTCATCTGCCGAGATCTCGGAAAAACTCGATTACTATGGAGCATGGTTGGAACTTTCCTCTTCTATGGAATACGCATTTATTACACTCTATTCGCTGAATAAATATTTTGCTGAAACACTGGAAATTCTGAATTCCATAGTGAAAGAACCCATCTTCCCCGAAAGAGAATTTCAGCAAGTGATTGAAACCAATATTCAGCAGTATAAAGTCAATACTCAGAAAGTAGATTTTATTGCTCATCGAAGCTTATTGAAAAACTTGTTTGGCACCAAGCATCCTTGTGGAAACTTAGCGGAGGAAAAAGATTATGATTTGGTTACACCGGATTTATTAAGAGAGTTTTACGAGATTTACTACACTCAAAGCAATTGTTCCGTATACATATCGGGTAAGGTAACCGATGATATTGTAAACCGGATAGAAAGAGTTCTGGGTACAGATTTCTTTGGTAAAGGTACTGAAATTCCTGTGCAATCAGATAAAGTGATTACCATATCAGAGCAAAAAAGAATCTTCACTGAATGCCCCAATGCTATGCAGAGTGCGATAAAGCTGGGGTATCACTCCATTACGCGTTTGCACCCTGATTATCCTAAACTGCGTGTGCTCGTTACACTTTTTGGAGGATACTTCGGGAGTCGTTTAATGTCTAATATTCGGGAAGACAAAGGATATACATACGGAATAGGTGCCGGAATGATGTTCTATCCCGGTACCGGATTGCTGGCTATCAGTTCTGAAACAGATAATGAATACGTGGAGCCATTAATAAAAGAGGTATATCATGAGATTGATAAATTACATCTGGAGACAGTAAGTCAGGAAGAACTGTCTACCGTAAAGAATTATATGTTGGGAGAGATGTGCCGTTCTTACGAATCGGCTTTTTCGCTATCGGATGCCTGGATTTTTGTGCATACTTCGGGATTGCCTGAAGATACTTTTGAACGTTCTCTACAAGCTGTAAGAGAAACAGATGCAGCAGAACTAAAGCGTCTGGCAAATCTTTACTTATGCAAAGAGAGTTTAAAAGAAGTCATAGCAGGGAAAAAGATTGTTTAAAATGATTCTGAATAGTATCGGTTTTTGAGGATAAATTGTACCTTTGTCATATATAGACTAAAGAAGAAATCTGTGCCTAATCCTATTTTTAAAATAAAAACAACTAAGATGAGATACATATATACTATACTCCTTTGCTTTTTCTTATTGCAGTCGGGCTTTGCCCAAAATATAAAAATCGGTACTTTTACTTTTAAAGATGGTGCTGTATACACAGGAGAGTTAAAGAGTAGAAAACCGAATGGTAAGGGAAAAACAGTTTTTAAAAACGGCGATGTATACGAAGGGGAATATGTAAAAGGAAAACGCGAAGGTTATGGTGTGCTTTCACTTCCCAATGGCGAACGATATGAAGGTGATTGGGTGCAAGATCAAAAGCATGGTCGGGGCATATTCTATCTTTTAAACAACAATCAATACAATGGTGAGTGGGTAGGAAACACCCGCCAGGGACAAGGCATCATGCACTACCATACCGGAGATGTATACGAAGGAAACTGGATGGAAAACAAACGCCAGGGCAAAGGTACGTATACCTGGAAAAACGGTTCGACTTATACCGGAAACTGGGTGGAAGACAAGAAAGAGGGTGAAGGCACTTTTATCTGGAATGATGGTACCGAGTATAATGGACATTGGAGCAATAACGTTCGTAGTGGTAAAGGAACTTTTAAATATGCGAACGGTGATAAATATGTGGGCGACTGGAAAAACGATGTGCAACATGGCAAAGGAATTTACTACTTCCAAACCGGCGATCGATACGAAGGAGCCTACGTTGATGGTAAACGTACCGGAGAAGGTGTGTCGAACTTTGTGAATGGAGATAAATATATCGGGCATTACAAAGACGGCGTGGAAGACGGAAAAGGTACTTTTACATGGGCCAACGGCTCTGTGTACGAAGGTCAGTGGAAAGATGGTAAGTTTAATGGTAAAGGAGTTTACCGGTGGGGAAACGGAGATATGTATGAAGGCGATTGGCTGGATAATCAACCTCATGGACAAGGTACTTCCATCACAGACGGCATTAAATATAAAGGTGGCTTCGAAAATGGAATGAAAAATGGTAAAGGCATTGAGATTGATAAAAATGGCAATCGTTTTGAAGGCACATTTAAGCAAGGAAAGAAAGACGGTCCTTTTACCGAAACAAATACTTCCGGAGCAGTAATCCGTAAAGGTACTTATAAGATGGGGCGTTTGGAACATACGCCTGGTAAATAAGAATATAAAAACCGAAAACTTAACGATTCTTAATCCCGAAACTAATTCTCTGTTTATGCTGTTTATAATATAACAATTCAATTATTATAAACCTAAATTAAATAACAGAGTAATTATGGAAACTAAAACTAATGTAAAGAAGCAATCGGCTTCATTGAAAGAAACGGGAGAGTTTTTCGGTAAAATGTATGCCTTCAATAATAGTCTTAAATTATATCATTGGCATGTAAGCGGAAAAGGTAGTTACGCTCAACACATTGCATTAGACCAAGCTTTGGAAGCACTACCGGATGCTCTCGACAGAATTGTAGAAACATCTTATGCACTTCATGGAGATATTAAGGTGGTTATCCCCGAAACTTTGATACCTGTTAATATTGTAGATCATTGCCAGAAATTCTTCGAATATGTAGATTATCAAAGAGACTTGTTCAAAGAAAACTTTACCGCAGCTATCCTTGATGATTATCAGGAAGCAATTCAGCAGTTATTATATAGACTGAAAAGACTTCAATAAAGCAAACTGTGCTTCATGAGAGCCTTCCCACTTTTCCATTATACTGTATATGTTGGAAAAGTTGGTGAGGGCTTTTTTTATTTCTACCTCTTCTTGAGCTCGTTCAACATACGAATACAGATCAACAGAAGGATTACTCCGGTTAGAATAATAGCACCCCATAAGAAGAGGGGTTTCTCAAAGAATTTTCTTTCCGATTCCGGCTCTGGCTCTTGGGTGATGCTAATTAAGTGGGTTGTTTTAACAACAGGTAGGAGTTGTGGAATCTCATTGGCAAAGTCTTGAACATCATAATGTTTATATCTGGTGCCTTGAGTATCGATATGGTATTGTTTTCCTTCCTCAAGATATGCACATAGATATCGAGTGATATCGAATAATCTTATACTTTCAATCTCCAAAGGAGGGTTATCCTGATGGTATATTTCTATGTGGGTATCTTTATCTATCAATAAGGTGTTAAAAAAGAAAGTATTCTCTTCGCGCGAAGAAAGAGAGAAATAATCGAGTACATTTCCTTTTTTAGTAATTTGTACCCTCCGTTTGTAGTGTTCTTTATTCTTTACTGCTATTTCCAGTTTCGATAAATAATACGGATAACTCATAGAAGAGAAAGAGATAAGGGTTCTTTTTTGTTCTTTATCTTCTTCTATAGTAAATCCTTTTGTGTTGATTTCGATAAACTTACCATAAATATTACTGTATTTTACCTTTCCTACTCCTGTAAGGTTGAGGGGACTGCCCGAATTATTAATCACCGTTATTTCATAAAACGTATAATCGCCTTCGGGAAAGCTGATTGCTGTAATCTCGGCACCTGCATCATTCTTAAAAGTGCTTGCTTGTTTAACGGTGAACCACTGTTTGGAGTCGTAACTGCCCCGGATACTGATTTGCTTTTTAACATCCGCGCCTTTCATACATAAATAAAAGCCCGAAACCTTTTCTTTTTCTTTATTATATACCGTTACGATATTTACACTGTCTTTCGCAATGTTTGTTTTCAGTTCATACAAATCAAGTTCTTTCAACTCCTTTACCGGAACGGAAGAACGAATGAAGTAAGGTATCTCTTTTCCTTCTTCGTCGATAATTCTTAAAGTTTCGAGTCCGAGTCCGGCTATCTCCGGGCTTATCTCTATATTATGATAACCGGTTTCGATTGGTATTTGAATGTTTTCCCTCCAATAATCGGTTTGTGCGAAAGTGCTGCCATATATGGTAACAAATAGAAATGTACAAAGAAACCGTTTCATGGTGGTTTTATTCTTTTTCAGATTCATCATTATCATCTTTAATAAGCATTTTAATTTTTTGAATGAGGAACGATACCGACAGGAGAATAATCCCCAAAGCTACAAATGAAATAATTCGCCCTGTTGGAGACATCAGCCAAATATCACTGATATAGAACTTCAGTATGATAAAGGCAAAAAACACCAAAGAGATTTTCCGAAGAATAACTGCTTTGCACTTTAAGCCCCAGATCATTAGAATCATAGCCAATATACCCCAAAGAATTGGGTAACCGAAGGTGTGAACATCATATAAGAGATCACTGTAATTGGTTGCCGTTCCGGCTATTTGAATTATGGTGCTGTCGAGTTCAACGCTCAATATTGCTACTGACAAGGCAACAAGAATCCAACTAAACGTGGTAGCAGTTTGAGATGGAATAATATGTATATTCTTGACAATAGTATAGAGAATGAAAGCAATGCAGGGCAACGATAAATAATGAATAAGGAATAGTGCGCTGCTATATTCTTCTACGAAAATACTTTCCCGGGCATAGATAATAGCAGGTAACGCCACGATAGCAAATACTACAACTAAACCAATTAAGGCATACAGAGCACTTGGAGAAGTTCTTATGTATTTACGATATACCAAAGAAATAACAGCAGCATATAAACTGGTGTATAGAGCAATAAGCATTGTACTAAAACTGTCGATTTTACTTAAGAAACTATGAGATACCTGAGAAACTATTTCGAAGAACGGTACCAAATAAGCCATACTTACCAAAATAACAGTAAGGAATGTAGTAAAAGTATGCCAATCGGATACTACTTTAGCCGACTGCTTGTGGCGGATTAACAGGAATCTACATGCAACAAGTGCAGCAATTACTACCAATCCTGTAATAAAGATGCGGTTGAATATAACGGGCAAACTCTCGGATGAGCCATAATGATGCTCTACATCCATGAAATAGGAAATAAGAGTTAATACACTGATTAATATAAATCCTGTACGGAATACTTTTATTTCTGACTTTAGCCATAACCACAAAAGAATAACCATTTCGGCCGCCCAAAACAGGGTAATAACATGTCCTTTGAGTTGTACAGGAACCGCAAGCGAAGCAAAACTTAATACGATAGCAATAATAAGGTATATCAGACGTTTATCTATATTGCTTCGTTTGAATAACACAATCATTACAAGTGCATTGATTATTGCCATTAAAATGGTAATAATACCTTCTACTCCATATCCTGCTTCCCGAATAACATAAATAGAGGCAGCAAACAATGATAGGTTATTGACGAGTATTAGAATAGCCTGAAAGGCAGAAATATTTTTCCCTGATAAGAAATGATCAAATAGAACCAGCAGGTAAAATTGAACAAAGAACAGAATACCGAATGTTATAGCTCCGATATATTGATCATCGAATTTCAGCAGAAGCCATCCCCAATAGAATAGAAGTGTACATATAAAACTAACAATACCTATGATATTCCATCTCTTACGCATGGAAATAATCAGCATACCTGCATTCAGAATAAATAGGAAGGAGAATAATACCACATAATTCCCACTACCTGTACTTATCATCAAAGGAGAGGCATATCCTCCCAATAGTGAGAATAAGGCAAGTTCTTTCCGATCGTAAAGTAATGAAAGTAGTACCGAGAACAATGTAATGGCTATCAATATAATGAAGGCAAATGTCTGATTAAACAAATGATATTCTCTGAATGCCAAGGTTATAGTGATGTATAAAACAGAGATGCCTCCTCCTGTTAAGATGGCAGAGAATACATTGTACTTCTCTTTTAGTTTATGGGCAATGGCAATAATGGCTCCTCCGGTAATAACTCCGATGGCTACCCGACCGATTTCGTTAATCCAATCCTTGTCGATGGCATATTTAACGAAAAAGCCTATACCCAATACCAATGTAACAATACCTATTTTGCTTAACAGATTTTCGAGGGCGAAAGCACCGGTTTTCTTCGATTCTTCTGTGAGAACAGTTTCTGGCTCTGAATCTGTCTCTTCGGGTTCCGACATAACTGATTCGTTGTAAACTTCCTGCATAACAGGAAAAGGAGGAGGAACTGCTTCCGGAATATATGTTGGAATGATATCGGGTTCTTCCTCGATAACTTCTTCTTTTATTGGTTCTTCGTTGTGTACCTCATTTATCACTGTTTTTTCTTGGGGTTGCAAGCGTTTGATGGCTTCCTCTATCCCTGTAATCTTTTTATTGATAACGGAAAGTTTTACCAAAGAAATAATAGGTAATAAAATAACGGCACCCAGAAATATAACACCAAAGATAAACACTGTTTCCATGTTTGTTTGTTATTAGTAATTGGGGCAAAGGTAGCAGAAAATATATAAAATTCGTACATTTGTCGGATTCACCAACACAAATTAGTATGAAAGCAACTAAGATTCTTGTGATAACCGGATTGTTTTTAACGGTTTTAAGCTGTGGTCAGTCTCCTGATTATGCAGTAGAAATGAATGAGAGTGCTGATATGGTTTTTGAAGAAGAAATCATTCCTATATCCGAAGAACCTACATCAGATAACTCGTTTATATCTTCTTCGGCAGCCGTAGAAACAAAAAAAGATTCTTCCCGACGGTTTATCCGGACGGCCGATTTACGTTTTAAGGTTAAAAATGTAATTCGGTCTACCTATGATATTGAAGCAATAACTGCTTTGCATGGTGGCTTTGTAGCTTATACTAATCTGAAAAGTACGGTAAATGACGTGACTAAAACTCCTGTCAGTGCCGATTCTATACTTGAAACCACACATTATACTGTTATCAACTCATTGGTGATCAGAGTTCCCAATACAGCACTCGATACTGTATTGAAAGATATATCGAGAAATATAGACTTTCTGGATCACCGTATTATAAAGGCTGATGATGTGGCTCTGAAAATATTAGCCAATAAATTAGCGCAGAAGCGTATAGATAAAAGTGAAAAGCGATTAACCAATGCAATAGATAGTCAGGGAAAGAAACTGAGAGAAACCACAAGTGCCGAAGAATTGTTGCTAAGCAAACAGGAAGCAGCGGATAGGGCGATGCTGACTAACCTCTCTTTGGAAGATCAAATTAACTTCAGCACCATCAATATCTATATATACCAACGCCCAAGCATTCGCAGGGAAATCATTTCTAATGAAAAGAATATTGATGAATATACACCGGGATTTGGTGCGAAAGTTGTGAGTGGTGTAAAATATGGTTGGAATATGTTGGCAGCTACGCTACTTTTCCTTGTAAACATCTGGCCAATTGTAGTGTTTCTGGTAATAGCGTTTCTGGCACTTAAGAAGTATAATAAGTTAAAGAATAAGTAGAGCTTTTCTTTTCTCTCAAATTCTCACCACAGGGGACGCAGAGGACACAGAGGTTTAATTAGAAATTTCCTCTGTGTTCTCTGCGTCCCCTGTGGCATATTTCTGATTGCTTTAATCAGATTTTTTCCACGGCCGCAACAAGATTTTTCCACGGCCGCAACAAGATTTTGACGCGGCCGCAACAAGAATTTGTCACGGCCGTAACAAAACTTTGCCGCGGCCGTGGCAAAACCCGGCATAATAAGCATCATGTATGTGCTACAATCACGCGGCGAATGAATTTTCTTCATTAGAAAGTAAATCGTTCAATAACTGTTGAATGGTTGAAGCATACGTTCTGCTTTATTGATGAAAAATCCCTTTTCTACCCAAAAGTGTCTAATGGATAAAAAAAAGTAGCTATTGGAAAAACTGTTACTTTTTTGTTTTTACGTTACTTTGCATCGTAATTGTATCGACAGAACAAAATGGTAGTTGTGGAGAGGTTGAAATCGTGTTTTGACGAATTTGTATTGGTAAAAAGAAAGAAAATTAAACCTATAAGAATGATTTGAATAGTAATAAAACCTCTCTCATAAGCTTAAGATGACTGATTATAATTGACAAACCACTAATTTTTAATTAAGATGAAAACAAAATTTTTATTGGCAGCTTCGTTTATTTTTGCCGTTGGCATGACAAGCTGTAGTAATTCAATGGACGAAGAAAATCCAAATCCAAGTACTAAAGCAGATAATGTTCTAATTGTGAAATTGCCGGAGAATATAAAATATACCCGGGCTGTAGAAGAAACCGTAGCAGGAAACGAAACTACTGTAGATGATATCGCTGTATTTTTACTTGCCGGCGAGAGTGTTGAAAGAGTAGAAACCCTTTCCGAAGCTGAGATTACTAAGGGCGAAAAGCGTTTTGAGCAAATACCCTCACAAGTTGACAACGTGATTGTAGTAGCTAACATTCATGATATGAATATTAAAGATCTTAAAAATGCGAATGCAATATTGAAGGACTTTAAATATGATGTTCTATCACAGCATAAAAAAGCAAAGCTTGGTGGTAAAACTTTAATGGGAAGAGCAAATGCTACTGTGCTGAGCGAAACAGAAACAGAGGTGGCTCCTGTAGACGGACATCAGTACAAACAAGCCAATGTGACTCTGAAATCAATTACAGGTCGTATTGAGGTTGGAGCAGTTGTACCCGGCGAAGGGGTTGAAACAGTAGAACTATCTTCTATATATGTGAATAATTTTAATGAATACCATCCGGGAATTTCTCCAGTGTTATATAATGAAGACCACAAGTTTTGGGGAGTAAATATCACAGGAAATAATCCGGGTGCAAATATCGGATCGGAAAATCCTATTGGTACTATTACAATAAAAATGACTCCGGAAGATACTTACCAACCAATTGTTTATCATACTTATGGTAGCACCGATGTTACAACAACCGGAAATAAGGCTTATGCTTTCCATGTATTTCCTAACAGTTTGCCTCATATAGTAATGCTTGTAAAAGTAGAATTGAAAGAAGGCTATTATGAAGTTAAAGATGGCAAAGAACTTAAATACAAATATGGTTTTGTAACATTCAGCAAATACAAAGATGTAAGCGGTTATATTCAATCAATGGAAGCCCATAAAATATATAAAATGGGTGTTGGCACCGGCGGTATTCCAATCAATGCCAAAGATATTACCGACAAACCGGAAAAAGGTCCGTACGACTTAGGTGTGAAAATTGAAATTGCTGACTGGGATATTCATAATGTAACTCCTGAAGTATAAACAATTGTTGAAAGGTAAATGAATGATATTACTGAGATAGGAGAGTGCCTATCTCAGTAAAACTCATCAATTAAAGTTTGTATAGCGTAACCAAAGGAAGGGATATGAATATAAGAATGAAATTGAAAATTCTATTGATAGGCTGTATATCATCCATTCTTTTATTTTCATGCATTGCAGAGGGGTTGCCCGAATGTCCTCCTTCAGTTACTTTGCAGTTAACGTTTAGCTATTTGGGCGATACGAATGATCCTTACATGTTTGGGCGTAAAATAGATCATGTAACCCTTTTTGTTTACGATGAGAATGAAAAACAAGTACTGACCCAAACCCTGAACAAAAACGAACTGACAAGACAACAAGGTACAGACTTGTTTCTTGATCCGGGAAATTATAAGATTGTTTGTTGGGGAAATGCCCATGAGTTTACCCGAATCTATCGACATGAATTATTTACTGAGAGTAGAATTCATCACCCTAATTTTTTCGATCATTCGAGTATAACCACCAACAGCCATCTTTATTATGGTGCATACAGCGCAACAGTTCCGGAAAATGGAATGGCAAGCGGAGATGTATCCTTTTGCGGTGCACATATCAATGTAGAAGTCTATATACGCGATTTGACATCAAAGAATGCAAACAATAGTTTGCCACAAGTGGAGGCGCATAACCTTATGCCACAATACGATATGGAAATGAAGCCTGTACAACCATACTCAACAACTTATTATCCGGAAACAAACTTCAATGCAGAGCGGGGAGTGAGTCAAACGCTATTTCAGGTATTGAGGTTTAACGACGATAATCCGGTTCGTATAGAAGTTAAAGAACCAGATGGAAAATCGAAATGCCGTATCGAACTAAAGAAATATATGGCAGATAATAAGATAACTGTAAACGGGAAAAACGAAGCAACAGTTTCGATACTTATTGAAGATACAGATCTTGGAGTAGCAATTAAATTGCCCGAATGGGTTATTAATGAGGTAACTCCGGGTACCAAATAGAATACATATCCGAAGATATGAAACAGACCATAATATATACACTTTTTTCACTTTTACTCTTTTCTTCCTGTGGAAATGAGTCGGAAGAGCAGGCTGTGATGCCCTTGGAAGAGGTATATATGAATATCTCTACCCGTATACTTGACCCGTCGATGACAAAAGTACGTATCATTGTTGCGGATGAACTATCAGGGCAAATATTACTCAATGAGTATCCGGTACAACCGGAAGAATCAACCGGAGAGTATAAACTTTCCGTACGTACCGGACAACTTAATTTTTATGTGATTTTAAATGAACCTATTACGCTGACATCGCAACTTTCGGGCATCAAACACCATTCAGCTATTTCTGTATTGAAGCTGAATGGTGTGGATCTGCCCTCAGAAGAACCTATTGACGACTCCTCGGAACAGACAAATTTACCTGCAATGGGAATGGTAAAGGCTCTTGTTCGCGCATCCGGTAGTATACCCGGAGCCGGTGAGGCCAGTATAGATGGGGGTGTCAGTTGGAGTAATACATTAAATATTGACCTTCAGCGATTAGCTGCCAAAGTGACATTAGCTTTGCGTAAGAAAACATTGAAACAGGATATGATAATAGTTAATAAAGTATCTCTTACTCATATTCCCTATTATGAATATCTTTTGCCAAAAGCTTATGCAGCATTACAGTTCGAATCGCCTTTAGTATATAACACGGCGGCATTATCATTTACAGAAGATACAGAATATTACACCAAAGTATTTACTGATTATATTATACCGGAGTATATACCAACAGATCCGGCCAATAAAGAAATGGCACTTTGTGTAAAGGTTGAAGCAAAATACAATCAAAGAAATGTTGTTTACTACATACCTGTAAGAGCAGACCTTGATGTAGAAGACTACTCGATAAAGCGAAACAACCATTACCTCCTCAAAGCAACGTTAACCACAGTGGGCGAAACAACATTCGTACCGGAAATTAGCTATCAGGTGGCCAACTGGTCGGATGTTATTATGGAGTCGGAATTTCTGGAAGAAACTGCCATTACATTCTCGCGGCGTTGGGGCAATACAGCTATCACCGATACGGATATTCATATCGGAAATAATGAATACCTGGAGTTTTACTTTACGCTTTCACGACCCAAAGGAAGTACCTGGGCGGCAACACTTACTAATGGTATTGATTTTATGTTTGATGAAACCGACGGAGCTGTATCAAGTGGTATTGCACGCGAAGGATATGAGTATAAAATCCGAATCAAACCTCGCCGTGAGACACAGCTTAATGGAATAAAGACCGATTTTTACATTACAGTCAATAATGGAATGGGTAATGTAGAGCTTAACTTACCCAATCAATCGGTAGGAACGAAAAGCAGGTATACCATTATACAAATACCGGGATAAGGAAATGAAAAATATATATCTAATATCATTTTGTTTAGTATTGACTCTCTTTGGTTGTGGAAACGAAGAGGTGATAAGTGTAGATGATGTGAAGGGACAAACTGTTGTATTTTCTCTTATAAACAAAGACCATGATGCAGCTATGCGTTCTACCACTTCCGGAGAGGAGTCACTAAATGAGAATCTGATAAACCGTTTAGATGTTTTCTTCTTTAACGAATGGGAGCAGTGTTTATACTATCCTTCTGAAACACAAATGGTTAAAGAGGGTACAATGGTAAAGATTAATGTTCCGGAAGACGTGATAGATGTGCTTCTCGGAGAAAATCTAAAACTCTATGTGGTAGCTAACTGCCATTTGGAAAGAAATGTTCTTGAAGGAAAAACATACAAACAATTAATTGAAACAACGCACGGGGTTTCCACCGATTTTAATCCGTATCCTTTTGTTGCTCAGACCGATTTCCTTATGGATGGTGTTTTGTTGGTGAATAATCTTACAGAAGATCGTACCAACCTTGGCGAGGTAACTCTTAATCGTGCTGCATCGAAAATAAAAGTGCAGATCACGGGGGCAACTATCGATGGTTATACACCGGTAGAAGCTTTCGTCAGGATAAATAATTATTTGGAGTCAACCACATTAGGAGGAGAAGCGCCCTTGTATGTTCCGCAAAAGAGCGATTATAAAAACTCTGCATACCGATCAATATCTTTGCCCGGTGGCACTCAGGTAGATACAGCCCCGTTTTATTCCTATGCCAATAACTGGGAGTATGGAGATTTAAAGGAGAGTTACATTACAATTCGGGTAAAATGGTATAAAAATGGAGGAGGGGCAGAACCGAAAGATTATTATTACCGCTTGCCTTTCAGTCATATTCTTTCGGGAGAAGATAGATATGCTTTGAAGCGTAACCATACCTATACATTTAAAGTTAATATAGCTGCATTGGGAGGGTTAGATTCCGATGAAATGATTGAACTTACTCCCGACTTTGTAATTAAAGAATGGAGTACAAACCGGATAGTAGCCAAACTAAACCAGTATGATTATCTGGTAGTTTCTGAAACAAATGTAGAGATGCACGACGTAAATACAAGGTCGATACAATACATATCGAGCCAACCGGTAAGTGTGGATATACAGGAGGTTTATCATTTCACTTATTTGTCGTTGGGAGATATACAGACTAATAAAATTTTACCGGGAGATGCTCGTTATCCGAAGATTGAGGCAGATGAAACAACAAATAAAATCAGTATAACCTCGCCTGTACCCATAAACTATGTACCAGTGATGATGCGTTTCAGGGTGAAGAATACCAAAGGACTTTATCAGGATGTATATGTTATACAATATCCGAGGCAATATATAACTTCCCGGTTTTCTAACAAAAGCGATATTAAGTGGGCTTGGTATGATGTCAATTGGGAGTCTTTTTGGTCTAACTACGGAGATGGCGGTGTGGGCATGCAAAACTTCAATCTCTATACAGTAACCACCACTTCGGTAAACTCCGGTGATGCTTTTATTGTGGGTGGAAACATGAGACATAATGAATATAACCTTACAATGGAGGAGGTGCTGAATGTAACCAACAAAGATGCTGAAACTAATAATATGATATCGCCTCAGTTTGTTATTGCTTCACAGCGTGGAATTACTTCTACAAAAACGTCTTATTCGGCAGCGCAGGTGCGCTGTGCATATTATATGGAAGGAACTTTCGACAGAGGTACATGGAGAATGCCTACCGTGGCAGAGATGTTGCTTATCTCTAAACTCCAGATGGATGGTAACAGTGCTATTAAAGGCCTCTTCACCCCGGGAAACAGTGTTGTTGATGGTTCCGACAGATGGTGGGCAGCAAGGCAGGATGTCATAAATGGGGTGGACTACTATTATAGCGTCAGAGTTACTACAGGAGAGTTGGTTAGGCAGGCTTATTCGCCGGGAAATAATTATGCCTCTGTACGCTGTGTTCGTGATGTATGGAAGAATTAATAAAGATATTAGTATGCAGAAAATAGGCTATAAAATATGGATAATTACACTCGCCTTTCTGGCAGTTTCCTGTGCAAAAGATGATTCTATAATCGAGCTTTCGGCTGATAAACCGGATGTTTTTACTTTCAAAATACATATTCCGGAAGAGCAAATAATCAATAGCCGAGCAGAAGTTATTCAGCCTGGTGTAATAGATAATTTGTATCTTCTTGTGTTCGATGCAGAAGGTACGTTTCTTACCCGCATTCAGGCAACTCCTACTAAAGATCTGGATAAGTACAGTGTATTGCTGCCACCAACCGCCTCGAATGCTTCTGCAGAAGAGAGAAAACGTATTATTCATTTCATCTGTAATTACAATTGGGCAGACTTTTCGGATGTACAAAGTATTGGTAAACACGAAAATGAACTGGTTTCCATTCTTTCCGTTACAAATACCAAAGTAGCTTACTGGCAACGTATGGAGCTGGCAAATGGTATTACTCAAAATGCTTTCCCGGCTACCATAGAGCTTTTAAGGAATGTAGCAAAGATATCTGTAATAGATAATTCCATTTATAACGAAACTAAACCTTTTCTTGCCGAAACCCAATTTGCATTAGGAGATTATTATAATTACGGAACCGTAGCACCTTTTAATACTACCTCTCTTGCTTTTGAGGAAAATGTAGTTTGCGAATCGCCTTATAGTACACCTCAGATGGTATCCGAATCTGCTTTTGTCAGAGCTGGAGAAGGCTTGTATGCAGGTGATGCTATATTGTGTTATGAAAGAAAGAACTCTCTCTCTAAAACTCCCATGTATATAATAGTGAAAGGGAAATATAGTATGGATCAGCAGGTTTACTATTATAAAATAGATATTGTTGATGAAGAGAAAGGAGTTTTATTTGATATTACACGCAATAGTCATTATATCATTGATATACAAGAAGTAGAATCTCCGGGTTACAGTACACTGCAAGAGGCTGTAAACAGCCCGGCCTCCAATAATCTTCTTTATTCTGTGCTACTGGATGATTATACGGCTATATCCGATGGTCATTCTGCTTTGAGAGTGGAGATGACTTCGAAAACCATTGTTGAACCTAACAAGGAGTTCAGTATATATTTCAGCTATATGCCGGATATTACTACTGAAAATGAAAATAACAGTTTTGTTTCAATAGAACTTCAACAAGATCCAACTATGCCGGTAATTGATCCTGCCTCTCAAATCATTACCAGAGAGGCAGGCAAAGCATGTTATACGGCAAAAACTGTGGCTACTGTGCCGGAATACGAAATCTATACAGCCCGGGTGGTACTAAAGGCAACTTATAATAATAGTGCATTGCGTCGTACGGTTACTATCATGTTTCGTCAACCTTCAGAGTTTGAGCAAATGCATATTTCTCCGGTTAATATACCTGCTTCCGTGGGTGCAGATGTCGATTTGCATTTTACAATTCCATCTAATGTAAGAAGCAGCCTGTTTCCGATGGAGATTTTTATAACAACTTTTACTCTAACCCCCAATTTGGCTTATAATGATCAGGATAAACTAACCCTCGATTATTCTAAGCCCGGGCTGTACCGTTATAAGTTTATTGCAAGAGATACCGGAGATTATACATTGCATTTTAAAACTACATCAGTTAAGACCAGTGAAGCACTTCTGATTGAATCTGAGTTGTTTGCTACTGCTCAATTAGATTTGAAGAATTAGAACACAAAGAAGAGGGGTGTCAAAACAAAAAAAACGACACTCCCTCGTTCATTATAGGCTTAATTATTTATAATAAATCCAGCATTAAAGGAATATCATCTGCACTAATTCCCTGTGCTTCGAGAAATCTTTCGTCTTTATAGAACTGATTGAAGAAATCTTCTTTGTCTTTAGAGTTTTGAAGTGATTGGAGATAGAAAGATATGGCCATCTCTGTATTTCCCGAGCACCAGGCTACGTGTCCTGCATTCAGATAATCGGAGGCGATGGGTTTCTTTTCAATGATCTTTTCATAATACCGCATAGCCTGTTCCATCTTTCCACTGATGAATGAACACCACCCTATGGCGCGCCAAACCTTTAGGTTTCCGGTATTCATAAAGTCAAGTTTGAAGAAATACTGCAATGCCTCTTCGCTTCGACCAAGTTCAGCCAGGCAACTTCCGATGTTGAATAGCAAACTTGCACTGTCCGGATGTACGGCTTCTACTTTCTTGTAGTACTCAAGTGCTTTATCGAATTCATTGATTGTTCGGTAGCAGGTGGCCAGGTGGCGGTTGGTCCAAATGCTGTCAGGTTTCATCATATCTGCTGTCAGATAGGCTTCGATTGCTTCTTCATATCGTTGCTCTTTTTGCAGGCAATATCCTATTTTCTGATAGACTTCCGCATTATCACCACCAAGCTCAATTAAGCTTTTGTATACCTGAATGGCTTCATTGGTATTTTCTTTTCGGAAAAGAAACTCGGCTATACTTTGTATATATTCGGTTTTATATAATGTCGGCTGAAGTATTATATAACGATATAGTCGTAGAGGTTCATTAAATATATCCCGATATTCGTGTCGGCGAGGATATAGTTTAAAGAATCGATATAGACTGTGTATGTATAGATTGCTGATAGATTCCGGCTTCTCGAAATACTTTTTCATGGAAGCAAGCTTCTGATCGTCTCTCAATTCATTTATCTGCTGTTCGGATAGTTGGCTCAGCATCATGTCGCGCTGCCCCTGAGGAATATGCATCATGGTAAAACACATAGAATACTTATCACTGTCGCAAAATAGACCGGATTGGAAAATCATATCTAATAATGAGGACTTATCATTACTAAATTCTTGTATAACAGAAGAATGCTCAGTGTCGAACGGGTAGAACCAATTAGCCATTTTCTTAAAAAACGGATAGTTCTTTAATTGAGCAAATGTAGTCATGTACACATCGGCACCTTCCATTTGAAGCTCACTCATTTCACGTAGCTTTTCCCCTATGGAGGAAGATTCAAAGTTTTGAATCCAGTCTGGGTTATGATCATTGTTTTCTTCGTCAGTTTCATCGAAGTCAAACTTCATATTACGCGGGTTAACGCTTTTCATCATTTCCGGAATGATTTCCTCGCGCATTTTCTTATCTATTTTCTTGGTTTCCTGACTGCGGAGTAATTGAATTTGTACCCGACAAAGCTCTTGGGCAAATTGTTCGTTTTCATTTAGTAAAGAGAGGCGGGCAATGATTTCCGGATAAAGCAACATGCGTTCGTGATGCAGTTGGAATAGAAAAGCCAACCCAACCAGTGCCCGTTGATTAACCTGTGTATTTGTATGTTCGTAAGCATCGAAAAGCCATATCAGTTTACGTATATCAAAGCAAGCCATTAAACTCATGGTTACGGCACTCACAAGGAGAGAAACATCATTTAGAGGAACATTTTCTGATTGAAGAAATTCATTTGCTTCATTGTTTTCCTGACTATTCCAGGCACTATTGGTCCATACCACTTCGAAAAGATTCTGTTGGGCGTTTTCATGAGTATGACGCACTTCCAAGGCTTTCTCTGATGTCTTACCTAATAAGTCGGCTATGGCTACATCTTCCTTGTATGTTTCCATTTGTGTCAACAAGGTTTTGAGAGTAACTTCAGGAAGCATTTGCATAAATCTCTTCTTACTGAAATAATGGCGGGTAGAGTCAACAGCTTCAAGTAAGAGCCTTACTTGGTCTGCTACAGCCAAGGTGTCAGTCAGTAGTTTATTTTGTAGCTTTTGGCGTTCCGGATCTTTTATATTGCGACGCATGTAATCAAGCATGTACGTGTAAGACGTTTCTATTCTGTCCAGTTCGCTCATCACTTGCCAGCCATCGGGAGCTCCTGCAGCAAGCTCGCGCAGGTTTTTCAAGGCTTCTTTTAGTTGCCTGCGTCTGAGAAGTTTAATAGTGTCGTGGTATCTCTTAACTGTAGGATCTTCCATATTTCAAATTATGATTTTTAGTTTTTAATGCTTTGTTTCAATCCATGTTAGTTTTTTCCATATCCATTCAAACGGTCCGCGTGGATATTTGTTTAACCAAAGGGTACAGAAAATCATTTGCGACAGCACAAAAATAATGCCAAAAAAGAAACTACATATAGTTTCGAGATATCTTTCTTATTTTTTTTGTATTTTGATATAAGTCTATTCTGACCTTGTATGAAGTAGGAATACTTAATCTATGTTATAATGTCTTGATTTCGGTTATAAAGTTTTGCCGGTTTGCGGGAAACTTTTATATTTGTACTGTGTTTTTCATAGTATTAGATTTAAGGTTAATAAAGATTGGTTGCTCGTGATGAGTGACCTTTTTTTTGCTCTGTTTTCGTAATTATCTCCTCATATACTCCTCGTACTCCAAAGAAGCCATAATAAATGTACCAATTGCTTTTCCTTCGTTCTCTACAATAGTTACATCCTTTCCGCAAAGGTAGTAATTAGCGGTTCCGGTGCGAGATGGGTCTTTAACCGGACCTAAACCGGCAGACGCACAAGACTGTATAATATCTATGCCTTCACCTTGTTCGCGAATAAATGTTTTGAGTAAGCCTTGATATGCTTTTTCGGCTACTGGTAGGTAAGTATCTTTATCCAGCAATCCTAATCGAATACCTTTCAGATATGAATATGTGAAGATAGAAGAGCAAGAAGCTTCGAGATAGTTAGGAGCCGTTCCTATATTATATGTGTTGTCATTTACAATGTCTCCTTTGCCGTCGGCTGTTTTAGTGGCATCATATTGTAACAGTTGGTACCATACCCCTGATTCTTGATCTTGCCAACGTTTTAATCCGGCAGCTACTTGGTTGAAGATGGTTAACACGGCTTCATAATCGGGATGATCTTTAGGCATGTATTCTAACACATCTGTGAGTGCTGCAAAATACCATCCCATACCACGTCCCCAGAATTCTTTACTGCATCCTAAGAAGGGCTCTTCCTGATTTGCCCAGAAAGAATTAGGATCAGTAGGTTCGGCAGACCATGCGTGGTAGTTTAACTGCTTTTCGGCATTGTAAGTATATTGATGAATTATCTTAAATTGATTGGCAATATCTGCCCAACTTTTTTTATTGTCTTCCACATCAGAACCACCAAAGGCATGTTGCCATTCTGCATAAACGGTAGACCCCATATACAGACCATCGAGCCACATTTGATTAGGGTAAACAGCTTTATGGAAGAAACCTCCTGCACCGGGCAATCCTTCTGCGATGCGCGAATGATCGTATTTTAATTTATTGCGAATAACACCTGCGGCTGTTTTATAGCGTTCCGCATCTTTGGTATTTCCTTTTTTCAGTTCTTCTGCATAGAGGGTGAAGTATATTCTTCCGGCCGGCAAATCATCTATGTTGTCGGGACGCAAAGCTGTTTCTCCTTTAGAGTTGAGAATCATGGTACCATCTTCATTGGTGTTTCTGTCGGCAAAAGCTTTAACAGCTTCATAATAGGCTGTTTTTTCCGGATACATGCTCCAGGCTTTCAATACGGAATTGGCTACAAGTCCCGATACATAATCCCAACCGGTATTAGATAATTCGGTTTGGTGTTTGCGGTTGCAATAGAAGTCTTTTAATCCGTGAGACTCTACCATCTTCTGCGACCATTTGGGTGTTTCTGTCTGAGTAGGCGCGCAAGCAGCTACTAATAAAGGGAGAGCGAGTAATAGATATTTTCTCATAATTATGTATTAATATTATTTTTCGATAGCAAAGGTAGCTTCTGAAACCCTCGGATTATAGTAATAATTGGTATTAATTCTCTATAAATTGATACTAAATGTCTTTGAAATGAATGTCATCAAGCTTTTTGAGCTGAATCTCGCCGGCTTGAGTATTTATTCTTAAGCCCTTGAGTATTTATTCTCGAGCTCTTGAGTATTTGTTCTCAAGCCCTTGAGAAAATATTCTCAAGCCGTTGAGTAAAAATGAAAATTGTATGTTAACGTTTTTAG
The DNA here is from genome assembly GCF_010500995.1 of Bacteroides sp. 224. Classification (GTDB taxonomy): domain Bacteria; phylum Bacteroidota; class Bacteroidia; order Bacteroidales; family Bacteroidaceae; genus Bacteroides. The sequence goes on along the minus strand of NZ_QVMK01000045.1, from coordinate 78 downwards.
TTGACTACTTTCAGTCTTATTAATAGAATTGGTTGCCTCGGTTTATACTTAGTTATAAACTAGGTTGACCTTTTTCAT
>NZ_QVMK01000044.1 GCF_010500995.1 Bacteroides sp. 224 | reverse complement strand
GTGTATAGATATATAACAGTAAAATAGGCGTAAAAGAAAGAGGAGTAAGATCTTTTAAAGAAAAGAGAATGAAAAAATATAAAGACAAAAAAAAGTTCCATATTAAATATTGTTGTCAGGATGCAATGTATATAATAATTTTATAACTTCGCCGCTGTAATTCACAAAAAAAGGTGCACTATGTCTAAAACTTCTAAGAAAATAGGATTTCTGCAACGCTGGATGTTCATTATCGACAAAATCTACGCTCATCCCTACATCAGTATGCAAGAACTGGAATATGCAGTAAAAAACGAGATGCTCTATTATGATGGAATCGAAGACATTGGTATAAGCGTACGCACCATCGAACGCGACCTTGCCGAGATACGCAACTCTCCTTATATGGATATCAGTATTGAGTTTTGTAGGAAACAGCGAGGATACTACATTCCCAAAAACGAAAAATCTCTTTCTAAACTCAATCGTTTATTCGAACTGAGTTCGTTGTTTTCTTTCAGCGATCTGAAAGATATTGTATATCTCGAAAACCGGAAATCCAAAGGGCTCGAACATCGTTTCAGGCTTATTACTGCCATACAAAATTCGGTAGAGATTATCATTGAATATAGTAAATACCAAACTCAAGCCGACAATAAACTAAGATATCTACAACCATACGGCTTACGCGAATTTAAAAACCGGTGGTACCTGCTTGCTATAGAAGTAAACGAAAAAAACGAAAACGAAAAATCAATCAAAACATGGGGATTAGACCGAATTAAGGTGCTAACCATCACCAACCGTAAATTCAAAAAGGATAAAACCATTCGACTCAAAGACCAGTTCGAACACTGTTTTGGCATTTATGCTGATAAAAAGATGAAAGCCGAAACCATAATCCTCTCTTTTACACCACTGCGAGGCAAATACATCGATTCGTGCCCGCTACATGAAAGCCAACAGGTATTGATTAATAATGAAGAGGAATTTCGAATCGCATTAACCGTGAAGCTAACACCCGACCTGATTACCGAACTCTTTACCTATAGTGGCGAAATGAAAGTTATTAAGCCACAATCCTTGAACGAGAAATTAATTGAGATGCATCGTAATGCGATCAGGAATTTAACAAATAAACCAGATTCCGACCCTGACCGTATTTTCTAAGCCATCCCTCTTTGATAAACAAATTAATATCGGCAATTGCCTTACTACGCAAAGTTGATGTTAACCGGCAATAATCGGCACGAGTAGCGAACGGATGCGTTTCCAAAAACTTTTTGAGTAATTGTGCCCGTGCTTCATACGAAAGCTTTGACGACTGTGCAGGTTTCTGCTGACCGAAAACTTTTTCTTTTTCAACCAAAGTTAAGCGAGTACGTACTTTTTTGCCTGCACGAAAATTTACTTTATTAAACTCTATAGATTCCGCTCGTATCTCTTGGCGGTTCTTTACCGGACGACTGGTAAGCGATACCGAGAAGTAGCCCAGTTCATCCACTTGTACATTATACCCTCTTTCTAAAAAATAGATCACAGAATCGGTGAGTGAGGCAAGCACTCCTTTAATTTCAGATGCTTTGAAACCGCTTGTATCGGCCATTCGTTCTAAAATCCGATCTGTATAAATGGTTCCACGCGATACTGTACGTGCTCTTAATGCGCCTTCGCCTGCTTCTTCACCAATTTCATTTGTTTCGAAAAAATCATATAATATACTCATAAGTCATTGTATTAAGAGAACTATTCTTTTTCTATGCGGAATCTATTTATTTTCTGCGCAAAATCTATTTCATTTCCTTGCGAAATTTATTCGTCCACCCGCGGAGTACGTTTCGTCCACCCGCGGGATACTTTGCGTCCACCCGTGGAGTACGTTGCGTCCACCCGCGGGTGGACGAATAAATTCTGCAAGCAAAGATAATAGTTTGCAGATGAAACAGAAATAAATTTCAGTATAAAAACAACAAAGATACGGTACTCACTGTAAAGGCACTGGCATACGGAAAGACGAAACTAATTAGTTCACATATAGGTTCAGAAATGATTAAATTTGAACCGCAAAGTTACGCAGATTAACACAGAGTTTTTAATACAATGCTGCATAGAACTAAAACTTAATCCTCTGCGTTAATCTGCGTAACTCTGCGGTTCAATATCTATTTTATTTTCTATAGCAAAGAGAGCAAGATTTCTTTAAAATAGGAATATGGGTAAATTTAAAATAAAGACTTCATATTATAAATTGGGTCGTTTTTCAAACATTTAGTACTTTTGGAAATCAGACGATAAAGCGAAGCATAGAACAATTTTAATAATTTGATTCGCTATAAGGCAGGATGTAACTGAAAAACCGTGAAAGCATAAGACAAATGAAATATACAATACTGATAATATTACTCCCAATAACTTTTACTATCACAAACATTTTCATCATTATAAGTCTTGACAAAAAACTTATTTATGAGAATGTAGAAATAAAGTACAGAGAGATTAATCCAATATCAAAAAAAACAGGAATAAAAAAACACATATCAAGCGGAGGTACTTGTATCTCATTTGAGACAATAAACAATTTGAAATTTGAGAGAAGATATCTCGGATTTGTGCAGCAACTTATTTGCAGTAATTATTACAGTAAGATTATACAAAAAGAAAAAGCAATAATAGGTTTGTGGGTTAATCCCGGTAATAAGTCTAAGAGGAAAGTTCCATTTATTGGATTAGGAGAAATTTCAACTAAAGGTTTTTGGTATTACGCAGATATATATTCTTATGTAAAAAAGACATACTCAATATTTTTTCTAATGATATATATGATTATGTATTTCTTATTATTTAGATTATGTCTAAAATTAAAAACAATTGGTTCTCAAAAACACTTATGGATAATAGCAATGGCATTTCCTATTTTGTATATGCTAATTTAAGAGTAAGAGGCATGCCATTATTTGAACCGGCATACTTTTTATCGTATACCGGTTCTTAAAAAATAAGATACAGGATGAGTTGTTTTATTTATAATTTTTTATGCACTTGGATCAATGAATTCGTCGCCTTCTCCACTGTTTCCATTACCACTGTTTCCGCTACCGCTATTTCCATTTCCGGCGTTGGATGAAGACACTGAATCATCAATGGTTCTGAAAGAAAGATTGCTAAGCATGTATTTGAATCTCTTTCCGGGTGTGAAGATTATTTTCCTTCTCCGAATATTGTCAACCTTCAAATCGTCGGCACTTTTTTGTGCTTTTACGTTGATGGCAGGACGAAAACTCCCAAAATCTCCCAACCGGATAATCATGCCGTGATTCATGAATACAGTCATACGATCCAGCAATCCCTCTACGCTGGCTTTGGTCTGGGCGCGTCCTACGCCACAGGCATTAGATACTTCGTCCAAAAGTTCTTCGAACGATAACTCTTGTTGTTTCGTTGTTTTTATACGAAACATTGTTGGTTTATCCTTGTCAAGGTTTAAGATAAACTCCTTTTTTTCTGTAAAAATGGATGCCATACTTTTTAATTTTAATTTAGGTTAGCAAGAGAACTATTTCCCGAGCTGTGTTTGTGTACCGAATCCTGTACCTTACTCTTCCAATCATTTAACGATAATACAAAGGTAGGGAGCGATACTGTCACAGCTCGTCGGAGTAAATAGTTAATGTATGTTATTTACCTTCGTTTGTGAGAAGGAAATATTTTCCTAACTTTGCTAAATCACTCCTAATCCTCCGCCAAAACAACATGAAAGAACTCGAAGATAAATTAATAGCAAGAGACATTAAACCAACCGCAGTGCGGCTATTGATATTTAAAGCAATGGTTAATTATCCACAAGCTTTTAGTCTTTCCGATCTCGAAATTGAACTGGGCACTGTAGATAAATCAACGCTTTTCCGAACAATTACTTTATTTCACGATCACTTATTAATTCACAGTATAGATGATGGCTCCGGCTCTATGAAGTATTCTGTTTGCAGTGATCATTGCATGTGTTCTATCGGCGAACTGCATGTACACTTTAATTGTAGTCGCTGCCACAAAACATTCTGTCTGGAGAGTATTTCCATTCCAACAGTACAATTGCCGGATAATTTTCTGTTGGAAAGCGTGAACTTTGTGATGAAAGGTCTTTGCGATCAGTGTTCCGGAGGCACTAAATAGCTATTCTACTTTGCAACCTGGTTGCAAAAGCATTTATGTACCTTTGTCATAAACAAAACAATTTTGTAAGTGTTTATAATTAATTAAACCGCAAACACTTACTTTAAAAATTATATTTATGGCAACTATACATCAACCCAATCGCCCTGTTGAACAATCATGCACCAGTGCTTGCTCTTGTTCTTCCGGACATGCTCATACAAACAACGATCAATCAACATGGAGGAGGTATCTACCTGCTACAATAAGTTTCATTCTTCTTGCAGCCGGATTATTAATAGATCATATATTAAAGATTGATTTCTTTCGTGGAAATGTACGATTACTATGGTATATCGCTGCCTACATTCCGGTAGGATTTCCTGTAATGAAAGAAGCATTCTCGGCGTTAATGCAAAAAGATTTCTTCAATGAATTCAGTTTGATGAGCATAGCAACTTTAGGTGCTTTCTTTATCGGAGAATTTCCGGAGGGTGTTTCCGTTATGCTATTCTACTCAGTAGGTGAATTGTTTCAGGAATCGGCAGTAAACAAAGCACGTGGAAACATCAAAGCATTATTAGATGTACGTCCCGAAACAGCCACCGTATTCAGAAACAACAGTTATCAAACTGTGCCGCCCGAAGCAGTTTCCATTGGCGAAATTATACAAGTAAAACCGGGAGAGAAAATTCCTTTAGATGGAACGCTGCTTTCTGAAAGCAGTAGTTTCAACACTTCTGCCCTTACAGGCGAAAGTGTACCCAAAACAATTAGAAAAGATGAAACTGTACTTGCCGGAATGCTAAACCTCGACAAGGTTATCGAAATAAAAGTAACGAAAATATATAGCGATAGTTCATTGGCAAAGATTCTGGAAATGGTACAGGATGCAACTTCACGCAAAGCCAAAACTGAATTATTAATACGTAAATTTGCACGTATTTACACCCCCATCGTTTTCTTTCTTGCTTTAGCTATTGCCTTACTGCCGGCTTTGTTTGTTGGCAACTATATATTTACCGATTGGCTCTACAGGGCACTGGTTTTTCTTGTCATCTCCTGTCCTTGCGCATTGGTGGTATCTGTTCCATTGAGTTATTTTAGTGGTATTGGAGCGGCTTCGCGCAATGGAATCTTATTTAAAGGAGCTAATTATCTTGAAATGATCACCAAACTAAATGTGGTTGTTTTCGATAAAACAGGCACTATAACCAAAGGAGTTTTTAAAGTACAGAAGGTTGAGCAAGTGGCTCCGGCACATCCGCAAATGGTAGCATTTGTGGTTGCATTAGAGTCTTTATCAAACCATCCAATAGCCAAAGCTATTATTGAAAACTTTCCGGACATCAAAGCTACTGATCATCAAACCGAGAATGTAGAAGAAATAGCCGGATATGGCATCAAAGGTCATGTAGACGGACACGAAGTTATTATTGGCAACACCAAAATGATGCAACTATATGGCTTTGATTACGACAGAGAAATTGATTCAATAAAGGAAACAGTAGTTGCCATAGCTATTGATAATGCATATTCCGGATACATTATTATTGCAGATGAAGTTAAGCCGGATGCTAAACAGGCTATTGAGCAGCTACATAATTTAGGGGTACAAAAAACGGTTATGTTAAGTGGCGACAAATCATCCATCGTGCACGAAGTTGCTGCCCAGTTAAATATAGATGAGTATTATGGTGATTTATTACCCGAAGACAAAGTGCAACATGTAGAACAACTGAAAGCTAACTCAGCCCATGTTATTGCCTTTGTTGGCGATGGAATTAACGATGCCCCCGTATTGGCACTAAGTGATATTGGTATAGCTATGGGAGGTATGGGGGCTGATGCTGCCATAGAAACAGCAGATGTGGTTATTCAAACCGATCAACCTTCGAAAATAGCTACTGCTATAAAAATAGGAAAGAAAACCCGGGCTATTGTTATTCAGAATATTGTGTTGGCATTAAGTATCAAAGTATTTGTGTTGATATTGGGAGCTTTGGGCATTGCTACCATGTGGGAGGCCGTTTTTGCAGATGTCGGTGTAACGCTTTTAGCAATATTGAATGCAATCAGAATATTATCCTTAAAATAGGGAAAGAGTGTATCAAAATGATATTATTTATGATTTGAACACGGAGACACGGAGACACAGAGTCTCTCATTTTTAGTGAGTTAAATTCTCTGTGCCTTTGTGTCTCTGTGTTCAAATTGTATTTTATCATTAATTGGGACTTTTACAACATTCACTCTCTCCCCTCTTTATAGGCATCTCTCCCTTCTTTATAAGCATCTCTTCCCTGGCTATCAACTGCAACGATAACAGGCAATTCCTTCACAACCAGTCGCCTGACTGCCTCTGTTCCCAACTCATCATAAGCAATGACCTCTGCACTTTCTACGCATTTGCCCATTAAAGCGGCGGCGCCACCAATAGCTGCAAAGTAAATACCAGCGTGCTGTATGATGGAATTTACTACCTCGGGGCTACGAAAGCCTTTTCCTATCATTACTTTAAGACCTTCTGCCATCAGGCGAGGGGCATATAAATCCATTCTACCACTGGTAGTGGGACCCACAGAGCCAATGGGTTTTCCCGGTTTAGGGGGACACGGACCGGCATAATAGATGGCAGCTCCGGTGAAATCGAAAGGCATGGGGCGACCTTCGTCCAAATATTCGCACATACGTTTATGGGCAGCATCTCTTGCGGTATAAATAACTCCGGAGATGTAGACTAAATCACCGGCTTTCAGGTTGCGGATTACTTCGTCGGTAAAGGGGGTAGTTATGATGTTCTTTGTTTCCATAATGTTTCTTGCTGGTTATTGTTATAAATCTCCTTCTGCATGACGGGTAGCATGGCAGCCAATGTTTACCGAAACAGGCAGACCCGCAATATGGGTAGCATACGTCAGGATGTTTACACTTAAGGCGGTGGTAGTACCTCCAAAGCCGGCGGGGCCAATACCTAATTGGTTAATGGATTGAAGGAGTTCCTCTTCTAAAGCGGCTAATGCCGGGTCGGGGTTCTTCTCTCCTACCGGGCGAAGCAGGGCTTTTTTACTTAAATAGGCACTCTTTTCCATAGTGCCACCTATACCAACACCAACAATGATGGGAGGACAAGGATTGGCTCCTGCATCGGATATGGTTTGAATCACAAAGTCTTTGATGCCTTGCAACCCCTGACTGGGTTTCAGCATTTTCAATCCGCTCATGTTTTCACTGCCAAAACCTTTGGGGGCAACAATAATATGTAGTTTATCACCCGGAACAATGTCATAATGAATAACAGCAGGGGTGTTATCTTTGGTATTTATACGATTCAGCGGATCGGATACAACGGATTTGCGCAGATAACCTTTCTCATAACCGCGGCGAACGCCTTCGTTAATGGCATCTTCAATAGAACCGCCGGTAATATGAACATCTTGCCCAATGGTGATGAATACAACGGTCATTCCGGTATCCTGGCAAATAGGAGCTATTTCATCTTTGGCTATTTGAGCGTTTTCAACAAGGGTGTTGAGAATATTTTTGCCTAAGGGAGATTTCTCGGTAGTACGGCAAATTTTAAGGCAGTTAAAGATATCATCTGTGAGCACACAATTGGCTTCGATGCAAAGCTTTTCAACAAGATCGGTAATTTTATCGGTAGTAACTTGTCTCATATCTTCTATTTTCGTTGTAGGAAATGAACTGTATTAAGGTTGTCGATAGTGATGTTTTCGTTATTGCTTAACACACCAACAATGCAGTAAGTATTGGTTTTAGGATCGGGAACAAAGCGTTTTATGAAAGTAAACTCTTCAATCTCCGAGGTATTGAGCACATGCAAACGAGGGAAATTACAGGCTACTTTTTTATCGCCAATAAGAATATGATCTTCGTCGCAGCAGCAAACGCCGAGATTCTTAGCTATCTCTTCTTTGACGCGAGAGTCGAGCAATTCGAAATCGAGTTCTACTTCTTCTGTGAATTTGAGTACGAAACCATTGCGCATATCTGAGGCATACATAATTTTACGGTTGATTCCCATCTCTGTAGTGAGTATCATAATCGTGATATCTTCGATCGTATGAGCAATCTTACGATAGTGTAGAGATCTGGATACAATTTCGTAAATACTCTGAGGTTGAGGACCAAAGATACTGGGACGGGTGACGATAATTTCTTCGCCTATGCCTACAAGCACATCGGCATTGATACCTAATGCGGGATACAGGAGATTAAAGTGTTCAACAATTACACGTCGCTTATTTTCGAGGGCGTTGCGAACAAAGTCTACAATCTCGTACATCTGGGTAAAAGCAGTTTGAAACCGCATATCAATATGATAAGTGGTGGATTGCTGAACATTCTCGAAAAGATCGCGCACCTGCATTATTTTACGCGGATTGAGCATATCATCATCGTTCGAGAGTTCAAGACCGGGAAACATCCCCCGAATGAGGGATGATTTTCCGGAGCCTGCATCTCCTACTATACCTATTAATCTGTCGGTATAGGTGAGGTGACGTTGAGCGATTTGTTCTCCCAAGAATAAAAGTCGTTCTCGCCCATGTGGGGCGAAGTATTGGGAGAAGACAGAGTATTCTTGTATGAGGTTTCGCATATCGACCTAAATTTGAATGGTATATCCAAGCAAAGGAGAATGTTGTTGGGCGCCATATACATCTGTTTCGCCAAGAGCACCCGAGGGAATAGGGCGCACGATGGTTATTTTAACAGCTTTGGCAGGGTCAAAGTACACAAGCTTGATGATATCAGACTGAGGGATATTGTACAGTTTGGCAAATGCGGGCTCATTAATGGCTTTAGCAGCTTTTACCTGATTATACATATCGAAATCTTTGAAAATGATATCAAACGTAAGTTCGTAAGGACCCGAATTCTTGCTTCGTATTACAGAAGCTATATCTCTTAAATTATATTCCATTGTTTTAGTTTTTAAGTTTTTGAGTTTCTTAGTTAAAACTAAAATACTCTATAGGAAAGTATCCCGAAGGATCGTCTACTTTCATAAGATGGTATATATTAAATTCGTACACCTCTCCTACTTTGCAATCGGAAGGCGAGAAGGGGAAAGCAAGGTTTCCGGCAGTAGAAATGCGTCCTTCATAGCCAAAATGCAGCATGGTGCTACGTGCAAAACCGCAGATGGTATCGGCACGTTCCTGAGTATCGGCCACAGCTTCTATAACGATGCAAAGCTCATGAGCGGTACGGTTGTCGGCACCGGGAAAGAGTCCCATAACACCATTCTTGCCATATACTTTGAAGTCGAGGAAGAAGTCGGTAATGCCATAAGCTTCGAAATTATCTTTAACACGGGCTTTGACACTATCAACTATTTGGTCGATTTTTTCGATCATCACAGGGTCTTTAACTCCGGCCACAGAGATGGTGCGATAGCCAACTTTCTTTACGCCTTCGAGTTTTACAAAATAATCGTCGGTAGGCACAAATTTACTTCCGGCTACTTTTACAGTGTTCTCGGTAAGCTGGGTAAAGGTGGTACCGTAAAGATCGATAGCTCCACCGGGACCGGGAAGCATATAAGGATTTGTTTTCTCATAAAGGGTATGGGCAGCTACCGACAAAGTAGTACACTTACGCAGCGGCGAAAGGGGTTCGAGTACAAAATCTTCTTTATGAAGGTAGCCAAACATACAGTCGCTTCCGCTACCGGGAGTGGCGGCGATAGATGCACATTCAAGTATTTTGCCAAGGTGTATGGCAAGTCCACGGTCGAATCCTTCTTTGATGGCAAGAGCTGCAAACACAGAAGGGTCGTAAGAACGACCGGCAAGAATTACATTAGCACCTTGGTTAAGGGCTTTTATGAAAGGCTCTTCACCCATTTGGGCAACAATACGCACCGTGTTATCTATATCTTCCGCAGTAATTTGTTTGGCCGGGAAGAGAGGTTCGATATCGCCGTTAGCAAGTTTTTCTTTAATCAGTTCTTTATCAAGTTCAGATTGAATAACAGCCAGTTTGAAGTTTAGCTTCTTTTCGGCAGCTATCTGTTTGATGATTTCGAGATTGAACTCTACGTGAGGGCGTCCACCACAACCACCACCTGTACCAATGATAACAGGAATGCCTGCTTCAATAGCAGCGGGTATCATAATTTCGAGGTCGCGCTTTACAGAGTTATAATCAGTAAAAGATTTGCCTGCGCCAAGGTAATAAGGACCGGGATCGGTAGAACCTGCGTCGACAGCTATTACGTGAGGTTTACGTTTCATGCCTTCCTCGAAAGAGGCCATGGGAAATCCATAGCCAAGGATGGCAGTTGGAGAAAGTATTCTTAGTTCTTCCATTTTATAGGGTTTTGAGTGCTAATTTACGAATTATCTGTTTTTAAGTACAAGTATGCGTTGCATTTCGTTGAAAACAAGCATATAACCTTCGTCTACTCCCATACCGGGTTTAGCAAGATATTGTACGGGTGATGTAGCCATAGCTACATGCGCGCATACTTCGGCAGAACGGTTGGTTTCGTTGCAAGTACCACCGAGATATGCCTCAATGCCATGCTGTTTACAGAAGAGAACAGCCTCGATGGAGTTATTGATACCTCCAAGATCGGGTGTTTTAATCTGTACCATGTGTCCGGCACGACGCAGGGTGAAGTCCTGAATATCTTCGAGGGTATTACACCACTCATCGGCTACGATCTCTGCGTGCGATCCTTTTTGTTCAAGGAGTTCACGAATGATGCGAAGTCCTTCGATCTGTGCTTCTTTTTCGCCCATATCAACAGGTCCTTCTACGCGAAGGTGGAAAGGAGCAGCTATTTTTTCAAGGCCGGCAATATAAGTAGCTATAGCTTCAAAATCATTATTGAAAACGATTCCCAGTGTTCCATACACATCAATATGAATAACAGGACTATAGCCCTCATAAGGACTGTATTGAATGATGCGGTTGCGCAACCATTCGATGTAAGCTTCTATCTTTTCGCCACGCAGACCGGTTTTTTCTTCAACATGGTTGAAGAGAGCATGGGGCAATACTTGCGCACCTTTCATAATCATTTTATCGGCATTGATGTAACGATCATCACCGGATTGAGTAAAGATAGGAATCATTGTTTCGGATACAGTGGTTCCGTATTCGTGTGCTATAACTTCGGCCATTTGCTTAGATTGACTTTTGGCAACTGCATCAAGACAGGCTTGAGTTACCCCGTAGCGAATAGCAGTATGATATATTTTGCCAGTCGAGGGACTTGGTGTTTTATCTACCAGCGCAGCCAGTTCTCTGAAAGTAGTAATTTCTTTGCCTATGTATAGGGGAGCAATTTCTTTCTCAATAAGAGGAATAAAGTCTTTGGCAAGAAAGAGAGGATCACGTCCGCCGGCACCGGAGTATTGTACAGCAGCACAATCACCATGAGCTACAGCACCATTTTCAAGAATAAAGAGAACAGAGATAGATTCTCCGGCCATACGTATAGAGGTGAAACCCTCAGTCATAGGAGTGCCTGTATAGAAAGCACCGTCGTGTCCGGCTCCTGCTTTAATAGCTTTTTGATCGTCGAAATAAAATCCGGTTTTTCCGGGAGCGCAAAGTACATTTATTATTTTCATAATTCGTAATTTTTAATTCTTAATTTTCAATTCGCATGTGGTCTTCCCACCAAAAATCCCTTGCCGATGGCATATACATCATCCACTACCATCTGGAAGCTTACAGGACGTTTTTCGAATGCAGCACGTTCTTCCAATTTCTGGCGATGGAAGTTTTTCAGTTCGGGAGTCAATGGCACATTTCCGGCATCGAGCAAACGAACAGCTCCGGTGTTATCGCGGGCGGGCATCAATTTGCCGGCGTTGAATTTGCTGGGTGCAAAAGGAATATCGATTACACCTGCTTCGAAGGCAGCGATGGTACCGAGCACATAATCGCCCTTGCCAAGTTCTTCCACCTTATTAAGGATGCATTGCATTTCCTCTTCAATAATGTGGCTTTCGGCTGCTACAGCAGGGATATCGACAAATGTTTGATCTTTCAGCATGGATGTAAGCTGTTTGGTAGCTTTCAATCCGGCTGCATTGGCTTCTTTAGTGGGTACACCCATAGCTTCATGTGGTGTTTTCACAATTACTTTGGTTGCGTTGGCAAGCACTGCGGCAGCGGCTCCCCACGAAATTACGGCGAATGATTTGGATTCGTCTTGCGGAAATCCGCCCATCCATTGATGGAATACGGTGGTAACACGCACATCATGGAAACCAAATTTATCGAGATATTTTCTTGTCATCGCTTTCAGAGCGCGTATGGCAGCTACGTCTTGTATCAAGTTTCCGCACTGCCCGTAACCTACGGTTACATCTTTTACGCCTTGGGTAGCAGCCAACAAAGCTTCGATCACAGCTACAGAGTTGGAGATACAAGGTGGAACAAGTGTTCCGGTCAACGGACCGAAAGGCTCACGGTTGATAGATACACCGGCTTCCTCATACAGTCCTACCAATCGGTCGGCATACTGCCAGTGGGCAATGGTGCTTTCCAACGAGTGGTTTTTGGAATAGGGTATGTTATAAGAGATACCACCACCCTCATAAGAGGTAAAACCTCCGGCAATGGTGATTTCGGTAAGCAAACGAGCATCGGGGGTTCCGTGGCGCACTTGCACAGGATTTTTCAAAGAGGATGTTACGGCACGGCAGATGTCTACTCCGTAATTCACAGCGGGAAAGCCGTTCAGCATGGAACGTCCGCTCTCCTTGCTTTTTTCAATACCTATTTCGGCTTCTTTATAGCGGTTCAGGCGGGTATAACTGTCGATGGTACTGGGTAGCAAGTCTGCTTCGCCTTCGGTTTCGAGGTATTGCAACAGTTTAATATGCTCAGTATAGAGAGCCACACCTGCACGGGGCTGTATCAGGGTAATTCCGGCGGCGTCTGCCTTTGCCAGTTTTTCGCCAAATCGCTTCGTTTTTTCGATGTTAAGCTGATACTGCACAGCTTCTTCAAAATCTACATTCTTACCTGTAGGCCACTGTTGAAGTACCTGTTCGCGTTCTTTAAAAAACTCGTCTTGAGTTAATTTCCTGTTTCTAAGTTCCATTTTTATGATTGTTTTTTTAGTTTCTATGTTGTACGATTTCTTTTTTCATAAGTTGCAATGCAAGTTCGGGGTCAATGCGACTTAATAATCCCATCGAGGCGAAGATGTACCGACTGTCGAGCAAATATTCCGCCTGATGCGGTTTCAGAAGATGGGGCTTTTGCGGATTGTGCAAAGCTCCTTTCAATATATCAGCAGGCTGAGGGCTATTAATAATGGCTCCCCCTATACCTATTATATATATAAGGTGGGTGAGGTCTTTCCCGGTAAGAGTAAAGACTTCTCCCAGTGGGGTATACGCACTTTCCATGTATCCGCAATGCCTTTCAACAGCTATTTGTACGGCGCTGTGTGCAAATGCTTCGTCCAGGCGTTGCTCCTCGGCACAAGTGGCTATGATATTGGGGTTAGCAATACATTTTTCGGCCCATGCCAGTTGTTGGGTGTCTTCTACCCTCGCCTCTTCAATCAAAGAATTCAGGCTGTAACGCATTCCAAGGTCACCTTCTACGGTTCGTTTGCTAAAGGGTTCAGGCAAACCTTTCACCAACATATTGCTCATGCGTGGCATTCCATCGGCCATAGAGTAGACATCGGTGGTGGCTCCTCCTAAATCGATAGCCATAAAATCACCGATACCCGGGGTTTTAGCAGTTCCTTTACTTAATAACTCGCATCCATCCATTACAGCCAAAGGGGTAGGTATAATGGGGGCAGATGCCATCTGCTGAACGTATGACAATCCTTTGGCATCAATGATTTTTCGGATAAAAACGTCGCAGATGCTTTTTCGGGCGGGTTCAATATTCAGTTTATTAAAGGTAGGCATTACGTTGTCCGTAATCACATAATCTTTGCCGGATGCTTCGAATATTTCTTTCACTTCGTGGGAAGCGCTTTTATTTCCGGCAACGATTATGGTGAAATTTCGGTCTACCTCACACAAGCGTCGGGCGTTGGCAATGATAACCTCTTTGTTTCCACCGTCGGTTCCTCCACAAAGAAGAATTATATCCGGGTTGATGGCGTAGATTTCTTCTTGCTCTCCCTGCGATATTTCGAAGGAGTAGGTTCGAATTACTTTGGCTCCGGCACTGGATGCTGCTAATCGGGCGGCTTGGGCGGTGAGTTCGGGCACGAGTCCGAGAGCTACCATTTTCAGTCCTCCGCCGGCACTGCTGCAACAGAGCAACTTTTCGTAAGTAAAGGCTCCGATTTTCTGCGTTAGTTGGGCAACAGCAGTGTTAAAACCATGAATAATGTCTGTATCAATGGTAGTAAAGGCACTTGCTGTTCCTATAATGGCAGCTTCGACCGTATCAATCAGTGTAAGTTTGGTATAGGTGCTACCAAAATCTACTGTGAGGATGTTCATGGCGTTTTACGATAGGCCTAATATCTCTTTTAAATCGGCAAGGGTGGTTTCTACGGCTGTTCCGGGAGGGTACGCACGGGTAAATCCCATGTCTTTGAATCGTTTTTCTACTTCTACGAAGTCTTGTTTACCTACTACAAGGTTTCCACCTACTAATAAAGGTATATCTTTTAATCCGGCTTCTTCGCATTTCTGGCGAAGACCCTGACAATCTATTTCTCCATGTCCATAGAGGGAGGAGACTAAGATTACATCCGCATTTGTTTCCAACGCTGCCGCAATGTATTCCTCTTGAGATACCATTACTCCAAGGTTTACTACGTTGTATCCTTCTTTTTCTAATGCATAGGCTATAATTTTATTGCCAACAGCATGTACATCTGCACCGATTACTCCGGTTACAATGGTTTTTGTTTTCATGTGTTCTTCCGAAAATGAGTATTATAACGACACAAATGTAGGGTATTATTTGATATTAGAAATGTTTTTGGGAGAAATTATTGTTAATGATTCAAACAAATTGAAACCTACTAAAGGATGCAAAAGATGTTTTATAGAAATAAAACGATAAAAAAGCGAACAGTTTCAATAAAATTGCTTTCATAATGTTTTTAGAGTTGGAGAAATGTTGGTCTATGGATAATATTAAAAGAAGGCGTCTTTACTGAGACACCTTCTTTTTTTAAATTAAATTTCGAGATCCAAAATCAGGCACTCGGATCAATAAACTCATCCTCTCCATCGTTATTACTCTCTTCTTTTTCAGGAGGTAATTTTATTGAAACTGTAGTAGTACCCTCATCCATGGCAGTAATAGAAAAATTACCAAGCATGTTTTTAAATCTTTTACCAGGAGTAAAAAGGAGCTTTTTTCTAACAACGTTACTTGAAGGGAAGATTTAGTTTGGTCAGACCTAACGAGGCAAAAGGTCGGACCTTTTGAGTAATTAGGTCTGACGATTTGCCTCGTTAGGTCTGACCAAACTAAATCTTATCTTCTTCTTGAGTTTCAATCAGCCATCTTCCCACGTTCCGTGTTTCTTTATCGAACTCTACGGCTACCTTTATCAGTTGTCTGGTGTCGGCTGTGTAAGGAATCAGATAACCTTTCTCATCTATCTGGCGGAGGGCATCTTCGGCAGTTCCATTAAGTTTAAACTCGAAAACATAGATATAATCTTTGGTCCATACCACAGCATCAGCACGACCATGCGCAGAACGCACTTCTGTTTGTGCAAACTGTCCCATAAGTTTAAATATGAGATAGAAGATAACCTGGTAGTGGCGTTCTGTTTCGTCATTCAGCTCGTATGGAATGTCGGCAAAGAAAGCTTTCATTCGGTTGAGGAAGGCAGAAATATCTCCATGACGTAACTCTTGAGTAAATTTCCCAATATAGAAAGGAGTATGTAAGTCGGAAGAGTAGGTATAGAATGGAGCAGCAAAGTTGAGTAAGCCATATTTTACCTCATCATTAGGAAAGCCCAATTTATAAGTTTGAAACTCTTCATTATATCCCTTTATAGTCAGATACCCACTTTGGTAGATCATCGGAATGGGATTGTTAACATTGGCACGGTCATCGGTCAGAGAGGAAACGAGCACTTCTTGCCCTTCCAACTCGCGTAGGTCGTAGTCGGTGGTCTTTAGCATCTCTACCAGAAAGGTGGGGGTGCCGCTGGCAAACCAAAAGTTCTCAAAGATACCATCGCTAAGTACATTGAGTAGACTGAAGGGGTTGTATATTCCCTCTTTCTGAAAGCGATTGAAGTAGTAACCATCATAGCGGCGAGTAAGCTCGTTTATTGTCTGTTCATACGTCATATTATGGCGTGTACAAAGCTCCTCTAAGCCAGGTTGGAAAGTTGCTTCTATCTCAGGACGTGTCATACCGCATATATCACTGAAACGAGGGTCGAAGCTGATATCTTTTAACTGATTGAGGGTACTAAAGATACCCATTTGAGCAAACTTGGTAACACCGGTAATAAGAACAAAATGAAGCCATTTGTCGGCCGTTTTCAGTACGGTATAGAAAGCAGTAAGAATGGTTCGGAACTTCTCTTGTAATTCTTCATCGTGAAAGCTTCGCAACAGAGGTTTGTCGTATTCATCGATAAGAACTACTACCCGGCGACCGGTTTTCAAGTAGGCGTGTTCAATCACTGCCATAAAACGCCCTGAATGGTTAATGCCTTTCCCACCGGTTTCGTAGACCTCTTCCCATCGGCAAAGTTGCTTTTCGAGCATTTCCAAAAGGTTTTCGCAACTATCGTAGCGATCAGCATTCAAATCAAGATGAATTACCGGATGTACATTCCACGGAGCCTCCCACTTCTCGATGGCTAACCCATGGAAGAGTTCCTTTTTACCCATAAAGTAAGCCTCGATGGTGGATAGCAATAAACTCTTGCCAAACCATCGGGGACGGGAAAGGAAGTAAGGATTGCCCAACTCAATAAGTTTACGAATATGGTGAGTCTTGTCTACATACTCATAGCCTTCTTCGCGAAGTTTTTCAAAACTTTGTATGCCGATGGGGTAACGTGGAGTACTATTCATTATTTATACGTTTTTATTTGTTTCCAACCGATTACAAAGATACTTCTTTTATTTATTTTGAGCATCTACTGCTTTCTTATTCTTTACTTTTTAAAATCCTTGATACCATAAAAGATAGAGCCGTCAAGTCTGCAAACTTAACGGCTCTACTTTTTAGATTTGATGTATGGCATGTAAAAGCCCTATTTACAGACTCTACAATATCATACTAAACGGTTGAAGTTTCCAACATTTCTAAGATTTGTTTTCTATCAGCAACCCGATGCCAAGCCAAATATTTTTCTGAATCACAGTTCCGGCAACACCAACTTGCAATTCCAAACCAGCCTTTTTCTTTATACACGGTTCTACTAAAAGAATTACATTTTTGGCAGTATATAAGTTGTAAAACATCATCTATGTTTCTTTCTTTTGCTAAGAAAAACATCTTCATTTCATCTATTATCACTTCGTCCAAATTCTCATGAGTAAGACCAGTATAATAGATTTGATAATCCCCTATCAAAGAAGCATCTTCTGCCAGTTCCATGAAAACGGAAGGACAATTTATAGATTCCAGCTCATAGTAAGTTTCCAAATACATCTTCTCTAAAATTGCCAACCCTTTTTGGGGGTGCATTTCTCCGTTTAATACCTTCCTTGGAACAGAAGAAAGATACATATCAAACAAATATTGTTCCTCCCGGTGAAAAGTCAAACCAAGATCATCTACCGATTTTTGTAGATATTTCTCAATATCATAGCTTTCATTTTTATCGAGCGAAGCCAAAATATATAGATTTTCAGACTCATAACCTCTTTCCATTAGTGAGAGCGCCCAATCAATATATTTACTACTATATCCAACTCCCAAAAGGGTTTCTGCCAGCAATAAATCTAACTCTTCTTGTATCTTCTTTTTCATTCTTTACTTTTTATATGGGCAAAGATAGAAACTGAATGTGCAGTATTTTTGCGCAATAAGAAGTTTGTTTCGCATTAATGCCATATAGGTTGAACTATATGGTATAGATTACTTAATAATGCACTACATGATCTTTAGGAAATGGTTTTCCGCTCCAAGCTTTTTTAGATGTCCAATCCAATGGTTCGGAAGTCCAGAAAGAATGATCGGCAGGCAACCCCAAAGCCAAAAACACTTCCGAAGTAATGTACATACTTCCATTGTTCGAGTACCAATCGGCTAAATCGGCTTGATGTCCGGCAAATCCTAATTGCAGGAATCCTCCTTCATTAAAGTTTTCTTCTATTGAGAACATACGCTTCATTACGCCAGTAAGCGCATTTCGAACTTGACCCTCTTTTAATTCTTTAGGAAGTATCTCTTTCCAACAGAGCATAGAAAGAGGCTGAAACACACCCATGCGATATGTCATGGAGCGACCAAATACAGGGAAAGAAGCCTCAGGAGAAATAAGACGTTCTAAAATTATACCAAACCGTTGCATTCTTTTCTGGGCTTTCTCCAGATTTTCGGCCACACTTCCCGATGCTCTATCTCGCATTCCGATTTTCTTATCTGTTAATACCTGTAGAACTTGCACATACATGGGGTGTATAACATAACTATTATAATAGTCAAAAGCAAAGTCCTGACCATCCGAATACCAACCATCACCTACATACCATTCGTTTATTTTGCGGATAGCGGTGTGAATACGAAATTTATCGTATTGTGCATCTACTTTCAGCAAGAAAGTCTCTACCATGGCAGAGAAAAGAAGCCAGTTGGAGTAAGGAGGATCAATTCGACGCAATTGCTGAAACTCTTTAATATAACGTTCTTTGGTTACCTCATCCAGCGGTTCCCACAGTTGTTCGGGCGCACGCAAAAAGCTACTTGCAATGTATGCGGCATCTACAAGGGGCTGACCTTCGCTTCTCCACAGCAAATAATCGGGGCTACTTGGGTCTACTGAGTGTGCATAGCTTTTCAATGCCCATTCACGTAGTTGTTTGCGTTTTTTTCCTTCCTCGGTATCGTCATCGGGCAGACTTAACCAAGGGGCAATTCCCGACATTAAACGTCCGAAACATTCCATGTAAGTCACATCTTTGTTGCGTCCATCCCAAGTAGGACTAACTTCTATTTGCATATTCTTTTTAAGTTCTCCTTTACTCATATTACTAAGTACCGGAGCAGCTATTTTATAAGCTGTTTCAACCCAATATTCCCGATCGCTGATTTCTTTCTTGTTTTTCTTCTTACCGGTTTGCGCAAAAGATACCGACGACAGCGCAAACAAGAGCGCACATACAATAATAATTTTGTTTTTCATTTGGACAATCCTTATATTTAAATAGATAATTAATTACTTCAGTAACCAGACATTTATTCTTACTTTGTCTTTTTATGGTTCTTTTCGAAACTGTTTGAAGTTACAAAGATGCAAACTTAAGATTATAAATAGAATATTAGAGCCTTTTTAATTTGTCACAGAATAATTATTATAGGATGCTTTCGTTTTTTCTTTTATACTCTTTTCGTGATCCCTGCATCTCACCCAAAAAGAACCTATATCAGCATAAGACATTGAAGCTGAAGCAATGCTATTGAAATCGAATATTAAATTGACTCAAAATCGCATAATTATCTATCAATATACACTCAACAGCTTGCCCCGGTTGAAAGATCGGGGCTTTTCTGTACTTTCCACGAAACAACGAAGCTTACCTCCCTATCACTACACATGTGAGAGAGATATACTTGGATTCATTAAAAAATGCAGTACCAATGTAGTACCATTTTCATCTATCTTAAAAGAAAAACCCTCCCAGAATCATTCTGAAAGGGTCTCTTGAGGTTCCTGGCGGATTCGAACCGCCGTAGACGGTTTTGCAGACCGGTGCCTAGCCACTCGGCCAAGGAACCCTGTATTTCCGTTTTGCGAGTGCAAAGATAGTACCAATTATTTAAACTTCCAACTACCCACAGCATTTTTCGTCATTCTTTTTTTGAATTGCTCCACAGTTTTGCTTTTTTTCATCCATAATCCGTTTCAAATCACATCCTCCCACACAGTTTGCGCAAGGGTTTTCATTGTTTTTTGGAGAACGAAAAAACTTCAATGTGCGACGAATCACTTCAGCCACACAAAGAAAAACGATTAATGCCACTATTATTTCTTGTACACTCATATTAAGATAACAGAAGAAAACTCAAAAAGTTTTGTTAAGCAAGTTTAAGTCAACAGTTTCCCAATCTGATAAACAGCAAAGGTGACAATCCAGGCTAAGCCTGTAGTATATACGGCTGTAAATACTGCCCACTTCCAACTGGACTCATGTTTAATGGCAACGAGTACGGCAATACATGGGAAGTAAATTAGCGAGAACAACATATAACAAAAGGCAACCAAAGGGGTTATAGGGATACGATTTGCAAGACCTGCGGAATCAACTTCAGGGTCATCCGCGTAAAGCACCCCTAAAGTACTTACTACAAGCTCTTTGGCTCCAACGCCTGTTAATAAACCGATACCTAATTTCCAGTCAAAGCCTAAGGGTTTAATGGTGGGTTCAATGGCTTTACCTAATTGACCGATATAGGAATGTTCTTGCTGTTCGGCTCTACTTTCATACACTTCGTTTTGGGGATAATAGCCTAAGAACCAAATAATGATGGAAGCAATCATAATAATGCCTCCCATTTTCTTTAAGTACTGGCTACCTTTATCCCAAGTATGACGGAGAATAGATTTTGCTGTTGGCATACGATAAGGGGGAAGTTCCATTACAAAAGGAGTATCATCTCCTTTTACTAAGAATTTAGTAAAGATACGGGCTACAATAACAGCCAGCAAAATGCCTATAGAATAGATTAAAAGCAATATTAAGCTACCTTGATTCGGAAAGAATGCGCCAACCAACAGTAGATATATAGGCAAACGGGCACTGCACGACATCAATGGATTAACAAGCATCGTCACTAACCTGCTTTTTCGGTTTTCAATGGTACGCGAAGCCATGATAGCAGGTACATTACAACCAAAGCCCATAATAAGTGGAATAAATGATTTTCCATGCAGTCCCATCTTATGCATAACCTTATCCATAATGAAAGCAGCACGAGCCATATATCCCGAATCTTCCATAACTGAGATGAAGAAATAAAGTATCAGTATGTTTGGCAAGAAAACTATTACTCCGCCTACCCCACCAATAATACCATCAACAATTAAATCTTTTAAAGGACCATCACTCAGAAATCCTTGTGCCCAATCGCCAAGTTCTCCAACCAACCATTCAATACCTTGCATTGGATAATCACCCAATATAAAGGTGCCTTCGAACATTAGGTACATGAACAGGAAAAATATAGGAAACCCCCAGAAACGATGCGTTACAATGGCATCGATAAATTTAGTAGTTTGCCTCCTTTCCAGTTTATTATCTGTAAAAGTCTCTTTTAAAGCACCACTGATAAAACCATATTTCGCATCTGTTATAGCTGCCTCACTGTCTTCTTTCATTGAGTTCTGGATGCGAGCAACACGTCTATCTCTTATTCCTAATATATTTGCACTATTAGGAAGGGAACGAATCAAAGTCTCGACCTCTTTATCGTGCTCCAAAAGTTTAATAGCTAAAAAACGGGTAGAATATTTATGTCGTATGGATTCATTCTCGGAAATGACATCCTTAATAGCATCAATGTCTTTTTCTAATTCGGGACCATGATTAATATGTATATGACGATACACACTACTACGAGGTTTTTGAGAATGAGTGTAGTCGTCCATGTGGTCGTCATGCTCCTCTTCATCCACATGAGTACGATGCCAATCTTGCAATTCTTTGACTACTTCCGGATTGATGTTACCCTCTTTATCCAAAAAATCAGCACCTTCATATAAATTGATGATAATATGAAAAAGATGTTTGAGGCCTCTTCCTTTCTTCGCAACAGTAGGTACCATCGGAACACCAAATAAGCGACTCAACAAACGATAGTTCAAAACATTACCGCTTTCTTCTAACTCATCGTACATATTGAGGGCTACTACCATACGCACATTCATATCAATCAATTGCGTAGTCAGGTACAGATTGCGTTCTAAGTTAGAAGCATCTACCACATTCAGAATAATATCCGGAGTTTCGTCTACAATATGACGACGTACAAATACCTCTTCGGGCGTATATGCAGATAGAGAATATGTTCCCGGCAAATCGACTATTTTAAAGCGATATCCCTCAAAATCAAAATGACCTTCTTTGGCATCTACCGTCACCCCACTATAATTTCCAACATGCTCGTGGGCACCCGACACCAAATTAAAGAGAGAGGTTTTACCACTATTCGGATTCCCAACAAGCGCTACATTGATAGTCTTTCTTTTTCCAAGAGCTACTCTTTTCAGGAATTCTTCCGAATGCTCAATATCTTCGTTTAAACCTGCGTAGTAATCCTTCTTTACAAAATAATCTTTCGCTTCCTGTTCGCTGATTACTTCAATCATTTCAGCTTCTTGTCGACGTAGGGATATCTCATACCCCATCAATCTATACTTAATCGGATCTTTCAGAGGAGCATTTAAAAGCACTTCTACAGTTTTACCTTTAATAAAGCCCATTTCCACAATACGTTTGCGAAAACCTCCATGTCCTAAGACTTTAACAACAACCCCTTTCTCGCCGGTTTTTAATTCAGATAAGCGCATATATGTATCTTTCCCTAAATTTTAGGCAAAGATAATTCATTTCTTCATGTTCGGCAATTTATTTAGACTGCTTTTAAATAAGAAAATCTAATTTATTCAACTAAAATCGATATCCCACGTTAAAGTAAAAGCCTAATTGTTTGGTACGATTAGATATATTCAGTGTAGCCTCAATGGGCCCAAAGAAACTATCATAGCCATATCCCACCCCCATACCGAAAAGCTGGCTTCCTTTAAAAATGCGTCCAAGATCATTTTCCGTCAATCCGTAATTGGTTATAAATGACACATAATTATTTTTACCCATTCGTTGACGAAACTTAAGAGCCCCTACCATTACTGAATTATCAACAACTTCCATATAGTTTATTCCCGCAAAAGGAATCTGTTGTGGCATATATCTTCCGGGCACATCTCCACCTAAAACATTCATATAAGGATAAGGAGAATCTTGTCCAAAAAGTACACGCCCATAAAAAGAAGGAAGCAGGGAGAAACGGCGAGTAAGCGAAAAGACCCCTTCCCACCACGCACAAGCAGCTCCAAAAGGAGTATTATCTTTATAAGATGACAGATTATCTGTATATATGGATAGGTCTGCATGTAAAGACATTCCTTTGGTTGGATAAGATTTTTTGTCTGTTGTTTCATAGCGAAGTATACCATAATAACTAAAAAAACCTTCCGGTTTTACTGTCATATTATTCTCCGTATTATTAAACAAAAAAGTACTATAATTATAATATTCGTACCTCAACCCTAAGCTCATTCTTAGATTTCGGCTCAAAATACTGGAATAACCTATATCACCAAAATGCTGACTGTAAGTAGTATTGTAAGCTCTGTCTCCATGACTATAAATATTCATGTCTGTATATTGAAACTTATACGAGAGATTTATATAACGCAAAGCACTTGGCAGTATTAAATAATCCAATTGTGCGCTTGCCCGTTTGCCTATTCTTCCTGTGACAATAGCTCTGGTGGCAAGTTTGGTTTTAAACTGATAAGAAGCATTCACTTGTACGGCAGCTATTTCTTCCAAATCGAAGCGAACCCCCAGGTTAATTGAGTTGGGAGTATTGCTTTCTACCACAAATTCCAAATCATACGCATCTCCATTCTGAGAGAAATTATAGGTTATATTTGTATATGTCTGCAACGAATAAAGCTTATCGACTGCCAATCGTAAATCTTTCATTGTAATATGTGTATTTTCGAAAATTTCTCCTTTCTCTTTCAATCGTTCCGCATCTTTCTTACTGGCACCACGAAAAGAAATATTACGAACCAATATAGGGTTGTCTTCAGACAAAAAAACATAAGGAGCATTCTTTTCCGGAACAAAATTATTATTTATCCCTATTTTATGCTTCAACTGATTAAGATTTTCCCACTCTGTACGTGCTGCAAACTCCCCTCTGGTCATCAATGTATCCAAAGCTACTGTTGTAAAACTGGCAGCAGTATATCCTTTCACATCTACTTTAATATAAAGGTCGGTATCCTTTAGGTTACGATTATACTTTTCCTGACCTGTCATATCCGTAAGTTTATTAATCATATCTACCAAACCCGATATTTTATCCTTTGCTTCGGGTCCTGATTGCACATCCACCCCAATTACCACTTCCGCACCCATGGCACGAGCCACGTCTACGGGGAAGTTATTCAGTAGCCCTCCATCTACAAGTACCATACTATCAAGTCTTACCGGAGTAAAAGCTGCAGGAATAGCCATACTTGCCCTCATAGCTTCAGACAATCTTCCACTGTGAAAAACCACTTCTTTTCCTTCCATCAAATCTACAGCCACACAAGCAAAGGGAATAGGTAGTTTATTAAAATCAATAGAATCATGATAGCCGATGGTTAAATCTGCAAAAAGGTTATGCAAATTCTGTCCTTTTACAATTCCGTCGGGCATTACTTCACCCGGATTTTTATGAAAAGGAAGCGATAATACATACTTCTCTGATTCTACTTTTTCCAGAAAAGTTTTCTGGCTTCGTTGCATCCTGTCTGTTAATATAAAAGTCCAATCTTGTTTACGAATCATACTATCCAACTGGTGAGGAGTATACCCGATGGAGTAAAGCCCACCCACAATAGACCCCATACTGGTTCCTACTACAATATCAATAGGAATGCCGGCTTCTTCAATCACTTTTAATGCTCCAACATGAGCCACACCTTTGGCGCCTCCTCCACTTAAAACAACTCCCACTTTTTTACGTGATTGAGCATTTACCGGCAACATCAATAGTCCCAATAAAAATAAAACTATATATCTTTTCATATAATTACGTTAATAATAAGATGTTTTGCAATTAAAACTAAGATCTAAAACCACTTTTTTCATACCTGGCTTATTTTAAACAAGGCGAAGATACAAAAATGTCTTCTATTTTACTTATTTTTGCACTATAAAACAGTTAGCCGGTCTGTCGCTTAAATTTATTTAAGAGGAAAGTCCGGGCAACATAGAGCATTCTACTTTTTAACAGAAAGTTATCCGTGAGGGTAAAGTAACGTAGAAGAAAACAACCGCCTCTTTTTTCGGAAAGCGGTAAGGGTGAGAAGGTGGGGTAAGAGCCCACCGGTCGCATGGTGACATGTCGAGCCGTACGTCTTAGGAGTTGTAAGGTCATGTATACCGGCATTATAAGAGTTGCTCGCTCAACGTCGGAGGGTAGACCGCTAAAGTAATATGGCAACATATTACTCAGATAAATGACAGACACTTCTGAATTTATGTAGAAATAAACAGAAGTACAGAACCCGGCTTACAGGCTGACTGTTTTTTCTTTTAAACATTAAAATGCCCTAAACTAAATGAAAGATTTTATTCTCAGAATATTAAACTTCCTAACCAATGATATATGGCGAATCACGGAAGATGAAGTCACAAAAAAAAGATTCTCCCTGTACACTGTTATCAAAACTGCTTATCTCACTGCCGACCATTTCACCAAAGATCGCATTGTCGACAGAGCATCTGCACTGACCTACAGTTCATTGCTGGCTGTGGTTCCCATACTTGCCATTTTATTTGCCATTGCTCGTGGGTTTGGGTTTGAGAATCTGATAGAAAGTCAACTCATACAATTTTCAAGTGGAGTTAATTACGATACGAAAGAGATAATGGGATTTGTTGACAACTATCTGAAAGAAGCCAAAAGTGGAGTTTTCTTAGGGGTGGGTCTTATTATGTTGTTATGGTCTGTTGTAAACCTGACAAGCAATATAGAAAACACCTTCAATCGGATTTGGCAGGTTAAAAAACCGAGAAGCATGTACCGGAAAATCACCGATTATTTTTCCATGTTTCTTCTTTTACCTATTGTATTAGTATTATCAGGAACCATTTCTATTTTTGTTTCCACCCAACTGAAAGGCATGGCCGAATACATTATACTGGCCCCCTTTTATAAGTTTCTAATTACATCCATCCCCTTTGTTTTTACTTGGCTCATGTTCACCGCACTATATATTTTTATGCCAAATACAAAGGTTAAGTTTAAAAGTGCCTTCATAGCGGGAGTACTGGCAGGATCTGTTTTTCAAATCTTCCAATACATATATATCAGTGGGCAATTATGGGTAACAAAATACAATGCCATTTATGGTAGTTTTGCTGCTATACCTTTATTCTTATTATGGTTACAAATGTCGTGGACCATTTGTTTGCTTGGCGTAGAACTTGCTTATGCCAGCCAGAACGTACATAGTTATAATTTCGAAAATGACACCCGGAAAATCAGTCGTCGTTATCGCGATTTTATTTCCATCCTGATACTCTCACTTATAGCTAAGCGATTCGAAAAGAATGAGACTCCTTATACTGCCGAAAAGCTCTCGGAGGCACATCATATTCCTATTACCCTCACCAATCAGGTGCTTTATCACTTACAGGATTTGGAACTTATTCATGAAGTAATGACAGATGAAAAGAGTGAGGAAATCACTTATCAGCCTTCCATTGACATTAATCAACTTACACTTGCTTTTCTTGTAGAACGGATAGATACTTACGGATCGGAGAATTTTAAGATTGATCATGATCAAACATTCGCCGAAGAATGGAAAACGTTAATCAACTTGAAAGAAGAGTATTACAGGAATGCTGATAAAATCTTATTAAAGGATTTATAAAGTCCAACTCAACACCTGTCCGGTCTAATCAAAGTGACTGCTTGATAAATCAGATGAATAGTATCATAGTAGCAAGCAGACACCTCTCTTAAATGGGAAAAACGAAATATCTTATTCGTATTTATTATAAGACACTACTTTTTCTTTGGGTTTCCGTATCTTTTTCCGTTTCTCTTTCGCTGGATATCCAATAGTTATATCCAGCAATAAGCGTTTAGATTCAGGAATTCCGACCAGTTTCTTAATCGCTTTTTCATCAAACCAACCCAAGATACAAGAGCCAAGCCCTTCGCTTTCGGCAGCCAATGATATATGAGCAGATGCTATTCCTAAGTCGATTAATGGAAAATGCTTACTTTTAAACTTCCCGCCAAGTTTTGAAGAAATATTGGCAGATTCCTCTACAATAAGAATATGTACAGGGGCATCTTTAGCAAACTTATTCATCCCCAGCCCTGCAGTTGCCTTACCTACCTGAACAGCCAATTCGGGTTCATTCACCACTATAAATTTCCAAGGTTGTGCATTGCAAGCAGATGGAGCCAGTCGAGCCGCCTCCAGAATACGTTCCAGCTTTTCTTCCTCTACTAACCTGCCCTTTACATAAGCCCGATCGCTTTGTCGGGCTTCTGCCAATTCCAGAAAATGATAATATTCTCTATCCATTAGTTTTCTTCTATTGACAAGATTCTACTGATATACTTTCCTATTATATCAAACTCCAGATTTATCACACTACCTATCTGAAAAGTATGAAAATTAGTGTACTCGTATGTATAAGGTATAATAGCTACCTGAAAAGTATCATTGGTAGGATTAACTACTGTCAGACTTACTCCATTCACGGTTACAGAACCTTTGTCCACAGTTAAATACCCACGTTTAGCCATTTCTTTATCATACCGATATTGAAAGGTAAAATACCAGCTTCCTCCGGCATCTTCTATTTTTGTACAAACGGCTGTTTGGTCTACATGCCCCTGAACAATATGCCCATCCAACCGACCATTCATCATCATACTACGTTCCACATTCACTTTATCTCCTACCTTTAACAAGCCGATATTGGAACGTTCGAGCGTTTCTTTCATGGCAGTCACCGTATACGTATCTTCTGTTTTACGCACTACAGTTAAACATACACCATTATGCGATACACTCTGATCAATTTTCAGTTCGTTTACAAACGAGCATTTCAGTGTTAGATGTACATTTTCCAACTCTTTTTCCAACGCTACTACGGTAGCATATTCTTCAATGATCCCTGAGAACATAATCTATATTTTTAAAAGATTTAAAAGCAGAACAAAAGTACAAAATTCCAGCGACTATTATAGGAAACCGTTTTGGATTTTATGGAATTCTATCTGTTGGCAGAATTAATTATGAACCCTACTTACCCCCAATAAACTATGTATATTTCAGATTTAGTTTATATAATATCGAAGAGGTAAAAGTGTTCGGTTAGTTCCCTGCAATACGTTTTTTTGTTTTGCTGCAAAAAGTGTTACCGACCAGTACTGGTGGGTAGTACCGAGCAGTACAGGTGGGGAGTACCGACCAGTACTGGTCGGTAAAGGTACTTTGCCTGAACTGAAAATTTAGTTTGGTCAGACCTAACGAGACAAAAGGTCGGACCTAATTATTGAAAAGGTCGGACCTAATGTAGCGTTAGGTCGGACCTTTTAGAAACATCATATATATATACTACAAATATGCGGCTAAAAGATTTTTGTTCATTAGAAAATAATTCGCAATTTATGAAAAAGAAACAATTCGAAGCAGTACAAACAAAAAATAGGGCTTTTCACAAAGCCCTATTTTTCAGTTTTCAATAGGTATTAGTTTTTTTTAAGGTAAAAAGATTGTTTTCAGGATAACGATGCAAATATAACCGCTTTTCTTGTTACAACCCAAATAATAAAACATGTCATATAACATATTTTAAAGAAAACCAACACCTAAAATATCTTATCCGGGATAACTTTCATCTGTTTTCCCACTATGTTTTAACACTTTAGCATCAATATAAAATATGATCTCTTCGGCAATATTAGTGATGTGATCACCCGCCCTTTCAAGCTTTCTAAACACACTCACCAAATCAAGACAAAGCTTTAACGCATCCGGATGCAGCTTGATATATTGAGCCAATACTTTCGTTGCCTCCGCATTTATCTCGTCTACCACATTATCTTTGGCAAATACAGAATTTGCAAGCTCCATGCTTTCATCATTCAAAGCACGCTTAGTAGTTTCCAACATTGAAAGTACTTCCGTCAGCATCTCTTCCAACCGCAAATCTTTTAATAATTCAGAATCCAAAACCGGATCCGGCGAATGAATCACAAAGCGCGCAATACCTTCAGCAAAATCTCCCAAACGTTCCAAATTGGAATTAATCTTCAACATAGCCAATACAAAACGAAGATCTACCCCTACCGGATTGTATAAAGCTATAATATCTTCAATATCACTATCAATCTTAAGTTCGAAAGCATTTACTCTTCTTTCTCGTACTAATACTTGCTGGGCCAATTCTTTATCAAAAGTCAATACAGCCTCTCCGGCACGGTCTAACTGATTATAAACCAATGTCCACATCTCATCTGCTTCCTTCTTCAGCAGCAACAGTTCCGATTCTATAAATTTCACCATATCTTCACAATCCGTTTATGCAAATATATTAATAATGCGAATCAGTATTTGAACTCTGATTCTGTTGTTTTAAAAAATTAGATAAATAAATGCGATGGCAATTTTCCCCATCGTATGTATTAAAAGTCCAGGC
>NZ_QVMK01000043.1 GCF_010500995.1 Bacteroides sp. 224 | reverse complement strand
AAGCCTCGTCACGCTGATGGTACTGCGTAACAGTGGGAGAGTAAGTAGTTGCCGTTTTAATGAAGAGCCTTCTTATCAAAGATGATAGGAAGGCTTTTTTTATGTCCTTATATCACCATGTTGTATTTATTGGGATCTCTTAACCTCTTTTCAACAAAGCCTTCTACCTTTTGAAATATTTGCATTTATACTCAAAACTTTCATAAAGAACATAGTTTTCCCTCGCCTTTTTTTTATTATAAATTGGTTTTTTGTACATTTGAGCAAATTCTCCGAAAAGCTGATAAAAAAACTATAATATAAACTACTAAAAAGTCCTGCTATATGGAAAATAAGATTCAAGAGCTGACCGATAAGATTTATCGTGAAGGTGTAGAAAAAGGTAATGAAGAAGCACAACGACTTATTGATAAAGCTCAGGAAGAAGCTAAAAAAATTATAGAGGATGCTAAAAAAGAAGCGGACTCTATTGTGGCATCTTCTCGTAAATCAGCAAATGAGTTGAGTGAAAATACTAAATCGGAATTGAAACTATTTGCAGGTCAAGCTGTAAATGCGTTGAAGTCGGAAATAACAAACGTCTTAACCGATAAAATTGTTTCTGTTCCTGTGAAAGAGTTTGCAGCGAATAAAGACTTTTTAAATGAGTTTATTGTTGCTCTGGCTTCTAAATGGAGTACCAATGAGCCGATTGTAATTTCAACAGCCGATGCTGACTCTTTAACTAAATATTTCACAGCTAATGCTAAAGCTCTTTTGGATAAAGGTGTGAAAATAGAGCAAGTAAACGGAATCAAAACATTGTTTACAGTATCTCCCGAAGATGGTTCTTATAAAGTGAATTTTGGCGAAGAAGAATTTATGAACTACTTCAAAGAGTTTATACGTCCTCAATTGGTCGAAATGTTATTTTAGTCTCTCCACGCGATCCTCTTAATAAAATATACTATATATGAGTAATTACTACTACTTAATAGCAAGTTTACCGGAATTGAATCTGGAAGATAATAAACTGAGCTATACGGTGGCAGATTTCAAAGAAGAACTCTATTCGCATTTATCAGGTAAGGATAAGAAACTGATTAATCTGTTTTATCTGAAGTTTGATAATGAGAATGTTTTGAAACTGCTTAGAAATAAAGAGGCTGAGATAGATACGAAAGGCAATTACTCCTTAGATACATTATTAGAATATATGCATACCATTAAAGAAGGTGGTAAGGTAAGCTCTAAAGACTTTCCTGCTTATCTTTCTAAATTCATTGCAGATTATTATAATTCGGTTTCTATGGAAGACGAATCTATCTTATTAGAGGATACTTTAGCTGCTTTATATTATAAATATGGCGTAGACTGCAAGAATACATTTATATCTTCTTGGTTTGAGTTTAATCTGACTTTGAATAACATATTTGTAGCTTTGACGGCTCGTAAATATAAAATAGATGCATCTCAAAGTATAATTGGTGATACAGAAGTAACAGAAGCATTGCGTACATCGGGTGCTCGTGATTTTGGTTTGACCGGAGAAGTAGAGTACTTCGAACAACTGGTAAAAATCAACGAGATTGATGAACTCTTAGAGAGAGAACGGAAAATAGATACATTAAAATGGAATTGGGTTGAAGATGCAATATTCTTTAATTATTTCTCTATAGAACGTCTTTTTGCTTTCTTGCTTAAAATAGAAATGATTGAACGCTGGTTGTCATTAGACCGGGAAAGAGGCAGTGAACTCTTCCGTGAAATCATAGAATCACTGAAAGATGACGTGCAGATTCCTGCAGAATTCAAGTAAACAAATTAAAAGAAATATATGGCAACAAAAGGTACTGTTTATGGCATCATAGCCAATATGGTTACTCTCGTCGTTGATGGCCCTGTAGCTCAGAATGAGATATGTTATATCTCTACAGGTGGAGACCGGTTAATGGCAGAGGTTATTAAAGTTGTAGGTAAGAATGTATATGTTCAGGTGTTTGAAAGTACACGTGGATTGAAAGTAGGTGCCGAAGCAGAATTTACCGGTCACATGCTTGAGGTTACATTAGGACCGGGTATGTTATCCAAGAATTATGATGGTCTTCAGAATGACTTGGATAAAATGGAAGGCGTTTTCCTGAAACGCGGTGATTATACTTTCCCTCTTGATAAAGATAAGAAATGGACTTTCAAACCTATTGTTAAGGTGGGCGATAAAGTATTAGCTTCTGCTTGGTTGGGCGAGGTTGAGGAAAACTATCAGCCTTTAAAAATAATGGTTCCGTTTACACAAAAAGGAACTTGCACAGTAAAGTCTATAGCAAAAGAAGGCGAATATAAGATTTATGATACAATAGCCGTGTTGACCGATGAAGACGGAAATGATATTGAAGTCAACATGATTCAAAGATGGCCTGTTAAAAAGGCTATGACCAATTATAAAGAAAAACCCCGTCCATTTAAATTGCTGGAAACCGGAGTACGTGTTATTGATACGTTAAATCCCATTGTAGAAGGTGGTACCGGATTTATTCCCGGTCCTTTCGGTACAGGAAAAACCGTGTTACAGCATGCCATTTCTAAACAAGCAGAAGCAGATATCGTAATTATCGCAGCTTGTGGAGAGCGTGCTAATGAGGTAGTGGAAATCTTTACGGAGTTCCCGGAACTTATCGACCCACATACCGGACATAAATTGATGGAGCGTACCATCATTATCGCCAATACATCCAACATGCCGGTAGCAGCTCGTGAAGCTTCTGTATATACAGCAATGACCATTGCCGAGTATTACCGCGCTATGGGACTAAAAGTGTTGTTGATGGCCGATTCAACTTCTCGTTGGGCACAGGCTTTGCGCGAAATGTCTAACCGTTTGGAAGAGTTGCCCGGTCCCGATGCATTCCCAATGGACCTTTCTTCCATTATATCTAAC
Source organism: Bacteroides sp. 224 (assembly GCF_010500995.1). Classification (GTDB taxonomy): domain Bacteria; phylum Bacteroidota; class Bacteroidia; order Bacteroidales; family Bacteroidaceae; genus Bacteroides. Next base: position 25,241 of record NZ_QVMK01000043.1, on the reverse strand, counting down.
TTTTACGGTCGTGCAGGTTATGTGTTTTTAGATAATGGAGAAACCGGTTCTATTACCTTTATTGGTACGGTATCACCTGCCGGTGGTAACTTGAAAGAACCTGTAACTGAAAACACAAAGAAAGTAGCCCGTTGTTTCTATGCTTTGGAGCAAGAGCGTGCCGATAAAAAACGTTATCCGGCTGTGAACCCGATCGACTCTTATTCTAAATACATTGAATATCCCGAGTTCGAAGAATATATATCAAAAGCCATCAACTCAGAATGGATTGGAAAAGTAAACGAAGTAAAAACCCGTTTGCAACGTGGTAAAGAAATCGCAGAACAAATCAATATCTTAGGAGACGATGGTGTACCTGTTGAATACCATGTTACTTTCTGGAAATCGGAGCTCATAGACTTTGTGATTTTACAGCAAGATGCGTTCGACGAAGTGGATGCAGTAACTCCAATGGAACGTCAGGAAGCTATCTTAGATATGATTATTGATATTTGTCATACAGAATTTGAATTTGACAATTTCAATGAAGTGATGGATTATTTCAAGAAGATTATCAATGTCTGCAAACAAATGAATTACTCTAAATACCAAAGTGAAGAGTATGAGGGATTCAAAAAGCAATTAGCAGACTTGGTTGCCGAAAGAAGCGTTAAATCGTAAATTGTAAATCGTTAAATAGTAAATAACAAGATGGCAACAAAAGTATTTCAAAAGATATATACCAAGATTACTCAGATTACAAAAGCAACCTGCTCGCTGAAAGCTACAGGAGTAGGGTATGACGAGTTAGCTACTGTGAACGGGAAACTGGCACAGGTAGTAAAAATTGCAGGAGACGATATTACACTTCAGGTATTTGAAGGAACCGAAGGTATACCCACCAATGCAGAAGTTGTGTTTTTAGGTAAAGCTCCTACAATTAAAGTGAGTGAACAATTAGCCGGACGTTTCTTTAATGCGTTTGGAGATCCTATTGACGGAGGTCCGGAGATTGAAGGAACAGAAGTAGAAATTGGTGGTCCTTCCGTAAACCCGGTTCGTCGTAAACAGCCTTCCGAACTGATTGCAACCGGTATTGCAGGTATCGACTTGAACAATACATTGGTATCCGGGCAGAAGATTCCTTTCTTTGCCGATCCGGACCAACCTTATAACCAAGTAATGGCAACTGTGGCGCTACGTGCTCAAACAGATAAAATTATTCTTGGAGGTATGGGGATGACAAACGATGACTACTTGTATTTCAAGAATGTATTCTCGAATGCAGGCGCGCTCGACCGTATTGTGAGTTTCATGAATACCACCGAAGACCCTCCGGTAGAACGTTTGCTTATTCCGGATATGGCCCTGACCTCGGCAGAGTACTTCGCTGTGGAAAAGAATGAAAAAGTATTGGTACTTCTTACGGATATGACTTCTTATGCCGATGCTTTGGCGATTGTATCCAATCGTATGGACCAAATCCCTTCTAAAGATTCTATGCCGGGTTCTATCTATTCTGATTTGGCTAAGATTTACGAGAAGGCGGTACAATTCCCCGAAGGAGGTTCTATTACTATTATTGCTGTAACAACTCTTTCAGGAGGCGATATTACCCATGCAGTACCGGATAATACCGGATATATTACCGAAGGACAGTTATTCTTGCGTCGCGATAGTGATATTGGTAAGGTAATTGTTGACCCATTCCGTTCACTTTCTCGTCTGAAACAGTTGGTGACCGGTAAAAAAACACGTAAAGACCATCCTCAGGTAATGAATGCGGCTGTACGTCTTTATTCGGATGCATCGAATGCCAAAACAAAAATGGAGAATGGTTTCGACTTGACCAATTATGATGAGCGTACGCTTGCTTTCGCAAAAGATTATTCGAATCGTTTGCTGGCCATTGATGTTAATCTGGATACAACAGAGATGCTGGATGTAGCATGGCAATTATTCGGTAAATATTTCCGTCCGGAAGAAGTGAATATCAAAAAAGAATTGATTGACGAGTTCTGGAAAGAAGATCAATAATTAAGAATTAGGAATTAAGAGTTTAGAATTTTCGAATGATCAGAACAATTAATCTTAATACTAAATTCTTAATTCTAAATTAATTAAGCAGATGGCTATAAAATTTCAATATAATAAAACCTCCCTTCAACAGTTGGAAAAGCAGTTGAAAGTACGTGTAAGGACGCTTCCTATCATAAAGAATAAGGAAAGTGCCCTCCGCATGGAAGTAAAGCGCTGCAAAACCGATGCTGTGAAGTTGGAGGAAAGACTGGAAAAACAAATCCAGGCTTATGAAGCCATGTTCGCACTCTGGAATGAATTCGATGCCACATTAATTAAAGTAAAAGACGTTCATCTGGGAGTTCGGAAGATTGCCGGGGTACGTGTTCCTTTACTTGAAAATGTAGATTTTGATATTCGTCCATATAGTTTATTCAATGCTCCAAAATGGTATGCCGACGGTATACACATACTGAAACAGCTTGCATTGACAGCTATCGAAAGAGAGTTTACATTAGCAAAATTGAATTTGCTGGAACATGCGCGAAAGAAAACAACCCAGAAAGTGAATCTTTTTGAGAAGGTTCAAATTCCGGGGTACCAAGATGCCTTGCGTAAGATAAAACGCTTTATGGAAGATGAGGAGAATCTTTCCAAGTCTTCTCAGAAGATACTGAAATCCCAACAAGAGAAAAGAAAGGAGGAAGAGCAATGATTACGAAAATGAAGAAGTTAACCTTTTTGGTTTATCATAAAGAGTATCATGCTTTTTTGAACGATATTCGAGACTTGGGAGTAGTACATGTTGCCGAGAAGCAGCAAGGCGTATTCGATAATACGGAATTGCAGGATAATATTCGTCTGTCGGCTCGAATGGGCGCTGTATCAGATCAGTTTGCAGCATTAAATAGTGCTCGGAAAGTAGCAGTAGATGATTCTAAAGCTGTTTCCGGAAAGAGAACTCAAATTTTGAATGAAGTGGATGAAATTCAAAATGAAAAGTCGAAACTGATACAACAACAGCAAGGATATTTAAAAGATATAAGTTCATTGGAGCCTTGGGGAAACTTTAAACCTCAGAATATAAGCAACTTGCATGAGGCAGGGATGAATGTCAACTTCTATATCTGTCCGGAACGTTCTTATTTGGAAGAGTGGGAAGAGTTATACAATGCGATGGTTATCTCTCGTATTTCTTCAAAGGTATATTTCATCACGATAACCAAAATCGGAGAAGAAATAGACATTGATGCTGAGCATATTAAGGTTCCTACTCACTCATTGGCCGAAGTAAAAGATTTATTGGATAAAACGAATAAGGCCATTGAAGCGAACGAAAACCGTTTATACGATATGGCTGCCCAAGAATCTTCGTCATTGAAGCTGTCCATTCAAGAATTGCATGGCAAAATAGAGTTCTCGAAAGTATTGCTCAATACAGAAAAAACTACCGGAGAGAAGTTAATGTTGCTGCAAGGATGGGTGCCTGTAACCAAAGAGGCGGATGTGAATGCTTATCTTGAAAAGCATCATGCTTATTATGAGATCACCAATCCGACTCCTGATGATGATGTGCCTATCTTGCTGAAGAATAAAGGACTATTTGCCTGGTTCGAGCCTATATGTAAACTATATATGTTGCCTAAATATGGTGAGATGGACTTAACTCCATTCTTTGCTCCGTTTTTCATGGTCTTTTTTGGCCTATGTTTAGGAGATATGGGGTATGGACTGTTCCTGCTTTTATTGGTAACAGGCTATAGATTGTTTACAAAGAATATTGGGCCAACAATGAAGCCTATATTGTCTTTGGTGCAAATACTATCCTTTTCTACCATTGTATTCGGAGCACTGACAGGAGGTTTCTTTGGCTATAGCATTTATGAACTTGATTGGCCGATAGCACAATGGTTAAAGGAAACAGTAGCATTGGATAATAACCAAATGTTCCAGTTATCCTTGATATTGGGAGTGATCCAAATCTTATTTGGTATGATTCTGAAAGTGGTAAATCAAACCATTCAATTCGGGTTTAAATATGCAGTAGCTACTTTAGGGTGGGTTATTCTGTTTATCTCCGTGATTGTGGCTGTATTATTACCTTCGGTTATGCCAATGGGGGGAACCGTACACCTGATTGTATTAGGAATAGCAGCTTTAATGATTTTCCTTTATAACAGTCCGGATAAGAATATCTTTGTAAATATTGGCTTAGGCTTTTGGGATACTTACAATATGGCTACCGGCCTTTTAGGAGATATCCTCTCGTATGTGCGTCTTTTTGCATTAGGTTTATCCGGAGGAATCCTTGCCAGTGTATTTAATAGCCTGGCAGCCGGATTGAAACCGGATAATGTAATAGCCGGGTCTATTGTATTTGTATTGATATTCCTTATAGGTCACGCAATCAATATCTTTATGAATGTGTTGGGAGCTATTGTACACCCGATGCGTTTAACTTTCGTGGAATTTTTCAAAAATGCCGGCTATGAAGGCGGTGGAAAGGAATATAATCCTTTTAAAAGTAGTAAGTGAATAATATAAACAGTAAAAAATAGTAGAATTATGGACATGAATTTATTTATTGCCTATTTAGGTATCGGAATTATGATTGCTTTTTCAGGTATTGGTAGCGCTTTTGGAGTATCTATAGCCGGTAATGCGGCTGTTGGCGCGTTGAAAAAGAACACAAGTGCTTTTGGTAACTTTCTGGTATTAACTGCACTTCCGGGAACACAAGGACTGTATGGATTTGCCGGTTATTTTATGTTCCAGAATATTTTCGGAATGCTTACTCCTGAAATGACAGCTATTCAGTCGGCAGCTATTTTTGGTTCAGGATTGGCTTTGGGTATTGTAGGCTTCGTTACAGCTTATCGTCAGGGACAGATTTGTGCCAATGGTATTGTTGCTATTTCACAAGGACACAACGTGTTTGGTAATACATTGATTATTTCTGTATTCCCAGAGCTTTATGCAATCGTTGCTCTTGCTGCTACTTTCTTGATGGGTAGTGCCTTAGCATAATAAAGAATAGTTTTAAATAATAGCCTCATACGGAAATAGATCTGTATGAGGCTTTTTACTTATCGGTAGTTAGCATTAAAGTGACCCCAAGGAGGACTTCGGTTTACGGTCGTTGTTGATCTCAATTCATGCTCTTTTACTTATATTTTCACCATAAATCATTCTAAATCAATAATTAATGCTTATTTTTGCGGTTAATTTAAAAGAGTCTTAAAACATTATATGATTATTAAAGAGTTAATTACTCCCGATTACATCTTTGAAGCAAGCTGGGAAGTATGTAATAAAGTAGGAGGTATATATACTGTTTTGTCTACAAGGGCGAAAACGTTGCAAACAACTTTCAGAGATCGTTTGTTTTTTATCGGGCCGGATATCTGGCAGGGTAAAGAGAATCCATCATTCATAGAATCAGATCATTTATTTGCCGACTGGAAGCAACACGCTTTAGAAAAGTCGCGTTTATCGGTTAGAATAGGGCATTGGAATATTCCGGGAAGCCCAATTGTGTTTCTGGTAGACTTCCGTTCCTTCTATGAACTAAAAAATAAGATATATACACTGGCGTGGGAACACTTTCAGGTAGATTCTTTGCACGCTTATGGCGATTATGACGAAGCATCCATGTTTGCCTACGCAGCAGGTAAAGTAGTTAAGAGCTTCTACCTCTATAATTTATCGAGGAATGATAAAGTAATATTTCAGGCAAATGAATGGATGACCGGGCTGACAGCTCTTTATCTGCAAGTTAACGTGCCGGAAATAGCTTCCATATTTACCACCCATGCCACCTCTATCGGTCGCTCCATTGCCGGAAACAATAAGCCGTTGTACGACTATTTGTTTGCCTACAACGGAGATCAGATGGCGGTAGAACTAAATATGCAATCCAAACACTCTATTGAAAAGCAAACAGCTCATTACGTAGATTGTTTTACCACAGTAAGCGAAATCACCAACACAGAGTGCAAAGAACTGCTGGATAAAGAAGCAGACGTAGTGCTGATGAATGGTTTCGAAGACGATTTCGTGCCCAAAGGAGCCACCTTTACCGGGAAAAGAAAAAGAGCTCGCGCTGCCCTGCTTAATGTAGCCAACAATCTGTTGGGAACCGATTTGGATAACGATACATTGATCATAGGCACAAGCGGACGCTATGAATATAAGAATAAAGGAATCGATGTGTTTTTAGAATCTTTGAGTCGTTTAGAACACGATAAGAATTTAAAGAAGAACGTATTGGCTTTTATTAATGTTCCGGCATGGGTTTCCGAAGCGCGCGAAGACCTGAAAACTCGCCTGAAGAGTAAAGAGAAATTCACAACTCCCCTCGATGTTCCTTTTATAACACACTGGCTGCATAACATGAACGAAGACAGGGTGCTCTCTATGCTAAAGCATTTGGGAATGACGAACAGTGCCAACAGCAAAGTGAAAGTAATCTTCGTGCCTTGCTATCTGGATGGCAAAGACGGAATTATGAATAAAGAATACTACGACTTGATATTAGGGCAAGACCTCAGCGTATACCCCTCTTACTACGAACCCTGGGGATACACTCCGCTTGAGAGTGTGGCTTTCCGTGTGCCCACCATCACTACCGACTTGGCAGGCTTCGGACTATGGGTTAAAAGCCTGCATAATCAGCATGGAATAAACAGTGGGGTAGAGGTGCTTCATCGCTCGGACCACAACTATTCGGAGGTGGCCGATGCTATAAAAGAAACCATCTCCTTCTTTTCCTTGAAAACGGAAACAGAAGTCAAAGAAATAAGAAAAGGTGCAGTGGCAATAGCCGAACAGGCTTTGTGGAAGCACTTCATTCAATATTATTATGAAGCTTATGACATTGCATTGCGTAATGCAGAAAAGCGTCAATCAAATTAGGTATTAGATTAGCTATTAATTAAGTAAACTGGTTAGTTATGAAGGTTAAAGTAAGTAATGTAAACGCTCCGAACTGGAAGGAAGTAACAGTAAAGTCTACTCTTCCGGCAGAGTTAGAGAAGTTAGCTGAAATCTCTCGCAACATTTGGTGGTCATGGAACTATGAAGCCACAGAGTTGTTCAGAGACCTTGATCCCGAGCTCTGGAAAGAAACCGGACACAATCCTGTGTTTCTTCTTGAAAGCATGAGCTATGAAAAATTGGAAGCTCTTTCTAAAGATAAAGCTATCTTGAAAAGAATGAACGAAGTGTATGCTCAGTTCAGAGCTTATATGGATGTGAAACCCGATGCCCAACGCCCTTCGGTGGCATACTTCAGTATGGAGTACGGCTTGTCGAGCGTGTTGAAAATATATTCCGGTGGTTTAGGCGTATTGGCCGGCGACTATTTAAAAGAAGCGTCAGACAGTAATGTCAATCTTTGCGCCATCGGATTCTTGTATCGCTACGGCTACTTCACTCAGTCGTTGGCAATGGACGGACAGCAAATAGCTAATTACGAAGCACAAAACTTTGGACAATTACCTATTGAGAAAGTATTTGGTGAAGACGGACAACAACTCATTGTAGATGTACCTTACTTGAATTACTTTGTTCGTGCTTATGTGTGGAAAGTAAATGTAGGTCGCGTTTCCTTGTATCTGCTCGATACAGATAATGAAATGAATAGCGAATACGATCGCCCCATTACCCACCAACTTTATGGAGGCGATTGGGAAAATCGTTTGAAGCAAGAAATACTGTTAGGTATCGGTGGTATTCTTACCCTGAAAGCTTTAGGCATCACGAAAGATGTTTATCATTGCAACGAAGGCCATGCCGCATTAATCAATGTGCAACGTATTTGCGATTATGTAGCCGGAGGCTTAAACTTCGATCAGGCTATAGAGTTAGTACGTGCTTCTTCTCTTTACACAGTGCATACTCCGGTACCGGCAGGACACGATTATTTCGATGAATCCTTATTCGGTAAGTACATGAGCGGATACCCCACTCAGATGGGCATTAGCTGGGACGACTTGATGGGACTCGGCCGTAGCAATCCGGAAGATAAAGGCGAACGCTTCTGTATGTCTACATTTGCCTGCAACACGGCTCAGGAAGTAAACGGTGTGAGCTGGCTGCATGGTAAAGTATCGCAAGAAATGTTCTCGAGCATCTGGAAAGGTTATTTCCCGGAAGAAAGCCACGTGGGCTATGTTACCAACGGAGTGCACTTCCCTACTTGGAGCGCAACGGAATGGAAAGAACTTTATGCGAAGTATTTCGATGCTAAATTCATGAACGATCAGTCGAACCCCAAGATATGGGAAGCCATCTATGGTGTGCCCGATGAAGTAATCTGGAAGACCCGTCAAACCATGAAACTGAAACTGATTGATTACATCCGTAAGCAGTTCCGCGATTCATGGCTGAAGAACCAAGGCGACCCTTCGCGCATTGTTTCATTGATGGATAAAATAAATCCGAATGCCTTGTTGATAGGTTTTGGACGACGTTTTGCTACTTACAAACGCGCACACTTGCTGTTTACCGACCTCGATCGTTTGGCTAAGATTGTAAACAACCCCGATTATCCGGTGCAATTCCTGTTTACCGGAAAGGCACATCCGCACGATGGAGCCGGTCAAGGATTGATTAAGAGAATCGTAGAAATATCCCATCGTCCGGAGTTCTTGGGTAAGATAATCTTCTTAGAGAATTATGATATGCAATTGGCACGTCGCTTGGTGAGTGGGGTAGATATTTGGCTGAATACTCCGACTCGTCCTTTGGAAGCTTCGGGTACATCGGGCGAAAAGGCGCTGATGAATGGCGTGCTCAACTTCTCCGTACTTGACGGATGGTGGTTGGAAGGCTATCGCGAGAAAGCCGGATGGGCATTAACCGAAAAACGTACTTATCAGAATCAGGAATATCAAGATCAGTTGGATGCTGCAACAATATACAGCCTTCTTGAAACAGAAATCCTGCCTTTGTACTACAAACGCGAAGGAAAAGAGTATTCGCAAGAATGGGTGCAGTATGTTAAAAACTCAATTGCGCAGATTGCCCCTCACTATACCATGAAACGTCAGTTGGACGACTATTACAGTAAATTCTATACCAAACTGGCTAAACGTTTCGCTCTATTGTCTGCCAATGACAATGCAAAAGCAAAGGAAATAGCAGCATGGAAAGAAGAGGTAGTAGCGAAATGGGATTCTATCGAAGTAGTTTCTTTCGAGAAAACAGAAGAACTCATTAATGGCTCTATCGAAAGCGGTAAAGAATACACCATTACGTATGTAATAGACGAAAAAGGACTGAACGATGCTATTGGTATCGAACTTGTTACTACCTATACCAATGCGGAAGGCAAGCAACACGTATATTCGGTTGAACCTTTTGAAGTGGTGAAGAAGGAAGGCGATTTGTATACCTTCCAGGTAAAACACAGCTTGTCAAATGCCGGTAGCTTTAAAGTAGCTTACCGTATGTTCCCTAAAAATTCGGATCTACCGCACCGTCAGGACTTCTGCTATGTGCGTTGGTTTAATTGATAAACGAACTTAGAATAAATAATAAAGCCTCTTTACCCTTTCGGGGGATGAAGAGGCTTTACTTTTATAACAAAAACATCAGTACCACCTGTGCTATAATTACTCGCAAGAACATACTTAGCGGATAAACAGTGGCGTAGGCTACTGATGGATTATCTCCGGGAATAGTTTCATTGGCATAATTCAGTGCCATAGGGTTTGCCATGCTTCCACAAATCATTCCTGCTACACTGCCAAAGTCTATCTTCATGATTTTTAAAGCTATGATACCTACTATTAATATAGGTATAATGGTTAAACCGAATCCGATGCTGACCCACAATAACCCTTCCGGGCGGAATACGGTATCGAAGAAATCGCCCCCGGTACTTAGGCCGAGGCACGCCAGAAACATGGATAACCCTAAAGCCCTAAGCATTAAATTGGCGCTTCGGGTGGTATAGGTAATCATGTGCAAACGTGGACCGAAAGTACCAATAAGTATACCCACTATAATAGGTCCACCTGCCAAACCTAATTTCACGGGAGCACTAATGCCCGGAAAAGACAAAGGTATTGCACCAATAGCCAACCCCAGAACCATACCGATGAATACAGCCACCAGATTGGGCTCTTCTAAGTTTACGACAACATTGCCAAGCACCTTCTCAACGTTCTCGATAGCGGCCTTTTCTCCAACCACGGTTAGCCTGTCTCCAAACTGAAGCGTTAGTTCCGGAGTAGCCAATAGCTCTACTCCGGAGCGGTAAACCCGGCTGATGTTGATTCCATAGGCGTTGCGCAAACGCAGTGCTCCGAGTTTCTTTCCATTTAGTTCGTGGCGTGTAATAACAATGCGGCGAGATACTAACTGGCTGTCTATGGCATTCCAGTCTATATCTTCTTTATTCCAATCGATGTCTTCTTGTTCGCCAAGTAAAACGGTCAGGTTCTTTACGTGCTTTTCGGAGGTGATGATAAGCAGCCTGTCTCCTTCTTTAATAATGGTATCGGAGGTGGGAATAGATACTTTACCATCTCTCCACAGTCGCGAGATTATAAATTTGAAGTGACTGAATGAAGCAACATCCTTTATGCTCTTATTAAAGATAGCCGGGTTGTGTGCCTGAAAGGCTCCAATATAGGGCTTGTTGATTTCGTCTTTCTTCTTAATCATCAAATCCTTGTTTCTCACAAAGAATTTACGGATTATGATGACTGCCAGAATAACTCCCAACACCCCCAACGGATAGGTCACGGCACAAGCCAAAGCCGGTTTGCCCTCGCTTACACCCATTTGCACAAGCGTTTGCTGTGCTGCTCCCAGAGCCGGAGTGTTGGTGGTGGCTCCGCAGAGAAGCCCTACCATATCGGGCAGGGAGATGTTGGTAAGGTAACTGCCGGCTATAGTAAGCATGGTTCCCGTTAACACCACGGCAATGGCAAGGCTGTTGAGCGTAACTCCTTCTTTGCGGAAAGAGCTAAAAAAACCCGGCCCCACCTGCAATCCAAGGGCATATACAAAGATTACTAACCCGAAGTTCTCGACGAAATGCAGCATCTGTGGGTCTATCGTTATGCCAAAATGCCCGACAATGATGCCGGCAAAGAAAACAAAAGTTACCCCAAGGGAGATTCCAAACACATGGATTTTCCCAAAAACAAGTCCAACGCCGCAAATCAAAGATAATACAACGATTGCCTGTAGCGCCGAATGCTCTATAAATAAACTATTTAGCCACTCCATATTAAGAGATTGGTTAGTGAATCAAAATTTAGGATGCAAATGTACATGATAAAATCCGTTTAGAAGCGAGTCGAATAAAAATAATTATAGAGCATAGAGGCACAAAGGCGCAAAGATAAAACTCTGTGTCTTTGCATCTCTGTGTTCAGTTTAGTTGTAAAGGACGTATAAGTATATATGTTTATTGAAAAAATCTTCTTTAAAGATTTGCGTAGTTCAAAAGTTCGCTCTATATTTGCATCCGCATTCGAGAGTGAGTGTACTCAAAGGAAGTTTGGGTGAGTGGCTGAAACCAGCAGTTTGCTAAACTGCCGAACGGGTAACTGTTCCGGGGGTTCGAATCCCCCAGCTTCCGCAAACAAGTGATCATAAAAACGAAAACCATTCAATTTAATTATTGAGTGGTTTTTTTATTGAGTAGTAACAAACATAGATATAACCCAAATAATCCAATCAATTTCATTTTACAAGTTTACTGAATGTTTTTTATTTGTTTCTATCTTTTCCAGAGGGATTATTCTATATTTCCTTTATTTTAGTTGAATTTTCTTTGAAAATCGTTCGAATGTGAGATGAATTATTGTAAATTTGTTCTCCGTTCATTTTTTTATAATAAGAAGCATTAAGTAGCTAAAGCCTATATTACAATGAAGAAAACTAAAATTTACCCAATTGAGTGGCTTAAATACCATCCGTATAAAGTCATCGGATCTGTAGACACCTATTATACCAAAGTAGCCAATGTGATTTATGATACTTTGTTAATCCATCCGCAACTGGATACCAATTATAATTTGTCTTCAGATAATTTAATTCGTTTAAGCTGTTGTTTAGCAGCTTGGTTTGAAGATGTTATTTCTCAAACAGGTATTTGGCGCTCTTTTACCGCCGAATGTAATAAGAGAGATGGAAAATTTTTGCCATTTAACGTAAATGGAAATAATTATTTTGATGACGAGATAAACGTAGAGGATGTCAGGTTTATTATATGGTATCATCTTCAACAAATAAATGCAGAGAATTTAGTGAACCCTGAAGATGATTTGATTGTGGCTGCCGCAGCCGAAATTTATAATTATCTGGATGGAGAGTACGAGCATGCTCCGGAAAATGAGAAGATGCAGCAGCTTTTTTCTAACGAAACAAAATATGATACCTTCGAAGAATATAAAACTTTGTTGGACTGGTTTCATTATTCCTGCTATTTGAATACTTTCAACCAAGAGGTACTTGCAGAAAAATTAGATGATGACATTTTCGGTTTTGATATTGATGATGAACCGGATGAAAGCGAAGGCTTGCGAGTAGAACAAAGCTTTTTGAATAAGAATAATCTGCTTGCCATAGACTCTCCTGTATGGCTCAGTCTGATTTTTAAAGAAGATCACCCTAATTATGAAGCATTTGTTAAAGTTAAAAATCGGGGTTATTCTTACTATTTGGTTATAGACGAAGATAATGAGTTTGTATATGTAATAGATCAAGGTTCGAAAGAAAAACTACGTATAGCCAAAAGTTCATTTACTTATTTGCCCCAACTTGCTCCCGGATTTACTGTTATTGATACTTTTTTAGCTTTTTATAATAATGAATGGAATTTGTTGGGAAGTTATGATTTCAGCATTTTAGGCGATTACTCGGAAGATGATTTGCTTACAGAAGATATTATTCAAAGAGAAACAGCTGAGTGTATAAGAAAATATGAACTCTTTCTGAAAATTACAAATGGGAAGCGGATCGTTTACTTTGAAACGCGTGCTGATGTTATGAAGTTCCTGGAGGAAAATCTGGAAGAGGAAGATCGCTGGGGAATATATCTTTCTGAAGACGCCATTGGTCCTTTTTATATGGCGGCTGATCCCGAAATAGGATTTGCAGTATTTAATAAGGGAATAGCATGTATTAAAGATGTTGATAATCCTTTTTATGATCAGGAAGTAGCAGATAGAGAAGCCATAAATTTCTTTGTTAAACCAGGATTCATTCCGGCAAGAATAACATGTTATCTGCAAGATCAAGGCATGCTTCCGGATGCCTGCTATAATAGTGAAGGATTAACAGAAGAAAGAGGACGTATTATTGTACAGGAAAACTGGAAGTTCTTATTGACATATTTCCTAAAGGCGAACCTTTAGGGAATATATTCTTAAAAAACAGATTTGCAAAAGCATATACTTTAATCATCTAAGGGTATATTACTATAGGGCACTTAAATGTGCACCTTCAGGGTGCTTAAGTGTATACCTTTAGGGTATTTAGGTGTATACCTAAAGGGTGCTTAAGTATATACTTTTGCAACCATTAGGTGTACACTTAAGCGACCATTAGGTATATACCTTTGCAACCATTAGGTGTACTCTTGAATTGTGTTTTTAAATCTTTGATAATCAGTTTGTTATATCCCAAAGCTATAGTTATCTATTGCCTGAAATACAAACCCTGCCAGCCCAAGTAGTATAACTCCTATCATACAGATGGCCAACCCTGCCCGACTATAATTATCGCTTCTGAAAGATAAAACCGGAGTTTCACTCTTATTGATATACATTGCCTTAACAATCAGCAAGTAATAATAAAGAGAAATTACCGTATTTACCAAAGCGATGAATACAAGCAAATGAAATCCGGCTTCGAATGCAGCCATAAAAATGAAAAACTTACTGAAGAATCCCGCAAAAGGAGGAATCCCTGCCAATGAGAATAGCGAAAGAGTCATCAGGAAAGATAATTTCGGATTGGTTCGGTACAAGCCGTTGTAATCATTCAGGTTTACTTTACCGCTTTCTTCCTCGATAACGGCAATCACTAAGAATACTGCCAGAGTGGCTGCTGCATAAACAAGGATATAGTAAATAAGTGCGGATGTACCCATAACGTTTCCACCAATAATACCCAGCATAACATACCCTGCTTGCGAAACAGAAGAGAATGCCATGAAGCGTTTCAGGTTTTGCTGACGAATTGCAAACAGGTTTCCTAAAGTAATGGTAATAATAGTAATCCAAAAAAGAATGGTTTGCCATTGTTCAATCATAGGAGCAAATACCTTAAACAAGATAATCAACAGAGAAAAGGCAGCAGCTCCTTTGGAAATGGTGCTTAGATAACTCGTCACAACTGTTGGCGAACCTTCGTATACATCCGCAGTCCACAGGTGGAATGGAACAAGGGATAATTTGAAAGCCATTCCGGCAAAGAAAAGAACCAATGCCAGAACCTGCAGAGAACTTCCCGTCAGTTGGGCAGCAATATCATCAAAATAAAGTGTTCCGGTAGTGCCGTAAAGGAAGGAAAGTCCATATAATAATATACCACTGGAAAACAAGGCCATTAGTATATATTTAGCACCGGCTTCGGCCGAATGATGACGATATTTATTGAAAGCTACCATAGCAGCTAAAGGAATGGAAGCGGTTTCAAGTCCGATAAAGAATAATAGGAAATGACCGGCGGAGGTCATCAGGTACATTCCTAACAAGGTACATAGAGTGAGTATATAAAACTCTCCTTGTTTGAACTTAGTATCTTCGCGAGCCAGCCAGCGATGTGCCATTAAAAAGACAACGAGCGTTCCTACATTTAATATATTCTTTAATATGCTCATCATGGGAATGTAATGATACATACCACCGAAAGCCTCGGCAGCCTCGCCGGGAACAAAGTTTATGGCTGTGTGTACAGCCATCAGTAAAACCGGAAATATGGTGTTAAGTTTGGCTTTACCATCTTTCTTATGGGCATCTGGGCTCATAAATAAGTCGGCCACAAAAAGAATAAAGATAACAACTATCAGCGATAGCTCTTCTTTCATTATAAGAAACTGTGAATAATCCATGGAGATATTCTGTATTTACGATTTAACGATTTACTATTTACGATTGAAGTTACTCATGTTATTTAATAAAATGAGAAACCATGGGTAATACGCTTTCACTAATCATATTACTGATCCAAAGAGGGGCTAACCCTAATCCGGCTACACAGGCAATCAGACAGATCACTGTAAAGCGTTCGTCCCAAGTGGCATCTGTTAGTTTCAGGTGTTCCTGATTGGTAGGGGTACCGTATAAAATCTTTCCTACTAAGCGAAGAATATATACGGCAGTGATTACGATAGAAGTGGTAGCAATGATAGTGAGTGTGCGGTGAAACACGTCTGTGTGTTGGAAAGAGCCTACAAAAATAGTCATCTCTGCAACGAATCCGCTTAATCCGGGTAATCCCAGATTCGCTAATCCCGCTATCACATAACAAACGCTCAGGAAAGGCATAATTTTCATTAGGCCACTCAGCTCCCGGATATCCCGTGTATGGGTACGTCCGTAAATCATACCGATGAGGGCAAAGAAAAGAGCCGTCATAAGTCCGTGACTTAGCATCTGGAGTACTGCTCCGGTAGTTGCTGTTTGATTCAGCATCAAGATGGCAAAAAGAACCAAACCACAGTGACTTACAGAAGAATAGGCATTGATATATTTCAAATCTGTTTGTACACATGCACTAAATGCACCGTATACAACACTGATTCCGGTAAGTATTAAGAAAATCCAACTTAATTCATTGGCTGCTTCGGGCATCAGATAAATGGCAATACGGAAACAACCGTAGCCTCCCAACTTCATCAATACACCGGCATGGAGCATGGATACGGCTGTTGGAGCAGAAGCATGACCATCGGGACTCCATGTGTGGAATGGAAATAAAGCGCCCAATACACCAAAACCGATAAAGATCAACGGGAACCAAATACATTGCTGGCTGAAAGACATCGTATGCAACTGAGCAATTTCCAAAATGTTCATAGTAGTAGCACCACTTCCATAATATATACCCAGTATGCCTATCAATAGGAAAGCAGAGCCTCCCATTAACATGAGGGTAAGTTTCATGGCTGCGTATTCTTTTCGTCCGCTTCCCCAAACACCAATTAACAAGTACATGGGTATAAGTGCTATTTCGTAGAACATAAACATGGTAAACAGATCAACACTGATAAAAAAGCCAAATACCCCGATACTTAATAATGTGTACCACAAGAAATATTCTTTGGGTTGCTCTTTCATTTGCCAGGAGGCGAATGTGCCTGTAAACACAATGATGGCAGATAATAATAACATGGCAACCGAGATCCCGTCTACACCTACAGAGTAATAGATGTTTAGAGGAGCATACCATAGCATTTTAGCAGTGAACAGCATCTCGGCTGTATTTTCGGATGAGCGTTCTCCTAAATAAAGAACAGTTAGTGCAATGGCTAAGATCATCAGGGCACTGCTTCCGGCTACCATTACTCCACGAATGGCATTGATGCCTTTTGATACCCAGAGTGCAACGAGCATCAATAACGGAATGAATATAAATAAGGATAAGAAGTTCATATTTTCTATCTACTGACTACTAAATTCTAACTACTAATAATAATATCACCAATGCCAACGCACCACATAAAAATACAATAGCATACTGCTGTATTCTTCCGCTTTGGAACCCTTTTATACCTTGACTAACACCTTGTGTGCCCCAGGCAAGGAAATTGAAGAATCCATCTATCACATGGCGGTCGAACCAGGCAATAGGGCGGGAGATACATCCGAATATGATTTTATGTGTAATGAATTGGTAAATCTCATCTATATAGAATCTTCTGAAAGCTGCTCTGTGTAAGCCGGAGAAGCGTTTCTCTAACATATCGGCTACAGGTTGGGTAGGACGAATATACATCCAGGTTGCCAACCCAATAGCAAGAACGGCTATAGCTACACTTGTAATCGCTACTTGTTTATCTAAATGAATAGAATACGCCTGGCCGTTACTGCTTATAAACTCTCCGAATGGAATAAATCCGGCTACACAAGTAACCAACGCCAGGAATACAAGAGGAAGTGTCATTGTTAAAGGACTCTCATGCGGCGTATGTTTCGCGTAAGCCTCTTTATTCTCTTTGCCCCAGAAAATATTATAATATAAACGGAACATATAGAAAGCAGTCATAGCCGCAATCCCTGTCATTACCCAACCCATTACCGGACTGTAAGAGAAACAGGCTACCAGAATTTCATCTTTAGAGAAGAATCCCGAGAAGATAGGAATACCTGCAATAGCCAAACAAGCAATCAGGAAAGTATAATGTGTAAATGGCATGTATTTGCGGAGGCTACCCATATCACTCATTTCATTGCTATGAACGGCATGAATGATGCTTCCTGCACCTAAAAATAACAGTGCCTTGAACATGGCATGTGTAAATAGATGGAACATAGAAGCCATGTATCCTAATCCTCCTGAGTGCGGATCGTTACTTGTACATACTCCCAGCGAAACCATCATAAACCCTATCTGCGAGATAGTAGAAAAGGCCAGAACTCGTTTAATGTCGGTCTGCACACAAGCAATGGTTGCTGCAAAAAAGGCAGTGAATGCACCTACCCACCCTATAATCTCAAGTATATTGGGGGCATAGTCTATAAACAATGGGAATAAACGGGCAACCAAATATACACCCGCAACCACCATGGTAGCTGCATGGATAAGTGCACTGACCGGAGTAGGGCCTTCCATAGCATCGGGCAACCATATATGTAATGGGAACATGGCACTTTTACCCGCACCTCCTATAAACATTAATCCCAGAGATAAAGGTAGCATTGCGATGGCACTTCCTGTTAAAGTCATGGCTTCGGTCGAGAAACTGAATGTGCCCAGGTAATAACCATAAATCAGGATACCTATCAGGAAGCCTAAGTCTGCAAAACGGGTCACAATAAAAGCTTTCTTGGAAGCCGCTACCGCAGCAGGTTTCGTATAATAAAAACCAATAAGCAAATAAGAGCTAACCCCTACTAATTCCCAAAACAAATACATCTGGAAAATATTGGTTGCTACCACCAGCCCTAACATCGACATAGTGAAAAGACTCAAATAAGCATAATAACGCTGAAAACCACGTTCACCTTTCATATATCCCAATGAGTAGATATGTACCATGAAGGATACAGTGGAAATAACAATCAGCATCATTACCGAGATAGGATCAAGCAAGATTCCTAAATCGAAATGCAAGGTATCAGTGAATTTTAACCAGACTTCATTGTAAGGCATCAGTTTAGTAAATGTACCATCTGCCAAACGAGGCATGGTAAAATATTGCCAGGCAGTGATGTAGCTTAATATAGTAACTAAACCTAAGCTGATACTTCCTATCAATCCTGCAATGGCAGGCTTTATCCATTTTCCTCCCAATCCAAGAACCAGGAATGAGAGAAGCGGAAAGAGTAATATCAATATTGTAAATTCCATACGTCTTTAGTGTTTTAAATCTTCCAGATGTCTTACTTGTATACTACGAATATTCCGGTATATATTAATCATTATAGCGATGGCAACTGCTGTTTCTGCTGCCGAAATTGCAATAGAAAACAAAGCAAAGAAATGTCCTTCCAAACCATCCGGAAATAGAAAACGGTTAAATACGGCAAAGTTTATATCGGTTGCATTCAGTATCAACTCAACGGAAATTAAGATGGCCAATGTATTACGACGAGTAAAGAAGCCGTAAACGCCTGCGAAAAACATAATGGCCGAAACTATCAGAAAATATTCTATTTGTATCATAATCGTTTGTTTATCGTTTACGGGCAATGAGTAATCCGCCTACTATACAAGCCAGTAATAGGATACTTACTGCTTCAAAAGGTATTACATAACCGTATTTATCGCCACTGAGCAAGGTATGCCCGATGGTTTTCATATCAATTTCTACAGGTACTATGTTCTTGGTAGTTATAAACTGATGTTTTAATACAATGAACAATACAATGGCTGCTCCGGCAACGGAAGCTCCCAGTCCGGCCAGGAATTTGCTTCGTTTCAACTTTTCTGCGTAGTCGTTCTCTCCCGAAGTTAACAGGATGGAGAATACATAAAGCACTACAATACCTCCGGCATATACCATGATTTGTACAGAGCCGAGAAAGGTATATCCCAGCAAAAAGTAGAACCCGGCAGTAGCAAATAGTACAAATAGCAGATAAGTAGCCGATCGTACTATACGTTTGGTAGTAACTGTCATTATTGAGAATACTGCAATGAATACAGACAGTATCAGAAACACAATTATTTCAAGAGTCTCTCCCATATCTTATTTCTTTTCAATTACTTTACTTCCTTCATGATTCAATGTCATTAATAGCTTTTTCCGGTTGAATACCGCATGCTCAAATTGTTGATCGAACGTGATGGCATCGTGCGGACAGGCATTCACACATAGCTGGCAAAACATACATGCTCCCAAATCATAATGATATGTTTTGAGTATTTTCTTTTTCTTGCCTTCTTCCGTTTCAATCATCTCACTGATTATTTCAATGGTATCATTGGGGCAAGACAACTGGCATAAACCGCATGCAACGCAACGATGTTCATTTTGCTCATTGTGAGGCATGGTTAATGTGCCGCGAAAGCGTTCGGGCAAAACCAATGTTTTACGATTTTCAGGGTATTGTTCAGTAGTCTTGGCACGGAAGAAAACAGTCATGGTGGTTTTCATTCCCGTAAGCAGGGAACCGATTCCATGAATTAATCCACCGAAATAGCCTGAGGCAACGTGCTGTTGCGAGGTTTCCGACTTTATATCTTTATTTTCCATTTTTCTCTTCTTCATTTTTCTTTTAATCCGCATGGAAGCTTGGCAGCGGCACCTTGCCGTTAGAAGTGTAATCCGAAGACTACAATTAATACCATAATTACTAAATTCACCATACTAATGGGTACCAGATATTTCCATTCCAGCTTTAAGATCTGGTCAATGCGTAAACGAGGGAAAGTCCACTTTACCCACATTAATAGAAATACTACAAAGAATGCTTTCCCAAAGAACCAGATAAATCCGGGGATATAATCCATGATGGCATTGAAGCCATCTAACCCGGAGATATGCAGAGGCATCCAGCCACCCAGAAAAATGGTAGCAGCTACAGCCGCGATAATAAACAAGTTCAGGTACTCAGCCAGATAAAAGAAGCCGAAGTGCATACCTGAATATTCGGTGTGATATCCCGCAGTAAGTTCACTTTCCGCTTCGGGCAAGTCGAAAGGCCCACGGTTTGTCTCCGCATTACCCGCAATCAGATAAATGATAAAGGCGATAACCGCAGGGATGTGTGCCCTGAATATATACCATCCGGCAGACTGCCCCTCTACTATTTCAGAAAGCTGCATGGTTCCCATAAAAACAACCATGGTAAGAATTGATAATCCGGCAGACAGTTCATAGCTGATAATCTGAGCACCACTTCTCATGGCTCCAATTAAGGAGAACTTATTATTACTACCCCAACCGGCCAGTAGAATTCCCACTACTCCGATGGAAGAGGCAGCCAACAGGAAGAATATACCTACATTAAAGTCAATCACCTCCAGTCCTTTACTTATAGGTATACAGGAGAATGCCAATATTGAGGCAATGATTACCATAAAAGGAGCCAGCTCATACAGGAACTTATCAGAATGCTTTAATGAAATAATTTCCTTGATCAGCATTTTGATAACGTCGGCAAATACTTGGAAGATTCCCCATTTACCTACACGCATCGGCCCTAAGCGGCATTGGAAGGAAGCACAGACTTTGCGCTCCATATAGATAAGAATGATGGCTAAGATGGCATACATTAAAATGATGCACAGCCCAACAAGCACACATTCAATGAGTGTAGCCCATCCTTCGGGCATCACTGAAGTGAGCATATTGTGTATCCAACTTGTTACTACACTAAAATCGAACATCTTTATATTTACGATTTAAATATTTACTATTTACGATTTAAATTACTCTGTTATTTACAATTTGACTGTAAATCGCCTCATCTATCAATGTCGGGTACTACATAATCCAATGTACCTCCAATAGCGATCAGGTCGGCAATTTTCCCTCCTAAAGCGATGGTGCCTACGGTTGATACCAACGGCAAACCGGTGCTTCTGAATTTTAAGCGATAAGGAGTTTTTTCTCCTCTGCTTTCCAGATATACGCCGAATTCTCCGCGACTACCTTCTACGGCTGTATAATAATTGCCTTCCGGTACTCGTATAATGGGTTTCATCTTTTCCTGATAATTCCCTTCGGGTATATTGTCAATCAGTTGTTCGATGATGTTCATGGACTCCATAATTTCGTCCATACGCACCATGTATCGGGCAAAGCAATCTCCTTCTGTATATATAATTTCTTTAAAATCTACTTTGTCATACATGGCATAAGGAATACGCTTTCTTACATCGCAAGCCCATCCGGATGCGCGTCCTGTTCCGCCGGTAGCTCCAAAGCTGATGGCATCTTCGCGTGTAAGGGCTCCCACGCCTTTCATACGTTGTTGAGCAATGATGTTACCGGTGAAAATATCATGATATTCATGAATGATGCCACGCATGTAAGGAATGAATTCTTTAACACGGCGAACGAAATCCGGATGAATATCGGCCTGAACCCCACCAATGGTATTGTAGTTCATGATAAGTCTTCCACCACAGGTTTCCTCAAAAATATCCAGTATTTTCTCCCTGTCACGGAATCCGTAGAAGAAAGCAGTTAATCCTCCTAAGTCCATACATAAAGCAGAGTAAAATAAGAGGTGAGAGTCAATACGCTGCAACTCGTCCATAATAGTACGGATGTATTGAACACGTTCTGAAACTTCAACGCCCATTGCCTTTTCAATGCACATACATAAAGCATGGCGGTTTTGGTGAGCTCCTAAGTAGTCCAAACGATCGGTCAGAGCAAGGATCTGAGGGTAGGTGAGAGACTCACTCATCTTTTCAATTCCCCGGTGTATGTATCCACAGTTTACATCCAACTTTTTGATGTTTTCTCCTTCCAAAGATACCCGGAAGCGAAGTACACCATGAGTTGCAGGGTGTTGAGGCCCAATGTTTACAACGTATTCGCGGTCGTCGAAGATTACATTTTCTATGTCTTTGATGGTACCGTCAGGATTTAATTCTAATTCCTGAGTAGTATCCAGCGTTATTTCATTAGACATTCTCAGTGGGTTGCGCTCATCCAACGGATTGTCATCTTTCCGAAATGGATAGCCCACCCAGTCATTACGAAGATATAATCTGCGAAGGTCGGGATGGTTAATAAATAGAATACCAAAGAAATCATATACTTCCCGTTCATTCAGTTCCGCTGCTTTCCAGATATCACAAACAGAGGGAAGTTCGGGGCTTTCTCTATCTGTGGTAGATGTTTTTACAACCATTCTTTCTCCGGTTACGGATGATTCCAAATGATAAATTACTCCCAAAGAATCTCCCCAATCCATTCCGGTGAGACTTTCGAGGAAGTCCATTTGTTTATCTTTGCGTAGCTCCCACATTCTTTCGTGTAGCTCTTCGGGCATTATCTCGATAATATCACTCATGCTTTTTCTGTTTTCTGTTTACGCCTCCAAAGAATTTCTCTGCTTTTACTTTCCTTTGTAATTGCATCATGCCATATAAAAATGCTTCCGGTCGGGGAGGACACCCGGGAATGTACACATCTACGGGGAGAATTTCGTCGACTCCATTTACCACATGATAAGACTTTTTAAACGGACCGCCACTCACTGCGCAACCGCCTACTGCCACCACATATTTGGGGTCTGCCATCTGATCATAAAGACGTTTTAATACCGGCGCCATTTTATGGGTAATGGTACCGCAAACCATAATCATATCTGCCTGGCGCGGACTGGCACGGGCTACTTCGAACCCAAACCTGGCCATATCATAACGAGCGGCACCCAACGACATGAACTCGATACCGCAACAGCTTGTTGCAAATGTGAGTGGCCAAAGCGAATTGCTGCGTCCCCAGTTGATGACGTCATCAAGAACGCCCACAAATACGTTTGTTCCACCTGCATTAAGTTCGCGAACCATTGCTTCCAATGATTCATTGTCTTTGAATTCCTTATATGGAATTGATTTTATTTTGGGTTTCTTTACTTCCATTCCAATGCTCCTTTCCTCCAGGCATAAGCCAAGCCCAGAATAAGAATGATGAAGAAAAATGCAATACTGATGAGGCCGGCAGTTCCCAGCTCTCCGGCAATTACTGCCCACGGAAAGAGGAATACGGTTTCCACATCGAACATCAAAAATAAGATGGCAAACAGGTAATAACCCACGCGAAATTGCATCCAGCTTTTACCTCTGGTAGGTATACCGCACTCGTATGCCTCCATCTTTTGTGGATTGTAGGAGCGGGGAGAAATAAGTTTGGCTATAATAATAGCCGCTGCAACAAGTGTAATAGCCGTCAGGAGAGAGACGACCAGAAGTGTAAAGTTCATAATTTGAGTATGACTGTTTATGATATTATTAGCAAAAACAAAGAGCTATACAATTTCTTATGTAGAGTTGTATAAACTACTAATGTAATAATGCCTAAAATGTTTAGGGAGAAAAGGCTAAACGACTATTTTCCTCAGTCCGAATACATAATAAGAGTTTGGATCTGAGGAGTAAATAATGGATATGCCAGAGCGTTTTTTTCTAAATGAATCTTGCTCCGAGTTCGACTTTCCAAATGTGTTGGTTGCACGTAGAACATATTTAGCACTCGGAACATCTTGCGATGTATTATGAGCAAGGTCGCAGGACATGTTCGGACAGTGGTTATAGAAGTTATTGATAGCTTGCCGGGTGGTTTGTGCCTGGTAGGCTATGAACTGTTGTTCGCAAGTGGTAGAGTGCTCGTTTACGTGCATGTTCCATGTTTCTGCTGCCTCCACATGGAGGCAGATAAGTAAGAATACCAGAATGCTATATTTGAAAAAGAATTTCATGACCACTTAAATTTCGGGCGCAAAGATAGGGCTTATTTTTTTCAATATTGCAATCTCTATATTACAAAATTAATTGTTTAGAGTGGTTTTAACGTTGTACCTCCAACTACATAAAATACTAATATGCTGAAACCTAATGAAACAAATCAAAACAAAACATCTGATAAATCATGTCATTTTCCCTATGCTATACTTTTTATTAGAAGAATGTCCATTGTTTGAAAGTCAGTTTATTAATACCAGATAATATTTTCTCTGCGATAAATAAAGACCCGTTCTTCAACTCCTTCAGTTAGATTTCTTAGCCAATATACTGCATTTGAAGGCACATTATGAAAATGAATACACTCATTGGTTGCTTCTTGGACTTCAACCGAAACCCAGCCATTATCGTAGTAGAGAAGTTCATAGGTATGTCCCGGGAAAATATTGTTGGCATCGGTTCTTGGGATATATCTCATCCGGTCAATTTCCACTGAATCTCCCAAATCCAATCCATACCATACTTCTCCTTTGGCAAATGTCAGAACATCATTATCAAACGCATTTTTAATACTTTCATTTTCACCATTTCCTTTAATCAAATTTCCTGTGAGTTTATTTCCCTCCTTATTGAAAAATTCAATCTCTCCTATAGCA
Source organism: Bacteroides sp. 224 (assembly GCF_010500995.1). GTDB lineage: Bacteria > Bacteroidota > Bacteroidia > Bacteroidales > Bacteroidaceae > Bacteroides. The sequence continues at coordinate 531 of NZ_QVMK01000043.1, read as the reverse complement.
GCAATCCGGCTATCACTAATAATTCTCCAGTATCTGTATTTTTTATTTTTATCTGGAATATTTATTGTGGTATATCCTAAAGTCGGATTAACTTTAGTCGAAGAATAGATGATGTCTATATCTCTGAAATCAGGAAATTGGGATGCTTCAAAACGATAGTCTTTGGAAAATTTATTCCAATTTAATTTAGTCGTTGATATAGGATATTTGCGAACAAAACGCATTGATATCCGGTTGTTTAAGTCCGGTTCAAAAAAAGTCTTTTTTCCATCAAATCCTAATAAAAAAGGAAAGCGCGACGACACTTGGTCACTTTCTATATAGTAAACTGGTAAATAGATTATTCCGACTTGCATATTCTCAAATATCGCCCGTTCTTGTTTAACTTTACTCCAGGCAATCGGCTTCCATTCCTTTGTGTTAAATACTGAGAACCTGAGTTCGGGATAAGAAAAGTTTAAAAAGAATGGGTAATCTCCGTTTTATTTATTATCTTTATGGTTGACAATCAATCAGTTAACAAATAAACAC